>JAGAIZ010000052.1 GCA_017626325.1 Lachnospiraceae bacterium | reverse complement strand
CGCAGAAAAGAAAAACAGGCAGAACGGGTGCTGGGAAGTAACCTATCCACAATTCTGCGCTTTCTGCCTGTTGGTGGTGTATAAAAATTTTTTCAAATTCAGCATTATGCCTAAAGCTGGCGTGGGTGTGAAAAGTAACTATTAATATCATATGACGATTTTTATGATTCATTATATAAAAAGAGAGTCTTCGCTTTCATCATCACCGCAAAAACTCTCCTCGTCTGCCTTTTCACTCTTTGGCCGATCCGCTCTTTTTACAGCCAATCAAGCCGCTTCTCAAGCGCAACCTTCTCGTTGTCTCTGGCTATTACACCGATCTCATAACAGTCATAATACTGCCTTACATGTGCCATCACCATATCCTTACTGCGCTGGGGTACCACCAGATTAAAGCCCACACCGCAGTTAAAAGTGCGCAGCATCTCTCCGTCACTGATATTGCCCGCGTTGCGGATGTATTTGAAGATCGTAAGAATCCGCAGGCTGGACAGATCTATCCGCGCGCACAGCCCCTCCGGTATCACTCTGCACAGATTGCCCTCTATGCCGCCGCCCGTAATATGTGCCATACCGTGCAGCACATCCTGGTCGAATAAATCTTTGACAGCTCTATAATAAGGGGTATGGGGCTTCATAATCTGCTCGATGAATGTCAGGCCGTTGATCTTATCCAATTTAATCTGCGGCGCCTTGTCCATCAGAAGGCGTACCAGCGAATAACCATTGGTATGCAGGCCATTAGAAGCAATGGCTAACACCGCGTCTCCCTCTTCTATTCGAGAGCCGTCGATCACTTTTCCCTTCTCTACGATTCCTGCGATACTCGACGTCAGCACATAGACGCCCGCCTCTACCACAGAAGGCTGAATAGATGTCTCGCCGCCCACAAGAGAACACTCATTCTCCCGGCATGCCTCCGCAACGCCTTTGACCAGGCTCTTGATGGTATCCGCCTCGGCATTGCCGCACACGATAGTATCTAATACGGCAAGCGGCTTTGCTCCCATCACCACAATGTCATTAACCAGATGATTGATCATATCATGGCAGATAGATTCCGTGTAACCGTACTCCATCGCCAGCTTCTGCTTGGAGCCGGGTTCTTCCGATTTCAGCACCAGCACAGGCTCCTGAATCTCAGGATAATGAATATCATAGAGCGCAGCAAAGGGGCCCAGGCCATTCATCACCCGTCTGTCCGTAGTTTCCAAGTGCTTCGCCATTTCCTTTTTAATCATATCGGTATAGGTGATATCGATCCCCGCCTTGCTGTAAGACAGCCCTTCCGCCTCGCGCATGTTCCCGGCTAAAATCTCATCCACTGTCACCCCAAGCGCAATCGCCAGATCATACAGGAGTTCAATATTGGGGTATGTCGTTCCATTCTCCCATTTCGATACTGCCTGAAACGAAATGTTCAATCTGTCCGCGAGCTGTTTCTGGCTCATTCCCAGGCTCTTGCGCCTTTCTGTAATAAAACTGCCGATTTTGATACTGTTAAGCATGCCGTGTCCTCCCGTGGATTGTTGCTGTGTTCGCTTTCCTTGTGTACCTCTTTGCCATTCTTCTGCCGCTGTCAAGCAGTATACGATCATTCTGTCTGAAACATCAACCTGACAGCTTATACAAAAGAAAAAGCTTGTATCATGTCTGATACCAGCATACTTTATCCTGAGAACTGCCGGCAATAACCAAACAAGGGAGTTTGCACCATAAATTCTACTTCCAGGGGAAAACAATCGTCCCTGTACGCCTGCTTCTGCCCCGCCTTATGATAACGATATCCATCCACCTCAATTGCCAGAACCGGCTTCTTACTGATCCTGCATTCCTGCTCGTCGCAGGGTGTTCTTTCCCTACACGATCCCCGATTTTACTTTTATAAGAACAACGATACTGCACAATACAAAAGCAGCAATGCCATAATCAAATTGACCGCTTTGGTATGTCTGGCAAAAAATTTACAAAAAGCTGAACCAAACAGCGCCCAGACATAAGATCCGGAAGCCCCTATGACAGTCAGAATGAGGGTAAAGCAGACCAAAGCCTGTGTCGAGTGAAATACGGGCAGTATATAAAGGGACATGGCGGTGATCGCATAAATATAGATTTTAGGGTTCATAAACTGCAATACCATTCCCGCAAGGAAACCAGATTCTTTACCTGTTTCCACTTCGAAATCAGAAGAGGTTTTCCAGACCTTCCAGGCCAGATACACCATATAAGCCGCTCCTAAAATCTGCATAAAAATTTTGATCTTAGGAAGCAGAGAATACAGCGTAGAGCTAAAGATCGTGCACATGCTCATAACGATCAGGAATCCCATGGTAATTCCCAAATTAAAGCGAAAGCTCTTCCGAAAGCCCAGACGCGCCGCATTGCTCATGGACAACAGGTTATTCGCTCCCGGCGTGTAAGCGGTAACAAAGCAATAAATCAAGAAATCAGATACAGGAAACATTTTTGCTCCTCTCTCTTTACAATGAGATGCTAAAATTATATAATATAACAATACGTGCACCATATCGCACTTAGTTCGATATAATAATACAGTAAGTGCATTATATTGTCAATAGAGGAGGGCCATTTTTTGGATACGATGAATCTGATTGTTGCAAAAAATATTAAACGTCTTAGGAAAGAAAACAAATTGAGCATGGACGAATTAGCGAAGTTAAGCGGAGTCAGTAAAAGTATGCTGGCTCAAATTGAACGTGGAGAAGGCAATCCAACAATCTCTACATTGTGGAAATTATCAAACGGAATGAAAGTGCCGTTCGACGCATTGACTGTACGTCCCAAAGCACCGTATGAAATTGTTAAAACATCTGAAATACAACCGCTTTTAGAAGATAGCGGCAGGGTAAAAAATTATTCTATTTTCCCGGATGATGAAAACCGTAGATTTGCCGTTTATTATCTGGAACTAGAGCCGGGGAGCTATTGGCAGTCCGAGCCGCATCTTCGGGGAACAACAGAGTTTATAACTGTTTTTTGCGGAACGCTTGAAATAGGAACTGAAGATAAACTTTTTTCCGTCACAAGAGGAGAGAGCATACGATTTAAGGGCGATACGGTCCATTCATATCGAAATGTCGGAATCGAAACCACCATTCTGCATATGATTCTATACAATCCCTGAAAACAAATCAAAACAGGAGCGTTCGCCTTTACGACACCGCTCCTGTTATGATATATACCCGGAACAGATAAGACCACTCTGCTTCCAGGCAGAAGGCAATCAGTCCTTCTCCTGGCTTCCATTCGTCTTTAGGCGAAGACACGGGATTTCATATTCCTTCTTGCATTCATTCGTATACGCTTTCTTATCTTCTCACTATATGTAATACTCCACAATCTCCTCCGGCTTCTTCCGCGTTCTCATCCGGGGCCGTTCCGCCTTATACCCCAGCGCAACTGCCCCGACAAGCTGCGCTTTTGTTCCGATATACTCTGTCAGCTCCCGATAAGCGAAACAGGTATTGCCAATCCACAAGGTCCCGATATCCATAGTCTCCGCCCGCAGCAGCATATTTTCCACCGCCGCTCCGATGGAAAGCATATCGTTGATCTCCGTAAACCGCTCGTCCGTATCAAGCGGCACAAAGGGAGATTTGCCGTTGGTATCTAACACCAGCACAACCACCGGCGCACTTTCCATAACGCGCAGCGTATTCTCCGCATCCGGAATTCCGAAAGCGGAACCGGGTAAATCCGGCATTTTCTTCTCCCGCTCAATTCCTGTCCTCATACAGTGCAGGAGTTCCTGTTTCGCTTCTTTGCTGTAGACTAAGAATTTCCACGGCTGTCTGTTCTTGGCAGACGGAGCCACTCTTGCTGCGTCCAGTATCCGGGCAATTGTTTCTGCTTCGACAGGCTTATCCTCATATCTCCTGATACTGCGTCTTGTATCAATCGGGCCGGGCTTCTGCCAAAGCGCTTTCTCCATCACTTCATATGCCAATACGACGCCTCGCTCAACCGGAAGCTTCTCGTGACGTACCGTCCGGTAGCCCAGCTTCTCATACAGGCGGGCTGCCGGCAGAGAAGCGTCAAGCTGCGCTTCCCCATAATGCGCCGCGATCTCTTCTTCAAGGCGCTTCATGATCAATGTACCATACCCTTCGCCCTGACATTCCGGCAGCACGTAGACTCTTGTAATATGATTCTCTGCAAAGCTGCCTGTGCCCACAATAGTATCCTGCTTGGTCAGTACACTCACATGACCCTTCTCAATATCCTGTCTGACGGCATCCAGACTGTGATGCCCGCAGAAGAAGTCCACCACCTCCGCCGGATAATATTGGGGATATATCGTTCTGATAGTACGCTGTACGAGATTATAGATCTGTAACGCTTCCTCGATTGAAGCTGTCCTGTAATTCATCCTGTTTTTGTCCATCCTTCTTCATTAATTCATCCTGCTGCAACGGTCATCCCGCTATTACTATAACGAGCTGATATCGTTACGCATCAGCCCGCCTTGTCTGTCTCTTTATGTCCTGTCAATTCTGCCGGATCAACGCCTCCGGCAGATAAGTCTTCACCATCTCTTCCAACGCCTCCACGCCAAAGGGCTTGGAAAGATAATCCCGGAAGCCCTCCTGCAGATAGGTCTCTCTGGCGCCCGCAATGGCATTCGCCGTCAGCGCGACCACTGGAACCGTAATGCCCATCTCCCGCATCTTGTGCAAGGTTTCGATACCGTCCATCTCAGGCATCAGATGATCCAATAAAATCAGATGATATTCCTTCTGTTTCACCATAGACAGGCACTCTGCGCCGCTCGATGCCGTATCCACCTGTATCTTCGTGCTGCCAAGCAGTCCCGTCAGCACTTTCAGATTGACCTGATTGTCGTCCACCGCCAGAATCCTGGCTTCGGGCGCGGTGAAGGATGCCTGATATGCCTTCCGTTTACCAAGACTCTGCTTATACTTCTTGCGGAAATCTCCGACAGGCACATCGTCCCTAATCTCCTGTCTGACGGAAAAATAAAAAGCGGAACCCTGCCCATACACGCTGTCCACCTTCAGCTCGCTCCCCATCCGGTGTAAAATACGCTGACTGAGCGCAAGCCCCAGTCCCGTTCCTTCGATGTTCCGGTTTTCCTTTTCCTCCAGACGCTCGAAGGCCGTAAACAACCTATCCCTGTCTTCTTCCTTAATACCTTTGCCAGTATCGGTCACACGGACACTCAATTCTACTTCCTCTTTACCGACGCGCTCCGCCGACATCTGCAGCGTGATACTGCCCTTCTCCGTATATTTGACTGCATTAGTCAAAATATTAGTAATGACCTGCCGGAGCCTTACTTCGTCGCCGTATAGCCCATCAGGTATCGTTTCCTGTATCTCCAGCCGCAGGGCAAGCTTCTTCTTCTCCGCTCTCACCTGCACCATGCCGACCAGATCATTTAACAGACTACACATCCGGTATTCCACGGGGATGATCTCCAGCTTGCCGCTCTCAATCTTGGAGAAATCCAGAATATCATTTACCAAAGACAGAAGCACCTGTCCCGAGTCCTGTATCTGGCAGGCATAGCTTTTAATCCGTTCCTCCTGGGTTTCCCGAAGCACCAATTCATTCATACCCAGAATACCGTTAATGGGCGTTCTGATTTCGTGGGACATATTAGCCAGAAAATTGCTCTTCGCCTGGTTGGCATAAATCGCCTGCTCTCTCTCCCGGTTACGCCGAATCAACTCATTAATATCGTCAAAGGCAATCACCGCCATATAGAACAGGAAGCCCGCGTTGTACAGCAGCGCCGGAGACGCCTGATTGGAGAAACGGGACAAATTCATCAAGAGCATACTCATTCCCCCGCACAGAATCAGCAGCAAGACCGCCAGGAAAAACGCTCTCAATTCCTTACCGTGTCCGTTCTTCACATCCTTGACCATAGTAACGATAACCATCATAAAGTAAATAACCACGAGTCCATAGAATACGCCTGTAAGATCATTCAAATCCAGAATGTCGCAAAACTGCAGCACCACACCCACCGCCGCATTGATGATAAACAACCCGCTGATGCCTAAGTATAGCCTGTTGTAACGCTTCTTCTGAATCCTGTTATTCAGAAGCGCCATCGGCACCGGGATCAAGAGCATAGCAATACGCGTCAGAAATTCCAGTGCAGTCAGATTGGAATAAAAGAGCTGTCTGATTTCATTGCCCGAAATCTGCATCCCTGCAAGCAGCACAGCAGACGCTCCCAAATATCCCAGATTACTGCTCCAGCCGCGCATAATCTGAAACACCCCGTCCACCAGAAGAAGCAGCAATCCTGTCACCGCAATCAGGCACGCAAAAATGAAGTTCGGTATGTATCTTCTGTTGATATAGCTGTAGATACCCCTCTGGGGTCCGTGCAGGATGCTTCTTATCTTCACGGTATCGGTGTTCTCTCCGCCCTGGTAACAGATTCTGATTTCCTGACCGGCATCCTCCTTACGCAGTTCCACTAACAGCATGGCCTCCGGCGTGGTCTTGCCAAAAGCTCTCGTGTCCGCCGTGTTCAGAAGCGCCCGTTCCTTTCCGTTCACAAATACGGTAATCGCGGTACGGTATCCATAAATGAGCATAGTCTCGCCTTCCTCCATGGATTGCGGCAGCGTCTTCACAATTGTGACACATCCATTCTCGTCTGTCTGAATATCCATCGGCAGCGTGACGTTCCGGCGATTTCCATCCGCCTCTTCCACCTGCCAGCCTTCCGCATATTCGCACTGTGCTCCTGCGCCCAGCTCATAGTTCTCCTGAAATATCATGCTGTAAATCCATGCAAATATCAATGCAAGAATCACAAACAGATATAAACTCCGCATTAAAATTGTGCTGCCCTTTGTTTCCCATTTTCCGCTCATATAAAACCCTTCTTATCGCCAAACGGGACGTTGTTGTCCGTCCCGTTTTCATCCGAATTGACATTCGTTTTTATTTTATGTCATGTCAATATAAAAGTCAATTTATATGGCGATTTCCACACACTATGTTTATCAGCTATGTGTTCGTTATCATGAAAATTTTGTGCTTTTTCATGCCTTCCTGCAGTCTTACCAAGAATGAAAGAAACCCCGAAAACGCAATGTTTTCGGGGTCTGTAACTCTTTTGCGGATATTTGCCTGAATTATCTCTTGGAGAACTCCAAATGCTTAAAATAAAGGATTCTCGAGCCTTTTGTCAGTTACGTGTTAGTTACCCACTTTTCTTCATACACTTCCGCCGCATTTTCCTTTATTATCCTCTATAAATTTTCTGCAAAGTTCTTCTAATTTCTTATATTCTAAAGCGGCTTTCACATAACCCGCTGACAAATCATTTTCTGTTTTTTGTTTATAAAGAAGCTGTACATTCGAAAGTATCCTTTTCTGATTCTTACGAATAAAAATAATTTCATTCTGCACTAAATCTTTATATGCAGAATCCGACTCGTTCTCAATATCATAAAGCTGCAATTCTGATTGAGGAACCGGTATCATATGACTAATCCGCAGCGTTCCTTTTAACTCTTTTTCACCTTTCACATTTTTAACTACAATCTGAATAATTGGAATAATACTCTTCTTAATTACTTTTCTTTCCCCAGCAATTTGATAATCAGATTCTTTAGGAGAGGACATTGGTACATAATAATTACAATCTTCCAACTGAATCACCGTGCCAATATATTTCCTTGTATGAGTTCTCGTTGCTATTTTATTTGAATATACATTCGGAAATACATTTCTCAAATATTCTATGTACTCATCTGAAACACTATATAATTTAAATTCTTCCATTACATTCTTCTTTCTGTAAAAATTAAGGGAGCATTTCTGCTCCCTCTGAGTTTAAAATCTCCCACTATCTGGCAGGGACTCTCCCGAGTTTAAAATCTTCCACTATTTGGCAGGAACTCTCCCGAAGATAGTTTTCTATCTGTTTATATTATATGCACTTTTGCAGCAAAAATCAATAAAATTACTATAAACTTTCTCTATGTTATTGCCTTGCACAGATTTATAAAGTATTGCACAAGAAACCTTTTCCATTGTTAGTTACCTGTCAGTTACTTGTTAGTTACCGAAAAAATTTGAGGCTTTTTTGTGCTGTTCCATGCAGTTCCGGAAAATAAGGAAAACCCCGAAAACGCAATGTTTTCGGGGTCTGTAACTTTTGCGGATATTTGCCTGAATTATCGTTTCGAGAACTGAGGCGCACGCCTCGCTGCTTTGAGACCGTATTTCTTTCTCTCCTTCATACGAGGATCTCTTGTTAAATAACCTGCTTTCTTTAATGTCGGTCTGTAATCAGGATCTGCCTGAAGAAGCGCTCTTGCGATACCGTGTCTTACAGCGCCTGCCTGACCTGTGTAGCCGCCGCCCTTAACGGTAACAATAACATCGAACTTGTCAACTGTCTCTGTTGCTGTCAGAGGCTGACGAACGATAACCTTTAATGTCTCTAATCCGAAATAATCATCAATGCTTCTCTTGTTGATGGTAATGTCGCCCTTACCGGGTACTAAATAAACTCTGGCGATAGATTTCTTTCTTCTGCCGGTTCCATAATATTTTGCTGTAGCTGCTTTAGCCATTTCTATTTTCTCCTTTCAGTCCCTGTGAATTAAAATGTTAATACTTCCGGCTTCTGTGCTGCGTGCTGATGCTCAGGTCCAGCATATACATGAAGCTTCGTGTACATTTGTCTTCCCAAAGGTCCTTTTGGAAGCATGCCTTTTACCGCATACTCAATAACTCTCTCGGGATGCTTCTGCATCATTTCCTTTAAAGTAGTCTCTTTCAT
Source organism: Lachnospiraceae bacterium (assembly GCA_017626325.1). Lineage (GTDB taxonomy): Bacteria > Bacillota > Clostridia > Lachnospirales > Lachnospiraceae > UBA3282. The sequence goes on along the minus strand of JAGAIZ010000052.1, from coordinate 19,120 downwards.
ACCGCCTACATACTCAGAGTGACGATAGTAAATCTTCTGATCAAGCTTCTTACCTGTTACCTTCACTTTATCGGCATTCACAACGATTACATAATCGCCTGTGTCGATGTGCGGTGTGAAAATCGGTTTGTTCTTGCCTCTTAATACTTTGGCAACCTCAGATGCCAAACGACCAAGTGTCATATTTGTTGCGTCAACTACATACCATTTTCTTTCGATTGTAGCCGGGCTTGCCATAAAAGTCTTCATTGTGTTAACCTCCATAGTAACTAATCGTCTTACGACTGTCTGTGCTGTTCTTCCAAATCTCTCATGCGGATGTCCGGCCACACTAAAGACTCTCCAAGCAGCGGTTGTACTCTATTCAAAATGCCTTCGCCGGGGCTTTGGCTTGACATTTTTAAACATTGCCACAGTTAGATATTATATTATACGGTTCCATGCGTGTCAACCCATTTTTTGCGTTATTTTACCATGATTTTGCCGTGTTTTTTCCGTTAGAAAGCGTTAGAAATCTTCATCCGAAACAGCGTTACCGCACCCTTTTAATGCTCCTCCTGCATAAATTCATATTTGATAAGCGTCAGCCCGCAGGCCGGCGCGGTAGGCCCCGCCTTGCTTCTGTCCTTCGCTTCCAGTATCCGCATGATTTCCTGGGGTTCTATCCGTCCCCGTCCCACTTCCATCAGCGTACCCGCCATAATTCTTACCATATTATAGAGAAAACCTCTTCCGGCCACCCGTATCACGATCAGGCTGCCGCTCCTGTCCACCTCCACACTGTCTACCTGACGCACCGTGCTTTCCACCTGCGCCTCCGTACTGCAGAAGCTCTTGAAATCATGAGTCCCCACCATATAAGCCGCCGCCTCCTGCATACGCACGACGTCATACTCCGTATAGGAAAAGTGTGTATACAGCCGCTCCGTCGGCATAGGAAAGGGCGCGTTATAAATTCTGTACTCATAGGTCTTTCGACTGTCACAGTGTCTGGGATGAAAAGCGCCGTTCACCTCCTCAGATTTCTGGATTCTGATATCCTCCGGCAGCCTGGCATTCAGCGCATAAGCTATTTTACTCGCGGGAATCCTCGTCTGCGTATCGAAAACAGCCACATTCCCCATGGCATGGACACCCGCGTCCGTCCTGCTCGCGCCGATCACCTCTATTTTCTCCTGCAAAAGCGCAGAAAGGCATCTGTTTAAGATGCCTTCTATCGTCTCTCCATTCTGTTGTATCTGCCACCCATGATAGTTCGTTCCGTCATAGGCTACTGTCAGCATGATTCTTTTCATATCAGTCTATAACCTCATAATATATAATTCGACAACACGCACACCGTCAGATAGCAGACAAGTGTAAGATAAGCAAAGCCATCCCGCCTCTTATATTGCAGAGGCTTCATCTTCGTCCTGTGCTCCCCGCCGCGGTAGCATCTGGCTTCCATCGCCATCGCCAGATCATTGGCTCTCCGAAACGCCGAGATAAACAACGGTACCAGAAGGGGCACCATCGCTTTCGCCTTCTTCACCAGATTACCGCTCTCGAAATCCGCGCCTCTTGCAATCTGCGCTTTCATGATCTTATCCGTCTCCTCTAAGAGGATGGGAATAAACCTAAGCGCGATGGACATCATCATGGCTACCTCATGCACCGGCACTTTCACAGCTTTTAACGGATTCATCAATTTCTCCATGCCATCCGTCAGGCTGTTGGGCGTAGTAGTCAGCGTCATCACCGAAGATCCTATAATCAGGAAAGACAGCCTGATCGCCATCATAGCCGCAAGACGCAGGCCTTCCTTCGTAATCGTCAGTTTCCAGACGGTCACAAGAGCCTCTCCCGGTGTCAAAAACATATTAAACACCACAGTAATCAGCAGGATAAAGACGATCGCCTTCATACCTTTCACCATAAATTTAAAGGGCACCTTAGACAATTTAATCACTGCCGCCAGAAACAAGGCGGCAATCACATAGCCTATCCAGCTTTCTACCACAAATAATGATATAATAAAGCAGATGGTGGCCACCAGCTTCACCCGGGGATCCAGCCTGTGAATGACCGAATCTGCCTGATAATATTGCCCCAGTGTAATATCTCGTATCATGCTTTTTCCTCTTTCCGGCTGCTTTCTAAGTATCTATGCTGCCACGCGTCTTCTTTTTTGCATAACAGCACCGCAAACTCAACGTCTCTCTTTGCCGAGCGCACGCAGAATCTCCTGTTTCGCTTCCTCTATGGTTGTTGCGTCTGCGGCAACCGGAAGCCCTTTTGCGCGAAGCGCCTCCATAATATAAGTAACCTGCGGCGCGGCAAGCCCTACCTGTTCTAACTCCCTGTAATGCCGGAAAACCTCCTTGGGCGCGTCATCATAAAGCACGCTTCCCTTATTCATCACAATGATGCGCTCCACATACTTCGCCACATCCTCCATGCTGTGGGAGACAAGGATCACGGTAATGCCCGTCTCTTCCTTCAGTTTCGCAACCTGGTCCAGAATTTCGTCCCGGCCCTTGGGGTCTAACCCGGCGGTAGGTTCGTCCAGCACTAGGATCTCCGGCTTCATGGCAAGCACACCCGCAATTGCCACGCGTCTCTTCTGCCCGCCGGACAGATCAAAGGGCGACTGATAGAAGTATTCATCCTCCAGTCCCACCTGCTTAAGCGCGGCATAAGCGCGAAGCTCCGTCTCCTTCCTGGATAATCCCAGATTCTTCGGTCCGAAGCACACATCCGTAAATACATCGATTTCAAAAAGCTGATGCTCAGGATATTGGAACACCAGCCCCACCTTGCTGCGAAGCTTCTTCTTATCGTAGTCCTCCGCATGGATATCCTCTCCGTTAAAATAAACGCCGCCGCTTGTGGGCTTGATCAATCCGTTCAAATGCTGCACCAGCGTAGACTTTCCCGAACCTGTATGGCCGATAAGCCCGATAAACTGCCCGTCCGGAATCACCAGATTGATATCCTTAAGCGCGTGAACCGCAAGCGCCGTATCTCCACCATATATATAATTTACATGATCTAATATCAAAGACATTACCGTCTCTCCTTACATTTCTGCATAACCTGGCTGACGCGGGACAAGGCCTGCACAAGCTCGTCAATGGTCAGAATGCCGTCCGGCAGATCAATTCCGCTCTTCTGCAGTTCATGGGCAAGCAGCGTCACCTGGGGTACATCCAGCCGCAGCTCTTTGAGCTTCTCCACCTGGGAAAAGATTTCCCTGGGCGTACCCTCCATAGCGACCTTACCCTTATCCATAACGAACACCTTGTCCGCGTGAATGATTTCTTCCATATAATGTGTGATCAGGACAATCGTGATCCCCTCCACATCATTGAGCGCCCGCACCGCGCGCACCACTTCCTTGCGCCCGTTGGGGTCGAGCATCGCCGTCGGCTCGTCTAAGATAATGCATTTGGGATGCATGGCGATAACGCCCGCGATGGAAACACGCTGCTTCTGCCCGCCGGAAAGCTTATTGGGAGAGTGCTTGCGAAATTCGTACATCCCCACCGCTTTCAGGCTCTCCTCCACACGCTGCCAGATTTCCTCCGTGGGAACGCCCATGTTCTCCGGCCCGAATCCCACATCTTCCTCCACGACCTGTCCGATAATCTGGTTGTCAGGGTTCTGAAACACCATCCCGGCTTCCTGCCTGATATTCCAGATATCCTTCTCGTCCGCCGTGTTCATACCATCCACCCACACAGCGCCCTCCGTGGGATACAGAATCGCATTGATATGCTTGGCTAACGTAGATTTGCCGGAACCGTTATGTCCCAGAATGGCCACGAAATCGCCCTGTTTCACATCGATATCCACCTCGTCCACCGCACGGGTGATGCCTTCCACGTTACCCTCTTCATCGCGCCTGATATATTCAAATACTAATTTATCTGTCTTGATAATCCCCATATTGTTATCCTTTTGCAGAAATCGGTTTACAATCATTTCATGTCAACGCCTATTTTACTAGATTATAATGGAAAATACAAGCGGCAATACAGCCTTTCACAAATAGGGATAGAACCCGGCATAAGGTTGTGATAGAATAGTACAACAAAGCCTGAAGCGGAAATCATACCGGATAATCCGCCAGGTTAAACGCTCTCCAAAAGAAAGGTGACACAAATGTCAGAAAAAAAGATTCCTAACTCCCGGAATAATCCCTCTGAAACTATTTCTTCCAAAAATATTCGCCGAAAAAAACCTGACAGCCAGGGTCTGTATCAACAGTTGGCGAAGCCCCTTTGTTTCCTGCTTCTTCTCATTATGGTATGCTCCTTCCTGGCCCATTATCTGACAGGCTCGGAGACACTGGAAGAATACGCGCAGAATAACCCCGAACTTGCCTATGGCAGCCAGACTGAGACGGGTGATCCTTCGGAAATTTCCTCCGGGGACGAAGCGCCACATATAAGTAACGCCGCAAATAAGACGCAATCTCCCGCCAAATCACCTGACGAGAGCACATCACCCGCCTCTTCCTCATATAATAGAGCAGAGTCCGTTTCCTCCGGCGAGAGCGACGCATCCTCCTTAGACGATACGAAGAACGCTTCCGGAGAGGCTCCGCAGACCGGCACGGGAAACGGCACAACAGCTTCCGAAAAGGAGAATAACGAATTGAATCCAGACCCCAACCGTGTCACCTATCAGCCCGGCTTCTTCTATGAGCCCCTGAACGACACAATCAAGCAGCGTATTACCGGAATCTCTTATCCGGTGGTAAAGTCACAGGCATCAGAAACCGCTGTCAGCGCTGTCAACATGATTGCCGACGATACAGCGCCCGCCGTCTCCTATGACGACCTGCGCTATGTCCGCGTCCTGCATTACGATTTCAACGGCAGCAAGCAGGAAGGCGAGCTGATCTGCAATAAGGCCATTGCACAGGATATGGTAGAAATTTTCTACGAATTATACCGGAATGAGTATCAAATAGAAAAGATATGTCTGGTGGATGAATACAGCGGCGACGATACCCTGTCTATGCTGGATAATAATACCTCCTGCTTTAACTACAGAGTGGTGGACGGAACCGACAGCCTTTCCAAACACGCTTACGGACTGGCAATCGATATCAATCCCTTCTACAATCCCTATATTGTCTTCGGAAAAGGGGAAAACGGCGGTGATTACATTTCTCCCGCCGGAAGTGAGATCTACGCCGACCGCAGCAAGAATTTTGCCTACAAAATAGACGAAAACGACCTGTGCTACCGTCTCTTTACAGAGCATGGCTTCACCTGGGGCGGCGACTGGAACTCCTGCAAGGATTACCAGCATTTCCAGAAAGCAGTCGAATAAGAGCTGTCATACCAGGCAATGAGTATGCGGCCCTGCCCGTTTCCTCCTTACACGCAGCACATAAAAAGTTCCCTCCGGGTAAACAAGTTTTCATTTTCTTGCCCGAAAGGGAACTTTTTATATCAATATTTTCTGCTTACTCTTGATTGGAACCCTTTACCGGAAGAACCACCACAGGAAGCTCTTTTGCTTAATCTTAAATTTAACGGTCTTCGTTCCGCCGTAATTATCGCCCTTGCCAACGATCCTGAAGCTTCTGGTTCCTACATTAATAATGTCCGTACCGTCTGCCACGATCTCATAATCCTTGCCGGGCGCAAGCGTCGCCTTACCGATTTTAACTGTCACGTCTTTCTCACCCGGAAGACATTCCCTGCCTGTATAAACCTGATCCTTCACTTTTACCGTTGCTTTGGCAATTGATGCCGGAATAATCTCATAAACCGCAGAAGCAGTTCCCTGATACTTACCTTTGCCCGTTACAGTCACACGGATTTTGGTATGCGCATCCGGCGCGGTCTTTGCGCCGACTTCCTCTCCTGCTTTCTCTGTGTCTGCATAGGTATATTGCACTGTTTTTTCATAATCTGAACCCGCCGCAAGCTTTTTGCCTGTCACCGCGTCAGTGATAACCGGCGTCGATTTGAATTTTCCGGCTTTTTTATTATAAACTACATCATTTGCCTGTATGTTCTGCACACTGATATCCGCCTGATGTATGCCGTAATATACCGTAATCTTGCCTCCATAGTTGCCTTTTGCGGTAAATGTCAGGGACGGCATTTTATTCAGGGCAGGATTCTGACCGCCCTGCGCGTCCTGTGTTATCTTATCCGCATTTTTGTACGCATACTTACCTTCTACAGTCTCGCCGTTACAGGTAACATTGAGTACAGGCCTGCATCCGCCCTTGGTGTACGCAAGTGTATCGCTTATGTACCAGATTTCTTTGCCGTTCACGGTTTTCCTGATAATCGCGTTATCAGCATTCTCCGCTACTTCCAATGCAACGGTCTGATCCGTAATTGTACATGGCGCAATCGTAAATGTTTTCTTAACAGTTCCGGTATATCCGCCGATTCCCTGTATCACTACGGTTGCTTTGCCCGCCTGTACATTATTTGTAGTCGTTACCGTATAATCCGTATTCTCTTTCAGCACTTTAGAAATCGCTTTGTCATTAAGCACCATACCGGACTGTATCACTTCTTCTCCGGTATAAGGCAGCTTCGCCGCAAAGCCTTCTATTTTTACCTTGCCAAGCGCTCTGCCGGTAATGGTAAAAGCAATCTCTTTGCTGCCTGCATAACTGCTGCCTTCGGCTGGTACAATTATTGCTTTTGCTTTGCCGGCATTGATGTTATCCTGGTATTCCAGCACATAATCTTCACCGTATACCAGCTTCTTCTTATTCAGCGTTACCGTCAGATCTTTTTCGCCTAAAGTAACTGCCGCGCCGTCTTTATAAGCCTTCTTATTCGCGCCGGAAGCGAATTTTACCGAAGCTTTGTTCAGCATACGTTCCGCGCCTGTCACCTCTATGTCTCTTACAATTTCTCCGGTATAATTCTTCTGACCTGTGATAACGATCCTGTAATATCCGGACGCGCCTTTGGGAATCGCATTACCTTCCAGCGGATTGCCTGCAGCATCCGTATACGTTACAACATAATCCGTCTTGTTCTTCAACGTAACGGATCCATCCTTTATTTTCGGCAGCGGCGTCTGTTTCTTGTTCGCCGTTGCGTAACACTGTTCGCATGAAACTGTCAGTTCGCTGATATCTTTGGGAACGATACTGAACTTGATATCCGCGGTCTTTTTACCATTGCCCTTTCCGCTGTAATTCCCTTTACCGGTAATTATTACGGAAGCCGTTCCCGCATTTTTATTATTCTTATAAGCGACCGTATAATCCTTCTTGGCTGTCAGAAGCGTACCGTTGTCATAGATTTCAATCTCCGGGCAGATATTCTTGCCGGTATATACCTGATCGTCAATGTTTTTCATCCAAAGCCCCAGATCAGAAAGGTATACGATATCTCCCGACTCTCCGTCCGCTTCTCCTGCCACTGCCACTTTACATTCTGCGCACAACTTGCTGTTTTCTTCTGCTTCTACACGAATAACCGCTGTTCCCCTGCCTGTCGCGGTCACCCTGCCGTCTTCTACTGCCGCCACCGACTCGTCAGAAGAGGTCCAGATAAGATTGCTGTTGGCGCCCGCAGGCGTCAGCGTCACCGTCAGCGTTCCTGTATCCCCAGCCTTCTGTAAAGCCATATCTGTCTTGTTGATGCTTAAGGACTCCGCAGGCGTCAATTCATTACCGAATACAAAGGGGCTGAAGCTTGTCACAGTAAAGGACGCCGTTCCGTCTCCGTTAATCACCGGATCGATTTCTTCATAGCTGCCATCCTGATGATAATGCAGAATACGGAACCGCTCCGGCACAATGTTCTTAGGAATCGGAATGGTGATCCGCACCGGCACGAGAAGCTTGTCTCCTTCTGTTCTTCCCTCCAGATCGATACTGAACTGCACCCAGTTTTTCATCCGGTAAGGGTAGGCTTCCTCATCGATTTCATCATCAATCTTGCCAAAATCCATAACCATCTGTTTATCATTCGATGCTGCGTTTAACGCCGCCCCGACCACCTGAATCCGGGAAGCATCCACATACTCGTCGACATGGGAATCCGTCTGCGTCGTCACGCTGATATTCTTCGCATCGGCATACGCCTGTTCCAACTCCTGCACTTTCGAGAGCACATCCGCATCCGTCTGCATGGCAACTGCCAGATTGTCCACGTCTATACCGTCTGTCACTGCCTGCAGTGCGCCGTCCGGATCCTCGCCCACCTTATCAAGCGCCTCATCCAGCGCACTCTGAGCCTGATCCGCCACGGACCCTGTGCCGTAGGCGGGACTGAATGCGGACCATGCACTGTGATAAGTTTGCGTGATGTCCCTGCTCAGTGCCTGTACCTTGAAGGTATAGCGGCCTGGTTCGGTCATTTTTCTGAACAAATCCTCCTGTGTCTGCATACCATGCCCACAAACACCTACTACAAACTCTTTGTTATTGAGATATAATTCTAAATAGTACCCATTTGCATTTGCTACAGCATCCCATTCTGCCGTTGTCTTATTCCACTTCAATTCAACAGGTGTGCTAAGATGCGCTGACGGTTTCTCATAGTTCCACTCTTCGCTCCATGCAGACCATGCGCCGCTTACACCCCATTCTCCCGCTTTCACTCTGAATCGATAGGTTCCGCTGTCTTTTATCTCCTCACATTGACAGCAAGTTACCTTGCCGGTCTCTTCTAATCCTGAGAAACTTACATCGTGATATAATTTACCATCTTTATAGATTTCTATTAAATATTCTCCTTCTGAACCCGAAACGGCATCCCATGACAGTTCTCCGGGTCTGCTAGAATTCCAGTGTACTCCGGTCGGTGCCGGCAAAGGCTCATCTGTTGTATAGGCGGAATAGTCCGGCTCCGAATAACCCGCAATCTGTTTTAATGTCTCCTGGTCCTCTGCCATATAGACAACGCCGCTTTCATCCTGAAAACAGTATAAATCCGGGTCTATACTTCCCGCTTTGGCTATTTCTGCTTTGTAGAGCCATTCCGGCTCTGCTTCTGTTTTCTTATCTGCTAAAATGTCTTCCTGCGTATCTTCCGGTACTTCTTCATCCGTCTGATTCCCGGATATTGTATCTGTGGTTTCCTCCTCAGAACCAACCTGATCTTCGTCCGTTTCTTCTTCCTTCTCCGCATCAGACGTTTCTTCTGCCTCGGATTCTTCCGCAGTTCCCGGTTCTGTATCTGACTCGGATTTTTCCGAATCCCCGGAATCTGCTTCATTCTCTGAGCCTTCCACAGTTCCTGACTCTGTTTCTGACTCGGATCCTTCTTCAGATTCAGATTTTTCTTTTGCTTCGGACTCCTCTGCACCTGCAGACTCCGCTGTTTCTCCGGCTTCCGAGGTCACTTTCATCTCCTCTTCCGCCGTTTCCGCAGTCTGTACCGCGCCGCCTCTTACCAGCGTTTCCGCCGCATACGCTGTGCCCGCCGGTTCCAGCATCGTAACCGTCAGAAGCATTGCCAACCCTGCGGCAATTCTGCTTTTCCAGCCTTTCCATTTCCCTCTCATGCTTTCTCCCTCCTCATGTAATATTGAATGATGTAATATAGCATGCAACGTTTTAGTGCTTAACAATGTACGCAATGTAGCACTTTCGTAAAAACGTCTGCGCATACTTTCTTAAATATTCTAGTAAAGATATTTACTAATGTCAATAGTAAATATTTTTACTATGTTAGGATAACACTACCAGTAAAATGCAATTGTACAAACGTTACACGCTAGGGCATATATCTCAATGAATTATATCGAACGAATCCGGAATCTGCGCGAAGATTCCGATAAAACGCAAAAAGAAATAGCAGAATATCTCGGCACATCCCAGACTATGTATGCACGATATGAGCGCGGTGCCAACGAGATGCCGGTACGCCATTTAATCAAACTGGCTAAGTACTACCATGTCAGTCTGGATTACTTATGCGGTCTGACGAACACGAAAACGGCTTACCCTTCAAAATAATGCACAATACAATATATTGTAGCGAATACTTCCATTTTACCTTATTATCTCTATATCGTGGTATGCGGTTTATTCTTTTTTTGATTTTGTCCATTCATTTTCTACACAGTACCCGCCTTGATTTCCCCTAAAAAGCTTGCAATACCACATCATGCATGTTATACCAAATATATCGCTATCTAATATCTGATTATCTGATATCAGAGAATATTTCTATTGAGGTACTGTCTATGAACACATCGAAACCATCTTTTCATTCCGCTCACGGAGCGCTTCCCTATACTTTGACAAACGATTACCTTTTCCGCGCCGTTTTCCAGAAAAATAATACCGTACTGAAAGGACTCATCTGCTCTCTGCTGCATCTGTCCGAGGAACAAGTACGCTCTGTAACCATTCTGAATCCAATTGAACTGGGCAAAGCGATCGATTCCAAAACATTCATACTGGATATCAAAGTCATTTTAAATGATGCCGCCCTGATCAATCTGGAAATGCAGGTCATCAATCATCATTTCTGGCCGGAACGCTCCCTCAGTTACCTGTGCCGTTCCTTTGATTCCCTGAATAAAGGCGAAAACTACTCTGCCGTGAAACCAGTTATCCACATCAGCTTTCTGGATTTTACGCTATTTCCTGTTTATCCTGAATTCTACTCTTCCTATATGTTATTAAATGTAAAAAACAATACGATTTATAGTGACAAACTTAAGCTTGCTGTGGTAAACTTAAATCAAATAGAACTGGCTACCAAAGAAGACAAGCTGTATCATATCGACTATTGGGCACAGCTTTTCAAAGCAACTACATGGGAGGAGATTAAAATGCTTGCCGCCAAAAATCAATATATTCAGGAAGCCTCAGAGGCTCTTTTCGAACTCTGCGCCCAAGACGATATACGCGAACAATGTGAAGCCCGGGAGGACTACTACCGTCTGGAACGCACTCTGCAGTCCGAGCATCAGTTTCTTGTAAATGACCTCCAGCATACAAGGCACACGCTTGCATGCATGAAGGATACGTTAGCGGACACGCAGAATAAGCTTTTCGATACGCAAGATAAGCTTTCCGATACGCAAGACAAGCTCTCCGATACGCAAGACAAGCTCTCCGATACGCAAGGCAAGCTGGAATATTTCAAATTGGAGAACGAGCGTCTCAAAGCGCAGCTTCAATTCTTCCAAAACAAAGAAGCTGTTACTCCATAGGCAGAGCCTATCAGTGATATGCTCTGCCGAAGCAACAGCTCCTTGTTGACGGCGACATCATTTGGCGCCTCGATAATTCTAGCCGGACAGGAAAATCCCTGATCTGTTTCCTTTAGAAATTCAACATTTCCGCAACCTGCTGCGCTATGGATTTCGAACCGATCTTAATACATCCAATAAAATTACTCTCTAAAAAAAGCCCTGCACTTTCATGCAGGACTTTCCTTTAACACATATTCAGCTTTACTCTATGTCCGCTTATACTAATTCAAGCACAACTTCCATAGCGGCATCACCTTTACGGGGGCCGATCTTAACGATTCTTGTATAACCACCGTTACGGCTCGCATACTTAGCGCCGTATTCATCGAAGAGTTTAGCAACCAGATCAACTTCCTTCGTACCCTTCTTCTTGCCGGCTGCTGCAGCAGGAACTTCTGTTACAGGATATAATACCTTGAGCATCTGTCTTCTGGCATGTAATCTGGAAGGCATATCTTTCTTGATTTCCTTCTCTACCGTATCGTATACAGTTACTTTCTTGCCGTCTACGACTTCCTTTACTCTCTTGCCGTCTTTGTCTTTACGGGCAACCTTAGCTGTAACCTTAACCGTTTCAAAATTGTCTTTTTCCTTCACAGCCATTGCGATAAGACCTTCCGCGATCTTGCGTACTTCCTTCGCCTTAGCTTCTGTTGTTACAATTTTTCCATTGTAAAGAAGAGCTGTTACCTGACTTCTAAGTAATGCTTTTCTCTGGTCAGATGTTCTGCCGAGTTTTCTGTATTTTGCCATAATTGGCTCCTTTCTCACCTGGGAGTTCTCTCCCGTCATGGTACATCCGGCCACGCGCTTTGGACTTACTTACCGAATGCGTCAATAGTTCCATTCATGAGCTGACGCGTCGGCGCTCTTTGGGCTTATCTTCCACGTCATCCATTATAATTCTATTCAAGCTTCATCACTGGGATTTAGCTGTAAACCTAATTCCTTTAACTTAGCAAGCACTTCCTCGAGAGATTTACGTCCGAGGTTACGAACCTTCATCATATCTTCAGATGTCTTGTTAGTTAATTCTTCCACTGTATTGATACCAGCTCTCTTTAAGCAGTTATAGGAACGAACAGATAACTCTAATTCGTCAATGCTCATTTCCAATACTTTCTCTTTCTCATCGTCTTCCTTTTCTACCATAACTTCTGCAGTCTTAGCATTCTCAGATAAATCGATGAAAAGGCTTAAATGTTCGCTCAGTACTTTAGCAGCCAAGCTAACCGCTTCGTCCGGAACCAGCGTTCCGTTCGTGTAAACATCCAATGTCAGCTTATCATAATCGGTAATCTGACCAACACGAGTGTTTTCCACGGTTACATTGACTCTTTCAACAGGTGTATAGATTGAGTCTATTGCAATGACACCAATTGGTAAATCCTCTGTCTTATTCTTATCAGAACTTACATATCCTCTGCCCTTTGTGATTGTCAGTTCCATGTATAACTTAGTATCCTTGCCACTCAGTGTAGCAATTACCAGATCCGGATTTAAAATCTCGATATCCTGATCAACCTGAATATCGGACGCTCTTACAACGCCTTCGCCTTCATACTCAATGTATGCCGTCTTAGGCTCGTTCGTATCGCTGCTGTTCCTGATTGCAAGACTCTTGATGTTCATTACTATCTCGGTCACATCTTCCTTCACGCCAGGAATAGAACTGAACTCATGTAAGACGCCTTCGATTTTGACCTGACTGACTGCTGCACCCGGTAAAGAAGAAAGCATAATTCTTCTAAGAGAATTACCAAGGGTAATACCGTAACCTCTTTCCAAAGGTTCAACCACGAATTTACCATACTTCTTATCTTCTGAGATTTCCGCAACCTCAATATTTGGTCTCTCAAAATCAAACACTCAAATACCCTCCTTTACGAACAATTTTACCTGCCTTCAACATTCCCCGTTATTATTTAGAATACAACTCGACGATAAGCATCTCGTTGACCGGAACGTCGATCATTTCTCTGGTAGGAAGGTATTTAACAGTTCCCTTTAATGCATCCTGATCTACTTCAATCCATTCCGGAACAAGTCTTCCGGCTGTTACCTCAAGGATATCCTTGTATCTCTGTAAGGATTTGGATTTCTCCCTTACTTCGATTACATCACCGGCTTTTACTAAATAGGAAGGGATGTTCACAGCCTTGCCATTTACAAGAAAATGCTTGTGGCCTACAACCTGTCTTGCCTCTCTTCTTGTTCTCGCAAAACCCATCCTGAATACTACGCTGTCCAGTCTGCTTTCAAGCATAACCATAAGGTTCTCACCAGTCATGCCTTTCATTCTGTCTGCCTTCTCATAGTAATTTCTGAAAGGTTTCTCCAATACGCCATAGATAAATTTTGCTTTCTGTTTCTCTCTTAACTGAAGACCATACTCACTGATCTTCTTGCCTGTTCTTGCTGATGTTCTGTTAGATTTCTTATCGTATCCTAAATATACAGGATCTAAATCAAGTGATCTGCATCTCTTTAATACAGGAACTCTGTTTACTGCCATGTTTGGCTCCTTTCTAAGAGGGGTTACCTCTTCCCCAGATTTCCGCCTTACGGCAAAATCTGTTGTTTACAGTACCACAGCGGTACTTTCATCCAACGCTTATCTGTTACCTTGTTTCCTCTCACAAAGCGATTTCTCTGCGAAAGGAAGCTTACATTCTATTAGACACGACGTCTCTTAGGCGGACGGCATCCATTATGAGGTACCGGCGTTACGTCGCGGATACTTGTTACCTCAAGACCACATGCCTGTAACGCACGAATTGCAGCCTCACGTCCTGAACCGGGACCCTTTACCATAACGTCTACTGTCTTCAAACCATGAATCAAAGCAGCCTTTGTAGCTGTCTCTGCAGCCATCTGTGCTGCATACGGAGTAGATTTCCTTGAACCTCTAAAACCAAGACCACCTGCACTTGCCCAGCTTAACGCATTACCCTCGTTATCTGTTAAGGTAACGATTGTATTGTTGAAAGAAGACTGGATATGTGCCTGTCCATGTTCAACGTTTTTCTTGACACGCTTTTTTGTTACTTTTTTTGCAACTTTCTTTGCCATAATAAACTAACCTACTTTCTCACTATAATTTGCCTGTTACTTCTTCTTGTTTGCAACTGTTCTCTTAGGACCTTTTCTTGTTCTTGCATTGGTCTTGGTTTTCTGACCACGAACCGGAAGTCCTTTTCTGTGACGGATACCTCTGTAGCATCCGATTTCCTGAAGACGTTTGATATTCAGAGCAACCTCTCTTCTCAAATCACCTTCCACCATGTAATCTCTGTCAATTACTTCCGCAAGTCTCTTTACCTCGTCATCAGTCAACTCTCTGACACGAGTATCCGGATTCACATTTGCCGCCTCCAGAATCTTGTCTGCACTTGCTCTACCAATACCGTAGATATAAGTAAGACCAATTTCTACACGTTTTTCTCTAGGTAAGTCAACACCTGCAATACGAGCCATTTACGTTTCCTCCATTTTCTCTGCATTTACATGCATTCAATTCGTATACTCTGGTATACGTGACACTAATTGATTGGGGTAGGTTCTACCCAACCGGATCAAACCATCCGATCTTTCCAAGCACATGTTGGTATCAAAAAGTAATCTCCCATAGGCTCTTCCATGTATATGATAATCAGTAGCCGCTCCGTCGTCCATAAAATATGCGCAACCGGAAAAAGAGCGGTACTGCAGCCGCTTCATATTACTGACAAAGAACCCCTTACGTTACATAAACCGGGGATTAACCTTGTACCTGTTTGTGCTTCGGATTCTCACAGATAACTCTGATCTTTCCTTTTCTTTTAATGATCTTGCATTTTTCGCAAATCGGTTTTACTGATGATCTGACTTTCATCTCAAACCCTCCTTTCAAAAAAGACCGTTTTACATTATAACATCATACCTATATTTTGGCAAGCCTTTTTCCATCTTTTCTTATCGTGTTTTCTTAAAACTTCTTCATCGTCACTTTCTCTTGCCTCAATCCTGAAAGAATCCTATAGGATTTCCCGGGCGAAGTTTTAGATTTACTTAGTCAGCGTACTTTGCTGACTTAGGAAATCTCTTCGCCCTATTATTTGTCTCTCCAGATAATTCTGCCCTTGGACAGATCATACGGTGACAACTCCAGCGTTACCTTATCGCCGGGCAAGATACGGATAAAATTCTGGCGCAGCTTGCCGCTGATATGAGCCAGCACCACATGGCCGTTCTCTAACTCCACCTGAAACATCGTGTTGGGCAGCTTCTCAATTACAGTTCCTTCGATTTCAATTACATCGGCTTTAGACATCTGTTTCCTCCTTTTCTCCTGTCACATAGCTGTTTCTTCTATATTAAATAAGATTTTCATTTCCGCGCAGGCTCTTCTCAAAGGCCTTAAGCGTTCTTCTGATCTCCGCGTCCTCCCATGTCCTTCCGCTGTTCTCCACAGCATTCTTCTTAATGATCTGGACGTGCTTCCTGTTCTTCTTCTTCGGACGGGCAATTGATCTGGTCTTACCATCAACTAAATATACGTATTCGCTCTCCTCGCGAAGTATGACATAAATACTGTCCTTATCATGACCCGCTTTCGATTTTGCAAGCATTCCTTCCATATCCACTATGCGCCTTTCTTCTAGCCATGACTCTGTTTCCGGGCATTCTGCCAACTGCATTCTTCCTGCCTGCAGAAGCACTATGCTTCACCGGGTTTCCCAAGCGTCAATATTTCCGGTTCACCCTCAGTAATCAGAATTGTGTTCTCATAGTGCGCTGACAAGGAATGATCCGCCGCAATTACCGTCCAGTCATCCTCCAGCCACCGTACATCCGCACATCCCAGATTAATCATTGGCTCTACAGCAAGCGTCATGCCGGGCTGCAGCTTAAGTCCCTTCCTGCGCTGGGCAAAATTAGGGATCTGCGGCTCTTCATGCAGACTCGTGCCGATTCCATGCCCGACCAGATCTCTCACTATGCCATATCCATAGGGCGTGACATAAGCTGCTATGGCATTTGAAATATCATATAGATGATTTCCGGCTTTTGCCATTTTAATTCCTTCAAAGAAGCTTTGTTTCGTGACGTCAATCAGCTTCTGTGCCTCAGCGCTGATCTGCCCTACCGCATGAGTCCTTGCCGCATCCGAGTGATAGCCTTTGTATATCAGACCGGTATCCAGGCTGACAATATCGCCCTCCTGTATGATATGAGTCTCCGTCGGAATCCCATGAACTACCTCTTCATTCACGGATACGCATACGGATGCCGGATATCCCTGATAATGCAAAAAATTAGGGGTGCAGCCATAACTGCGTATGATTTCCTCACACACCGTATCAATATACTTAGTAGAGATTCCAGGCCGGATAATCTTCTCCAACTCCTCATGTACGATACTAAGCAGCCTGCCGGCCTCTCTCATAAGTTCGATTTCTCTTTCAGACTTGATTGTAACAGCCATTATTATACCTTCTTTTCTAACAATCATATCTCACAAAAAGCATCCCTGTCAGAATACTTCCACATTTTTCTCGCCCTATCCAAGGATCTCAACAATCGCCGCAAAGACATCTTTCATGTCTACGGTGCCGTCAACGGCCTTAAGCACGCCCTTCTTCGTATAGAACTCGATTAACGGCTGTGTCTGCTCATGATAAACATTCAGACGGTTCTTAACTGTTTCCGGCTTATCGTCATCACGAAGCACCAGCTCCTGTCCGCACTTATCGCAGATTCCTTCGCTCTTCGGCGGTACATGCTCAATATGATAGGTTGCGCCGCAGGATAAGCAAGCGCGTCTTCCGCCCATTCTCTTCACAATATTCTCATCCGGCACATCGACGTCGATCGCGTAATCGATCTTGTCGCCAAGCTCCGTTAAAGCCTTATCAAGCACTTCCGCCTGCGGAATGGTTCTCGGGAAACCATCTAATACATATCCGTTCTTGCAATCTTCATTCGCTACTCTGTCGAGCAGGATCTTAACGGTCAGCTCATCCGGCACCAGAAGTCCCTGATCCATATATTTCTTCGCTTCCATGCCAAGCTCCGTACCATTCTTAATATTTGCCCTGAAAATATCACCCGTAGAAATATGCGGAACACCGTACTTCTCTGCGATCATCTTCGCCTGTGTACCCTTACCCGCGCCGGGCGCGCCTAGCATAATAATTTTCATAATTGAATACCCATGCCTTTCCATTCATATGTGTCAATTGAAAAACCTTCTGCATACGGATTTTTCACACGAAGATAAGTAAGGGACGAACCAGTAATCCAGCCGTCCCTACCATTACTTCTATTCATTAGTCGTTTAAGAATCCCTTATAATTACGAACTAACATCTGAGATTCAATCTGCTTAATTGTTTCCAAAACAACGCTCACAATAATGATCAGGCTTGTTCCGCTGAAAGATACATTCGCGCCGAACACACCGTTAAAGAAATACGGTACGACACATACAATCGTAAGCCCTACAGCGCCAATAAAGATAATGTGATTAAGCACCCTGGTCAGATAGTCGCTGGTAGGCTTACCAGGTCTGATGCCAGGAATAAAGCCACCCTGCTTCTTCATATTCTCAGATATTTCCAAAGGATTAAAGGTAATGGATGTATAGAAGTATGCAAAGAAAATAACCAATACAATATATACAACCAAACCAATGGAGTAAACCAGATTGTCCGGATTACACCAATAATTGGAATTCAGACCCTTTAATATCTCGCCCCATACGCCTGTACTGTTAATATTAAATAAAGAACAAATCACAATAGGTAACTGCATCAGGGAAGATGCAAAAATAACCGGAATAACGCCTGATGTGTTGACCTTCAGCGGAATATTCGTTGTCTGTCCACCAACCATCTTTCTTCCCTGTACCTTCTTCGCATACTGTACAGGAATCTTACGCACGCCGTCATTCAAAATGATAACCAAAACTACCATTAAGACAATGACTGCAATAATGATAATTGCCGCAACCGCACCCTTCGCAATGGACTTTCCAATCACGAACATCTCAAACAGGGATGTAATGTCCTGCGGCATACGGGACAGGATATTGATCGTAAGCACGATAGAGATACCGTTGCCTACGCCCTTCTCCGTAATTCTTTCACCGATCCACATCAGGAAAGCGCTGCCTGCGGTAAGAGCCGCAATAACAGTAATAATATTGATTGCATTATAAGTCTCTAACAATCCCTGACGGCCAAAGCCAATCGCCATAGCGCCGGCTTCGATCAGCGCAAGCGCTACTGTTACATATCTTGTAATAGAAGCGATTTTCTTACGTCCATCTGCGCCATCACGCTGCATCTCTTCCAATTTGGGAATTGCAATCGTCATAAGCTGCATAATAATGGAAGAAGTAATATATGGTGTGATATTCAATGCAAGGATGGACATATTCAGGAATGAACCACCTGTAAAAGCATCAAAGAAATTGAAAGCATCCCCGGTCTGCTGAGCAAACCAGTTTGCAAAATAACTTCTGTCCACACCCGGAACAGGAAGCTGTGATCCGAGACGGATCACAACTAACATTGCGAATGTAAATAAAAGCTTTTTCCTGATCTCTTTGATCTTAAACGCATTTTTTAAGGTTGTAAGCATTAAATCACCTCTGCTGTTCCACCAAGTGCCTCGATTTTCTCTTTGGCGGACGCGCTGAAAGCATCTACCTTCACGTCGAGCTTCTTAGTAAGTTCTCCGTTTCCAAGAATCTTAACGCCATCACGCGGATTCTTAATAACACCTTTTTCGATTAATGCATTTACATCAACTGTTGCGCCATTGTCAAATACTTCCAAAGCACTTACATTGATTGCGACGATTTCCTTTGTGTTTCTGTTTGTGAAACCTCTCTT
The DNA here is from genome assembly GCA_017626325.1 of Lachnospiraceae bacterium. Lineage (GTDB taxonomy): Bacteria > Bacillota > Clostridia > Lachnospirales > Lachnospiraceae > UBA3282. The sequence continues at coordinate 51 of JAGAIZ010000052.1, read as the reverse complement.
CGGAAGACGTCTGTATAATGGCATCTGACCACCTTCAAAGCCCGGTCTCGG
>JAGAIZ010000051.1 GCA_017626325.1 Lachnospiraceae bacterium | reverse complement strand
GGACGCCCTTTGAAGGGCGGCGACGAGTCAAGGGCTTAGTGGCTTGAACGTAAAGTGAAAGCCAGCGTCTTTAGGCGCTGGCCGGTAACACGGGCTTATAGCCCGGAGCAAACCACCCGTTTTACGGGTGGTCATGATTTCGTGCTGGCGGATCTGGGCGTATCGTCTATGCAGATTGATAATCCGGAGCGGGGATTTTCTTATAAACTGGAAGGACCGCTGGATCTCAGGCTGAATCCCGAGATGGGAATTCCCGCCTCCGGGCGTCTGCGGGAGTTATCCAGAGAGGAATTGGAAGGAATGCTTGTGGAGAATTCCGACGAGCCTTATGCTGCCAGAATTGCGGCGCAGATTACGAAGACCTTCCGTTCCGGCGGCGCGATAGAGACGACTACGCAGTTAAGAGACGTCATAGAGCGTGCCCTTGCATTTCTGCCGGAGAATGGGGAGAAAAAGGAAATCGTGAAGAAAACCTGTCAGAGAACCTTTCAGGCGCTGCGCATCGACGTAAACAGTGAGTTTGAAGTGCTGGAGGCTTTTCTGGACAGTCTGCCGCAGGTACTTTCGCCCGGCGGCAGAGCCGCTATTCTGACGTTTCATTCCGGCGAAGACCGGATGGTGAAAAAGGCGTTCAACAGATATTATAAGGAAGGAGTCTTCCGTGATATTTCAAGAGAGGTGATTCGTCCCTCGGCGGAGGAATGCTTCCGAAACGGCCGCGCCAGGCCGGCGAAACTGCGGTGGGCGATCAGAGGGTAACGAGGATGCACTATGTAGACGCAAAAGGAATCCTGTCGGCGGAAAACGGTATGAATCTGTATCGGGGCTGTACCCACGGCTGTATCTACTGCGATAGCCGCAGCAAATGTTATGGATTTACCCATGATTTCGAGGATATCGAGGTGAAGCGCAACGCGCCCCAGCTGCTTGAGAGGGCGCTGAAATCCAAACGGCGCAGGTGCATGATCGGCACCGGAGCGATGTGCGATCCGTATATGCATTGTGAAGAAAAGCTGGGACTGACCAGAAGATGTCTGGAGCTCATTGAACATTATGAATATGGGGTGGCGATTCAGACGAAGTCCGACCGTATTCTGCGTGATCTGGAACTGCTCAGGCGTATTAACAGCAAAGCCAAATGTGTGGTGCAGATGACGCTTACCACGTATGACGAGACGTTGTGCCGGATTCTGGAACCCAATGTCTGTACGACCAAAAGGCGGTTCGAGGTGCTGGAAATCATGCGGGATAACGGCATCCCAACGGTGGTATGGCTGACCCCTGTTCTTCCTTTTATCAACGATACGAGGGAGAATATAGAAGGGCTCATGGATTATTGTGTCCGGGCGCAGGTGCGGGGGATTATCAATTTCGGCATGGGCGTCACATTAAGAGAGGGCGACAGGGAATACTTCTATCAGAAGCTGGATGAGCATTTCCCGGGGATGAAGGGCAGATATCACCGCCGTTACGGCTACGCTTATGAGCTTCTCAGTGACCGGAGCCGGGAACTGACGGAAGTGATGCGTAAGCTGTGCCGGATTCACGGGATAGAGTGCGACGCCGGGAAGGTGTTCGAATATCTGAAGGAATTTCCTGAGAATAAGGGATATGAGCAGATGAGCCTGTTTGAACAGCCCGGAATGAAACAATGACGGAAACTTCGCGAAGCGGTGCGAGGCGTTTCGTAATGGAAAGAAAGAAGGGAAAAATCATCATGGAAGAGATAGAACGCAAGGTGGAGATGAATATTGAGAGCCTACTGCGGGCAGACAGGAAGGGAGAGGGCGTTATGAGTGAGGAACAAAGAGAGCAGAAGGAAATCGAGGATATGGTGAAGCTGTTGGACGGCTTTGCGGCCTCTGATGACAGCAGGCTTAAGATTAAGATGTCCGATGAATTAGAGGAAGGACAGATGGAGCGGATTTATCATCACGGAAGATGCGATATCGGCAGTCCCTGGGCGTGCGGCAATGCGTTTGACGCGCAGACGGAGAAGTAGGAGCGGATATGGAAGGCTTTACTGGAGATGGTGCAGACATGCCAAATAAAGAATTGGTAGATGTTGTTGGAAGATACATAGATAAATATTATGTTCCAGGAACAGATGACATAAAGTTAGATAAAGATATGAAATCTATTTTCGATAAAATATCTGATTTCAGAAATCGTAGAGCAAAGCTAAAACTGGAAGAAGATAAAAAATCTGAAACTGACACAGATTTTGAAATAGATGAAAGCGCTGTTGAAGATTTTGATGTTTCCAGTATGAAAAAGACAAAGTTTACTAAAACAATGTCTTCTACTATGGCAACCAATCGTAATATTGATGATTTGATGAATCAGATAGAGGAAACATTTTCACAGAGGCTTCTGCGTATGATTGATGAGAGAGGAATGAGTGATTCGGAGGTTTATAATAAGGCATATGTGGATCGCAGACATTTTTCAAAGATAAGGAAAGATATCAATTATACACCAAATAAGAAAACGGTATTGGCATTTTCTATTGCACTGGAATTATCGTTGGATGAAGCAAAGGACTTGCTTAACAGTGCAGGATATGCGTTGTCGAGAAGTTCAAAGACGGATATTATAGTAGCATATTTCCTGCAAAATAGATATTTATCATTTGTTAGAGTTTTTCAAATTTGATGGAGATAGAATAGAAATAGTGAGATCTCAATCATCATATTGTTTGTAAAGAAGGTGGTGGAACATGGATTTAAGAACATTACAATCTATTCTTACTATTGGAGAAACCATAGCGGTTGAATTTAAACGCTGTGGCAATGGAATTGAATCAGATACTTACGAGACAGTATGTTCTTTTTTGAACCGTTTTGGCGGAGACATATTTATGGGTGTATTAGATGATGGTACCGTGGTTGGTGTACCGAAGAAAGCAGCACCTGATATGGTAAAGAATTTTATATCTGTAGTGAGTAATCAAGTGCTATTTTCTCCAACAGTGTATCTTGTGCCTGAAATCATTGATTATGATGAACATCGAACGATTATTCATGTGCATATTTCACCGAGTGCGGAGGTGCATAGTTATAAAAAAGTAATTTATGACCGTGTAGATGATGCAGATGTAAAGGTTACGGCTACCGGAGCAATTGCTCAGATGTACATTCGCAAGCAGAATATCTTTACAGAAAAGAAAATTTATCCATATGCGAAATTAGAAGATTTACGATTGGATTTATTACCTAAGATTCGAATTATGGCACAGAATCATGCAGGTGGAAAGCATCCTTGGGCAGCCATGGATGATCAGGAACTATTAAAGAGTGCTGGACTGTATGGTAGAGATATTGCCACAGGAGAAGAAGGATATAATCTGGCTGCAATTATGTTACTTGGTAAGGATGATGTTATTATGAATGTAGCATCTGCCTATGTGACAGATGCACTTGTTCGTAAAGTTAATGTTGACCGGTATGACGATCGGGAAGTGATAAAGACTAATTTGGTTGAAAGTTATGACAGACTTATGGAGTTTGGAAAAAAGCATTTGCCGGATAAGTTCTTTCTGGAAGATACGGTAAACAAAAGTCTTAGAAATATAATTCTCAGAGAAATGGTAAGTAATATATTAATGCATCGGGAATTTTCAAATAGTTATACGGCAAAATTTATTATAGAAAAAGAGCGTATGTATGTGGAAAATGCAAATCGTGCTGTAGGCGTCGGATACATTACAGAGGAAAATCTGGAACCAAATTCGAAAAATCCGATTATAGCATCCTTTTTCAGAAATATTGGGTATGCGGATCAGCTTGGTTCAGGTGTCCATAATCTATTTAAATATAGCAAATATTATTCAGGAAAAGAACCGGAATTTATTGAAGGTGATGTTTTCCGTATCATTGTTCCATTGGATGAAGAGTATTCATTTGATTTTAACTTATTAAAAGAACAAACTCAAAATACCGATAAAATGCCGATAAATGCCGATAAAATGCCGACAAACACCGATAAAGCTCCGTCAAACAATTTAACGCAAAAGCAAAAGATTGTTTTTGAATTTATAGCAGAAAACGGACAGATTACATCACGTCAGGCGGAAACATTGCTTGGTGTGAAACAGAGACGTGCAAGGACAATTCTTGGAGAGATGGTTGATCAAGGCTTGTTGGAACGGCAAGGTTCTTATAAAAGTACGATATACATGTTAAAGAAAGAAGGTAAAAGATAAATGGATGAATTTATGTGTTCTTCTGAAGCAACAAGCAAGACAGATGACAGATGAGAGGTTATCAAACAAAAGTTGCGCCAACACTATGATGGAAGAATAGTGCGTAAAGATTTAACGAAATCTATCAAAGAGGGAGCAAACGTTCCGGTATATGTATTGGAATATTTGCTTGGTCAGTATTGCAATTCAGATGATGAAGCGATTATTAACGAAGGTGTTGACAACGTAAAGGGGATTTTTCGTGATAATTCTGTGCGCCCAGATGAAGCACAGAAAATATTGTCACTTCTTCGTGAACGAGGAAGTTATACAGTAATTGATAGAATTACTGTTATTTTGAATACGAAGGAAGATAGATACGAAGCAACATTTTCTAATTTGGGAATAAAAGGCATTCCGATTCATCCGGATTATGTAAAGGATTATGATAGGCTTCTTTGCGGAGGCATATGGTGTATATTACAGCTTGAATATGAGTTTATTGAAGAGGATAAGCAGAATACGCAGCCTATTCGTATTAGAAAACTTACACCAATTCAGATGCCTCATGTAGATATGGATGAAGTAAAGAATGGTCGTAAAGCATTCACAAAGGAAGAATGGATTGATGTAATGCTTCGTTCGACTGGTCTTGAACCAGAGAAATTTAGCGATAGAGCTAAGTGGTTGCTTCTCACACGTATGATTCCGCTTGTTGAGAATAATTATAATCTTTGTGAGCTGGGTCCTCGTTCTACTGGTAAATCATATATTTATGAACAGATTTCACCAAACAGTATCCTTGTTGCTGGTGGTCAGACAACGGTAGCGAACTTGTTTTATAACATGTCCAATAATACAGTAGGTCTTGTTGGTATGTGGGACTGTGTGGCTTTCGATGAAGTTGCGGGAATTAAGTTCAAAGATAAAGATGGTATTCAGATTATGAAGGGATATATGGCGTCAGGTTCATTTTCTCGTGGTAAAGCTGAAATTCAAGCAAAAGCTTCTATGGTATTTGTTGGCAATACCAGCTGAATAAAAGTGAGCAGACAATATATAAAGCATTTTATGATGGTGTAATGGAATATAAGCAGATTATCCCTATTCCTGTCAAGAGTATTTCACAAGAACAGTTTACCAAGATTTATGCGGCAATAACCAGAGACAATCCTCTTATATATCATATGAATCAGTCAGCATGTAATTTGGCTACAGATGGATTAGGTCACACAGCAATTTGCCCACAATATTTTTTCAGTAAAGCTAAAGTAAAAGAATACAATAGAAAAATCGAGAAGGCAGTTAATGAACTGGTAGCACAGTTAAAATTAACAGAGGGCACAGATTATGATAAAGCAATTAGAGTACATGATTGGTTCTGCCGTAATGTTGAGTATGATATGCATGGAGCTGATATGAATGAACCCGCCAGAGTGATTGCATCTCATAATATTATTGGAGTATTTGCTCATCATCGTGCCCAGTGTGAAGGAATTGCTAAAGCAGTAAAAGTTATTTTGAACGCAGTAGATGTCAGATGCATTGTAGCTACCGGTACTGCAAATGGAAAGAGAGAAAATGGTCCACATGCGTGGAATATCGTTAATTTGGATAATACACCATATCACATGGATGTTACATGGGATATAGACAGATACGAGTACAGCAGATTCCTAATGAAAATATTGGGACATACTGGATGTGGATTCAAATGAGGTGATGAAGTGTGTTTGAAACAGTTTTATATGGAGTTGTTTTCTTCCTGATAACACTGTTGATTCAATATATTCTTTCAAATATAAGGAAAAAAGAAATGGTAAAAGCAGTTTTTGGATAGGAACAAATGCGGCTGTTGCAATATGTATGCTGGGAATTATCTTCAAAGAGATTAATTATTTTGCAGCAGTTATTGTAAAAAATGACAAGTTGGTTGCATATGCAGATTTGAAATTTGAAAACTGTATTAATGATGGCATTATTAAAGAAATAGTGATTGGTCCTAAAGCAAAGGTTTCAATAAATGATGTTTATAGATTTTTACTGTTGAATGGAATTTGTGCTGGTGTAAAGATAAGTAAATCGGAATCATCCTATCAATAAAAGAGATTTATTTGGAAAAGCAGTACCTAAATTGGTTTTCTTCGGTAAAAGGATAGATATAATATGAGGTGGTGAGTAACAATCCACAGTATCTCCAACAGTATAGCATACAGTCCTTGGAGAGGGACTATAAACACTACTACTTTATAATACGAGGAAACATGGATGAGCGGTACGATAGAAGCAAGATTGCAGCGTTTAAGAGAGTTAATGAAGGACAGGGGACTGGCGGCGTATCTGATACCTACGGATGATTTTCACAGTTCGGAATATGTGGGAGAGTATTTTAAGGCCCGGGAATATATGTCCGGTTTTACCGGCTCGGCGGGCACGCTGGCAGTTCTTGAAAAGCAGGCGGCGCTGTGGACAGACGGACGGTATTTTATCCAGGCGGAGGAACAGCTTAGGGGCAGTTCGATTCTTCTGATGAAAGCGGGTCAGCCGGGGGTTCCTGCCCTGGGGGAGTATCTGGAAGCCCATCTGGCGAAGGGCTCTAAAGTCGGCTTCGACGGCCGGTGCGTTACGAAGCAGTTCGTGGATAGAATCGCCGATAAGACACGGAAAAAAAAGATTGTCTTCTGCGGGGAAGAAGATTTGGTGGCTCTGATCTGGGACGACCGCCCAAATCTGTCGGCCCGGCCGGTATGGGAGCTTGACAAACGTTACGCCGGATTGAGCCGGGAAGAGAAACTCTCTATGGTGCGGGATAAATTAAAGGAGCAGGGAGCGGACAGACTGCTGGTGACGGCTCTTGACGAGATCGCGTGGCTTCTGAATCTGCGGGGCGGCGATGTGCGCAATACGCCGGTTTTCCTGGCATATCTGCTGCTTGATGAGACGAGGGCGGTTCTGTATGCACAGCCGCAGATTTTCCCGGAAGATATCAGAAGGAAGCTGGAACAGGCCGGGGTGGCGATTGCACCCTATGAAGCCATCGAGGCGGGCGTTAAGGCGCTTCCGGCGGGCGTGCGTCTTCTGGCGGATGGCAGGAGAGTGAATTACCGTCTGCTGCACGCTATTCCGGCAAAGGTGGAATGGATAGACGGGGCAAGCCCCATAGAAGGGTTAAAGGCCGTAAAGACGTCTGAGGAAATGGAGCATATGCGGCAGGCGCACATCAAGGACGGCGCAGCGCTGACCAGATTTATGTGGTGGCTGAAAACCCATGCTGCCGGAGAGCAGATTACGGAGATGGGAGCGGCCAGTCAGCTTGAGGCGTTTAGGAAAGCGGAGGAGGGTTATCTGGGTTCCAGCTTCGATCCCATTATCGCCTACGGCGCGCATGGGGCGATTGTGCACTATGAGGCGACACCGGAGACGGATGCGGTAATGCAGCCCCGGGGGCTGTGTCTGGCGGATACGGGCGGACATTATCTGGAAGGTACTACGGATGTGACTCGCACGATCGCGCTTGGCGAGATCACGGAGGAAGAAAGACATGCCTATACGATAGTGCTTCGGGGGCATCTGAATCTGGCGGCGGCACGGTTTCTGTATGGAGCCTGCGGACAGAATCTGGATATTCTGGCGAGAGAGCCTTTGTGGGCGGAGGGACTTGACTTTAATCACGGCACCGGACACGGCGTGGGCTATCTGCTGAATGTACATGAAGGGCCGCAGAGCTTCCGGTGGCGTATGAAGGAGGCGGAATATGTGCCTCTGGAGGAAGGTATGGTGATTTCCAATGAGCCGGGCTTCTATCTGGAAGGAAGGTTTGGCATCCGGCATGAAAATCTGATGCTGTGCCGGAAGGGGGAGCGGAACGAGTACGGACAGTTTATGTACCTGGAGCCGCTTACGATGGCGCCCTTTGACAGGGATGCCATCGACCGGACGCTGTTGACAGAGCGGGAGCTTGCGCTTCTTAACGCTTACCATGAGAAGGTGTATGAGACGCTTGCGCCGCATCTGGAGGGCGATGTGCTTGCATGGTGCAGGGAGGTTACGGCTCCGCTGTAGTAGCGGTAATTACCTATAATAAAAGTAGGTAATTGCGAAACTCTTTCATCCTTGTTGAAATTGCACAAATTGTATAACCAACACAGCCGCGCTTTCGCTCCGTTCCAGACGCAGCAGGGATACAGGTTTGTGACCAAACCGGCTCGAAAAACCTCGCCAAGTACCGGCGTTATTTTGTAAGAGAATAATGCAGATGTGTAGTGCGGAGCCAACAAGAATCGGCGAAGACGATTCTTGTAAGTCAGGCTGCGGAGCCTGACTTTGTTCCAAGGGGCTGCTTATGGTTATGCAATTTGCACAATTAAAGTTATGTTGTGAAGAGTTTCGCAAACGCCTAATATAATAAGAGCATAAAAAGGAGGAAAAAATGTATCAGGCAGCAAAGGAACGATATGAAACAATGAAATATGTCAGGTGTGGAGAGAGCGGCTTGAAGCTGCCGCAGGTTTCCCTTGGATTGTGGCACAATTTTGGCGACACTTCGTCTTATGACAATATGAAGCAGATGTGCCGCACTGCGTTCGACCACGGCATCACGCATTTTGATCTGGCGAATAATTACGGACCGGAGCCGGGGAGCGCGGAGATTCATTTCGGCAGGATTCTGAAAGAGGATTTACTGCCTTACAGGGATGAGCTGCTGATCAGCACCAAGGCCGGCTACGGCATGTGGGAAGGCCCTTACGGCGACTGGGGAAGCCGCAAATATCTGCTGGCAAGCTTAGATCAGAGCTTACGGCGTATGGGAGTAGACTATGTGGATATCTTCTATCATCACCGGATGGACCCGGAGACGCCCCTAGAGGAAACGATGGGCGCGCTGGCGCAGGCAGTTCACAGCGGCAAGGCGTTGTATGCGGGAATTTCCAATTATAACGGGGAGAAGTTAAAAGAGGCTGCGGCGATTCTGACTGACTTGAAATGTCCTTTTGTCATCAATCAGAACCGGTATTCTATCTTCGACAGAACGATTGAAAAGAATGGGTTGAAGGAGACGGCTCATGCGCTGCAAAAAGGCATTATCGCGTTTAGTCCGCTGGCGCAGGGAATGCTGACAGACCGCTATCTCCATGGAATCCCGGAGGACAGCAGGGTGAAGAAGGACGGACGCTTCTTACAGGAATCTGCGCTGACGCAGGAGCGTATAGAGCAGATCAGAAAGCTGAATGATATCGCGGCCCAAAGAGGGCAGACGCTGGCGGAAATGGCGCTTGCCTGGATCTTAAAGGATGGTATCGTCACCAGCGTTCTGATCGGCGCTTCTAAGCCTTCGCAGATTCTGGACAATATCAGGGCCACGGAAAATACCGTGTTCACCGAAGAGGAACTGCGTCTTATTGATGAGATATCAGTGGGGTAATATTGGCGGGGCGCTTCTAATGAGAAGCGTCCCGTTTGGATGTGATCACAAAGAACATGCCTGATTTCTTAAGGGCAGGGCGAAGCGCCATATAAACCACGCAGGAAACGATGGTGGAGGTTACGGCGTTGATGGAGGTGGAAGCGATGTTCCATGCCAGCGTCAGTTCGGCGGCGGGCTTGCCCAGTATCAGCAGCTTGTAGAAATAGCCGACTAACGGATCGAAGATGACGTTGAACAAAAGGCCGCCGATGGCTGCGGCAATCGTCCATTTTAAGACCTTCTTATGATCGGTTTCGGTGGTGATATGTCCCAGCTTATGTGCGATGAAGCCGGTAATCAGGCCGATGCAGAATTTCAGGAGAAAAGTCTTGGGCGCATATACGACGTATACCGGGTCCAGAAGGTCGCCGATGGTCATACCGATTGCGCCGCCGAGTCCGCCCCAGACGCCGCCCAGAAGTAAAGCGCCCAGCACGCAGACTGCGTTGCCAAGATGGATGGACGTAGCATCTCCGCCGGGCAAAGTGATTTTAATCTGCAGGAAGGTGAAGACGACGTAAGAAAGCGCCGCCAACACGCCTGTAAAGACGATTTTCTGTAAATTTTGATTTTTCATGATTTCCTCCGTTCTAAAGCTTTCATTATGTTCTTACCCAATTATACACAATAATGGCACTGCAGAAAGTGCCATTTCGGATTTTTTAGACCATACCAGATCTGAGAGCGGGATTATAATCTATCACAAATCTTTCACAGTTCTTTCAATTAATTTTCAAGATAATGCACTATGCTGAATCCAATGCATCCTTAATGCGACGCGGAAGGGCAGATCAGAACCATTGCCATCGACTTCCAGGCGACGCTGGAGCACCAGATACAATATAAGCAGAATCTGAGGCAGGAGGCTCTGGTCAGAAGGGAGTTGAAGCAGCGTGCGGACGAAATCGCCTCCACGGATTTGTCCATGCAGACCATTCGGGATTTCCTGAGAGAGGATTCAGAAGAGGAGGAAATATTATGATAACAGTGGAACACTTGACCAAATGCTATGGCGATTTCATGGCGGTCAGGGATTTGTCCTTTGAGATCGACGAGGGACATGTGTACGGCTTCTTAGGGCCTAACGGCGCAGGCAAATCTACCACGATGAATATCATGACCGGATGTCTGTCGGCTACCGAAGGACGTGTCCTGGTAGACGGTTATGATATTTTCGAGGAACCGGAGAAAGCCAAGCGCCTGATCGGTTATCTGCCGGAGCAGCCGCCCTTATATATGAATGAGACGCCGGCGGAATATCTGAAATTCGTAGGCGAAGCCAAGGGGCTGCGGGGCAGGGAACTGCGCAGGCAGATGGAAGAGGTGATGGAGCAGACAAGAATCGAACAGGTACAGCATCGTCTGATTTCCAATCTGTCCAAGGGCTACAGGCAGAGAGTCGGCATCGCCCAGGCGCTTCTGGGAAACCCGAAGGTAATTATCTTAGATGAGCCGACGGTAGGCCTGGATCCTCTGCAAATCATAGAAATCCGGGATTTGATCAAACAGCTTGGAGAGAACCATACCGTTATCTTAAGCTCCCATATTCTGTCAGAGGTTCAGGCTATCTGCGAGAAGGTTCTGATTATTGCCAAAGGAAGGCTGCTTGCCTTTGACGCGCCGGAGAATCTGGAGAAGCTCATGCTGGCGTCCCACGGTATCCTGCTGACCACGGAGGCATCGAAGGAGGAAACTGAAGAAATCCTCGGTCAGATAGAGGAGATTGCGGATTGGGAACTGAAGGAGAAGCCGGAGGAGGGCGTGACCGCAGTTGAAGTGCGGGTAGAGAGCGACGACGCCCGGGCGCTCTGCCGTCGGCTTTTCTTCGCTTTTGCACAGAAGGAAAGGGCGATTCTTACCATGAACGTCAGAAAAGCGAATCTGGAGGACGTCTTTATCGAACTGACGGAAGGAGAACCGGATGAAGAAGCGCCGGTACCGGAAACGGAGACAGATACGGAAACGGCTAAGATAGACAGAGAAACAGGAGGAGAGAGCCGAAAAGAAGAGGAAAAGGCAGCAGAAGGAGAGGTGGAAGAAAGATGAGAGCGGTTTTGAAACATGAATTATCCGGTTATTTTCATTCCCTGACGGCATATATCTTCGCCGCGTTCCTGCTGGCTTTCGTGGGAATCGGCGCTATGCTGTACAATATTCAGTCGGCGGTGGCCAATTTCGAGTATGTACTGAGCTTCGTATGCCTGGGCTTTGTGGTGATTATCCCGATTCTGACCATGCGGGTGATTGCGGAGGAGAGGAAGCAGAAGACAGATCAGCTCCTGTATTCCCTGCCGATTAAGACCAGTCAGATTGTGCTTGGCAAATATATGGCGCTTCTGGCGGTCTATCTGGTGCCGCTTTGTATTATCGCGGTCTATCCGCTTATTTTTGCACGGTACGGAGAAGTGTATCTGCCCACCTCTTACGGCTCTCTTTTCGCTTTCTTCCTGATGGGAGCGGCGATGATTGCGGTGGGAACCTTTATTTCGTCCCTGACGGAGAATCAGGGCTTTGCCGCGGGCATCGCCATTCCGGTGATCCTGCTGAATTATTACAGCGTAACGCTGGCGGAATATGTATCGTCTACCGCGTTTGGCTCCGCCGTTGCTTTCATCGTGCTTGCGATTCTATTCGGGCTGCTGATTCGATATATGACCAGAAACGATAATCTGGCCTATGGAATCAGTATGCTGCTGATTGTGGCGGTGGTGGCAGTTTACTGCGTGGATTCCTCGAAATTTGAAGGGCTTTTGCCAAAAATTATGCAGCAGTTGTCGCTGTTTGAGCGGTTTTACACGTTCGTAAACGGTGTGTTTGACCTGACGGCAGTAGTCTATTATATTACGGTGATTATTTTCTTCTTATTCCTCTCCGTACAATCCCTTGAGAAAAGGAGGTACAACTGATGCGAAAATTATCTGATTTCTATAAAAAGAATCTGAACGAAGAGACTCCCGGCGAGGGAAAAGCCAGAAGGAATTTTACACAAAGAGAAACTTCAGGGATGAACCGGATTGCCCTGAAAGGCGGTTCTTATTCGCTGATAATGACAGGCATCGTACTGGCGATTCTGGTGGTGGTCAATATTCTGGCCTCCATGCTGCCTGCCTCGACGACCCAATATGATATCAGCTCCAGCAAGCTCTATTCCATCACAAGCAATACGAAGGTGGTGGTGAACGGGCTGGAGGAGGATGTTACGATCTATTGGATTGTGCAGGCTGACCAGGAGGATTCGGTTATTGAGAACCTTCTGGCTAAATATGAAAGCTTATCGGAGCATATCAAGGTGGTGAAGAAGAATCCTGACGTCTATCCCACCTTTGCAAGCCAGTATACGTCGGAGGAGGTTCCCAACAACAGCCTGATTGTGGAATGCGGGGACAGCAGCCGGTTTATCAGCTATCAGGATATCTATGTGACAGAGGCCAACATGAGTACCTATTCTTATGATACGTCTTTTGACGGAGAGGGCGCGATTACGTCCGCCATCGATTACGTAACAAGCGAAGAACACCCCCAGATCTATATTCTGGAAGGGCACGGAGAGGCGGAGCTTTCCTCTGTACTTAGTGAGCAGATTGAGAAGGAGAATATGGAGACGGTAAACTTTTCCCTTTTGAATGAGGACGCCGTGCCGGAGGAAGCGGATTGTGTGCTGATCTATGCGCCGTCAAGCGATATCTCGGAAGAGGAAAAAGACATGCTGGCCGATTATGTAACAGGCGGCGGTAAGCTGATGGTGCTGGCTGGTCCTACAGAGGACGGCACATTGGAGAATCTCTACAGTCTGCTTGGCGATTATGGAGTCCGGGCGGCGGAAGGCATCGTTGTGGAAGAAGACCGGGGCTATTATGCGTTCCAGGCGCCTTATGTGCTCCTGCCGGATATCGCCCAGAGCGATATTACAGATCCTCTGATTGCGGAAAACTATTATGCGATTATGCCCATTGCACAGGGCCTGATCGTGGAGGATACTGACGGTGCGGTGACAGAGCTTCTGACCACGTCGGAGACGTCCTTTAGCAAGACGTCCGGGTATGACCTTTCCACTTATGAGAAAGAAGAAGAAGACGTGGACGGACCCTTTGCCGTGGCGGTATCCGTAGACTGCGGTAATGAAGGGCAGATTATCTGGTTTTCCTCCTCCAATTTCCTGGACGATATGTATAACGCATATTCGTCCGGCGCGAATCTGGATCTGGGAATGAACGCGCTGTCGTCTCTGATCGGAGAGAGCGAGGCAGTGGCGATCCGCAGCAAGTCCCTGAGTTATAATTATCTGACAATCAACGAGTCCGACGCTTCGCTCTTAAAGGTTCTGATGATCGGCGTATTCCCGCTGACATTCCTGGGCGTCGGTATCTATATCATTGTAAGCAGAAGGAGGCGGCAGAATGAACAGGTCTAAGAAAATCACAGTGATGCTTGGCGTTTTGCTGATCGTATGCGCGGTTACATTCGGAGTCAGCCGGTATGAAGAGCACAAGGAAAAGATCAAAAACAGCGACGAAATCGTACTGGAGCTGCCAAGCGAGGAAGTGACGTCCCTGTCCTGGGAATATGAGGGACAGAGCCTTGCCTTTCATAAGGACGAGGGATGGCTGTACGATGAGGATGAGAATTTCCCCGTAAGCGAGGACAAAATCCGGGAGCTTCTGGAGCCCTTTACATCCTTTGGCGTTTCTTTTATGATAGAAGAAGTAGAGGATTACGGACAGTATGGGCTGGATGAACCGCTGTGCACCATACGGCTCGGGACGGAAGAGCAAACCTATGAAATTGCGCTGGGAGATTTCAGCACTATGGACGAAGAACGCTACGTCTCTATCGGAGACGGCAACGTGTATCTGGTGGAAAACGACCCGATGGAGCTTTACGAGTTGGAATTGAAGGATATGATACAGAACGACGAAGTGCCGGAATTTGACACGGTGACAGAGCTTGCCTTTACGGGAAGTGAGAATTATACGGTGCGGTACCGGGAAGAAAATACGGTTACTTACAACGAAGAGGATGTGTATTTCGTGGAGCAGGATCAAGACACGCTGCCGCTGGATACCTCGAAGGTGGACAATTATGTGGATGCGGTCAGCGGGTTGAATCTGAGCGATTACGTATCCTATAACGCTACGGAAGAGGAGATTGCGGCATACGGTCTGGACGATCCGGAGCTGACGGTCACACTGGCCTATACGACGGAGACGCAAGAGGGTGAAACGGAGGATACGGAGTCAGATGCCGGACAGGATCATTCCTTCGTACTGCATGTCTCCCGGTCGGCTGAGGCGAGGGAAACCGAACGGCTGGAAGAGGAAGAAAGCGCGGCGGATAACGAGGAAGCGGAAAGTATACCGGATGCCGGACAGGAATCCGGAACGGCCGGCGCGGCGGATGACAGTATGGAAGAGGAGGCAGATGAAGACGAAGAGGAGGAGCCTGCTTACGCAAGAGTCGGAGATTCTCAGATTATTTATCAGATCAGCGGAACAGATTACGAGACGCTGATGGCAGCGTCTTATGACGACCTGCGTCACCGGGAGGTGATCTGGGCTCATTTCTCCGATATCAGCCGACTTGATATCGACCTGGAAGGAGAGACCTATACGCTGACCACTCAGGAGGAGGATGAAGAGAAGACCTGGTATTATCAGGAGGAGGAGCTGGATATCAGCAGTCTCAGAAGCGCGCTGGCGTCCATGATGGCTTCTGAATTTACGGAAGAGGAGCCGGAGGGCAGAGAGGAAATCAGCCTGACGGTTTATCTCGACAACGAGAACCAGCCGCAGGTTACAATCCAACTGTACCGATACGACGGAACCGACTGCCTTGCGGTTGTGGACGGCGAGCCGGTGTCCTTCGTGAGCCGAAGCTATGTGGTAGATTTGGCAGAGGCCGTGAATGCGATTGTACTGAAGGCTGATTAAGGAATATACAGGAATATGCAGTTTGCATCAACTGCCGGATTCTTTCGGGAACCGGCAGTTTTTGCAGTTACAAGGCACCTTTTTCAGGTTTCAGGCGTGTTATTAGTGAAAGCGCTTCAGGATAGAAGATTGTCGCGTATAATCTGAAAAAGGTTATCATGTCATGTCGGATATCCTGTGAGCGGGAAAGGGGCGGATCAATGACGATAGAAGAAATTGTGCTTACACACAGCGATATGCTTTACCGGATCTGTATGGTCATGCTGGGCAATGAGGCGGATGCACAGGATGCGGTGCAGGACACCTTCTGCAGATATCTTGAACAGAATAAAAGGTTTGCAGATAAAGAGCATGAGAAGGCGTGGCTGATCAGAGTCGCCACAAACCGCTGCCGTGATATGCAGAGATTACGGCTGCGGCATCCCAAAGTGGAACTGGAGAAAATCACGGCCAGCTACGAAGCGCCGGATTATAATGAGGTGATTGCCGAATTGATCAAGCTGCCGCCTTCCATCAAAAGTGCAGTGTATCTGCATTACATAGAAGGTTATAAATTGACAGAAGTGTCAGAAATGTTGGGAATATCATCGAATGCCGTGAAGAAGAGATTACAGCGCGGCAGAAAGATGTTGAAGTTGAGGTTAGAGGATTCGCAGCAATCATAACATTTCAGAATGGAGGGTGTATATGAAACTATCAGACTTGAGATTATCGGTAGAACAAATACATATGGATGAAGATCAGCAGCAGAAGATGATAGAAGAATTAACCGAAAGATACGGAGAAAACGGAGAAAAACGTACATCACGGCAAAAGAACCGTCCTCATGGAAATGCACGGGGGTATCATCGGTTTGGCAAAGCAGCGGCAGTCATCCTTATTGTGGGCGCGGCGTTTGGCGGTTTAAGCATTCCGGTGCGCGCGCTTGTCCATTCTCTTGTGGAAGAGCGTATGGAGGAGATCCCCCCCGGGAGGAAGTTACAGCCATTGTGGAGCAGACAGATCATCAGGAAGTGGAAGCGGACGGTTATTCCAGAGAATATACGGAAGGAGAGAAGCAGCGCAAGGGAGAGCTGTACGAGGCATATAGGAAAGGGACTTTCCCGGAAGGGGAGCTTGTGCAGGCAGACACGGAGGAAGAAGCAAAACAGCAGGAGTTTTGTTATCTGACGACAAACAGTACTTTCTATCTTCCCACAGACCGGGAGCTGACCGATGAGGAGCTTCTGCAGATGATAGATTTCGAGGAAAAGAGAAATTATGCGCTGCGGCAGCGTTACGAAGAAGAAAATGCTGAGGAAATTGCGGCAAAGAAAGCGAAAGAGGAAGAGCAGATCGCGCAGCAGGTGTCAGAGGGCGGCATCACGGAGCAGGAGGCAATCGAAATTGCAACGGCGTATTTTCAGCAGATATATGGGCTGGATGGCAGCGGCATGGAGCTGAATCATTATTATCAGGAAAGCGGTAATTGGAGATGCTGACAGGCGACAAGTCCAATTATTGTGTTAATTGGAGCAATAACGGGAGCCATCAGTATTATTATCTCCGGATTGATGCGGGCAGCGGAGATTTGCTGGAGTTCAGTTATAGTGACGCAGAATGGGAGACGAGAGAACAGGCGGTGCCTTCTGTAAGCGAAGCGTCTGCCAGGGCATCCGCAATCAAAGAGCAGGCAGTAGATTTTTTGGAAAACAAAATCGGCATTACGGAGTCTTATGATAAGATTGATACTTCTTACAGAGTATATGACGGTGAAGAAGTCGGAACATTGGTCTATGTTGTTTTTTATAAGCCGGATCAAACTGCATATGTGTTATCCTATCACTGGGATGGAACAGTAATGAATTATAACAGCATTTCCGCAGACAGATGGGAAGAGCGTATAGAACAGGAAGCAGAAAATATAGCGCAATATCTGTCTGAAGACAGAGGAGAGGAAGTGACGGTGGAACTCATCCACCAATAAAAAGGCAATATTTTAACATTTCGGAAACAAAATGTAAGTAATTCCCAAACAATACTTTCTTATCATTAGTCCATAAGTTAAGCAAGCGCAGCCGAAGCAGAAAGATGGCATGCGCCGGGCATATGGAAAAGAAAACAGATGAAAGGAAGAAAAAAATGGCAAAATCAAAATTAGTGGAAGTAAATCAGAAAATCGAGGAGGCAGTAGTCGGCGGGTATAAAAAGATAGAAGGCGGCGTTGTCGGCGGATACAAGAAGATTGAGGACGGCGTCGTAGGAGGCTTTGAGAAAATGACCGACAGGTTCGTGGATTCCTTTCTCACCCATGAAGGAGAGAGCGTTGAAGAGGCGAAGGAACGTCTGGCGAAGGAAGAGCAGGATAGAAGGAATCAAAACATGCAGTAGACAGCCCTCAGAAGCATGTATGGCCTGTTCTTAACAGAAAGAAATCTTCCGCTGCCGGAAATTCATCATAATCGGCAGCGGAAGGGCTGTTTTATTGGACAAAGTCTTTATCCTATGTCATTTCGCTCTGTTCTCTGAGCAGGAAGGAAAATTCTACTTTTCTGGAACATCTTCTCTTAAGAAGTAATTGAATCGGTTTGGACTTAAGCATATTAATTTCTGATTATGGCGTTTAAAAGTTAGTTATCCATCTTGACTTTCTTTACGGATACCCTATCTGCAGATTTTCATGGTATAATCTTATTTGTTTAAGCGTTTAAACAAAACAGGAGGTGCTTTTTGAAGAATACAATTCAGGATATTGAGCGTATCAAAAAAGAATTTCAATCCTGTCAAAAAACATTTGCAGCCTTGGGCGACGAAACGCGCCAATACCTGCTATGTGCTCTGCTTTGCTGCGAATGCAAAGGGAGTCGTGTATTGGATATAGCAGAGAAAACAAATCTGTCGCGTCCGGCAGTATCACATCATATGCAGATCTTAAAAAACGCAGGAATTGTCAAGGCACGCAAAGAAGGTACGTTTATTTATTATTATTTAGACCCGGAGGAAAGTGAGATTCAAAAGATTATTGACCTGTTTTCTGATATTCAGAGAATTATGAAAAATGTTCCCGACAGGAGCGGTGAGTAATAACTTATTGCAAAATAAAATTTATTTGATGGAGGTAAATGGCTATGGATTTAATGGAAGCAATCAGAGAACGGCATTCTGTCCGTTCCTATAATGCAAAAGCAATAGATGGCAACGTAAAAATGAATTTGCTGTCTTATATTGAACAATGCAACCAGGAAAGCGGGCTGCACATGCAGCTTATAATGAATGAGCCGAAAGCGTTTGACGGATTTATGGCACACTACGGGAAATTTTCCGGGGTCAGAAATTATATTGCCATGATCGGGAAAAAAGAACCGGGTCTGGAAGAAAAGTGCGGTTATTATGGGGAAAAGGTCGTCTTGAAAGCACAGCAGCTTGGGCTGAATACGTGCTGGGTGGCAATGACGTACAGCAAGGTCAGGACAGCTTTTCAAGTAGAAAAAGGCGAAAAATTATGCCTTGTTATTGCCATAGGTTATGGAGAAACAAAGGGAACGGAACACAAAGTAAAACAGCCGGAAGCAGTGATGAAAGCTGAAGGCCCTGTACCGGAATGGTTTCAAAAAGGCATCGAGGCTGCTCTGCTTGCTCCCACAGCAATGAATCAGCAAAAATTCTGCTTTACGCTAAAAGGGAACTCCGTTACCGCAAAGGCAGGAACGGGATTTTATACCAAGATAGATTTAGGGATCGCAAAATGTCATTTTGAAATAGGCGCCGGAAGAGAAAATTTTAGTTGGGGATTGTGATAGTTATCGGAGAGTATTATCAAACAGATCCATTATCTGGTGTTGGCAGATAAAAAGGATGACCGCGGTGTTTACAGAAGAGTTTCGGTTTGTGCTTTGAAAAAAGACTTTTTCTCGCCAATGTATTTGCGTATTCAAGGAAAAGGTATAGTTTGGCAATTATTCTGAGATGTGAAGGTGATGATTTGAATGTATCATAAACGAAAAACAATAATTGGTTCCTTGCTGTGCGGTATACTGGGCTGTATTTGTTTCGGTGCAGGTGATTGGCTGATGATCTATGGGGACACAGCGTATATGGGAAGCATATCTTGGCTGACAGTGGGCGCAGCGGAAATCGCCCCCTGGCGGAATGCCCTTGCCATGGCACTGGCATTTCCCGGTATTCTTTTCTATGGCATTGCCTTATTTGCCATAGCAGGCTTTTTGAAAGAAGAGAGACAGCGAAAAGTATATCATTATCTGACGGTGTTCAGCCTTACACCATGGTTATGTCTGCACTTGTTTTACATCATGATTTTATACGGGTTTGCCTGGATGTCCGGCAATGGGTATGCAGCAGCAGCCCTCCCTGTATCAGAGGCGCTGTTCGCGCACTTATCCTGGCTCGTTATTGTTAGTGAAGTACTGATGCTTCCGCCATACCTTTACTGGTTTTGGATGCTGGTGCGGGGGATGAGTATTTTCCCTAGAAAAATGGCCTTGTCAAACCCGCTGGTATTTTATGTTCTGTTGAAGGTGGTAACGATGATCATGCCGGACTGCGCATTTCGGCTTGCCTTTACCAACGGTCTGATGAGTGAAAGTATGTGGATTTGGTTTGTGATTATGATATTGTGGAGCGTTCGCCATTCAGAAAAATGCTGCATTCTATAATTCCAGAAAAAGGAGAACGAGAAACATGGAAAAAATAAATTCTCAGAAGAAGAGACATAAATTCTATGACAAAAGGGCCATAGAGATTTAAAGCAGCTGGACTATGATTTCTCCAAAGCGGAGAAGGATGCGGCCACGAGCAGCGGGTCATCGCCCGCACCATTTTGCTGGATCGGCTGGATAATGGACAGGTTAGCCGGTACAACCTGGATCTGCCGGAGGTAATCGGGATCCGGCGGCTTTTTTTGAATAAGCAGGGACGTATGGCGCCGGAACTTAAATGTTGTCGTGAAGAACAGAATAACCGCTAAAAAGTTTACCTGCTCGAAAGTACGTCATAAGAAACATTTTAGCGTCAACCGCTGTACTCTTGCGGCTGGCGCTTTCTCTTTATTATACTGCCTCCCGGTTGGTTTGATAGTATTAGCCGTGGTGTGGGTAGTACCTATTGAACAAGTCGAATATTTCCTGGGTTTTCTTTACGATTTCAGATATTTGCAGCAAGCTTGAATCATACTTTTACTGCATTTACGAACTGAATAACATCCTCCGGTGGGTTCAGGGCATACAAAAGTCCATAAGGCGAACTGTATTCCCATTTTACCGGGATACTGATAAGCGCCGGGTGAACATCTTGCCAGCATTCCAGCATTAGCAGAACATTTCCGGTTTCTATACAGCGGTTAAATACAGATATATCATAAAATTGTGGAGTATCTTCAATCCGAATGGCCGGATGATTTTTTCTCAGGTCACTTCGTATTAAATCGTTCGTTTCGGAATCACCTTCTTTTACCATCATCAAGGTTTCGCCATACAGGTCAGAAAGCTCCAGGCACTTTTTTGCTGCCAACGGATGTTCGCGGGAAACAGCGCACATTTTTTTATATCGTCCCAACGGCAGCATATTACATCTGTCGAGCCATTGTTTGGAGTCGCAGACTCCAAGCAGAAAATCAAATTTTTCTCCTAATTGCTCAATTTCAGAGAGAATGCCTTCATGGTCATCTTCAAAAGGCACTAAATGCAGTTTGTAATCGGGAAATTGACTGCTCACTTTGTACCATAAATCCATGAAAGGCTTTGCCGGGTTCAATAAGGAGGTTCCAACGCAGAATGTTCTGTCATGCACATTTGCCGCCTGTTTTGCGTTTTCAATGGAGCGTTTTGAGAAGTCGAACAAAAATTTTGCGTCTTTATAAATCACTTCTCCTGCTGGTGTCAGGCGGACTCCCTGACTTGTTCTTTCTATTAACTTTAGGCCCAGATGGGATTCCAAAGAATTGATCTGTTTCATAACAGCGGTCGGAGTAATGAACAATTTATCTGCTGCCTTTGTGAAACTGCCGCAGTCTACGGCATATACAAAAGCCGTTAAATTATGATTAAACATAAAATCATCTCCCTACATTGCATTTACTTTTGGTATATGCGATGATAACAAATCGGAGATTCTCTGTCAAGGTTTCCGAGGCTATAATAAAGGCAGAATAAGCGTTTGCGAAACTCTTCACAACATAACTTTAATTGTGCAAATTGTATAACCATAAGCAAGCCCCTTGGAAGACGCCGGTACTTGGCGAGGTTTTTTCGAGCCTAGTATCCGCTGCGTCTGGAACGGAGCGAAAGCG
>JAGAIZ010000050.1 GCA_017626325.1 Lachnospiraceae bacterium | reverse complement strand
TCTGGAGGCGATTGAGATCGACTATATTGACGAGAGCGAAGTGCTGTCTCCGGCGGATGATGTGTACCATATCAATAAGAGAGATTTCAGCGTGCCCTTCGTATGCGGGGCGAAGGATCTGGGCGAGGCGCTCCGCCGTATCAACGAGGGAGCGTCCATGATTCGTACCAAGGGCGAGCCGGGCACCGGAGACGTGGTGCAGGCGGTGCGCCACATGCGCAGGATGAACAGTGAGATAGCCCGGATTACATCCATGAGAAAAGACGAACTGTTCGAAGAAGCCAAGCAGCTTGCGGTTCCTTATGAATTGGTGGAATATGTGCATGACAAAGGCAGGCTTCCAGTGGTGAACTTTGCGGCAGGCGGCGTGGCGACGCCCGCAGACGCAGCGCTGATGATGCAGCTTGGAGCGGAAGGCGTGTTCGTAGGCTCCGGTATCTTTAAGTCCGGCGACCCGAAGAAGCGCGCGGCGGCTATTGTCAAGGCTGTCGCTAATTATCAGGACAGCAGGCTGATCGCGGAGCTTTCCGAGGATTTAGGCGAGGCGATGGTCGGTATCAACGAGCAGGAAATTGAGATTTTGATGGCGGAACGCGGCAAGTAATGCAGGAAGGCAAGGGAATTGCGTATGTGTAAGAAGAAAATAGCGGTGCTTGCCGTACAGGGCGCTTTTGCGGAGCATATTACCCGAATGGAGGAGTTGGGGGCAGAATGTGTCGAGCTTCGCCAGAAGTCTGATCTGGAGCAGGAGTTCGACGGGCTGATACTGCCCGGCGGCGAGAGCACTGTACAGGGAAAGCTGCTGCGGGAACTGGATATGTTTGATTCCCTGCAGGACCGGATTCGCGGCGGACTGCCGGTCTTTGGAACCTGCGCGGGACTGATTCTGCTGGCGCAGGAAATCAGCAATGACGCTCATGTGTATCTCGGCACGCTTCCCGTACGGGTACAGCGCAACGCCTATGGCAGACAGCTTGGCAGCTTCCATACGGAGCAGGAGGTAAAGGGGATCGGCGTTGTGCCGATGACGTTTATCCGCGCACCTTATATAGAAGCCATAATAAAAGGACGGGAGCAGGAAGTGGAAGTGCTGGCACGGGCAGAGGACCGTATTGTGGCGGTTCGCTGCGCAAACCAGCTTGGCATAGCTTTTCATCCGGAGCTGGATGCGGACATGAGGATACATGAGATGTTCCTGCGGATGTGCGGCGGCTGAAATGCGGAAGCCGCCCGGAAATAAGTGTCCGTGAAATATAGCACCCTTTATTTCTGAGATCGGGTGTCGGAATGGCCGTCTGCACGGATGCCGGTATTATCGTCGCTGTGCATCATATCTAACGACGCCATCGTGTGTTTCCGGGTATATATGCCATAGAGCCAGATGTAGAGCCACAGCAGAATCGGCAGGGCGATCGTCATAAGCAGGCATCCGGCGAAGAACTTATTCCAGCCCGGGAAGTCCAGACAGGCTACCAGGAAAGTTACCAGATACATGGCTGCCAACAGGATAACGCACATAAGCGCTGCGATCTGCCTGGGGGTTCTTGGGGCTTGCCTGGTTTTGGTTTCTGTTTCAGGCCTGGATTTCTCTATGGCTTTATGATTCGTTGCAGCGGCTGTTTTCCGTCTTGTTTCAGCGGTTGTTTTCCGTCTTGTTTCAGCGGTTGTTTTCTGTTTTGTTTCAATGTTGTCTTTATGATTCATTGCGGTTCTTATTTCCTTTTCCCTTCCATTTCTATCATAGATTTTCTGTATTTACGCCAATGGCAGCTTTCGCGTTTCCTATGGCTTTTTAACCATATCATATTTTTCACAGAAAAGGAACCATATTTCTATGTGGATTTCGTACGCATTCGATGTGGCGTTTTGATGCGTAGAAAAGAAACTGTATTTCCATGTTGTCGATATTATGTTAGAATAAAAATAGAACTGCGCGGAATAGAGAAGCGCCGGGTTGAAAATAAAACGGATGTGCTGATTGTTTTACAATCGGGGTGCAGCCAATGCTCATACATGGAGGGTTACATGAATCGACTGAGTTTAAACGGAAGCTGGCAGATGCAGATTATCGGGGAGAATGTGTATGGAATTACGCAGGAGCCTGTTTTGGCCCGGATACCGGGGTCTGTCTATGGCAATCTGCTGGAGCAGGGGCTGATGCCGGACCCTTATGACAGGATGAATGAACTGGATGCGCTGAAGCTGATGGAGAATGATTTCAGGTTCTGGACTGCTTTTGACTATCCGGCGGAGCGGATGGCGGAGGATTTCATTCTGCTGCGGTTTGAGGGGATCGATACGCTGGCTGATATTTATTTGAATGATGTGTTTCTGGGACATGCGGATAATATGCACCGCATCTGGGAATATGATATAGCAGAGATTGTCCGGGCAGGCGGGAACGTGCTGCGGGTGGAGTTTCATTCACCTACGAAATTTATAGAAGAGGAGAACCGCAAGGTATATACGGGCGGCTCCCATGAGTGCATGAAAGGCTTTCCCCATCTGCGGAAGGCGCACTGCATGTTCGGCTGGGACTGGGGCCCCAGGCTGCCGGATATGGGAATTTTCAGAGACGTTTCTATTCTTTCCGGGGAAAAGGCAAGATTGGAGCAGGTTTACATAACACAAAACTGGGCAACCCAGAGCGACAGCGTGCCTGCAGCGGATGAGGCGCTGGACAGGAGCGGCGGCGAAGTGGTCTGCTGCGCAGGGCAGGAGGACGATGCAGGCTGTCAGGAAGACATTGTTACGCTGGGGTTCGATGTTACGATAGAAGATTATGTAAACCAATCACAGGATGCCTATGAAATCTGCGTCGCTCTGTACGATGAGGAAGGGCGGCTTCTTATGAAGCAGTCTTCTAAAGACGACGGGTGGGACCGCATTACCATACGGAATCCCAGGCGTTGGTGGCCCCGTGGATATGGGGAGCAGCCATTGTACCGGGCGGAGGTTTCGCTGTTGGACAACGAGGGCGGGCTCTTGGACCGCTGGAGCCGCAGAATCGGTCTGCGCACCATAACGGTGAATACACAGAAGGACGAATGGGGAGAATGCTTCGCCCATGAGGTCAACGGCGTGAAGATTTTCGCCATGGGCGCAGACTATATTCCGGAGGACAACATACTCTCGAGAGTGACGAAGGAGCGTACTTACAAGCTGCTTCGGGACGCAGCGGCGGCTAATCACAATTGTATCCGTGTCTGGGGCGGCGGCTATTATCCCGACGACTGGTTCTATGACGCCTGCGACGAGCTTGGGCTGGTGGTCTGGCAGGATATGATGTTTGCCTGCGCCTCTTATGAGCTGGACGAGGATTTTGAGCGTAGTGTGACGGCGGAATTTCGGGACAATATCAGGCGTATCCGCCATCATGCCTGTCTGGGGCTCTGGTGCGGAAATAATGAGATGGAGACCCAGACATTAGACGGAGCGTGGGAGCCTTCCGCCAAGCAGAAGTATGATTATATTAAGCTTTTTGAATACATTCTGCCCAAGATCGTGGAAGAGGAGGATCCGGCTGCCTTTTACTGGCCTTCTTCCCCCTCTTCCGGCGGCAACTATGACAATCCGTGGGATGAGAATAGGGGCGATACCCATTATTGGGACGTATGGCACGGCAATAAGCCTTTTACGGAATACCGGAAGTTCTATTTCCGCTACCTGTCAGAATTCGGATTTCAGTCTTTTCCGTGCCTGAAGACGGTGGAGACTTTCACCCGGCCCAAGGAGCGGAATATTTTCAGCCGGGTGATGGAGATGCACCAGCGGAATACAGCGGCCAACGGGAAGATTCTGAATTACCTGTCGGCCACTTATCTCTACCCTAAGAATTTCGAGATGCTGCTCTACGCCTCCCAGCTTCTGCAGGCGGACGCCATCCGGTATGGCATCGAGCATTTCAGGAGATATCGGGGCAGATGTATGGGAACGGTGGTGTGGCAGCTTAACGATATCTGGCCTGTGGCGTCCTGGTCAAGTATTGATTATTATGGCCGATGGAAAGCCCTGCACTATGCGGAGAAAAGGGCTTTTGCGCCGGTGATGATTTCCTGTGAGGAAAAGGGAGAGCTGAGTGAGCGGCCTTACTGTATTGCCCAGCCTGCGTCCATTGAGAAGTCGGCGGTTTTGCATGTGGCCAACGAGACGAGGAAGTCTGTCTGCGGTACGGTGCGGTGGGCTGTGCGGGATGCGTCGGCTGCGATTCTGGAAGAGGGAGAGCAGGAGGTGACAGTGGCGCCCTTGTCCGGCGTCTGGCTGCCCAAGATCGATCTGTGCTGTTATGATGAATTACAGGTTTACATAAGCTATTCCTTTGAACAGAACGGAGAGATTGTGTCAGAGCACACGGCGCTTCTTACCGCGCCCAAGCATTTTCTCTTCCGGGATCCCAAGCTGCGCCTGCGCAGGGAGGGAGACAGCCTTTATATATCTGCGGAGGCGTATGCCAAAAGCGTCTGGATTGAGGGCGTTGACGGAGATGTGAAGCTTTCCGATAATGCATTTGACCTAAACGCCGGAGAGCGGCGCGTCGAAATCGCAGAGGGCGACGCGAAGGCGTTTCGGGTATGGTCGGTTTACGATATAGCATAATCACGTACGAGGGGGGACCGTACACAATCAGGAGAACAGCACACAACAAGGGGAACGATACACAATGGGAATTGAGATTAGAATGTTGGATTTCATACAGACACTCCGCACTCCGGCAGGGGATGCGTTCATGTCCCACATTACCAGACTGGGAGATGCGGGGATTGTTTGGATTATACTTGCGGTGATTCTGTTAATCATACCCAAAACAAGGAGGAGCGGAATCATACTGACGGCGGCGCTGCTTGTGGATGTTGTCCTGTGCAACGGTATACTCAAGAATCTGTTTGCGCGCGTACGGCCATATGACGTCAATACATCCGTGCAGCTTTTGATTGACAGGCAGAAGGATTTTTCCTTCCCGTCAGGGCATACGGCTGCTTCCTTTGCGTCGGCAGTGGCGCTTTACTACGCCGGCAGCAGGAAATTATGTATGGCAGCGTTTGTGCTTGCGGCAGTGCTGGCTTTTTCGAGGCTGTATCTGTATGTACATTATCCGACGGATATTCTTGGCGGCATTGCGGCAGGCGTTCTATCGGGTTACATCGGCTACCGCATTGTGAATAAATGCAGCAGACATAAACAAGCTAAATGAGGGCGGATACTGCTGCTATATTTTCCCTTGACAGAGAGGGTATTTTAGTTATAAAATATAACAGTGTTATATAACACTGTTATGGGAGACGGAAGATGAGCAAAGACGAACAGACAACTTTGGAGTTGATTCATTCGGCCGCCATGAAGGAATTTCTTGAAAAAGGGTTCAAATCTGCTTCCTTGCGGAACATTGTCAAAACAGCGGGCGTGACGACAGGTGCGTTCTATGGCTACTATGACAGCAAAGAAGATTTATTTGAAGCATTGGTTGGAGAACAGTATGACTATTTTCTGAACCGCTTCTGCAGGGCACAGAAAGATTTTGCTGAATTGCCGCCGGAGGAACAGCCGGATAACATGGCTGCCACCTCTGGCGAGTGTATGTATGATATGCTTTTGTATGCCTATGAGTATTTGAAGGAATTTAAGCTCATTCTCTGCCATTCAGAGGGAACGCGATTCTCAAAACTGATTGATGAAATGGTGGAAATTGAAACGAAAGGCACACATGATTATTTAGTGGTTCTGGAACAGTTAGGCAGGCCGTCGCCGCCTATTGACGAACGCCTGGAACATATTCTGATTACAGGAATGTTTAATACCTTTTTTGAACTGATCATACATGAAATGCCGCTTGAGGAAGCGGAATATTATCTGCAGGAAATGAGAGCCTTTTACACTGCCGGATGGATGAAAATTATGGGGCAATAGCCTTATAATTTTTGCACATAAGTTAGCCATAACTAACTTAAATAAAAAGAACTTATTCTATGAGGGATATTCGAGGGCGCATATCAGGTCCTCATATCATAAAAATTTCAAGGAGGTTTCATTCAATGAAAAAACAGTCTAATCTGTCAAGATTGATGGGTTATGCCGGAGGGTATAGGATATTAACCTGTCTTTCGTGGGTACTGTCGGTTATGAGCGCGCTGTTAGCTCTTGTGCCTTTTTGGTATATATGGCGTATCATTCACGACATACTGGAAGTTTCCCCGGACTATGCACAAGCGGGTAATGTCACACGTTATGGCTGGTCTGCCGTATTGTTTGCAGTTATATCTATTGTGGTTTATATAGCTGCTCTGATGTGTTCGCACATAAGCGCGTTCCGGGTTGCGGCCAATATCAGAAAGGAACTTATGCGTCATATTGCAGCCTTGCCGCTTGGCGTAACAGAGAAGTACGGAAGCGGGAACCTGAGAAGAATCGTAAACACTTCCAGCGCCGCCACAGAAACATATCTTGCACACAGGCTGCCGGATAAGGCAGGCGCGATCGCCACGCCTGTAGGATTGCTCTTTTTGCTTCTTGCCTTTGACTGGCGGTTAGGATTATTAAGTCTTGTCCCTGTTGTCCTGGGCTTCCTGATCATGATGAAGATGACGGGAGCGGACATGGAACGGAAAATGAAAGAATATCAGAATGCGCTTTCTGATATGTCAAATGAAGCGGTTGAATATGTAAGGGGCGTACCCGTAGTAAAAACCTTTGGACAGACAATTTTCTCATTCAAGCGTTTCAAAGCCGCGATTGACAATTATGAAACATGGGTCATTGCATACACCAAGGCATTAAGGCTGCCGATGATGTTTTATACAACGGCAATCAATGGCGTATTCGCGTTTCTGATTGCCGGAGGTATTCTTTTTACAAGAGGCGGCGTAACAAAGGAATTGCTGCTGAATCTTATTTTCTATATTGTGATCACGCCTGTTATCGGCACAACGCTTACCAAAATCATGTTTATGAGCGAGGACGCAATGATCGTAGGCGATGCAATGAACAGAATCGATGAAGTCCTGAATGAAAAACCGTTGTCTGAAAGCGCAGTAAATAATATACCTTCTGATAATTCGATTATATTAGAGCATGTTAGTTACAGCTATGACGGTGAGAAAAACGCGCTGAATGATGTATCTATGTCGATTAAGCCGGGACAGACGATTGCGCTGGTAGGGGCGTCCGGCGGCGGCAAGACGACCCTTGCAAATATTGTCACAAGATTTTTTGATCCGCAAAAGGGGCGTATTCTGATAGGGAATATCGACATACGAGACATTCCGAAAGAGATATTGATGAACAAAGTATCTTTTGTGTTTCAGAATAGCCGTTTGATCAAAGCGTCCATTTTGGAAAATGTGCGCATGGCAAAACCTGATGCTGCGCGCGAAGAGATCAACAATGCTCTGAAAGCCGCACAGTGTCAGGATATTATCGAAAAATTACCCAATGGTATAGATACGGTGGTCGGCACAAAAGGCGTGTACCTGTCCGGCGGCGAACAGCAGAGAATAGCGATTGCCCGCGCGATTTTGAAGAACGCGCCTGTTTTGATCCTTGATGAAGCCACCGCGTTTGCGGATCCCGATAATGAGGTGCGCGTACAGCAGGCTATATCTGCTCTGTCAAAGGGAAAAACGGTTATTATGATTGCACACAGGCTGTCGTCGATTACAGACGCAGACTGTATCTATGTACTGCAGGATGGCGAGATCGCAGAAAGCGGTACACATAGCGAGCTCATAAAGCAAAACGGCATATTTACACGTATGTGGAAGAATTATTCAGAAGCGGCGGAATGGAAGATTCTGAATGAAAATAAGGGATTGGAGGAAAGAGCATGATTCAGACACTGCAAAGACGATTTGCATTATCAAGACAAGGCGCTGTCGATTTGATCAAAGGCTGCATTGCCTGCGTGGTACAGGATATATCCTTTATGTTTCCTGTCGGACTTTTGTATTCACTTGTTCTTGATATGATGAACGGAGGCGTAACCGGGAAACGTATTGGTTTCTATGTGATTGGAGTTTTGGCTTGTTTATGCTTCATATTTGTTGCGACCTGGTTCCAATATAACGCGACCTATCTGGCGACTTATGTGGAAAGCGGAGTAAGACGTATCACCTTAGCAGAACAGCTTCGCAAAATTCCGCTGTCCTTTTTCGGGAAGAAAGACCTTGCCGATTTGACCAATTCTATTATGGGCGACTGCGCCACATTGGAGACCGCTTTTTCCCATTATGTACCTGCCCTGGCCGGTTCCCTTATTTCCACAACGCTGATAGGGCTTTGCCTGTTTGCTTACGATTGGCGTATGGCGCTTGCGGCTGTCTGGGTCTTACCGATTGCGTTTATGATCACGTTCTTTTCATCCCGCATACAAGAATATTTCAACCGAAAATCCGTAGAAGCAACGGTTGCTCTTGAAAGCGGCGTGCAGGAGTGTATCGAGTGCTTACAGGACTTAAAAGCGAATAACGCGGAAGTGGATTATCTGAAGGGGCTTGACCAGAAAATTGATCGTGTAGAAAAAAGGCATATTATTACGGAACTTGGGACTGCTCTTTTCGTTGTTTCTTCAACGTTGATTTTGAAATTTGGGATTGCTACGGTTGCGCTGACAGGTTCTGCGCTGCTCATTCGCGGTGAAATAGATATTCCATTGTTTTTCATGTTTCTGCTTGTTGCGTCCAGGCTGTATGCTCCCCTTGAAGGAGCGCTGCAAAATCTTGCCGCGATCATTTCTACCAGAACGAACATAAACCGCATGAATGAGATCCTTGACCATCCGATTCAGACAGGAAGCGATACATTGACAAATAAAGGCTATGATATTGTATTTGATCATGTGGCTTTTGCTTACAATACCGGGGAAACCGTATTGAGGGATGTGTCTTTCACGGCAAAACAAGGGCAGGTTACCGCTTTGGTCGGTCCGTCCGGCGGCGGCAAAACAACCGTATCACGTCTTGCCGCGCGGTTTTGGGATATCAATAGCGGCAAAATTACTGTTGGCGGCATGGATATATCGAAAGTAGAGCCGGAAAAGTTATTGTCGCTGTACTCGATTGTATTTCAGGATGTGACGCTGTTTAACAACACGATCATGGAAAATATCAGGATAGGCAGAAAGGATGCTACGGACGAAGAAGTGATCGCGGCAGCAAGGCTGGCAAATTGTGAGGAATTTGCAAGGAAACTCCCGGATGGGTATAACAGTATGATAGGTGAAAATGGCTGCGAACTTTCCGGCGGTGAAAGGCAGCGGATTTCCATTGCCCGCGCTTTCCTGAAAAATGCTCCTGTTATTCTGCTGGACGAAGCGACGGCGAGCCTTGATGTGGAAAACGAGACCTTAATACAGGCCGCTCTGTCAAGACTGATAAAGGATAAGACGGTACTCGTGATCGCACACCGTATGCGTACCGTAAGCGGCGCGGATAAAGTAGTTGTTCTTTCGGATGGTTCCGTTGCCGAGCAGGGATTGCCGGAGGAATTGATGAACACCGGCAAGATTTATCCCCGCATGGTAAAGCTGCAAACGATCAGTCAGAATTGGGGGATATCGTAATCTGTTGTATTCCCTAATCGGATCAATGCATTAGAATCAATTAACATTAAAACCAATCGGCATTAAAATCTACATTGGGCTTAAAATCGACATAGCAAACAAAGAATTGTTAAATTTAATAAAGAGTGATATAATTTAAAAAATGTGCCAAAAGTCCTGAAAAGACCTCTCAACATAGCGGAAGCCCCTGAAACTGCGCCTTTGCAGTCCCAGAGGCTTCCTTAGGGGAGGATAAGTATTAATTTCTCTTTGGTAATCATCAAAGGAGGGGGTCCATTGACTATTAGTATTATGGCCATCTTTTGAGAGGATATACATTTTTTTCAGTTTTCAGAAAATTTTTCTGGAAATGCAAAACACAATCAGAGAAAGGATGGAATTATGGAAACAACACAGTATTTGCCCCAGATGTATGCTACGTTCTGGGCGCTCATTCCGCCGGTCGTGGCTATCGTGCTGGCGCTTATCACGAAGGAGGTTTACAGTTCTTTGTTTATTGGTATCGTCATCGGCGGTCTGTTCTATTCGGATTTCCGGTTTGAGATGACGATGAATCACGTTTTTCAGGATGGTCTGGTTGGTGTGCTTACGGATCCCTATAATATGGGAATCCTGATATTTCTGGTGGTGCTCGGCATTCTGGTCTGTATGATGAACAAGGCGGGCGGCTCCGCGGCATTCGGAAGATGGGCGACTAAGTATATCAAGTCGAGAGCAGGTGCGCAACTGGCCACGATCCTGTTGGGTGTGCTGATTTTTATTGACGATTATTTCAATTGTCTGACGGTGGGAAGCGTGATGCGTCCCGTGACGGACAAGCATCAGGTATCCCGCGCGAAACTGGCATATCTGATTGACGCAACAGCGGCGCCGGTCTGCATCATTGCGCCGATTTCCTCCTGGGCGGCGGCAGTGACCGGATTTGTGGAAGGGGAGGATGGCTTCAGCGTATTTATTCGCGCGATTCCCTACAATTATTATGCGCTGCTGACGATCGTGGCGATGGTTACGATTGTTCTGTTAAAATGTGATTTCGGCTCTATGAAGGTGCATGAGGAGAATGCGTTAAAGGGCGATTTGTTCACCACGCCGGAGCGTCCCTACGGCGCAGGCGGTGACGAGACGCAGGATGAAAAGGGTAAAGTTATGTATCTGATTCTTCCGATTATCGTTCTGATTGTCTGCTGTGTAGTAGGCATGATTTATACCGGCGGCTTCTTTACGGGTACGGGCTTTGTGGAGGCTTTCTCCGGCTGTGACGCCTCGGTTGGCCTGATGCTTGGCAGCTTCAGCGCGCTGATTATTATCATTGTGTACTATATGGTAACCGGCGCTTTGAAATTCAAGGAGTCCATGGAATGTGTACCGGAAGGCTTCAAGGCGATGGTTCCCGCGATTATGATTCTGACCTTCGCGTGGACGCTGAAAGCGATGACAGACAGTCTGGGCGCGAAGGAATATGTAGCGGTCTTAATCGGCGGCGCGTCTGACAGCCTGCTGAGTCTGCTGCCTGCGATTATCTTCGTGGTGGCGTGTCTCCTTGCTTTTGCGACGGGTACATCCTGGGGAACCTTCGGTATTCTGATTCCGATTGTGGTACATACGTTTTCTGGTACTAATGAGACGATGATGATTATCTCCATTTCCGCCTGCATGGCGGGCGCTGTCTGCGGTGATCATTGTTCGCCGATTTCTGACACGACGATTATGGCGTCTGCAGGCGCCCAGTGCCATCATTTGAACCATGTGTCCACCCAGCTTCCTTATGTGGTGGTAGTTGCGGCGGTTTCCTTCGTGACCTACATTATAGCGGGTTTTGCGCAGAATCCGGTGCTTCCGCTGTCAATCGGCGTAGTGCTGATGATCGGCTCGTTGGTGGGAATTAAGAATCTGTCCCAAAGGTAGATTTACAATGGCCAACAGGCAGTTTTTTTCAAAAAAAATTTACTTTTTACGGAAAGTGTTATATACTTAGGTATCGACTGCGATAGTATGATGTGAGACAGAATATCGCAAGATTACAGGATAAAAGGTGGTATTTAGAAATGGCATTATTAAAACAGTGGCGTGATATGGCATATTCCGAGACAGCTAACAAGGGAGACTTACAGAGACTTTGGTCTGCATACTTTTTAAAGGAAAAGGAAATGTATGCGGAGCTTCTTAAGAACCCTGACGAGGTCGTAGAGGGAACTGTTAAGGAACTGGCTGAGAAATTCAACATCGACATCATGACGATGACGGGCTTTCTGGATGGTATCAACGACAGCCTGAAAACACAGAATCCGATTGAGGAAATGGAAGAGGATACGCAGGTAAACCTCGGCTTCGATAAAGAACTGCTGTATAAGAACATGGTAGCGGCAGGCGCGGACTGGCTGTACAATCTGGAGGAGTGGAACGACATCTACGACGAAGAGACGAGAAAGAGACTGTACAAGGAGCAGAAAGAGTCTACTACGATTCACAAGGACAAGAAGGTATATCCTAATGACCCCTGTCCCTGCGGCAGCGGCAAGAAATATAAGAAATGCTGCGGTAAGAACGCATAAGACGTCAGAATCCTCTGCGGAAGGGATGCTTCCTTTCAGCAGAGGATTTTTGTGTGCGGACAGCGGCAGCGGGTCTTATATCCTGTCTGGAACAGAAGGGGTGGAAGAGGCGGATTCCGTCCTGCTTCGCGGTTTCGCGGAAGAAGAGAAAGAATTATTCAGCAGGCCGCTGCTGAAATTTTTAGAAAGAAAAATTGAGAAAAAACTTTACTTTTGAACATCCATGACATAAAATACGAATAGAGTAAAATAATAAAGAAGTAAAATGAAGAATTAAAAATAAGACAACATGTTGACGAGAAGAGTAAAATGTGGAACGCAGCAGAGAGAGGCGTCGCAGGCTGAAAGCGCCTTGGCCGGAAGCATTTGAAAACTAACTCCGAATGGCCCCAATCCGGTCCGTTGGCTTACGTTACAGCTAATGAGAGGTTCTGGTAAGTCGTCACAGGCGCACAGAGCAAGCGAGGTGGAACCGCGTAGATGATACGTCCTCTGCACTGCCATAATGGCGGTGCAGGGGACTTTTTGCGCGTATCAGCAGAGTCATAAGCCTTGCAAGGTATGCGTCATGCTCGCATGTAAGCATGCCTTGCAAGGCTTATGACGAGCAACGCGAACTCAGGACACGAAGTGTCCTGAGTCTGCTGATACAGGCAGGAAACAGAGAGAAGCAAAGCATAGTAAGGTATGCGTCATGCTCGCATGTAAGCATGCCTTGCAAGGCAGCAAAGATTATTTCCAAATAGCAGTAGGTAATTGCGAAACTCCTTCATCCTTGTTGAAATTGCACAAATTGTATAACCAACACAGCCGCGCTTTCGCTCCGTTCCAGACGCAGCAGGGATACAGGTTTGTGACCAAACCGGCTCGAAAAAACCTCGCCAAGTACAGGCGTCTTCCAAGGGGCTGCTTATGGTTATGCAATTTGCACAATTAAAGTTATGTTGTGAAAAGTTTCGCGATTACCTATCAAATAGCAGGAAAGAAAGGAGTACACATATGACATTTACAGAATTAAAGGAACGAACCTGCAGCAATCTGGAGGGTGAGGTAACGCTTAGCAGAGTAAACATCGTATTATTGGGAGCGGTGCTTTTGCTGGCTGGCATCTGTCTGGGACTTCTGGCGGCGCCTGTGACCCACGGCATTACCATCGGAAGCCATAACGGCTGCAACAATGCCAATAATAACGGCAATGGCAGTGGCAATGCCAATGACGGAGGTTCCTATCATAGTGACAGGGCAGAGGATTAGAAGCGTCGGCTTCCGCATCATGCAGCAGGCTGGATGCGGCCTGAACAATAACAATGAAACACAATACAGGCAATATTAAGCGGAATGGTATCACAGAATGGAGGAAAATATCATGAAAATCACATTAAAAGACGGTTCCAGCAAGGAATACGCACAGGCAATGAGCATCTACGAGATCGCGTCTGATATCTCCGAAGGGCTCGCAAGAGCAGCCTGCGCCGGGGAAGTGGACGGCCAGGTAGAGGATTTGAGGACAGTCATTGACAGGGACTGCACGCTCAATATTCTGACGGCAAACGATCCTGCGGGATTGAAGGTAATCAGACATACAGCGTCTCATGTGCTTGCGGAGGCGGTGAAAAGGCTGTTTCCCAATGCCAAAGTGACCATTGGCCCGGCGATTGAGGAAGGCTTCTATTACGATTTTGACGCGGAACCTTTTTCCAGAGAGGATTTGGATAAGCTGGAAGCAGAGATGAAGAAGATTATCAAGGAAGGCCATAAGATTGAGCGCTTCACCCTGCCCAGAGAGGAAGCGATTCAATTCATGGAGGAAAAGGGCGAGCCTTATAAGGTGGAACTGATTCGGGATCTGCCGGAGGATGCTGAGATTTCCTTCTATGATCAGGGCGGCTTCGTGGATTTGTGTGCAGGTCCTCACCTGATGAGCACGAAAAATATTAAGGCATATAAACTCACCTCCTCTTCCATGGCGTACTGGAGAGGCGATTCCAACAAGGCGCAGTTACAGCGTATCTACGGTACTGCTTTTGCGAAGAAGGAAGAGCTGGAGGCTTACTTAGAGCATTTGGAGGATATCAAGAGACGCGATCACAATAAGCTGGGACGGGAGATGGAGCTTTTTACCACCGTGGATGTCATCGGTCAGGGTCTGCCTCTTTTACTTCCGAAGGGAACTAAGATGGTCATGAAGATGCAGCGCTGGATTGAGGATCTGGAGGATAAAGAGTGGGGCTACGTGAGGACCAAGACGCCTTTGATGGCAAAGAGCGACCTGTATAAGATTTCCGGTCATTGGGATCATTATAAGGAAGGTATGTTCGTGCTGGGAGATGAGGAAAAAGACAAAGAGGTATTCGCCCTGCGTCCGATGACCTGCCCGTTCCAGTATTATTGCTATAAAAACAGCCAGCATTCATACCGTGACCTGCCGATTCGCTACGGCGAGACTTCAACCTTGTTCCGTAACGAGGATTCCGGTGAAATGCACGGCCTGACCCGTGTAAGGCAGTTTACTATTTCCGAGGGACATCTGATTGTAAGACCTGATCAGATGGTGGAGGAGTTCAAGGGCTGTATCGCTCTGGCCAAGCATGTTATGTCAACCCTGGGATTGCTGGATGATATCACCTGGCATCTGTCTAAGTGGGATCCGGAAAATGCTGAGAAATATATTGGCGAGCCGGAGGTATGGAATGAGACGGAAGCGCATATCCGCAACATTTTAGAGGAACTTGAGCTTCCCTTCGTGGAGGATGTAGGCGAAGCCGCTTTCTACGGACCGAAGGTGGATATCAATGCCAAGAACGTATACGGCAAAGAAGACACGATGATTACCATTCAGTGGGACGCACTTCTGGCGGAGCAGTTTGATATGTACTATATCGACCAGAACGGTGATAAGGTTCGTCCTTATATTATCCACAGAACGTCGCTTGGCTGCTATGAGAGAACGCTGGCGTGGCTGATAGAGAAATACGCGGGTAAGTTCCCGACCTGGTTATGTCCTGAGCAGGTTCGCGTGCTGCCGATTTCTGAGAAATACGAGGCCTATGCGGAAGAGGTCAGAAAAGAACTGGCGAGAAACGATGTGGATGTGACGGTGGACAACCGCTCTGAGAAGATTGGCTTCAAGATTCGCGAGGCGAGACTGAGCAAAGTGCCGTACATGCTGGTAGTCGGCGCGCAGGAAGCAGAGGATAAGACCGTGTCTGTCAGAAGCCGTTTCGCAGGCGATGAGGGCGTGAAGCCTTTGCAGGATTTCATTGATCAGATCTGCAGGGAAATCAGGACGAAGGAAATCAGAAAAGAGGAGGCGGCACAGTAATCGCAGCCTGAGAGGATAAAGATGATATCATCGAAAAAGAGATATGCCCGGAAGGACCTGCTTGGCTGGGGCTTTCTGGGAATCAGCGTACTGATGCTTGGCAAAAGCCTGGCGCTGTGCGTAAGCAATGATATCTGGTATGATGAATTATTCACCGTGGGAATGATAGAGCATTCCTACGGTGAATTAATTGCTTTTACGGCAAGAGACGTTCATCCGCCGCTGTATTATTGCGTGACCAAATTTATAGTAGACTTATGTAAACTAATCAGCCCGGCGGTCAGTACGGTTGCCGCCGCCAAGGCAGTCTCCGTATTGCCGTATTTTATACTGCTTCTGTACAGCCTGACTTTTATCAGAGGAAGATTCGGCTGGTTTCCGGCGGGGGTGTTCGCTTTCTGCGTGACAGCAATGCCCCAGTTGCCGGCTTATACGATAGAGATCCGCATGTATAGCTGGGCGCTTCTGTTCGTGACGGCATCGCTGCTGCACGCTTATGGGACGATTACGGCTGGACAGGAGCGTGTTAAGGCGCGCAGGCTTCACGGCGCGGCACTGGTGCTGTACGGGCTGGCGGCTGCATATACCCAGTATTTTGCGTGCGTGGCGGTGGTAATGATCTATCTGTATGTGCTGGTTGTTTTCCTTAGTCGTGACCGAGGCAGGATCAGGGAATGGTGTCTGTGGACAGCGGTGTCTGCGGCAGGCTATCTGCCGTGGATTCCTTCTTTGATACGGCAGATGACGGCGGTTCATGAGAATTACTGGATCCTGCCGCTGACATGGCGTTCTCTTGGCGGGTGCGTGAAGTTCCTGTTAAAGCCTGCTTTTGCGAATGACAGATTGAATACGGTGCTGGCGGTGGTGCTTTTTGGCGCTTACGTGGGTGTGTTCGCGGCGTATGTTATGAGGTATGCGGCCGGGAGGCGCGCCAGGACAGTGCAGCCTGCCGAAAGACAGTCTGCCGGGGCAGAAGCTGCGCAGACAAATGATATGGGGATGGATCGCTTGGCGTCGGATATGATGGGCTTTGTCATTGCGTGTATCGCTTCTCTGGGCGGACTGGTGCTGTTTGGTTTTGCGGCGTCCATGCTTCTTCGGCCGATTTTCGTCTACCGCTATATGATTCCGGCTATGGGAGGCTTCTGGCTGGCGTTTGCCCTATGTCTGGACGGAATGCTGCCGTCGCATGGCAAAGTGCAATCAGGCGGAATGCTGCAGCCGGACGAGGGATTACAATTTGCCGGTCAATCTAAGGACTCAGGTTCCCGGCTGACAGGGCGGCGCTTTACCGGGCTTGCCGGAGCAGTCATTGTTATCCTGACAACCGTTATAGGGCTTAGAGACTATCGTGCCTTTATGGGAGAAGAAGAGTATAAGATTCTGCTCATGCAGGATACGAAAGAAGCGCTCGCTTTGATTCAGCCGGACGATATCATGATCTGTAATTTCGATCAGGTGCAGGCAGTTACTTCCTATTATATAGAAGATACGGTGGAAAGTTATCTGTGGGGCGGCACGCCGGAGACATTGATTCAGGAGATTATCCGCCCTTATGATACGGCGGAGGAGACGGAAGATATTCTGGCGTTGGCACAGCAGGCCGGGGCGGAGGGGGTAAACCTCTGGTTCCTTGGCAGCTTCAACAGCCGGGAAGAAATCGTGGCCGGGTGGCGGGAAGCCGGACTTACGGTAGAGGAGCAGGGCAGCTTCCTGCTGGAGCGGTATTGGTTTAATCTGTATACGGTAAGCGGCAAGGTTTTGACAGCTTCTGAATGAGAAGCGCCCGGGACGCATAAATAAATATGATGCATAAAAATGGATATAAGTAAAAGAATCGCATAGAAAAAATTTTTCGGTCAATAATAACTTATGATACTGGAGTGAACGCGACAGGCGCAAAATTGCCGTCAGGGCGCAGACTTGACGCTGCGGCTTAAGCGGCTTGCAGACGCGGCGGGCACAGGAGTATGGAAGCTGATAAGAAAGGAAAGGTTATTATTATGGCGGAATTAAAATGCGGTGTGGAAAATTGTACCTATAATCAGGACAAATATTGCTGTAAGGGCGATATTATGGTCGGCGGCAAGCATGCGGACAATTCGTGCGGCACATGCTGCGAGAGCTTTGCCCAGAGACAGGAAGGCGCTTATACGAGTTCATTAGATCATGCGTGTAAGACGATCAGCATCGATTGTGAGGCAACCAAATGTATGTACAATTCTAACTATAAGTGCCATGCGGAGCATGTAGATATCAAGGGCTGCGGCGCCTGCGACTGTCAGGGCACAGAGTGCGCAACTTTCCGTGAGGCGTAAGAACATGATTCATGTGTGAACAAATTCCACTCGTGCAGCGGATATAAGGTGGAGTTACAAATGTTGCTGCGAACGGAGTGAACAGTAACGAATAATGGCGGCAGGCAGTTAGCAGACAGGAATTACTAATTGCCTGCCGTGTCATTTTAGATTATACTGTTATAAGAGGTGTGATTGTGCGCCGCCTGCACAAGCCTTCGGTTCCAATATCAGCGGCGCGGAAATGAGGAAATAATATTATATGAAGAATAAGGCAATCGGCCTGCTGCTGGCACTTGTTATGGCGGGAATGCTGACGGGCTGCGGCGGTGAAGAGACAGTACATACAAGCGCGCAGAGCGCGGAGAGCGAAGAGTCAGCAGACAGCATAGAAGAGGAAACAGAAGAAGGAGCGGAAGAGGAGACAGAAGAAGCGGCGGAGGATATAGAAAACGGGAATGACGGGACAGACAGCGCAGCAGAAGAGCGCACCAATGCCACCGTAGCGCAGATGGAAATCGATGAAGCCACGAAGAATGAACTGACGGCAGAGCTTCTGAAGGAACAGAAGATGGATACGTCCATTATGGAAAATACCCGTGCGACCAGAGGCTGCACCTTTACCCTGCCGGATACTTTCGAGGAATCGGAGGATGTGCCCGGCATGTACGTGACCAAAAGGTATCCTATCGACGCGTCCACCATTTATTATGTGGCGCTTGATCAGGATGTGTCTTTGCAGCTTATGACGGAGGAAACCTTCAAAGCCCAGGCGGAGGCGAATTTCCGGCAGGCGTATGACGAGGATATCGAGGTTATCATTGACAGCTTCGAGAGAATCCAGATAGAGGGATACCCGGCGTTTCGCATCCTGTGCCATTATCAGGTGGGAGAGGTGGAGATTACCCAGTTAGAATACGCTATCAATGCGGATAAGAGTTATGTGATCACCTATTCCCAGACCAGCGATTACGACCGTATGGAGGAGTACGAGGCGAGCGCCGAGACTATCCGGTTAGAGTACTAGATCGGGAAAAAGGTAAAAAAGGTAAAAAATATTTTTGGTGTTGACAGGGAAAAGCTCCCTGTGTTATAGTATCTAAGGTGCGAGAGCACATACAACCAAGCAGAGTATCCACTCTCACCTTGCAACAATCGGGTTCGCAAGCGTTCATAGCTTAAACTTCACAGTCCTGAGGGCGTATGGGAGTTGTTTTCAAGCGATTATGACAAGTGGATAGTTATGCTGTCCACTTTTTATTTTATATTTTCTTATGGAGGGCAAAGCCATTAGCGACTTATTTATTAACGAACAGATCAGAGACAAAGAAGTACGTGTTATCGGTGAGAACGGGGAACAGCTCGGAATTATGTCTGCCAGGGACGCGATGAAGCTTGCGGAGGAAGCCGGAGTAGACCTTGTAAAGATTGCGCCGACTGCCAAACCGCCTGTTTGTAAGATTGTGGATTATGGTAAGTTCAAGTACGAACAGACCAGAAAAGAGAAGGAAGCCAAGAAGAAACAGAAGACCGTTGAGATTAAGGAGATTCGTCTTTCTCCAAACATTGATACCAACGATCTGAATACGAAGGTGAACTCTGCCAGAAAGTTTATAGGAAAAGGCGACAGAGTGAAGGTTACGCTTCGTTTCCGCGGCCGTGAGATGGCGCATATGAATACCAGCAAGCATATTCTGGATGATTTCGCGCAGGCGCTTTCTGATATCGCGGTAGTGGATAAAGCGCCGAAGGTGGAAGGCAGAAGCATGACGATGTTTTTAGCTGAGAAGCGTTAAGCGGCTCAGTTGAAATATATGATATCTTACAGTTGATATCCATGAAATTAATAATAAATACAGGAGGAATTTTGAAATGCCAAAAATGAAGACAAGCAGAGCAGCTGCAAAACGTTTTAAAGTAACCGGAACAGGTAAGTTAAAGAGAAGCAAAGCTTATAAACGCCATATCTTAACCAAGAAGACAACCAAGAATAAGAGAAACCTCAGAAAGCCTGCTATGACAGACGCAACGAATGTTAAGAATATGAAGAAGATTTTACCTTACATCTAATCTGCGGCATGGGAGACCTGCAGAGGTATCGGCGCGGCGGAACAGATGAGCGATCAGAGAATTGTCAAATATAGGAGGAAAAAGACATGGCAAGAATTAAAGGCGGCGTAAACGCTAAGAAGAAACATAACAGAGTGTTAAAGCTTGCAAAGGGTTACAGAGGAGCAAGATCAAAACAGTATAGAGTAGCAAAACAGTCCGTAATGAGAGCATTGACATCTTCTTACGCAGGCAGAAAAGAGAGAAAGCGTCAGTTCAGACAGTTATGGATTGCGCGTATCAATGCGGCGGCAAGAATGAACGGTTTATCTTACAGCAAATTCATGTATGGTCTTAAGAATGCAGGCGTGGACATGAACAGAAAGATGCTGGCAGAGATGGCAGTCAACGATGCAGCCGGATTTACGACACTGGCTGAGCTTGCTAAGGCGAACCTGAAATAAGGATAAGTTTACGCTTAAGTAACTGGGAAGCGGTTTCAGAAGACAGATTCTGGAACCGTTTTTATTTACCATGATTGTCAACTTTAAGAAAAACAAGGTTGACAATATAGCTTCTTTTTGATAGTCTTGAATACGGAAATTATTGTCAGGATCTGGTTAAAAAGCTGCGGCGTTTTGCCGGTACTGAAATGCAGATAACGGAGAGGGAGAAGATGAGACAGAAGATAACGATTCAGGAGATGACATTATGTGCTATTTTTACGGCATTGACGGCGGTGGGAGCTTTTATTAAGATTCCGATCCCCTATGTGCCTTTTACATTACAATTCCTGTTTACGATGCTGGCGGGGCTTTTGCTGGGCGGCAGGCTGGGGGCGGTCAGTGTGGGCGCGTACGCCCTGTTAGGACTTGTGGGGCTGCCGATTTTCGCGGAAGGAGGCGGTTTCTGGTATCTGCTTAAGCCAAGCTTCGGATACATCATTGGTTTCGTGTTGGGCAGTTATGTGACAGGGAAGCTGACGGAGGAACGTAAGAACTGGTCCTTTGGCAAAATATTGCTGGCGAACTTCATCGGGCTTGCCATCGTATACGGCATGGGGATGGTTTACTATTATGTGATCTGTAATTTCGTTATCGGTACACCGATCGCGGTATGGCCGCTGTTTTTGTACTGTTTCCTGCTGGCTGTGCCGGGCGACATTTTGCTGTGTTTTGTGGCGGCGTTTCTGGCGAAACGGCTGAAACCTGTGCTTGAGAAGATGAACCGTTGAATCTGTAAGGAACAGGATGCAGGTAATCAGGAAAGGATATACACTAGGTAATTGCGAAACGCCTTCATCCTTGTTGAAATTGCACAAATTGTATAGCCAACACAGCCGCGCTTTCGCTCCGTTCCAGACGCAGCGGATACTAGGCTCGAAAAAACCTCGCCAAGTACCGGCGTTGTTTTGTAAGAGAATAATGCAGATGTGTAGTGCGAAGCCAACAAGAATCGGCAAAGACGATTCTTGCAAGTCAGGCTGCGGAGCCTGACTTTGTTCCAAGGGGCTGCTCATGGTTATGCAATTTGCACAATTAAAGTTATGTTGTGATGAGTTTCGCAAACGCTTAAAGGACATACATTCAGGAAAGGACATACATACAATGAGTTTTATATCGGAAATGAAACAGAAGGTATTGGCGGGGGAGCAGATTACAAGAGAAGAAGCGATGACGCTTGCAGAGGAGCCGCTTGATGAGCTGCGGGAGGCGGCAGATGAAATCCGCCGTGTCATGTGCGGCAGCGGCTTCGATATCTGCACGATTATCAACGGGAAATGCGGCAGATGCTCGGAGGACTGCAAGTACTGCGCCCAGAGCGCCCATTATCACACCGCCTGCGAGGAAAGCTATCCGCTGCTTGGGACGGAAGAACTTTTAGAGGGAGCGAAGTATAATGCAGACCGGGGCGTGCTGCGATATTCCATCGTTACCTCCGGCAGACGGCTGTCCGACGCAGAGGTAGAGCAGGTGTGCGGGAGTATCCGTAAGATTAAGCGGGAGACCGATATTCAGGTGTGCGTTTCCTTCGGTCTGCTGTCGGAGGAGCAGTTTCGCAGGCTGAAAGAGGCGGGTGCGTCCAGAGTCCATTGCAATCTGGAATCTTCCGCCCGGTATTTTCCCAAAGTGTGCACCACCCATACCTATGAGGACAAGATCGAGACGCTGAAAGCGGCCAGACGTGCCGGACTCTCTATCTGCTCCGGCGGCATCCTGGGATTGGGCGAGACGATGGAAGACCGCATCGATATGGTGCTGACGGCGCGTGAGCTGGGCGTGAAATCTATCCCCGTGAATCTGTTGAATCCCATTCCGGGTACGCCCTATGAGGGCAATACGCCCCTGAGCAATGAGGAGGCGTGCCGTTGTGTGGCCCTGTTCCGTTTCCTGATTCCGGACGCTTCGATTCGTCTGGCAGGTGGAAGAGGTCTTGTGGGAGACAAGGGCGAGGCGTGTTTCTTAAGCGGGGCAAATGCCGCTATTTCCGGCGATATGCTGACTACTGCGGGAATTACTGTGGAGACGGATATGGAACTGATTCAGAGATTGGGATTCGAGGTGAAGCTTTGTCATGAGTAAGAAATTGTTTATTACCGGAACAGGCACGGACGTGGGTAAGACTTATGTGACCGGGCTGATTGTGAAGAAATTGCAGGAGAGCGGCAGAAACGCCGCATATTACAAGGCGGCGATGAGCGGTAATGAGCGCGGCGCGGACGGCAGGCTGATTCCGGGGGATGCGCTGCATGTGAAGAACGTATCCGGGATTATCCAGCCGCTTGACGAGATGTGTCCTTATATCTATGAGACGGCTGTCTCCCCGCATCTGGCATCCAGAATAGAGGGTGGTCCGGTTCGGAT
This sequence comes from Lachnospiraceae bacterium, assembly GCA_017626325.1. Lineage (GTDB taxonomy): Bacteria > Bacillota > Clostridia > Lachnospirales > Lachnospiraceae > UBA3282. Next base: position 33,055 of record JAGAIZ010000050.1, on the reverse strand, counting down.
GGACGTGGTCAGGAAGGGCTTTGACGAAGTGTGCAGTCGGTACGATTACGTTACCATGGAGGGCAGCGGCGGTATCCTGTGTCCCATTTGTTATGATGAAAAAGAAATCTGGCTGGAGGATGTGATCAAAGAATTAGGGCTTTCCAGCCTGCTGATAGCGGACGCCGGGCTTGGCACTATCAACAGTGTGGTGCTGACGGTGGAATATATGCGAAGCAGGCAGCTTCCGGTCAAAGGCATTTTCTTTAATCACTACCATCCGGGTAATGCGATGGAAGAGGATAATATCCGAATGTGTGAGCATATGACCGGATTGAAGGTGCTGGCCTGCATAGCCGACGGCAGCGGCGATCTGAACATGGACGCGGAAGCGCTGGCGGCGTTATATGAAGAATAGAGACGTGCGTACCGTTTGAGAACGATATTGGAAAAGAGGAAAGCGCAGAGCGTTTGAGAAGGTTATCGAAAAGGAGAAAGCCGCAGGGCGTTTGAGAAAAGAGGAAAAGAGAGGCAGAGACATGATTTGGTATCCATATGAACAGATGAAAACAATGAAAGCGCCTTACAAGATTATTGACGCGGAGGGTGTGTGGCTGAAGACAGAGGACAAAGCGATGATAGATTCCGTGTCTTCCTGGTGGAGTGTGATACATGGCTATAAACATCCGGCGCTGAATGAGGCGATTAAGTCCCAGGTGGACCGCTTCGCCCATGTAATGCTGGGCGGTCTGACCCATGAGCCGGTGCAGAAGCTGTCTGCTAAGCTGCGGGAATTTCTGCCGGGTGACCTGGATTATTGTTTCTTCTCAGATTCTGGAAGCGTGGCTGTAGAGGTCGCCCTGAAAATGGCGTTGCAGTATTATGTAAACCGTGGAGAGCTTGCCCGTACAAAAGTGCTTTCCCTGACTCATGCGTACCACGGCGATACCTTTAAAACCATGGAAGTGGGCGATGATGAGGATTATCATTTTATTCTGGAAGCCTATGGAGAGAAGAAAGACGTTATCCATATTCCCACACAAATTCCTGCGCTGGAGGAAGCTTTTGAGAGATATCATAAGGAACTGAACTGCTTTATTGTGGAGCCTTTGCTGCAGGGGGCAGGCGGTATGCGCATGTATGACGTCGCTTTCCTGAAAAGGGCCAGAGAGCTTTGTGATACATATGGGGTGCTTTTGATTTTCGACGAGGTGGCCACGGGCTTTGGCCGTACCGGCAACCGTTTCGTGGCGGATCTGGTGCTGCCGGACATCCTGGTTCTGGGCAAAGCACTGACGGGCGGTTATATCGGCCATGCGGTTACGGTGGCGAATCATAAGGTCTACGACGGTTTCTACGCGGACGATCCGAATAAGGCGCTGATGCACGGGCCTACCTTTATGGGCAATGCGCTGGCGTGCAGCGTGGCGCTGGCGTCTGTCGAGGTATTCGAGCAGGAGGATTATATGTCCAGAATCCGCCGGATAGAAGCCATTACCAGACGGGAGATGGAAGGCTTCGCCGACCCGCGAATCAAGGAAGTGCGCATTATGGGCGGCTGTGTCTGTGTGGAAGTTCATGATGCGGATACGCTGAAGGGCTACCAGCAGTTTGCGTACGAGCGCGGCGTGTTCAGCAGACCTTTCCTGAAATATCTGTACGCTATGGTTCCCTACATCATTTCAGAAGAAGAACTGGTGAAGGTGTTAGGTACGATGAAGGAGTGGTTTCGCGTGAATCCGGCGTAGGGCTGGTTTGCTATATCAGACAGATAATATTGCGGTTCCGGAATTTGATTCCGGAGCCGTATTTGACGTGTGCAGGAAGGCGTTTTTGATTTTCACGAATTTGCAAATTTTTGCGGATACATGGCGGTACACTTTAAAGTATGGTATGATATACAGGCAGAGTACATGGCGGCAGATTCGTAGAATAAAAATAAGAAAATGCCGCATGATAAGATAAAGAATGGGAGAACATCAAATGAGCGTATTAGAAGGATTACAGCCGGAGAAGGTTTTTTATTATTTCGAACAGATCAGCAGAATACCCCATGGCTCGGGCAATGTGGATCAGATCAGCGATTATCTGCTGCAATTTGCCAGAGAGCGGAGCTTACTTTGTATTCAGGATGAGATGAAAAATATTATTATCGTCAAGGAAGCCGCGCCCGGTTATGAGCAGGAGGAGCCGTTTATCTTGCAGGGGCATATGGATATGGTGGCGGTGAAGGAACCGGGCTGTGAGGTGGACATGACGAAGGAGCCCCTCAGGCTCAAGGTAGAAAACGGCAGAATCTGTGCGGAAGGCACCAGTCTCGGCGGAGACGACGGCATTGCGGTGGCGTATTGTCTGGCGCTTTTAGACAGTGAGGATATAGGACATCCAAGACTGGAAATCATCCTGACAGTCAATGAAGAGACAGGCATGCACGGAGCCATGGATATTGATCTGTCTATGCTTCAGGGAAAGCGTATGATCAACATGGACCAGGAGGAAGAAGGAATTTTTATTACAAGCTGTGCGGGAGGCGCCAGAGTAGATGTGACGATTCCTGTCTGCCGTATATCAGGGGCAAAGGATATGGAAGAGAACCGTCAGATGGAAGTGAAAATTACGGGACTCTCCGGCGGTCATTCCGGTACGGAGATCTATAAGAACGGCGGAAACGCAAACGTGCTGCTGGGACAGCTTGTCGGAGAAGTGATCAGGCAGACAGGAGCCGGGGTGATGGCCATGGAAGGCGGCGTGGCGGATAATGCCATTCCACGGGAAGCATCCGCCCGGCTTCTTGTACCTGAGGAGCACATCGCGCAGGTACAGGCATTGGTGGAAGAACAGGAGCATTCTTATAAGGAGCAGTTTGCAAAGAGCGATCCGGTGCTGCGCATTACGTGTCGTCTGGTACAGATGCCGCAGGATGCAGGAGAAGGGGATGATAAGGAAGAAAGTATACCACCGTATGCATGTTGTACAGGTGACAGCATCAGGAATGCCCTGTCTTGTCTGGCAGCGCTGCCCAATGGTGTAACTGGGATGAGCAGGCATGTGCCGGGTCTGGTGGAGACTTCTTTAAACCTTGGAATCATGAAGCTGACAGAGGATGCTCTGACCTTAAGCTATGCGGTCAGAAGTTCTGTTAATCAGGAAAAAGAAGCGTTATGCGGTAATATGCTGGATATTGCCAGGGGGCATGGCGCTGTAATGACAGTCAGGAATGCTTATCCGGGCTGGGCATACCGCGTAGATTCTCCTTTGCGGGACAAAATGTGTGCAATCTATGAGCAAATGTATGGCAGAGCGCCTAAGCTGGAAGCCATCCATGCGGGGCTTGAGTGTGGAATTCTGGCAGATAAGATTGAAGGGTTGGACTGTATCTCTATCGGACCGGATCTTCATGACGTGCATACTGCGCAGGAAAGTATGGACATTGCGTCCGTTCGAAGAGTATGGGAGTATTTGGTAGCGGTGTTATCGCAGCGATGAATATGCCGGGAGAAGTGTATGGCGGAAGAAATGTTTTTGTTGTAAATTATTGACATAAGATCAACAAACACATAGAATTATGTATATAGGAAATTAGGACTATATTCAGGATTTTCTATATCATGAAGCATGGCGGCGTAAAGGAAGCATGGAGAGTATTTATGCAGGCATATGAACATCAGGCGCAATATTACGAGACAGATCAGATGGGAATTATCCACCATTCTAACTATATTCGATGGTTTGAATCGGCGCGAATCTGGTATATGGGGCAGGTTGGCGTGGATTATCGGGAGATGGAGAGCCAAGGGGTAGTCAGTCCGGTGCTGGAGGTCTCCTGCACTTATAAGTCTATGGTGCGCTTCGGAGACGTGGTAGAGATTACACCGAAGATTGAGAAATATAACGGAGTCACATTGGAACTGTCGTATCAGATTGTAGACCGTGAGACGCGGGAACTAAGGACTCTGGGGAAGAGCAGGCATTGTTTCCTGGGACGGGACGGCAAGCCATTGTCTCTTAAGAAAAGTTATCCTGCATATGACACAGCTTTCAGGGCGGCAATGGCAGAGAGTGACAGAAGATAGAAGCGGACGGTTTGTGTCCGTAATGAGACGAAGAAAGGCATTTTACGTGTGAAGCCGCAGGGGACGGCAGAATGAGGGACATATGAAGGATTCATTAACGGGTTTGGATCGATATGAAGTGTTTCTGGGCAAGCTGGAACAGGAAATTGAGAAGATAGGTGATGACCGGATCGCCATAACTTATACGGATATCAAGCACTTTAAATACATAAACGATACATACGGATACCAGGTGGGCGACGCGCTGCTTAAGGATTTCGTAGACGCTATCACAACCAATAATAAGACGATGCTGTGTGCGGCAAGGGTTTACTCGGACAATTTCGTTGTGGCGAACCGCGTGAACAGTAAGTATACGAATGACGTATACCGGAATATTATACTGCGGCTCAATCAGGAGCGGGAAGTGAAGTTCAGGGAGAAGTATCTGAACAGCAGACTGCAGTTCTGTACAGGTATCAGTATTATTGATAAGAACAGCCAGAGCCTGGATGCGGAAACCGTGGTCTCGAATGCCAATCTTGCCAGGAAAGTCGCAAAAGAATTGGAAGAAGACTGCTGCGTTTTGTTCCAGCAGAGTATGATGGACGGAATCAAACGCGAGGTAGAGATTACATCCTGCATTCCCAAAGCGATTGCCAATAAGGAGTTTAAGGTATATTATCAGCCTAAAATGGAGACTGATACCTTACGGTTAATGGGTGCGGAGGCGCTGGTCAGATGGCAGAAGCCGGACGGCAGCTTTGTCTATCCTGATGAGTTTATTCCTTTTATAGAGCGCAGCGGACAGATCGTAGATGTGGATTACTATGTATATCGTCAGGTATTCCAGTTTCTGGCCAGACGCCTGCAGGAAGGGAAAAAGGTAGTGCCGATTTCCCTGAACGTATCTAGGGTGCATCTGAGTAAAATGCATATTCTGGAGTATGTGAAAGATTTGTTCCAGGAATTCCGGATACCGTTCTCCCTGATAGAGTTCGAACTGACAGAAAGCATTTATCTGGAAAATACGGAGAAAGCGCTGGAGCTGGTGGATGGTTTACATAAAATTGGAACCAAGGTTTCCATGGATGACTTCGGTTCGGGATATTCTTCCCTGAATCTCCTAAGCAGGCTTCCGATTGATATTATTAAGCTGGATAAGGTATTCTTAAAGAACGATGATCTGCAGGAAAGCGATAAGATTATCATATCCTGTGTGGTTGATATGGCGAAAAGATTGAAGATTACATCCTTGTGCGAAGGAGTGGAGACACTGGAACAGAGCGATTATCTGAAAGAAGTCGGCTGTCAGATTCAGCAGGGATACTATTTCTCGAGACCGATTCCGCAGGATGTATTCGAGAAATTTATGGATGAGAGAGAGAATGAGTCATAGCGTCGCCTATTCGGTGCAGGTCGTTTAGAAATGAGGAGTAGTTGGAGAACTAACTACTCCTTTGTTTTACGCATTTACGCGTATATGGCGGATGAGAGATTATATTTATTCTGATAATCCGCTTATGGCGTCAGATATGAAATTATAACAGAATTCACATTCTTTTCCGGATAACGGACATACAAAATTAAAATTGTTTTTGATCAAAAAGGATTCTTTGCTCCTTTTATTCTTAACATACTGATAGAGTGATAATAAGAATTCCGTATTGCTTGGCCTTTTGGATATTGTATGAATGCCGAATACCTCATACAGCAATTTGTTATCATAGTTCTTATCCCAAATTGTTTTTATGGTATCTCTTATACTTTTTTCTACGCACTGGCTGGAAGTGTTATATTGTTTGGCGATTTCAACATATAGAATTTTAGTAATAGGAGTAAAACTGTACTCGTTGTCAGATATAAAATGAATGCAGGATACAATATAGTCATAGCCCTTGTATATTTTACTGATACCAAACTTCATTAAAAGATCTTCAACAAAATTATGATTCATATTTGTACCACTCCTGTAAAACATAACTATCGTAAAACAACTACAAATAAAATTCAATCATTTGACATCGACATAAATCGACTTTTATTCGATATATGTCGATTAAATAATTGCTTTTATAGTTATATTGTATGATATAATTAATCACGAAAAGGGGAATTAAATAGATATAAGTGATGCCGGTTTTATCTGTTAGCATCACTTATATTCGTTTTATTTCGAATTGCACTGTAAAAAATGGGGTTGACAAAATGAATTAACAATGATAATATCATATCGTTGATTTAGCAAAGCAATATCTTTAAGTCAATCGGGATGTGGCTCAGGTGGTAGAGCGCTACTTTAGGGAAGTAGAGGTCGCAAGTTCAAGTCTTGTCATTCCGATTATGAGAATCCTTAAGAATACTGTATATACAGTGTTTTTGAGGATTTTATTTTTGAGGAAGGACATGACGGCGTATGATAGACAAGGAGAGCTTCCATCCCTTGAATTACATTAAGAAGGAAGAGTATTCCGGCAGCATGGACGGTATGAGGTATCTGCTGAAAAAAGTACATAGTGAAGAGACGGACAGCGATGTGATCCGTGTGACTGTCTGGCCGGAACCGCTTAACGTTCTGCGTACGCCCGAAGAACAGAAAACTTCGATAGAGGTTCCCTTGACGAAGGAGGGCGTCGATGAGGCGGCCGACTGGCTTAATGAACAGTATGAGACGCGGCTGGATTACTGGCAGGAGCAGAAGAACCGTCCATGGACGGCTTTGTAGACGGAAAAGGCTGCCCGAATAAGGAGTATCGAGGACAAATGAGCATAAAATGTATAGCGCTGGATTTGGACAGGACAACGCTGAATCGTGAAGGGAAGCTGTCTGCGGAAAACAGAAAAGCGCTGGAAGCGCTGATTGAGAAAGGCGTCGAGGTAGTGATTGCCAGTGGGCGGGCTTACGACACGCTGCCGGAGGAGGTGACGGCGCTGCCGGGAATTCGGTATGCGGTCTGCGGCAACGGCGCCGCAGTATATGACCTGCGTTCCGGCAATTGCATCAGACGCTGCCTGCTGTCGGAGGAGGCGGTAGAAGCGGTGCTTGCTGCCACGGAGAAAGAAATGGTATGCTACGAAGGCATTATAGAAGGAGTTGCCTATGCGGACAGGGAATATGTGGAGAATCCGGTGAAATTCAACGCGCCGCCGCAGGCGGTAGCTTATGTGCAGTCCACCAGACGAATGCGGGATGATATCGTCGCTTTTTTAAGGGAAAATAAGCACCGCCTCGACAGCATAGACATTATTGTGAGAGGCGAAGAGACCAAGCGCAGAATCTGGCGCAGACTGGAAGAAACTGTTAAAGGAGTTTACATAACATCTTCTGTAGAGCAACTGCTGGAAATTGCCGACGGACAGGCGGGCAAAAAAGCGGGTGTGGCTTTCGTGGCGGACAGGCTGGGGCTGCGAAGAGAGGAGATTGCCGCTTTTGGCGACGCGGATAATGATATAGATATGCTGCAGTATGCAGGTATCGGCATTGCTATGGCAAATGCTTCCGCAGGATGCAGGGCAGCGGCCGATTATATCACGAGGCATCATGCAGAGGACGGCGTAGCTTACGGAGTCCGGGAGATTTTGAAATTGCTGTCGTAACTGATCGGAACAGGAAAATGTTCACAAGATTTACATAAATATTTAGTTATATTGTAGAAAATGTAAAAAAATATTGTAATTGCAATAATATTTAGTATATAATAAACAAGAAAGTTGACATAAAGCTGAGTGTAAGAGAGAGAGTTAGTTGTTTGGAGGTGGCGTTATGGCAGCGATTGATTTTAATGAACTATTTTTTAATCATGAGATTCCATTCTGCAAGGTATACAGTATGGAAAGTAAAGATAAGCTGGAGAAGCTTCTGCTGTCCAACAGAATATCGTTTTTTATCGAATGGCAGGAAAAGGGATTATGGGAACGGTTTTTCCATAATGACGGCAGCGAGAAGAATGTCTTCACGATTCGGATTAATGAAGCGGACAGCGTACTTGCAAGGAATCTGATAGAAGGTATAGACAGCATACAGATTGCGTAAAAGCCCTGAGCGTTTTGCTTGGGGCTTTTCTGATGGCGTAAAGAGATAACGGTGCGGAAATAGAAATCCGGTCCTTGTCTCATGCGCAGAATACTTCAGAATGGAGGCCAATATGGAAGAAAGCAGGAAAAGAAGCGATAAGCGGAATAAATCCCTCAAAAGCCGGATACAACAGCCTTCTCTCAAAAGAGAGGCTTCTTTCAGGGAGGGCGTATGTCCGGTGGCGAAGAAATGCGGCGGATGCCGGTATTCGGGCGTGCCGTATCAGGAGCAGCTTGCAAAGAAACAGAAGCAAGTGGAACAATTGCTCAAAGGCTTCGGTAAAGTCAACCGTATCATAGGAATGGATAAGCCTGAGCATTACAGAAATAAAGTGCATGCGGTCTATGATTTCCAGAAAGGAAAAGGGATTGTATCCGGGATTTATCAGGAGAACAGTCATGACGTAGTGGCGGTGGACAGTTGTCTGCTGGAGAACCAGAAGGCGGACGCTATTATCGTGTCTATCAGGGAATTGGCCAAGTCCTTCAAAATCAAGACTTATGATGAAGATACAGGGTACGGACTGCTTCGGCATGTACTTGTCCGTGTGGGTCATATAACGGGACAGATTATGGTAGTCCTGGTGCTGGGTTCTCCCATTCTCCCTTCTAAGAAAAATTTTGTATCAGCTTTATGTAAACTTCACCCGGAAATTACGACGATAGTTGTGAATGTGAATAATAAGAAGACCAGCATGGTATTGGGGGAGAAGGAACAGGTTATCTACGGGAAGGGATATATCGAGGATGTTCTGTGCGGACGAACGTTCCGAATCTCTCCGAAGTCTTTCTATCAGGTGAATTCCGTGCAGACCGAGAAGCTGTACCGCAAAGCAATAGAGTATGCGGACCTGACCGGTGAAGAGACTGTGATAGACGCTTACTGCGGCATCGGTACGATAGGACTGGCGGCAGCGTCGGATGCCGGAGAAGTTATCGGTGTGGAACTGAATAAGGACGCGGTTCGGGACGCAGTGATCAATGCCAGGATCAATCAGATTAAAAACGCGGATTTCTACCAGAATGACGCGGGCAGATTCATGGTACAGGTGGCGCAGGCACAGACCAAGGTGGACGTCGTATTCATGGATCCGCCGCGAAGCGGCAGCACTGAGGAATTTATGGACGCGCTGTTACAGCTTGCGCCCGACAGGATCGTCTACATCTCCTGTAATCCCGATACGCTGGCAAGAGACCTAAAATACCTGACCGGAGCCTGGGACAAGGGAAAAACGGGCCCCGGAGAGAAGGTGCAGGGGCAGGAAAAAGCGGTAAGATACGCCGGGAAAGCGGAAGGCGCAAAGGGCAGGTTAAGCAGATACCGTGTGATGGAGATTACACCGGTCGACATGTTCCCTTTTACGGACTGTATTGAATGTGTGACGCTTTTGCAGAAGAGCAACTGATCTAAACAAATTGCAGAAAGGCGTAAAAGGCAGCTATGCAAACGGGAACTTCCCGGCATAGCTGCCTTTTCTCTGATCCGGTGATTTTATTTCTCATGAAGAATCTCATGGAACTGGTGCAGAATATCGTCCATCTCACACAGGGCGGTATTCTTTTTGCTGCTGTTCATATTCAGGTTATCGACTTCGGTGTCGATATTTCCAACGGCGGTACGCACTTTGCCAACGCCTGCGGCAGCATTGTTTACATGATCGTTCATGTCGGTAATGGAGTTGACGATATGTTCGCTGACCGTTCTTACCTGGTTTGTGCAGTCTTTTACCTGATCCAGGGATTCCTGAAGTCCTCCGGCGGACTCTATATTGGACTGCATCATATCTGAGGTCTTATCGATTTCTTTCTGTAAATTCAGAAGGGTTGTCCGCAAAGAAGCGATGGACTTGTCGATGTCATTTACAAGTGAAGCGGTAGATGCGGATAATTCCCGAATCTGTTCTGCGACGACAGCGAAGCCCCTTCCGGCTTCTCCGGCTCTGGCTGCCTCGATGGAAGCATTCAGCGCAAGAAGGTTCGTTCTCGACGAAATTCCTGTAATGTCCTGCGTAATATTGGTGATATTACTGAAATTGGTTTCCAACTCCCCGAAAGCTGTGTTCATGCTGTTCAACTGATCTTTGGAACTGCCGATGTGTTCCGTCAGTTGGCACATGCTTTGGTTGGACGCATTTATTTTATGATCCGATTCGCTCATTGCCTCATGAATCTCGCCTACATAATTCAGGAAACTCTGATAACTCTGACTGATCACTTCCATGGTCCTGTCGATGTCGTCCAATTCTTGCTGTGTGATCTGTGTACGGGATTTGATCGCATCCATGCATTTGGACAGGTTAATCTCCTCGGCGGCATAGGAACCCATACGGTTCAGCATAAAATCGATGCCGTATTTCATATAGCCGTAGTCTTGTGCCTGCGCGGCATGATCGACAGCGGCTTCTTCGATCAGGGTTGTTCTTTTCTTAAATATGCTCATGTCGTCACCTCTTACTCAAATACGATTACAATCATTGTCTGGTTTAAATGCTGCTCGCCGAATTGTTCTCCATAACCGGAAAATCCGATATAGTTTCCTAATACGCTGCTCATACTGCGCGCATATTCATTGAGATATCCGTCGCCTTCAAACAGAAGAGTTCTTGCCAGACAATGGCACATGATTGACAGAGACGGCTTGGGACATTTGGCCTTGATTTCTCTCATGGTTTCCTGGATGATTTCTTTATAATTATCCGGTTTTAATACGCAAACCTTTGCGTTATCCATGATTCTGGCATGATAGGTGATTGCGTGGTTATTAGCAAGAGCGCAGTTGGCGGTGATGAACATATCGTCTCCGATTAATCTGCCCATTGGATGCGTATCGAAATATTTGGTGATCTGGTCTTCACTTACGCCAAGCTCCTGCGCGTACATTTTAGCGGCCGGTTTAGAATTGTATTCCAATACCGTTCTGGTCTGCGTATCTGTCCTGGTAGCGGTCAGAAGATTGCCGGAAGCGGGAGTATAGATATTTTCCCGGAAAAAGTGAATGGCGCCGCCTTCATTGTGTATGATCGCGAATACGGTGCAGCAATCTCTGACGCAGCCGTTTAAGCCTACTCTTGTACCCGACATATTTCCGCAGTCGCCTGCTGTTCCGCCGAATACGGGAATATTGTAGGAGAACAGAACAGAGTTGAGCGCGGAAAGCACGGATTCTTCTCCGCAGTAGAATGCCGTCGTGAACTCAAGGCAGATAGTGTTTTTGGTTTTGCCAACCTGGTCCACACATTTCTGTACGCGCTGTGCATATTTGATGGGATATTTATTGATGTCTTCCATGATATCTGCGCTGCAGCAGATACCGCTTTCGATTCCCATGACTCTGAGAGAGTCTTTGGATGCGCCTTCTTTTCCGAAAGAGGCAATGACACTGGCTCCCATGCTGATGCTTTCCGGGAATTTCTCATGAATCAGAACGGCGCACTGTTCAAAAAGCTCTACCGGAGAGAAGAAAAGAATCAGCTTCGGGTGTTTGAAGCCTGCGGTCGCTTCCGAAACGCAGGCTTCTGCAGTTCTGCTTTTGCTGATACCGATTTTATATTCCATATCATTTGTTCCTTTCTATTTATATAATATTAGTTAAATTATATAGAAAATATTGTAATATTTCAATGCTTTTCGACAATTTGCCGAATATTTTTCGGAAAAAACAAGATAATTGTGTGGATTTATACATGTGCTGGAGCTTCTACATACGCGGAATTCGTAAGATCTGCCCAATGCGCAGCAGATCGGATGAAAGACTGTTCAGGCGTTTGATGGCATCTACTGTTGTGCCATATCTCTGGGCCAGAAGCCAGAGGGTATCTCCAGAGTGGACTGTATGCTCGAAATAGGATGAGCTCTGGGAAACGGGAACTTTCAGAACCTGCCCGATACGCAGCAGATCGGATGATAACCCATTTACGCGCATGAGAGCATCCACCGTCGTGCCGAACTGTCTGGCAATCTGCCAGAGACTGTCCCCTGCCTGAACCGTATAATTGATTGTTCCGGAAGAGGTATCCGGTCCGGGGGACGGCACATTCTGCTGTATTCCCTGATAGGTGTCGTAGAGGGCTTTCCATGTGAGCGGTCCCGCGATGCCGTCAGGAGTAAGCCCCATAAGCTGTTGGAAGGCTGTCACTGCCTGCCTTGTGCCGCTGCCGAAGATACCGTCCTGGGTGGGTGACGGGATGCCGGGATAGAAGGCAGAGATCACATCCAGAAGATATTGCAGGGTGATGACATCCGGTCCGGCAGAACCCTGTCTTAATACGGTTCCGGGAGGGACGGTTCCGATACCCAGTGTGGTCCCTTCGCTGTCCAGCTCTGCCAGTCTGGTGACTGCGGTATAAAGACTGGAGATTTTGTACCATGTGGATTTGCCTACAATACCGTCGGCAGTCAGATTGAAAACATTCTGGAATTTCCTGACGGCGGCGTCCGTGCCGCTCTGAAATACGCCCGCACTGTCCGAGATTGCCGGGATGGCGGGATAATTGCGCCGGATTCTGTTCAGGTAGGTCTGAATCGTCTGCACGTCGAGCCCTGTACTGCCTAATCTGAGCGGCGTTCCGGGATAAGAGGATGTGACGTTGGTGATGACGTCTGTGGAAGCGATTTCGATGTCGTCTGGATAGTAGGAACGCAGAATCTGCAGCGGAGTCAGTCCCTGCTCTGCCAGCGTAACGGTTCCCCACTGGGACATTCCCTGGCAGGTAGCGGTAGTACCGTTGCAGAAGGAAGTGAAATACGGCGCGAGCTGTCCCTGCCTGCGGACATACTCATTGAAGATATGGTCGACGATTCTGCTGACTGATTCATAGATCGGGCGTCCGTATACGAAGTATTGGTCATAGGCGGGGCTGGCTGTAATGTCGAAGGAGTAACCGCGGCTTGTGTACCACTCGGTATAAATCCGGTTGAGCGCAAAAGTAATGATGGCGTAAATATTGGCGGTCAGAGAGGCGGCAGGCCAGGTGGGATATATTTCGCTGCTGGCTACATTTTTGACATAGTCGGGAAAGGATACCTGCACATTGGCGGCAGAAGAGTCCGGCGTGCCGAGATGAACTGTGATCGGGTTGGGAATGACTACCTGCCGCAGCACCAGGGGCGTAACCTCAGAAGCCGCCTGTCTGCGCTGAGTCTCGTCCGGAGCGGCAGATGTGCCTGTCTGGCCGCGCTGAGTTTCGTCCGGGGCAGCGGATGTGCCTGTCTGGCCGCGCTGCATTTCATCCGGAGCGGCAGTCGTGCCGGTCTGGTTACGCGGTTCCTGCATTGCAACGGCGGGTTTCCCGACGGTGATTTCCATTGGGACGGGGCTTCTGCCTGCTTCTGTCAGAGGGACAAGAGTAAGCGGCAGGATGGCTGTCTCGTTGTCAAAAATGGGAATCTGTGTAATATAAAGAGGATGAAATCCGCCTATTCGTGCAAGTACGTTGTAGGTGACGTATGGCGTTCCCGTAAAGGATGGATTAAGGGAGAAGCGTTTGTCTACGGTTTCTAGCGTGACAGTTCTGGTCTCACCGTTTTCATCTGTCGTCAGCAGGTAGACGCTGTTGCCCTGATCGTCCTGTACGCTGATTTGTACGCCGCTTAGAGGGATGGCGTCGTGGGCGGTCCGCGCCTGTATGAGTAAGTAACCGATTGCCATAAGTGTAGAATTCTCCTGTAAGGGTCATATTGATTTCCTGATATTATATGATGGAAACATGCTGCCGGTGACATAGGCATCCGATAGAGGTTTGAAATTTATAAAATATTTATTAAATCGGCGTAGTTGGTCTGCCGCCGTCATTTAGAAATTGCTTATCCATGGAAAACAGTGTACAATCGTTTCTATAGGATGAATGCCCGACAACTTATGAATGGGCATGATTGAACTGTTGCATACAAGGTATAAAATGCCGAATGCGCCGGATAGAACTGAGGCGCGCATTCGGAGCGGAAGGAACGGAGGCATATCGATGGAACAGGGTATCTTACGAAATAAATATTATTTGTATCTCACGGAATTCTTCGCGGGAATGTCTGTGATGGCTGTAGAACTTGGGGCAAGCAGGCTTCTGGCTCCCTATTTCAGTTCTTCTCAGATTGTGTGGACGATTATTATCGGAACCATTATGATTGCTATGGCGCTTGGCAATATCTGGGGCGGCAGGAGCGCGGACAGGAATCCGAATCCTGACAAGCTGTATATGAGGATTATCATCGCGGCAATCTGGATCGCGGCGATTCCGGTCTTTGGCAAGTATGTGATCTTACTGATATCAGGGGCGCTTGTTTTTGCCATTAACAGTAATTTCCTGATATGGGCTGCCTTTCTGGCGTGTATGATTATTTTCGTATTTCCGCTTTTTCTGCTGGGAACAGTTACGCCGTCTCTTGTAAAATATACGGTAGACAGTCTGGATGACAGCGGCAAGACGGTAGGCTCCCTGAATGCCTTTAATACGATCGGAAGTATTATCGGTACCTTTGTACCGACCTTTGTGACAATACCGGCGGTGGGGACATCGATTACGTTTCTGATTTTCTCCGGGATTCTGCTTTTGCTTGGACTGCTTTATTTTATCACCACCAGGAAGAAAAGGGCGCAGTGCGCCGTCAGCGTAGTTTTATTCCTGCTGTGCAGCATTTTCGGCTCCTCCGGCAGCTTCCTGTTCGGAGAAACGAATCTGTTGTATGAGGGAGAATCCATATACAATTATCTGCAGGTGAAGGAGACGGAGGACAGCGTTATCCTTTCTACGAATGTGCTGTTTGGCGTTCAGTCCATTATGAAGAAGGACGGCGGCGTGACAGGCATGTATTATGATTATGCATTGGCGGCGCCTGTGATGGCAGGCAAAGAAAATCCCAGGGTGCTGATTCTTGGCATGGGTACCGGAACGTATGCGAAGCAATGCCAGACATACTTTGATCCCGCCATGGTAGAGGGTGTGGAAATTGACGAGAAGATTATAAAACTCGCCGGGGAGTATTTCGAACTGCCGGATACGGTGCCGGTTACGGCTTATGACGGCAGGGCGTATCTTGCCGCAGACTCCGGCAAATATGATGTGATTATGGTGGATGCGTATCAGGACATTACCATACCTTTTCAAATGTCTTCCGTGGAATTTTTTACGATGGTCAGGGAACATCTGACCGAGGACGGCGTGATGGTGGTGAACATGAATATGCATTCCGATGCAGAGGGAAATATTAATCAATATCTGTCAGATACCATTGCCAGCGTGTTTGATGAAGTGTATACGGTGGATGTGAAGGGATCAACCAACAGAGAATTGTTTGCTACGCAGAATCCGGATGCGGTGCCGGTATTTGAGAAGAACAGAAGCAGTCTGGAGGACACCGAGCTTGTGTTGATGATGGAGAAGGTTTCGGAAGGCCTGACGCCTTATGAGGGAGGCGATTATCTTCTGACAGATGACAAAGCGCCGGTGGAACTGCTGGGAATGCGTGTTATTGATGAACTGATCCAGAGAGAACTTTCGTATTATAAGAATATCTTTGAGCGGGACGGTATTCAGGGCCTGCTGGAAATGCTGTAGGGAAAAGTGAAAGGTATGGGAAATTAAGATGGAATTATGGGATATCTATGACAGGAATAAGAAACCGACGGGGCGTACTATGAAGCGCAACGACTGGTGTTTACAGGATGGAGAATATCATCTGACAGTACTTGGCGTGGTCGTCAGAAAGGACGGCAGATTCTTGATCACGAAACGCGTCATGACGAAAGCATGGGCGCCGGGCTGGTGGGAAGTGTCCGGCGGGGCGGTACAGGCGGGCGAATCGTCTGCGGATGCCGTAGTCCGGGAAGTGAAAGAAGAGACAGGTCTTGATGTTTCAGAGGCGGAAGGCGGGTATCTGTTTACCTATCAAAGAGAAAATCCGGGCGAAGGGGACAATTACTTCGTAGACGTCTACCGTTTTGTAATGGATTTTGATGAGCAGGATATACGGCCCCAGGAAGAAGAAACGGATGGGTATATGCTGGCGACGCCGGAGCAGATCAGGCAGTTTGCGGATCAGGGAATTTTCCTGCATTATGAAAGCATCAAAAGAGTATTCGAACTGTAGGTTATTTCCGTCGGGGTATCTCATAATCCCGCAGGAACCTTTTGTCAATTTCACCATAAGATAAACAGGAGCGATATATTAAAGAAGGAGATTCTTATGGAGAACGAATTGGAAAGAGGAATGGACATGGAAAACGGGGGCTGCTCTGCCGCAGGCTATCAGGATGTCAACGTATGTATTCCGGTGACGATTAAACCTTTTGGCGAAGTAGGCAATGCGAAGACACAGTGCATCGGCAAGGCGGTAGTTTCTTCCGACTGCGACCACTGTCCCGGCAAGCCAGGCGGCGTGTGCAAGTTCATGATCAGCCAGAAGCTGCGCGTGGAAGTGCCCGTTATCTTCGGCGCGAGAGCGGAAATCGGCGAAGCGTCTGTGGACTGCGGATACGCGGAGGAAGTAAAATCCTGCGACTGCGAATAAAGGGTGATTTGTTCAAAGCGCCTGTGGAACCGACCGGTTCCCGGGCGCATATTTTGCGCGTATCAGCAGAGTCAGAAAGCCGTCCAGGCAGCCGCCATGCGAGCATGAGCGGATGGGTGGGCGGCTTTATGACGAGCAACGCGAACTCAGGACACAGAGTGTCCTGAGTCTGCTGATACATACTGAGAGAGTCAGAAAGCCGTCCAGGCAGCCGCCACGCGAGCATGAGCGGATGGGTGGGCGGCTTTATGACGAGCAACGCAGACTCAGGACACAGAGTGTCCTGAGTCTGCTGATACATCCTGAGGGAGTCAGAAAGCCGCCCAGGCAGCCGCCACGCGTGCATGAGCGGATGGGTGGGCGGGTAAATTCTTATCAGGAGACTATTGTCCTGTTTCGTAAAATACGGTAGAATAGCAAAAGAGTTTGTGAAATTTGTGCCGTTGGTTCAAATTCGCAGGTTAAGAGAAAGGTCAGGTTATTGTGATGGAACGAGAAAATTTCGGCTCCCGTCTGGGATTTATTCTGGTGAGCGCGGGATGCGCCATCGGTATCGGGAATGTGTGGCGGTTCCCTTACGTGGTAGGAGAGAACGGCGGCGCGGTGTTTGTGCTGTTTTATCTGCTGTTTCTGCTCTGTATGGGTGTGCCGGTGCTGACGATGGAGCTTGCCGTGGGACGTGCCAGCGGCAGAAGCGCTGTGCTGGGCTATAAGACGCTTGAGCGTAAGGGCAGTAAGTGGCATATTCACGGATGGGTCTGTATGATTGGCTGTTATCTGCTGATGATGTATTACACTACGGTGTCCGGCTGGATGCTTAGTTATTTCTTTAAGTTTGCCGCGGGAACGTTTCAGAAGGGTATGGACGCGGAGGCAGTAGGCGGCGTTTTCGGCGCATTGTGCGCGGATCCGGCGGAGATGACCGTGTGGATGGCGGTCACGGTGCTTGCGGGCTTTCTGGTCTGCAGCTTCGGCCTGCAGAAAGGCCTGGAGCGGATTACCAAGGTGATGATGCTGGCGCTGCTGGGGCTGATCGTGATACTGGCGATACATAGCATAATGCTGCCCGGCGCGGGAGAGGGCGTTTCCTTCTATCTGATGCCGGATCTGGAGCGGGCGAAGGAAGCGGGCATCGGCAATGTGATTACTGCGGCGATGAATCAGGCGTTTTTTACCTTAAGCCTTGGTATCGGCGCGATGGAGATTTTCGGAAGCTATATGTCCAGAGACTGCACGCTGGCGGGGGAAGCCGTGCGTATCTGCGGCCTGGATACCTTTGTGGCGCTGATGTCCGGCCTGATCATCTTTCCGGCCTGCTTCTCCTTCGGCGTGGAGCCTGACGCCGGTCCGTCCCTGATCTTCGTGACGCTGCCCAATGTGTTCGTGAATATGGCGGGCGGGCGTCTCTGGGGCGCGCTGTTCTTCCTCTTTATGACCTTCGCAAGCTTCTCTACCGTGATTGCGGTGTTTGAGAATCTGCTGGCAGGCTGCATCGATAATTTCGGCTGGAGCAGGAAGAAGGCTGCTGTGATAAATTGTATCTTCGTGTTGATTGCAAGTCTGCCCTGCGTGCTGGGATATAATGTATGGAGCAATCTGCGTCTGATCGGCGGCAGGGATGTGCTGGACAGCGAGGATTTCCTTGTGAGCAATCTGCTGCTTCCCGCGGGCTCTCTTATTTTCCTGCTGTTTAGCGTGACCAAGTGGGGCTGGGGCTTCGATCAGTATCTGGCGGAGGCCAATACGGGCAAAGGGCTGAAGCTGCCCGGGAAGCTTAAATTTTATTTCCGGTTCGTGCTGCCGGTGCTGATATTGATTATACTGGTGCAGGGACTTAAGTAAAAATATTCCACTTTTTGCAAAAGATATTCCGTGTACATTCCACTTAGAAACGCTATAATGAAACATGTAACAAGTACATAACGTGAATGCGAAGAGGCAGTAATGGATGACATTGCTGCCTCTTTTTGTACGGTGCAGGCTTTGGGCTGCTGATACGGTACAGGCGGCATTCACAGACAGCACGAATGGAGGAGAATATTATGACACACGGAGACATTTCATCAAGCGCAGACAACGTAGGATTAGCAGTCGTAAACTGGAAGATGCCGAGAATGCATACGAAAGCCGAGATTATCGACAACTGCCACAGGATTGCGGATTATATAAAGGGCTTAAAAGCAGGTATTCCCGGTCTTGATATGGTTGTGTTCCCCGAATACAGTACCCACGGTATCATGTATGATTTCGACGAAATGATGGAACTGGCGGCTTCTATAGACGGAGAAGAGGTACAGATTTTTAAGCAGGCATGTATCGAGAACAAGGTGTGGGGCGTGTTCTCCCTGACAGGCGAGCGTCACGAGGAGCATCCTGCCAAGGTGCCTTACAATACATTGATTCTCATTAACGATAAGGGCGAGATCGTACAGAAATATAGGAAAATGATACCCTGGACGCCGATTGAGGGCTGGTATCCGGGAGACAGAACTTATGTAACGGAAGGCCCCAAGGGTCTGAAGGTCAGCATGATTATCTGTGACGACGGCAATTATCCTGAAATCTGGAGAGACTGTGCTATGAGAGGCGCGGAACTCGTGGTAAGGTGTCAGGGCTATATGTATCCGGCGAACCAGCAGGAAATCAATGTAGTGCCGGTTATGGCGTGGTGCAACAATATTTATGCGGCTGTTGCCAACGCCAGCGGTTATGACGGCGTATACAGCTACTTCGGCCATTCCTCTATCTGCGGCTTCGACGGAAGAGTGCTTGGCATGACGGGAACTGAGGATTACAGCTATCAGTACGCGCAGCTTTCCATCAGCGCTATCCGCGACGCAAGGGCTAACTGGCAGTCACAGAATCATCTGTACAAGCTGCTGCACAGGGGCTATACAGGAACGATTAATTCCAAAGAAGAGCGTTTCGGCAATCCCGAATGTCAGTTTGAATTCTACAGAAACTGGGTCAACGACCCGGAGGGTACACAGAAGAAGGTGGAGGAAATCACCAGAAAAATGCCCGGCGTGAAGTGGGCGCCTATCGACGGCATTCCTTATGAAGAATAAGTATAAAGCAAAGGGGCTGGCAGACGATGTCAGTCTCTTTTGCGTTTGCGCGCCATGGGCGCGTTCTGACGGCGAAATCTGAAAGAAACTGTAAGAATAAGAGGAACCTGGGCAGCAGGAAGGAAAAGGAGAAACTATGATCAGCGTATGTTTATTATATGTAGGAATTGTCTTGATCTTAAACGGAATCGGGACGTTGTGCAAATGTGACCCGAAAGCGGTGGCAGTAATGAATTTTTTTACGGGCGGTCTGTCCGTTATAATCAATGTGATCAATCTTGTGCAGGGCAATTATTATGCCGCCGCTACCGGGCTGTTGTTCGGATTTACTTATCTGTTCGTGGGCATCAACAATGTGTTCCGGCTGGAAGCCGTACCGGTGGCCTGGTTCTCAGCATTTGTGGCTGTGAACGCGGTGGTGTTCGGCACGATGGAAGGCTTTGTCGGAATCCCGGCGCAGGGAATCAGTCCTGACGCAAGGTGGGGCGTCATCTGGTATCTGTGGGCGGTTCTGTGGGCCACGTCCTTTATCGAAGTGGTCTTAAAAAAGAGCTTAGGGAAGCTTACGCCGTGCCTGCAGATCTTCGAAGGCGTGACGACCGCATGGCTTCCGGCAATTGCCCTGCTTCTGGGAGTGTGGTAGAATAAATTATTGTGCAAGGTATGGATAAAGGGATGACTGCATGAGGATTGGAATTGTAGACGATTATGAAATCTTTCGAATCCAGTTTAAGAAAATACTGGCGTCGCTCGGACTTCGGGACGTGCAGATCGTGTTCGAGGCAGACAACGGTGCGGACGCTCTGGTTAAGCTCGAAAAAGAAAAAACCGATATCCTTTTTACAGATATCAAAATGCCTAAAAATAACGGCATTGACTTGCTGCAGCAGGTCAAAGAGCAGGAGCTGTGCCCCTGCGTGATTCTCCTGAGCGAGTACGCGGATTTCGATTATGCCAGACGTGGACTGATTCTGGGAGCCTTCGATTATCTGGTCAAGCCTATCGAGCCGGATAAACTGCGGGCGGTCTGGGAGCGCGCCGAAGCGTTCCTTGCCCAGACGCAGACACAGCGGGAAAACGGAGAGAATGAAGAATCGGGCAGGCTGGAAACGGATGCCATTGTGTACTGTATTCTGCATCAGGGCAGAGAGATGGAAACGCTCTGCGACGAGGCGGTTTGCCGTTTCCTGAAGGAGCCGGGAGCCATGGTTCACAGAACGCTTCGGCTGCACGCGTTCTTAAGCCGCGTGCATGCGGGGACGGCAGAGGCGTATCCCTGGATAGAAGCGCTGGTGTGCAGTCCGGATGCTCTGAAGCAGAAGCTGCTGCGTTCCGACGACGCGATGATTGTGTATGCGGTGGCGAAGGAATATCTGCTGGAGCTGTACGCGACGGTAGGCCGCTTCTATCCGGCGGGCATGAGCGAATTGTCTCAGAAAGCGGTGTCTTATGTGCTGTCCCATCCCGGCGACAAGATTACGCTGACGGATCTGGCGGAATACTGCTGTGTGAACAATACGTATCTGAGCCACAGCTTCAAGACGGATATGGGCGAATCCTTCGTGGACTATGTGCTGCGGTATAAAATGCAGATGGCGAAGCTGCTGCTGGCATATTCCGATACGCCTGTTTCCGAAATCGCGTTTCGGCTGGGCTATGACGATTTTAAATATATGAGTAAGGTGTTTAAAAGCCAGACCGGCTTTACGCCGTCGGATTACAGGAAAAACAATGGGTAGAAAAAACTGGGAAAAATTAGTTTACATAATACTTGCAGCGTGCCTGCTTATGACAGGCGGGGCTTTGCAGAGCCGTGCGCAGGGCGTCGTGCAGCAGACAGAAGAAGCAGCCGGTGAGGACAGTATCAGAATCGGGCTGCTTTTTTCGCAGACAGGCTCTTCCTCCGGGGTGGAGCGCTCTATGATTAACGCCGCCCGGATGGCGTTTGATGAGATAAACGAGACCGGCGGCATTAACGGGAAACGTATCGAATATATTCTGGAAGATTATTCTTCCGACCCGGCGTTAGCAGAGGAGAAGATTACGAAACTGATTGCCGGAGACCGGGTGGCGGCCACCGTGGGCTGTTATTCCTCCGCCAGCCGTAAGGCCACGCTGTCTGTGCTGGAGGAATACGGCTCGGTGCTTGTCTACCCTGCCTATACGGAGGGTAACGAATGCGACCCTCACGTCATCTATACGGGAAGCATGCCCAACCAGCAGAGCGAGGGTTATATCCGGTGGCTTCTGCAGAAGGAGGGCAAAAAGGTCTATCTGGTGGGAAATGATTATCTCTATCCGGTCACCTATAATAAGATCGCCAAGGAAATCATCGACGCGCAGGGAGGTTCCATCGTCGGAGAAGCCTATGTGAAGACGGGAGAGATTGCGTTTGATGATATTCTGCGGGACATTGCGGAGAAAAATCCTGATTTTATCTACTGCGATCTGATCGGCGACTCTCTGACCGCTTTCTATACTTCCTTTCAGAAAATGGGCTTCGATTCCTCAGATTATCCTATCGCCTCCGTCACCACCGACGAAATGGTGCTAAAGCAGATTGGCGCGGAATGCGGAGAGGGCCATTACAGCGCTATGAGTTATTTCTCCAGTGTGGATTCCGCGGCAGGCAGGGCGTTTGTGGAGGAATATGAGAAGCGCGTGGAGGACAGCTCCGTGATCACAGGACTGGCGGAATCCGCTTATAATAGCTGTTATCTGCTGGCCGGGGCGCTTGCCAAAGTGGAAGATCCTTATGACTATGAAGAATTGACCGCCGCATTCTCCAATCTGGAATTTGATGCGCCGCAGGGTAAAATCCATGTGGATGCGCGGAATCACGGCACATGGCTCTATAGCCGTTTTGCGGTGATTCATAACGGCGCGTTCGAGATTCTCTACGAATCGGATGCCCCGATTGCGCCGGATCCCGGCGTGGACGGCGGCGAAAGATGGCGAAGCCGGATCGCTGTCGATGAAACCTACGATGTATATTGGATGCCGCTTCTGGTGCTGCCGGTGGTGTGCGCGCTGTTTTACGGCGGCGGAACCATCAGGCTGGGTGGAAAGCGGTTTGATGGAAAGAAGTTTATTGGAAAGAAGCCTGATGAAAAGAAGCGCGCCTGGGGGAAGAGTGCCGCTGCGGCCGCGGCCGCAGCACAGCCCTTTTTCCTGACGCCGTACCATGGATATGCCAATGTGATACCGTGCTTCATTATCATAGTCTGGGCGCTGGGATTATACGCGCTGGGGAGCAGGCAGGGAGAAGCGGACAGGAAGAAACAGCCGGCTATGCGCGTTGCCGCAGGATATGCTTTCATGATTTCTCTGGCGGTGCTCTATATCTGCGTGGGCAGGCCTCTGTACCATTTTGCGGCCAGGTTCCACGACAGCTATTACCGTTACGCTTTCTCCTGGCTGCCTGACAATATTATCAATGCCAATCTGATCGTGTTGGTGGAGATGCTGTGCCTGCTTTTCCTGCTGTATGATCTGCTCTGCACGCTGCCTCTTTTCCGCAGGGCAGAGAAGAAGCAGGGATATGGCAGGCATATGTATGTCCTTTTCCTGCTGACGGCAGTATGCGCGGTGCTTGCGGCGGTGGTGTCGGCAGATGCGGACGGAGGGCAGCTTCTGTATATTTCCGTGTCAGTCAACGCTTACCAGAGTCGTCTTGGCAATACGCAGCTTCTGCTGTTAAAAGAGATGCTGGTCTGGGGCGCCGGGTGTCTGCTGGCCCATTATCTGGACTATTATTACGCACAGCAAAGCGACAGGCTGGAAATGGCGCGTACCCAGCGCGCTATTTTCGAATCCAGCAGCGATATGATCTGGAGCATCAGCGGACAGCGGGGCAGTATTGTCACCACCAATCAGGCGGCCCGCGCCTTTTTTGCCTCCAAGGGCGCTGACGGAAAGGAGCTTTTCCTGGATATCTGGGACAAAAGCGAGCTGGACCAGTGGACGGACTGCATCGAGAAGGCTCAGGAAAAGGGAGAATACCGGACGGACTATTACAATGCGGCGGCCAGGCGCTATTATAACCTGACCGTACATCGGGTGGATCTGAACGCGCAGGAGTACGATATCGCGTTCTTTGCCAAGGATGTGACGGAGGAAACGGAACTGAACGACCGGCTGCAGTCCATGCACGACGAGCTGGAAAACCGCATCCTGGAGAAGACGAGAAGTCTGGAGGAAGCCAATAAGAGTCTGGGGCGGTTCAGCTATATGGTGGCTCATGAGTTAAAAGCGCCGATTCGGGCGATCAGGCTTTATAATGAACTGCGCGGGCAGCCGCAGGAGGCTTTGGAAGAAGCGTCGGAAGAAGCGTGCGCGGCCCATATCGACGCTTACTGCGCCAAATCCATCGAATTGATCAACGGGCTGCTGGAATATACCAAATCCCAGGAGACGGATCTTTCGTATGCGCGGATTAATATGAAGCATCTGGTGAAGCGGCAGATCGAAGAGCATATTTTCATGAGCGGTTTACATAATGTTGAATATAAAATAGGCTTCCTGCCAAACATTACGGGAGATGAGGCGCTTATGAACTGCTGCGTCAGCAATATTATTGCCAATGCGTTGAAATATTCCGCCATGCGGGAGAGGATTCTGCTGCAGGTGGAATCGCGGCAGGCGGGGCAGGAATGGGTGTTTTATTTTCGGGACAACGGAATCGGCTTTCCGGGGGAGCAGGCCGGGAAGGTCTTCGAGATGTTCGGGCGGCTGCACAGTGACGCGGAATTCGAAGGCACGGGCGTGGGGCTTGCCACCGTGAAGAATATTATTGAGCGCCATGGCGGCTGGGTGCGGGCAGAGTCCGAGCCGGGGGCCGGGTGCACGATTGTGTTTGGAGTTCCGGGTTAAGTCCTTGGCAGGACCGGCGAATTGCGGTATACTGAAAGAACAAATGAAAAGACAGTGCAGAATCAAAGGAGTGTAAGGCGGCATTATGTCAGGGGTTCTGCAGGGGACAGGCCGGGAAACGGAAGGAACAAACGGAAGATGACGAGAGATTTGACGAAAGGACCCGTGATGAAGGCGGTCTTGCTTTTCACGGGTCCTATGTTATTGGGAAACCTGTTACAGCAGTGTTATAATATGGCGGATACCTGGATTGTGGGCAGAGCGCTGGGACCGGAGGCTCTGGCGGCAGTGGGTTCTGCCTTCACGTTGATGACGTTTCTGACTTCTATCCTGATTGGATTGTGCATGGGAGCGGGGGCGCTGTGCGCGATTTATTTCGGCAGGCAGGACAGTGCCGGGGTAGCGAGGCGGATGAAGACGGCGTTTGCGTTCATCGGCGCTGTAGCGGTGATTCTGCAGGCGGCTTCGATGCTTCTTCTGGATGAAATTCTGTATCTGATGCGGATACCGGAAGCATTGTACGGGATGATGTGCGATTACGTATGGATTATTTTGTGCGGCATTCTTTTTATTTTCCTATATAATTATTTCGCCTGTATGCTGCGGGCAGTGGGCAACTCGATAGTGCCGCTGGTCTTTTTGGGTATTGGAACTGTCGGTAATATCGTGATGGACTACCTCTTCGTGATAATATGGCACATGGGTGTGAAAGGCGCGGCGGCAGCCACCGTGGCAGCGCAGGCGTTCTCTGGTATCGGGATTCTGGTATACAGTCTGCGCAGGGAGCCTGTTTTCCACGGAATCAGGCTGTGGCGGCAGAGTAAGCCGGATTTGGAACAGGAGACATCTGACGCATCCGCTCAGACCAACGCCGAGGTGTTTCGGGAGGTGGCGGTGCATTCTCTGGCGGCCAGCGTACAGCAGTCGATTATGAATTTCGGCATTCTGATGATACAAAGTCTGGTGAACAGCTTCGGCACGGTGGTGATGGCGGCTTTTACCGTGGGTGTGAAGATTGACGCCTTCGCCTATATGCCTGTGCAGGAGTTTGGCAACGCGTTCTCTGTCTTCGTGGCGCAGAATTACGGTGCGGGAGAGGAAGAGCGGATGCGGCAGGGCGTGAAAAAATCGGTGGTCATGGTGGTATTGTTTAGTCTGACCATATCGGGAATTGTGTATCTGTTTGCGCCTTCCCTGATACGGATTTTCGTGGAAGGCGCTGAGACAGAGATTATTCAGGCAGGAACGCATTATCTGCGGACAGAGGGGATGTTCTATTTCGGTATCGGACTGCTGTTCTTGTTCTATGGATATTACCGGGCGGTGGATCTGCCGGTGATGTCTGTGGTGCTTACTGTTATTTCCCTTGGAACCCGTGTGGCGCTGTCCTATCAGTTCGCGCCCTTGTTCGGAGAGAGCATGATCTGGTATTCGATTCCGGCTGGATGGCTGCTTGCGGATGCATTGGGAACCATCATTTATTTCCGGGTGCAGCGGGCGAAGGAGAGCAGGTAAAGCCCTGGCATATAAGCGCTTCTGCCGTCTGCACGAACCTCACCGCGTCCTCCGAAGGGTTCAGACTGTACAGCACCCGGAAGTTTACTTTGACATGCCCTTGCGGTAGAATAGAAGTATTCAGAGAAGGTTATGATAGATGAGAGAGGACAGCCATGAACGACAAGCACCGCACTTATCTTGCAATTGATTTAAAATCCTTCTACGCTTCGGTGGAATGCGTGGAGAGGCAGTTAGACCCGCTTACCACCCATCTGGTGGTGGCGGATATATCCAGAACAGAGAAAACCATCTGCCTGGCAGTATCCCCGTCTCTGAAAGCTTATGGCATTCCGGGCAGAGCCAGGCTGTTTGAGGTGGTACAGCGGGTGAAGGAGGTAAACGCAGAGCGCAGAAGCAAAGCGCCGGGCCGCCGCCTGACGGGGACTTCCTTTCTGGCGGAGGAGCTGCAGGCGCATCCGGAGCTGGAAGCGTCCTATATTATTGCGCCGCCGAGGATGGCTTTTTATATGGAATACAGCACGCTCATATATAAGATTTACCTGAAATACATCGCGCCGGAGGATATCCACGTCTATTCCATCGACGAGGTGTTCATGGACGTGACCGCGTATCTGGAGACCTATCGTATGACCGCCAGGGAACTGGCCGCCCGGATGATACGGGACATACTGGAGGAAACCGGCATTACCGCTACGGCAGGGGTGGGAACCAATCTGTATCTTTGCAAGGTGGCGATGGATATCGTGGCCAAGCACGTAACGCCGGACGCAGACGGTGTCCGCATTGCCCAGTTGGATGAGATGAGCTATCGACGGCTTCTGTGGAATCACAGGCCTCTGACGGATTTCTGGCGGGTGGGGAACGGATACCGCAGGAAGCTGGAAGAGGCGGGGCTCTTTACCATGGGGGATATTGCCAGGTGTTCCCTGGGCGGCCCGGAGGAGTATTATAACGAGGAGCTTCTGTACAAGATGTTCGGCGTTAATGCGGAGCTGCTCATCGACCACGCCTGGGGCTGGGAGCCTGTCACCATGGACTTGATCAAAGCCTATCAGCCGGAAAGCAACAGCATCAGCTCAGGACAGGTGCTGCAGTGCCCCTATGACGTCACAAAGGGCAGGCTGATTGTCCGGGAAATGACGGAACTGCTGGTATTAGAACTGGTGGAAAAAGGGCTGGTTACGGATCAGATGGTGCTGACCATCGGGTATGATATCGAAAACCTTACCAATTCCGCAATCAGGAAAAGCTACAAGGGAGAAATCACCACAGATCGTTACGGCAGACAGATTCCCAGGCACGCTCACGGCACAGTGAATCTGGAGCGGCAGACCTCTTCTACCAGGCTGATTACGGAGGCGGTTCTGGATTTATACGACCGGATTACAGATCCGAAGCTTCTGGTGCGCAGAGTGACGGTCGGAGCCAACCGCCTAGTGAAGGAAAGCGACGTGACGGGAACCGTTTCCTATGAGCAGATGGACTTGTTTACGGATTACGGAGCGCTGGAACAGGAACGGGCAAAGCAGGATGAAATGCTGGTAAAGGAACGTAAGCTTCAGGAGGCCATGCTTTCCGTTAAGAAGAAATACGGGAAGAACGCGATTCTAAAGGGCATGGATTTGCAGGAAGGGGCTACGACGATGGAGCGGAACCGGCAGATAGGAGGGCACAAGGCATGAAAGACAGCCATTTATATGACGATATCATCTGTCTGCCGCATCATGTATCCGCAGTCCGCCCGCAGATGCCGCTGGCAGACCGCGCGGCGCAGTTCTCACCCTTCGCTGCACTCACCGGCCACAGTGAGGCCATAGCGGAAACCGCCAGATTAACAGAAGAATGGGCAGAACCGGGCGAGGATGAGAAGAGAGTGCTGGATGAGAGGCTTCAGAGCATTCGGGACAGGCTGGCGGACAGACCTGAGGCCACGTTTACCTACTTCCGGCCGGATGAGAAGAAGCGCGGCGGCGCATATCGCTCTGTCACAGGCAGCGTGGTGAAAATCGACGAATATGAGCGCCGGATTCTGCTGGAGGACGGCAGTGTGCTGGAGATGGACTATTTGTGCGCCATAGAAGGGGCATTGTTTTGAACGCTGCAGGCTCTGGCTTTTATGCCGCTCACACCGGCAGCCGGGACAGTCTCCATTCATGGGTAAAATAACTGTATCTGAGACGGAAGGTTCTGCTGGCGCCATGGAAATTGGCGGCGCAGGAAATCATCTGCACCGGAATATCAACGCACAGTATGCTTTCCATCGCGGGCTGCTCCTTTTGCTGAGAAATATCCGAATTGTGCTGGGCATATACGCCCTGCAGGATGTAATTATAGTTTGGCAAAAAAGAAGGGATTTATGCAGAGAAGAGCAGAATACGGCGAAGGAGGCTGATGAGAGGTGTAAATCATATTTCCTTGCTTTTCGTATAAACGTATATTATAATTGTCTAAATAATAAGGAATATCATTTGCGGCGGCAGCCTGCGGCTGTCTGTAGTGCAGACCGAAAGCATGGGTGGGGGATGAGGAAAGAGAAGAAAAACAGCAGCAAACGGTTTATTATTGTAATTTTTGCGACAATCGCTGTGGTGACTGCCGCTATCGTGGTGTACATGAACAGGCTCAGCGCCACATTGACGCAGTCTACGCTGGCTTCGGTGCAGGAGCTGATGATTCATGACATGCAGAATATCGAGTCTAACATGGACGTCGGTTACCGGGAACTGGAAGCTATCCTAAACCGCCTAAAATTTGAAGAAGAACAATCTGTATCGGATATGCTTCTTGCCTTAGGCAAAGAGCAGTCTGTGTCGAGCTTTGAATTATTATATCTGGTAGATGATAGGGGAACGACATACTCTA
Organism: Lachnospiraceae bacterium; assembly: GCA_017626325.1. GTDB lineage: Bacteria > Bacillota > Clostridia > Lachnospirales > Lachnospiraceae > UBA3282. Next base: position 4,128 of record JAGAIZ010000050.1, on the reverse strand, counting down.
ATTTCAATCTTATTTCTGACAGCGCGTCACTACCTTATATCCAGCGTGTTTTAAATCAGGAAGAACGTTTTGTAATGTATTACTGCGGCAATACGGACGATTATACCATTATGCAGAGAAACCGTATCGTATACGGCATATCCTCTGAGCCTATGCGGGTAGACGATATTAATATCGTGGGAATTGTGGGCATGACGGATGTGTCCATGATGGAAGACAGGCTCAATGTGGACAGCTTTGATGGGCGCGGTTTTACGGGGCTGATAGACGAGGAAGGATATTTTATTGTCAATGTGGACAGAACCAACAGCTTAGGCGTTCAGGACAATATCTTCAATATGCTGGCGGAAGGGCAGCTTCGGGCCGGGGATTCCATAGAAGAGGTGAAGGAGCGGATATCATCCGGGGACTTCCAGCTTGTACAATATGAGGATAAGAACGGGATCAGGCAGATATTGGCCTCTGTACGTATCCCTGATTCAGAGTGGATTATCCTGATGCAGGTGGAAATGGCGGTGTTTGAGGAGCAGAGCTTTGCCTTTACTATGATGGCGGTTATCCTTCTGGTGGTGGTGACGGGCGCTTTGATGGTCATGCTGTTTATTATCATGCGAAACAGGATATCGTCGTCCAGAGCGGAGGCGGATTCCAAGGCGAAGGGAGACTTCCTGTCCAGCATGAGTCATGAAATCCGCACGCCCCTTAACGGTCTGTTGGGCTTGCTTCATCTGATGCGGCAGAATCGGGACAATCCGGAGAAGCTGGAGGATTATCTTGCCAAATCCGCTTCTACGGCGCAATATCTGCTGGCGCTTGTCAATGACATTCTGGATATGCAGAAGCTGTCCCAGCAGAGCATGAAATTACAGAAGGAAGCCTTTTCTTTACAGAATCTGATAGACACGATTGAGACGTTAATCAGCAACCGGATGGAAACCAACGGTATCCGGTTCCGGGTGGACAGTCAGCTTGCCCGGACGGCGATTGTGGGCGATAAGGTGCGGATAGAGCAGATTTTGATGAATATTCTGGGCAATGCGGCCAAGTTCACGCCTGCAGGCGGAAGCGTGGTGATGACGGTTCGCCAGCGGGAGAGCGGAGAGGGCAGAGTAACCACGGTTTTTCAGATTACGGACACCGGATGCGGCATGAGCGAGGAATTCCAGAAGCATATTTTTGAATCCTTCTCTCAGGAGAGAAGCAAGACCTCCGACGGCACCAGGGGTACCGGCCTTGGCATGGCTATCAGCAAACAGCTTTCGGAACTGATGGAAGGAACGCTGTCTGTTGTCAGCCAAAAAGGGAAAGGGAGCACGTTTACCTTTGAACTTCCGGCGGCTGTGGCGGAACAGCCGGATACGGAAGATGCGCCCGGGCGGGCGGTGCAGGCCGCCGATGGTAATAAGACGGAGATCAGAAGGATTCTGGCGGCGGAGGACAATGAATTAAACGCGGAGATTCTGATGGAGATCTTCACGGAGGCAGGATACAGGATAGACCGGGCAAGGGACGGCAGAGAGGCCGTGGAGCTGTTTATGGCTTCTGAACCGGGCGAATACGACGTAATTCTGATGGACGTACAGATGCCTGTCATGGACGGGTACGCCGCTACCGCTGCCATCCGGGCGCTTGACAGGGCGGACGCTGAGCAAGTTAAAATTTTCGCCTGTACTGCCAACACCTTTGCGGAGGACAGGGACAGAGCGCTTCAGAGCGGTATGGACGATTTTATTACGAAACCGATTGATATCAGGGAGCTTCTGCAGAAGCTAAATGCGGATGCGCAGTAAAGATACAGCGCTCAGCAAAGATACAGTATGCTGCAAAGGCATAGGAAGAAAGAAAATGGAGGCCATATGAAGAATAAAATTTACGCTTTGACGGCGTTTGCGTTTCTGACAGCCGGCGTTCTTGCCGGGTGCAGTGCGGGCGGCCGGAAGGAGGAAGTGCATCTGGTTGTGAAGACGCCTATTCTCCCTATGGAATACGGTGAAGAGATTCAGGAATCCTACGATTTGCTTAAGAAAGCGCTGGATGAATTCACGGCGCAGTACGATGACGCTGAGATTACGTACGATTTGATGAAGTTTGCCTATGTGGACGAGGAAGAATATATTACGGATACCTTTGATACGGAGAATGCGCCGGATATTCTCTTTGAAGGGTATTTCAATATGGCGTCTTACATTCACACGGGACGGGTGGTTCCGCTGGACGACATCATCACGGAGGAACTGAGGGCCGACATCGACGAGATGAGCTGGAGACAAAGCCAGGTGGCCGGCAAAACGTATATGATGCCTTACTATACCTTACAGAATACGCTGGCATATAACAAAATCCTGTTTGAAGACGCGGGACTCTCCGCATACTGCTCTGAGGAAGCGGCGATTCAGAGCTGGACGCTGGAGGAATGGGAGGAAATTCTTGCCACCCTGAAAGCGGAGCTTCCGGAGCTTAGCTATCCGATGATGATGTATGCCAAGAATAACCAGGGAGACACGCATATCATGGTGCTTCTGCGCAGTCATGGCAGCGAATTTTTTGATGATGCGCATAATTTCAATCTGAATACGGAAGAGGGCATAGAGGCTCTTCGGTGGCTTAAGGACTGTTATGACGCCGGATATTTTCCGGCAGGCGCGGAGAATATGGAAATCAGCGAGAACTCCCTGCTGAGGGACAATAACCAGCTTGCCGTATTTCAGATCAACAATTCCCGCAGGAATCCGGATTGGGGCTACGTGAATTTCCCCAGCGCGGACGGCAGAGGCTATGCCACTTCTTTCCTGTCGGGTTTTGAGATCTTTGACAATGGAGACGAGAAGAAGATTCAGGCGGCCAAGGATTTCCTGCGGTTCTTCTATTCCCGTGACGATCTGATGGACGTCTCGGCCTGCGGCCTGCCTGTGAGCGCTAAGGTGACGGAGAGACACATGGATGATGTGTACATGCTGGAAGCGTATCAGAAGAATGCGGAGAATGTGGTTGATTTTACCGAAAATAACCCTGACTGGACGGGAATCCGGGGAGTGTTCTATACATATATTCATGATTTGCTGACAGGCGTAAGGACGCCGGAGCAGGTGGCCGCCGATATTGATACGGAATGCAACGCGATTCTGGAAGAAGGCAGGAAAAACAGCGTGCTGCATGAATAACCGAATGCGCCGAAGGCACCGTTGTACTGCGTTGGAACGGGAGGAGGCAGAGGGAACATGAAAACCGACAGGCTCTACGCCGTATCGCAGGAGGACTATGGAGGAGTACTATGAAAATTGGAGTCATCCAGGCATTTTCCCAGAAGGACAAAAACGAACTGCTTTATGCCTGTACCCGGAAAGCGGCAGAGGGTAAAGGATATGAAGTCATTAACTTTGGCGTCGAAAAGGAAGAAACGATCCCATATTCGTATGTAGAAACAGCGGTCAGCATAAGCCTGCTTCTGGCAAGCGGGTCGCTGGATTTCATCGTTACGGGCTGTTCCTCCGGGCAGGGGATGATGTTAGCCTGTAACAGCCTGCCGGGGGTTCTATGCGGCTATATACCTACGCCGCCGGACGCCTTTTTGTTTGGGCGTATCAATGGAGGAAATGCGGTTTCCCTGCCCCTTGGGCTGAACTTTGGCTGGGCGGGAGAGATTAATTTGCAATGCACCTTAGACGAATTGTTTCACGGCACGTTCGGGACAGGGTATCCTGCGCAGGAAGCGGTGCGCAAGCGCCGTGATACGGCGCTGTTAAAGGAACTGAACAGGCTGACGAAGAAGTCGTGGCAGGATATTTACGGGGGCATGGATGTAGAATTGCTGGAGAAGGTTCTGGGGAGAAAGAAGGTCTGCGATTATATTGTGCGGTATGGACAGGAGGAAAGCATTCGCAGACTGATTGAAAATCATAAGGCATAAATCATAACACATAATCATAAAGCATAAATCATAAAGATATAAGCGTTTGCGAAACTCTTCATAACATAACTTTAATTGTACAAATTGTATAACCATAAGCAAGCCCCTTGGAAGACGCCGGTACTTGGCGAGGTTTTTTCGAGCCTAGTATCCGCTGCGTCTGGAACGGAGCGAAAGCGCGGCTGTGTTGGTTATACAATTTGTGCAATTTCAATAACGAT
>JAGAIZ010000049.1 GCA_017626325.1 Lachnospiraceae bacterium | reverse complement strand
CGGATTGGGGACTTTCACCCGTTAGCGACGTGCGCCGCAAGGCGCACCTAAACTAAAAGCCACCTTTTACAGTGGCTTTTACAAGTGGATGATATTCTAATTTTCATTCCCGTCATCCGCGGAGAACAAACTTACACGTGAATAATATTCTAAGCGTCATTCGCGCTAAGCAAATCTCTTTGCTCACTTATAGTATATGCAATTTTTCAGTTTTAGTCAACAAAATGTTTAATACAAACAACAGTGTTTTAAGTAATTATGGGATATAGTAAAAATGCCGCAAACCATTGGTTTTACGTTGATAAGGAAGTATTCAAAACAACTTATCATCAACGCTGACAAACAGGGTGCAAGCAAGAGCAGAGAACATATCACTTTCATTAGTGGTCGGTTCTCTGCTTTTTGTTACGCAGTAGAACACCATTTTTGAGGGTTGGAATATAAAATATCGTCTAAGTGTTTTTTATGCTCTGAAATCCGCATAAATCAAAGACTTTTTACCCTCTATTGCGTAACATACCTACCCGCAAAAGCAGTAGTTTTATAAAGCGGTTGGATTAGACGGATTTTGAACACCGTAATAACTCCCGGTGTTGGATTATCCGATATTGGATTTTCCGACATCGGGTTATCCGACATCGGAAAATCCAACGCAATAAAATAAAGATATAACTAACTAAAGAAAAACCAAATACAGATTTAATCAAATACCTATTCCTTTCCTATCCTTTCCCTAACCCCTCTCCTTTGAAACAAGATACAGCGGCAAAGCTGCGGGAATAGAAAAATGGAATGGAAACGACAGTACAAAGAAATACCTTTTCCATGTTACGCAATAGAACGCCGTTTTTGAAGGCAGACATATAAAACCCTTATCTCTCCATTCCAAACGCAACAAAGCCGCATAAATCAAGGGCAAAATGACCTCTACTGCGTAACAAACACATAATAAATTGAGGGCGAAAGCAGTTTTCTGATTTCGCCCTCTTGACTGCCCACAAGCAAAGGCGGGAAAAGCTGTCAAGGGCGCGTAGCGCGAAGTTTACCCTTGACAGCTTTTCCTGTCTTTGCTACCTGTTACCTGTCAAAGCGGAATTTTAATATAGCTTCAACCAGTTTAGCCTTTAATCTGTCCTGTGTATCGTCATTGATATGCCCTTTATACATAGACAGATATTTGATGTGCGCGGTATAATGCCGCAACACGGTGTCTACCGCTTCCGGCTCTCCGGCAACGGCTTTTTCGATTACCTCAAAAGGTATCAGCTTTTTGTTCCTCATGTTTCAATCTCTCCCATTCTTTCCGTAACTGTTTCAGTGCAACATTTCTTCTGCGGTTTATCGAACTCCTGCAACGCCCATATAGTCTGCCGATTGCTTCATCACGATAGCCAACGAAATAATAAAGCAACAATACTTCCCGTCTTAACTGCGGCAATCTTGATAATGCTGTTGCCAATCGTTCATTGTCAACTATCACTTCTTTACCAAACACAAGAAATACCGTCGGCTTGTCCTGTTTTTCAAAGTAGCTGTCCATAGCAGACGGTTCAAAATACCTTTCCGACATCAGATAGTCAAGGGATATTTCCCGTTCCTCTTTCCGCTTCAAATCCCGCCATGCGTTGATTGCTTCATGCCGCAATACAATCTTGCAGAACGCATTGAAAGCATATTCAATATGTTCCATGAACTGTTCAGAATATCTCATTTTCTCTCACCCCCTTTCTTCCCAGTAGGGGGCTATTACAACAAATGCCCATACAGCATGAAGCAGTACAGGCATTTGGGTAATATGAGTTATTAAGACATACTAAATGATATGTGTGTTCATACTCATAGGCAGAAAATCCCGCTTCACAAGACAGAATTTTTTTAATGCTTCACCGTAGCACGCACTACCCATGAGATAAAAAACGGACATAGCAGTACCTCCCCGATACCGCCATATCCTTAAAAATGGGTAACTTTAATACACCCTCCGCTTTTCCATTTTTCAAACGGCGGCTTGGTTATATTTCAGACCGCCGTTTTGCAAAATCGTCCGAAGCGGCGGTTTTGTGTATCAGCTTATTTACAATTCAAAGATTACTTTTTTTGTTTAAGATATAAAAACCCGCTCCAACCATTGCAACAATACATTCCGATATTGGATAGGCAAGCCATACCCCTGTCATTTTCAAAATTGCAGAAAACAGGAAAGCTACTGGCACAAGCACGAACAGCCCCCTCAAAAAAGAGATAACCTGTGCAGGGCGGGGACGCTCCGTCGAAGTAAAATAAATGGCTGTCACAATATTAAATCCAATAAACGGACAGGCAAGGAAATACAATTTAAGTCCGTTGATTGCAAGCGTCTGAAGCATTTCATTTCTTTCACTGTTAAAAATAAAGGCAATCTGTGAAGCACCAAAGAATATAACCGTATAAATCACACTCGACAAAAGGAATACCGTAATAAAAGCGTACCTTACTATGGTCTTTACTCCCTCCCTGTTTCCTGTTCCATGATTAACGCTGATGATTGGCTGTATTCCCTGTGACAGTCCCGTATAAATAGCGATTACTACCAGTGAAATCACTGTAATCACTCCAAACGCCGCCACGCCGGTATTCCCCTCTAACCGAAGAATAATGAAGTTGAACAGGAACATTACAATACCCGAAGAAAGTTCCGTCACAAACGGCGGTATACCGCTTGCTATGACTCCCAATGCTTTTCTTATATCTGGTGCAGATTTCAAGAAATGGAACCCGTTTTTCTTTCTGATAAAATAGGGCGATAAAACGGCAATGCTGATAACAGGAGCTAAACCTGTGGCAAGGATGGCTCCGAATATCCCCATGCCAAACGGAAAAATAAACAAATAGTCAAGAACGACATTTGACAGGCTCCCGCTAATCATTGCAGTCATCGAAAGCGACGGTTTCCCGTCATTTCTCACAAAGCATTGGAGAAGATTATTTGTCAAAAAAGCCGGGGCAAACAACAGCATGACTTTGAGATAGGTGTTTGTCATAGGGAATACCGTACTGTCCGCCCCTAATGCTTTTACAAGTGCGCCTGACAAGAATAATCCCAATAAAACAAATGAGATTGCAAAACAGGCAACCATATAAACAGCGTTTGTAAAAATCCGATTGGCGTTCTCGGTTTCACCACGGCTTTTTGCAATCGAATATCTCGTTCCGCCGCCCATGCCAACCATAAGCCCTGTTCCGTTCAATAGGCAGAATATGGGAAACGCAAGGTTAAGGGCGGTCAAGCCGTCTGCCCCCAGACTGGCGGACACAAAAAAGGTATCTGCTAAGGTATAACAGGAGTACGCCATTTGCCCTAAGATATTCAGCGAAACATATTTCATAAAATCTTGGAACACACTTTTTCTGTTATTCATATCCATTGTTCCTCCTAAGCAAGAAAGGCGTTTGGAACTGCCGTCAAAATCTGAAAGGGTGGCAGCCCCAAACGCCTTTTAATCGTGTCTGGTTTGAACATAAAAAAATCCCGTACACAAATAGCCTTTGTGTACGGGTGCGTTTCAAACCGTTGGTAGTATGATAGCACAAAGCAATGGTGAAATCAATCCCTTTGCCCTGAAAAATTATTAAAAAAATTTCCGATAATCACACGATAATCTCCCGTCTATTTGGCATTTTCAAAACTTCTCCGTATTTAGGAGTAAGGAAAACTTTTTGAAAGAATTTCTCTCAAATTTCCGTCAAAACTGCCCTGTGCGGTGTTGTAGGTAGTGAGAGGGTTTTCAAGAGGGTTTGGGATACTTCCCAACAAGCGAAATCTGCCGGACAAGCCGTAGGCGCGGATAGGCAGATTTACGGAAAAGGGTACCCTTTTCCTATGCTTGCTCCGAAACTTCTCAATTTAGTAAATACGGAAAGGAAGGGAAAAGAATGGAATGGGAACCGGAAATCAAGGACAGCGAATTTGTACCGCAAAAGAGAAAGCCAACAGAAGAAAACGTCTGCTACAAAATCGGCGGCACTTACTATGAAGTGTCTACCTCCTGCGGCGGATCGGAACGGCTCCGCGACAAGATGATACGGCTCATAAAAGCAGAAACCGTCAAAACACCCAATGACAAACAGGGATAAGTACGCTATAATAAGATTAGCACTTCTGTTTGTCGGGCGTTCATTACAGGAGGAATGAACACATGACAGCAAATACGAATACATATAAGCCCGGACAGATAACGGCATTATACGCCCGTCTTTCGCAGGAAGATGCGTTAGAGGGCGACAGCAACAGCATTGTGAACCAGAAAGCAGTCCTCTCCAAATATGCGGCGGATAATGGCTTTTCCAATCCCGTTTTCTTCATTGACGACGGTGTATCTGGTGTGACGTTTGACAGACCGAATTTTAACAAAATGATTGCGGAGATTGAAGCCGGAAATGTGGCGACGGTCATTGTCAAGGATATGTCAAGGTTAGGGCGCGATTATCTGAAAGTCGGCTACTATACGGAAATCTTTTTCGTAGAACGTGACGTTAGATATATCGCAATCAATGACGGAGTAGACAGCGCAAAGGGGGATAACGATTTTACCCCGTTCCGCAATTTATTTAACGATTTTTACGCCAAAGACACAAGCAAAAAGGTACGGGCAATCAAACGGGCGCAGGGACAGGCGGGGGAACATCTGGCAAAGCCGCCTTACGGCTACATAGTAAGCCCTACGGACAAAAAGCAATGGATTGTGGACGAAGAAGCCGCCGCTGTGGTGAAACGGATTTTTGATTTATGTATCGGTGGAAAAGGCCCTATGCAGATAGCAAAAATCCTCAAAGAAGATAATGTGCTGACTGCCAAAGCCTACTATGCAAAGAAAAAGGGGAAAGCCTTTCCTGAAAATCCTTATGATTGGAGAGACAGTACCATTGTCGGCATTTTGGAGCGTATGGACTACTGCGGGCATACGGTGAACTTCAAAAGCTATTCTAAATCCCACAAGCTGAAAAAGCGGATTCCAACCACAAAGGAACAGCAGGCGATTTTCTTTAATACCCATGAAGCCATTGTTGAGGACGCTGTATTTGAACGGGTACAGGAACTAAGGGCGAACAAACGCCGCCCCACAAAAGCAGAGCGGCAGGGACTATTCTCCGGCTTGGTATACTGTGCCGACTGTGGGAGTAAATTACATTTCGCCACTTGCAAAAGTTTTAACGGCTCACAAGACCATTACCGTTGTGCGAAATACAAGAGCAATACGGGAAACTGTACGGCGCACTTTATCCGCGAAGAAGTATTGAAACAGATAGTATGGAGCAGGATATTTGATGTGACCGCCCTTTTCTTTGATGACATCATAGCATTTAAGGAAATGATGTATCAACAACGCTCCGTTGAAACAGAAAAGGAAATGAAGCGCAGGAAGCGGGAAGTCGGACAGGCGAGGAAACGGATAGCGGAACTTGACCGTATCTTCAAGCGGATTTATGAGGACGACATCAGCGGCACAATCAGCCACGACAGATTTTTGAAACTGTCCGCAGAGTATGAAGCGGAACAGCAGGAACTGGAAGAAAAGGTCAAGGCAGACCAGCAGGAAGTCGATACTTATGAACAGAACAAGAGCGATTTTGACAGCTTTTCTGCGATTATCCGAAAGTATGTGGGGATAAAGGAACTTACCCCCGCAATCGTCAATGAATTTATCAAAAAAATCATAGTCCATGCGCCGGAAAAGGTGGACGGGAAACGGATTCAGAAAGTGGATATTGTTTTCAACTTTGTAGGGGAAATCAATTTCCTTTCTGCCACGCAACCGAAACGGCAAGGCGCATAGAAACTCGAAAAGACGGTACAGCCCTTGTAATCGGGGCTATACCGCCTAATCTGAAATTACTTCCCTCTAACCGTAAACATTTGAGTTTACGGCATTTCTTTGAATTTCTATTATTCAGTCTAAACTGTTGGCCTTTTAGAACTTACCAGCCTTAGCAGCTTCCTCAATCGAAACAGCAACGGCAACAGTCGCACCTACCATCGGGTTGTTACCCATACCGATCAGACCCATCATTTCAACGTGTGCAGGAACGGAAGAAGAACCAGCGAACTGCGCGTCGGAATGCATACGTCCTAAAGTATCTGTGAAACCGTAGGAAGCAGGACCTGCAGCCATGTTATCAGGATGAAGCGTACGTCCTGTACCGCCGCCGGAAGCTACGGAGAAGTATTTCTTACCAGCTTCTGTTCTCTCCTTCTTGTATGTACCTGCTACCGGATGCTGGAATCTTGTCGGGTTGGTAGAGTTACCTGTGATGGATACGTCTACATTCTCTTTCCACATGATAGCAACGCCTTCAGGAACGGAGTTCGCGCCATAGCAGTTTACCTTGGAACGAAGGCCGTCAGAGTAAGCGATTCTCTCGATTTCTTTTACTTCGTTTGTATAAGGATCATACTCTGTCTCAACGAAAGTAAAGCCGTTGATTCTGGAGATAATCTTTGCAGCGTCTTTGCCAAGACCATTTAAGATAACGCGAAGAGGTTTCTGACGAACCTTGTTAGCCTTCTCTGCGATACCGATAGCGCCCTCTGCCGCTGCGAAGGACTCATGGCCTGCCAAGAATGCGAAGCAGTCTGTCTCTTCCTCTAAGAGCATCTTGCCTAAGTTGCCATGGCCAAGACCTACTTTACGGGTATCGGCAACGGAACCGGGAATACAGAATGCCTGCAGTCCCTCACCGATTGCAGCCGCAGCGTCAGCAGCCTTCTTGCAGCCCTTCTTGATAGCGATTGCAGCGCCGACAGTATAAGCCCAGCAAGCGTTCTCGAAACAGATAGGCTGGATTTTTTTCACCTGCTCATAAACATCTAAGCCAGCATCTTTTGTAATTTTCTCAGCTTCTTCGATAGAAGAAATGCCGTAACTATTTAATACAGAATTGATTTTGTCAATTCTTCTTTCATATGATTCAAATAAAGCCATCTTATCTTATTCCTCCTGTTTATTATTCGCGCCAAGCAGACTTCCTGGCGAATGATATTTTACTATTATTCGCATCTGGGGTCGATAATCTTAACAGCATCATCAACACGGCCATACTGTCCGCATGCTTTCTCATATGCTGTGTTCGGGTCATCGCCCTTCTTAATGAAGTCTGTCATCTTGCCAAGGCTTACGAACTTGTAACCGATGATTTCATCATTTGCATCAAGTGCGATACCTGTTACATAACCTTCAGCCATCTCAAGGTAACGGGGACCTTTCTTCAATGTACCGTACATAGTACCAACCTGGCTTCTTAAGCCTTTGCCAAGGTCCTCAAGACCAGCGCCAACCGGAAGACCTTCCTCGGAGAACGCGGACTGTGTACGTCCGTATACGATCTGTAAGAATAACTCTCTCATTGCAGTGTTGATTGCGTCGCATACAAGGTCTGTGTTAAGAGCTTCCATAACTGTCAGACCCGGCAGGATCTCGGATGCCATAGCTGCGGAGTGTGTCATACCGGAGCAGCCGATTGTCTCAACAAGCGCTTCCTGGATGATACCCTCTTTTACATTCAGAGTCAGCTTACATGCACCCTGCTGAGGCGCACACCAGCCTACACCGTGTGTTAAACCGGAAATATCTTTTACTTCTTTCGCCTGAACCCATTTTGCTTCCTCTGGGATAGGAGCACAGCCATGGTGAACGCCCTGTGCCACTGTACACATTTCTTCAACTTCTTTTGAATAAATCATGTGATAACTCCTTTCGATTATGTATAAATTATTTCATAACAGACTTGTATACGCCTGTCATAACCGCTGGTCTTATTGTCTCATATTATACATAAAAAATCCAGTCATATTTTGCATTTTATGACTGGATTTTTATATCGTTTTATCACCGTTTCCCTGCCGGGAAACGCCTGTCTTTCGTCTGTTTCCTGTGCCTGAAAAGCCATATAAGCCGCTCTCCGGTATTATAAACATACGCCGCGTACACACGAAACCGTCATCCGAGCATCATCCTGTCATTGGCGAACTCACCGCCGCTTGCCTCTTCGAACTTCGCAAGCAGGTCGGATACGTGAAGCTTCTTCTTCTCCTCGCCCGCCACATCGTAGATGATTCTGCCCTCGTGCATCATAATCAGACGGTTGCCATGGGCGATTGCATCTTTCATATTGTGCGTTACCATCATCGCTGTCAGATGATTCTCTGCGATAATCTTGTCGGACAACTCCAGCACCTTGGCCGCAGTCTTGGGATCCAGCGCCGCCGTGTGCTCATCTAAGAGCAGAAGCTCAGGCTTCTGTAAGGCCGCCATCAGCAGCGTGACTGCCTGACGCTGTCCGCCGGAGAGCAGTCCTACCTTAGAGGTCAATCTGTCTTCCAGACCCAGATCTAACTGACGTAGCTTCTCTCTGTACAACTCTTTTTCCGCCTTGGTTACGCCCCACTTCAAAGTACGTCTCCTGCCGCGTCTTGCAGCCAGCGCCATATTCTCGTCGATGGACATAGTCACCGCCGTGCCGGTCATGGGATCCTGGAATACCCTGCCCAGGAATTTCGCTCTCTTATGCTCGGGAAGCGTCGTCACATCGCTGCCGCCGATAATGATAGAGCCATAATCTATAGGCCATACGCCCGCCACCGCGTTCAGGGTAGTTGATTTACCTGCGCCGTTGCCGCCGATAATGGTCACGAAATCTCCCTCATTCAACTGCAGATTAACACCGTTCAGAGCCACCTTCTCGTTGATAGTTCCTTTGTTAAAGGTTTTATGAACGTCTCTTATCTCTAATGCGTATGCCATTCCTAAGCCACCCCTTTCTTACCTTTCTTGCCGTACTTGTCCTTCAGATACGGGATGGAGAGGAAGACTGCCACGACGATCGCGGAGAACAGCTTCATATCCTCGGAAGGCACCCCCAGCCATAATACGAAAGCGATAACAATATAGTAGATAACCGCTCCTGCTATCACAGCAAGCATCGTATAGGCAAAAGACATCTTCCTGCCGACACACAGTTTGCCGAATAACACCTCGCCGATAATAACCGCCGCCAGGCCGATCACGATAGCGCCGCGGCCCATATTGACGTCCGCCGAGCCCTGGTACTGCGCATACAGCCCGCCGCATAAACCCACGAGGCCGTTGGAAATCATCAGCGCCAACACCGTATGGAAATTGGTATTGATGCCCTGAGCCTTGGCCATATGCTGATTACAGCCTGTGGCGCGGATTGCCTGCCCCTGTTCTGTTCCGAAATAGAAATACAGAAGGCAGACCAGAAGGATACAGCCTAAGATAACGCCGCCGTAAAACTTGAATTTCATCAGCGCGTCGCCCGATATATAACGAAGGGAAACCACCAGCGCATACTGATCTACATTGATTGCCTGATTGGATTTACCCATAATATTCAAATTAATGGAATATAGCGATATCTGCGTCAGGATACTGGACAGAATACCCGGAATCCCCAGCGCCGTATGTAACAACCCCGTCGCCATGCCTGCCAGCATACCGACTCCGAACGCCGCGATAAGCGCAACCCAGGGATTGACTCCCGCTCGAATCAGCATAACCGCCGTTGCGCCGCCTGTGGCCAGAGAACCGTCCACCGTCAGATCTGCGAAATCCAACAGACGGAATGTAATATACACGCCAAGCGCCATAACGCCCCAAACCAGCCCCTGTGCACACGCTCCCGGTATCGCCCGAAACAGTGACATGGGATTCAAAGATAGTAAAATCATTTTAAAACCATGCTCCTCTCTCCTCTTTTGAAAGAAACAGATATGGGGATGGCAGAGTTGTCATCCCCATACGCTTCACAGCATCTATTGTATCATTTCTGATAAAATATGCAAGATGCCTTTACAATTCTTCTTACTGCTCGATTGCTACATAATCATCCGGAATGGTAACGCCCAGAGTCTCGCAGATAGACGCGTTGTACTCCTTGGTAACCTGGGGAGCGAACTTAACGTCCATCGTCGTAATATCCGCACCGTTTACGAGAATGTCATATGCCATCTCGCCTGCTGTATAGCCGATGTCATAGTAGCTGATAGAAAGCGTAGCCACGCCGCAGCCGCCGCAGATACCTTCTTCGCCTGCGATAATCGGAACGCCTGCCGGAAGCGCTACGTTATTAACAGTCTCTGTATTTGCAGCCATCGTGTTGTCTGTCGGAATGTAAAGCACGTCGCAGGACTCGCATGCGTTCGTTACAACTGACTGAATCTCATTGGAATCAGCAGCGGTATACTCTTCATACTCGATACCGTCCTCTTCCAGATACTGCTCGAATACCTGTGCCTGGTATACGGAGTTAGCCTCTGCGGAACAGTACAGAATACCCACCTTCTTCACATCAGGGAAAAGCTCTACGAGCATGTTCTCCTGCTCTTCTAACGGAGCCAGATCGGATGTACCGGAAATGTTTGTGCCGGTTGCGCCTGTCCAGTCTGCAATGTCAAGCGCCGTCGCATAGTCCGTAATGGAAGTTCCGAGAATCGGAATGCTGTTAGTTGCCGCTGCGGCTGCCTGTAAAGGAGCCGTCGCATTAGCAAGAATCAAATCCACGTCGTTTGTTACGAACTGGGTACAGATGGTTGCGCAGTTGGTCTGCTCGCCCTGTGCGTTCTGGAAATCGAAGTTTACGTTGCCCTCTCCAAGAAGCTCTGTCAGAGCCTCCTCAAAACCTCTGGTGGCCTCATCCAGCGCGGGATGCTCTAATAACTGGCAGATACCGATATTGTATACCTGATCCGCCGCAGGAGCCTCTGTCTCCTCGGAAGCTGTCTCCTCGGAAGCCGCCTCTTCTGTGCTTTCCTCATCTGCAGATTCTTCCGCCTCTGTGGTCTCAGAGGTCTCCTCTGTGCCGCTCTCTGCGGGCGCCTGCGCGCTGTCGTCAGAGCCGCAGCCTGCAAGCATGGCAGCAGTCATAGCTGTTGTCATAAGCAATGCCAATGCTTTCTTCTTCATAATAATCTCCTCCTGAAAAAATACTCATACGCTTTAACGTGTTAAAGTGTACTGCTATCTATGCAAATATACACGAAAATGGCAGATTAGTCAACTTTAATCTGCCATTTTTGGTAAATATATGTATTTTATGTTACTGTTCTATGGTTATTCCCTACCCTATAAAATATTCTGAAATATCGATGCAGTTAATAAGCGCCAGCCCGTTCTGCTCCTTACATTCCAGCCAGCTTGCACTGGCTCTGTTCCAGGAACGCAGGGAATAATTGAAACGTTCCTCCGTACACCGGCAATGAGCATCCTCCTTATTCAGCTTCTTCAGGATGCAGTCCTCGCATGGCGTATCTCTGTTCTGCAGCGCCTTGTAACAGACGTCGCCGATCTTGACCTCCGGCGTATTCATCAGCACCTTCTTATTGATGAAGCTGAGTTCATACGTATCGGGATTAACAATATATACAAAACTGTCCAGATTATCGAATACGGCAATCTGCGTCACAAAATCCTCCAGACGGTCCATCAGGCCGATCTGCAGAATATGCGCCTCCAGAATCCGGAACAGCGAGCTGATCTCTTCCATCTGGCTCTCCCGGAATTCAAGCTGCACGTCTTCGTGATTCTCAAATACGATAGCGCCCTGAAACTCACCTTTGGAAGTAATCGGATAATAGAGCATACTCTTAATGCCCTTCGCTCTGAAGTAATCACGCATCTCTTCCGCCGTCAGGTCATAATCATGAATGACCGACGCCTTATGGAAAGACTCGTATAATATCTCACTGACGACTCTTTTTAATTCGTACTGCTCTTTTGTCTCTTTGCCGATTTCGTATCCCGGCAGAGCGAACTGTACCGTTCGGGAAACCGGAAGCGCCTCATTGCCACAGATATAACTGCGATGGAAATGATATTTGGCCGTCATAAGCTCAAGCGTTGATCTAAGCGCAGACTCCATATCTTTGTCTTCAAACAGAATCTGCATTACCATATCCTCGATCTGGGGATTCCTGTCCATTCCCTTTTCGGGGCTATATTCCGCATTCTTTCTGTTAGCGTGATATACCATCGTGGTAGCGGCGTCATAGATCCGGTATCCGCATTTGCCGTTTGCCTTGGCCGTATACAATGCCCTGTCCGCTTTGTCAAAAAGCTCTTCATAGCTGTTTCCGTGATACGGAAATATGGCAACGCCCACGCTGCAGGTTACGGGTATCGTCTGCTCTTCAAATTCAAAGGTATAATTTACATCCTTCACAATCTGACCTGCCATACGGTCCGCATCGAAAATGGAATTCAGGTTTTTCATAAAAACCATATATTCGTCGCCGCCGATACGTCCCACGATATCCCCGCCTTTAAAAATATCGCTCAGGACATTGGCTGTTTCCACCAGCATCTTATCGCCCTGGGAATGTCCCGTAAGATCATTGACTTCCTTGAAATTATCCAGATCAATGATCATCAGCGCATTTAAGGACCCGGGAGCGCTCTCGCGTATCGCGTTCTGAATCAACTGCATCGTCGCGCTCTGATTATACAGCCCGGTAAGTCCGTCCTTCTCCGCCCTGAGCAGCAGTTCCAGTTCCTTTAGTTTCTTCTCATGGATATTGAGCATACGGCCGACGATTCTCGTCACATATCCTTCCGCGCCCAGAAGAGATGTCAGGTTCGCCTGATACCAGGTATACTCTTCATCAAACCATTTGATCCTGAATTCAATGGTGTCATGCTTCGGAGATTTTAACAATCCCTCCATAACAGACTTATAATAGGCGACATCCTCCTTATGGATAGAAGCGTCGTCAAACTTCTCCAGATATTTATTCTGGATTCTTTCATCCGCAATGCCGTAATCGCCGGACGATTTGATGACCATAACGTCTGTCTTGGCATTGTAATCGATAATCTTCCCGCCTTCCGCCGCAGACAGAATGTGCAGTCTCTCCGCCTGCTGACGCAGTTCTTCCTCCGCGTTCTTCCGCTCGGAAATATCCTGGATGATCGTTACAATAATGTATTTGCCGCCCTCTCTGGCATACAGATTGCCCCTCGCGTACAGCCACCGCAGTCCGCCGCTGCCCGTTACCGTACGGAATTCCACATCCACCGCGCCGTCGTCCTTTAAGACGTCCGCAATTGCCTGTCGGAATCTCGGCAAATCCTCCGGTATGATACTCATTTCAATCTTCTTCAGATACCGGATTCCCTGTGTCCTTGAATATCCGAGCATACGGAATAACCCTTCATTGGTAAATATGGGAGTCAACTGCCCGTTCTCATATTCAAAGAAGCAAATACCAGCTATTATATTGTCAATCATGGAACCAAAGGATTCCATATTCAATTCCATACTCATCTGCATATCCCCAATGTTTTTCTATTCCTATTTTCTCATAAGTACCCCGATTCTGTCTAATACTTTTCTGCAATTTCACCCTTTTTTTTGTAAATACTTTCCGCCGGGATAAATCCTCTTACCATGGAGGTAGGATATACATTGGAATACCTGCCGATCACAGTGCCGGGATTTAACACGGAATTACACCCGACCTCCACATGATCTCCCAGCATCGCGCCGAATTTCTTAAGCCCCGTCTCATACTGTTCTTCGCCTGCTCTGACTATAACCAGCGTCTTGTCGCTCTTTACATTGGAAGTAATGGAGCCTGCTCCCATATGCGCCTTGTATCCCAGAATACTGTCGCCCACATAATTATAATGGGGAACCTGTACTTTATTGAACAGGATCACATTCTTAAGTTCTGTGGAATTGCCTACTACCGCGCCTTTGCCGACAATCGCGCTGCCGCGTATGAAAGCGCAGTGTCTGATTTCCGCTTCCTCATCGATGATCGCCGGTCCGTTGATATACGCGCTCGGAAAAATCTTCGCAGACTTCGCCACCCATACGTTCTCGCCCCGCTTCTCATATAAATCTTCAGGAAGCTTCTCCCCCAAAGCGATAATGAAATTCTTGATATCGGGCAGCACCTCCCAGGGATATGTCGCATTCTGAAAAAGCTCTGCGGCAATCGTCTCTTCAAGTGTATAAAGCGCCTCGATCGTAGTATCCTTTAACCCTGCCATCTTCTTTCCTCCTGGTATAAAATTATTTCTGCGGCTTCTTATAAAACTGCGCCGCATATTGAAATCTATGATGCAGCGCGAACTGATTATTCGTCTGCTTTACCGCATTGGTCCTTCTGGTAACGAAATCATCCAGCTTCGCCATATATTCCTCTTCCGTTATCTCGCCGTCTGCGACCAGCGTAAGCCCTTTCTCCCAGCTTGCCGTCAGTCTCGGGTCCAGAAGGGGGCGGATTGATCCCGCTACCACCTCATAAATCATCTCGCCAAGCAGCGTAGGCGTAATGATCTGAGACTTCTTATTCAAATCCAGATATTTGATATGCACAAGCTTCTTAAGAATCTCAGCCCTGGTCGCGGATGTGCCGATCCCGCTTCCTTTGATCTGCGCGCGAAGCTCCTCGTCCTCTATGAACTGTCCGGCATTCTCCATTGTCAGGATGATCGTACCGGAATTATACCGTTTCGGCGGAGAAGTTTCGCCCTCCTTCTTCTCAAGGCCGCTTAACGTAAGCTCTGTTCCTTTTTTTAATTTCTGAAGAAGCTCTAAGAAAGACTGGTCACAGGTTTTCTCCTGTTCTTCTTTTCTCTCATCCTGCTCATCCTTTCCCGCTTCCTTCTCTTCCTCGGCATCCTTCCCGGTCTTCTTCGCAAAGGAATTCGCCGCCACCTTAAGATATCCCGGCTGCGCCAGCACTTTGAAATTCGACAGGAAAGTCTCTCCTTTTATCTTCACGCCCAGACTGATCTTCTGATAGACTGCCGCCGGGTAAAAGATGCTTAAGAATCTCCTGACGATGATCTCATATACCTTCGCGGAAGTCGGATGAAGCCCGTTTAAAGCGCCAAATCCCTGCCCCGTAGGAATGATCGCATAATGATCGGTAATCTGCTTGTCATTGACGTATCTCGTCTTCCCGATGCCTTTATAGCTGCCGTTTTGAAGCACCTCCATTGCGTATTGCGCCGCAATGTCATACCCCTTAAGACCTCCGATATTCTTGTGTATTTCTTTGGCGACAGCGCTTGAAAGCACCCTGGCGTCCGTACGCGGATAAGTCGTCAGCTTCTTCTCATACAATTCCTGCGCGATCCGCAGCGTTTCATCGGGGCTGATCTTAAATAATCTGGAGCAGTCGTTCTGCAGTTCCGCCAGATTATATAACAACGGCGGATTCTTCGTCTCTTTTCTTTTCTCTATCTTATCAACAACAGGAACCGGCGCGCCCTCTGACAGATAAGCAATAAACCCGTCGGCTTCTTTCTCATCCAGAAAGCCGTTGTCCTTATAGAGCAGCGGCGACTGATAATATTTCGAGCCTTCCACGGCTTTCCACTCACAGGCACAATTCTGCCCCTCTATGTCCAGACGGGCGATCACCCGGTAAAAGGGAATCTTAACAAAGTCTCTGATTTCCCGCTCCCTGTTCACGACCATGCCAAGCACACAGGTCATCACACGTCCGACAGACACTACCGCCTTATCAACCTTCAGATAAGACTTGATCGGACTGCTGTATTTTAACGTCAGCACGCGGGAAAAATTGATTCCCATCAGATAATCTTCCTTAGCCCTCAGATACGCTGCATGGGACAGATTATCATAAGCCGACAGATCCTTCGCTTCCCTGATGCCGCGCAGGATCTCTTCCTCCGTCTGTGAATCAATCCAGACTCTTTTTCTTATTTTGCCGGTCACATGCGCCTGCTGTTCCACCAGTCTGTAAATGTACTCTCCTTCCCGGCCGGAGTCGGTACATACATAGATCGTATCCACATCTTTCCTGTTAAGCAGACTGCTTACGATTTCAAACTGCTTCTTCACGCTGTCAATCACTTCGTATTTAAATTCCTTCGGTATAAAAGGAATCGTCTCTAAAGACCAGCGCTTATATTTCTCGTCATAGGCTTCCGGATAACTCATAGTTACCAGATGTCCCACGCACCATGTCACGACGGCTTCATCCGATTCCATATAGCCGTCTCTATTGATCATCTTATACTTCAAAGCTTTGGCAAATTCCTTTGCGACACTGGGCTTTTCCGCAATAAACAAACTTTTTCCCATAATTTCCGTATAATCCTGATTCTGTCCCGCCGCTTCCTGCCTCATTGACCGGCTGCCGCGACCTTCCCTGTCAGCCTACAGGTCCGTAATCTGCACCAATTTCAGATTCGGTCTGATCTTGGCTTCCAGATTCAGTTTCTCATCAAACCGAAACGCGGTGTACATATAGATATAATCCGCCTGAATCTTCGCCTTTCTGGCGTAAGCAAGCAGATTCTCGTAGTCTTCATATGTCATCGGCTTCTCCCAATTACATAATCCGATCAGCGTATGTCCTTCTTCATCCTGTGCAATAATATCCAGAGAACCGGCTTTGCCGATCCATTCCCCGATCGAGTCCACAACAAACGGCAGCCTGTGTCTGTCATTTAATCCGGCAAGGTGCTGTCTGCAGACCCGCTTAAAATATCCCGACACATATTTCCTGAAATTCCCCATCACATGGCGATTATAGAATTCTCCCACAGAAAGTGTCTGCAAATCGCTCATATGCGGATACATATAAGTGTAATAGAAATTCACAAAGGGATGGTTCAGCCTGTAAATTCCCTTCTGCACATTTTCCCGGCCTGCCGTATCATAAGAAAAAACCTTCTCGACCAATTCCAGCTCGATCAGATTTTTCAAATAGACGCTGATTTTGGCGCGGGAAAATCCCGTATGCAGATACAGATCGTTCAGCTTATAATTACCGGCAGCTATAGATGCCATAATCGTATTATAAACGCCGGGCTCCCGCAACTGTTCCGTCAGTATCCGCTCTCCTTCTTCATACAGAAAACTGTCTGCATCCAGGATATTCCGGCATATATTCTGCTGAATCGTCAGTCTGTCGTCGAACTGATTCCATAGTCCCGGGATCCCTCCCAGGATCGCATAGGCCTCCACGCATTCTTCAATGCGGAAATTCGGGAATCGCTGCACGATATCTTCAAACGGCATCTCCCTGATCTTCAGAAACCCGGACAACTCATAAGCGGCTTCCCCGATCCGCGTAACCATACTGTTTTCGACCCAGCCGACAGAAGAACTGCACAGAACGATCATAACGCCGTTCCGGTTCCACTGGCTGTGCACGAAAGCGATCAGCTCCTTCATAAATCTGTCGCCCGCTTTCACGATATGCTGGAATTCATCAATTACAATGACGCTCTTACCGCTGCTCCGATAAGCTATTTTGGCCAATATATTATGAAAAGAAGGAAAAGGCTCCATTGCGTATCCGTCAAAAACAAGCTGACGCCCCCATTGAAATACCTGCTCCCTCTCCGAACATGCCCTCGCAAGATAATAATGATTCGGCTTGTCCCGCATGAATTCTTTCACGAGAGTGGTCTTTCCGATATGCTTCTGACCATACATCACCAGAATCTGACTTCCGTCCCTGTCATAACAGTTATTCAGATAATTCAGTTCATCCGCTCTGCCAAGCAACATACATTACCCCACAACATTTTATAAATCCATATTTGCCAGCAATGTTTCGATTCCCTCTGACGGCATCGGCTTTCCAAGATAAAATCCCTGAATGATATCACAGGAAATTTCATTCAGATAACGGAACTGCTCTTCCGTCTCAACACCCTCCGCGATTGTTTCGAACCCCAGCTTTTTGACCATATAAATAATAGATTCCGTAATAATTTTCGTATTCTCGTCTGTGATTACCGTATCAATAAAGGACTTGTCAATCTTAAGCGTATCGATCGGCAGACCTTTCAGATAAGATAAAGAAGAATATCCGGTTCCAAAATCATCCAGAGATATTTTAATTCCCATATTTCTCAGCATCACGATCTTCTCGGTAATCTCATCAAAATCATCAATCAGAATAGATTCCGTGATCTCCAGTTCAATCTCATAGGGCGAGACGTCATATTTCTTGAGAATATGCAATACTTTATCTATAAAATCAGGCTGCTTGTACTGAATCGCAGAGATATTAAGCGATATGATCATCGGATAATGATATTTCCTTTTCCATTCCGCATACGCTTTCAGGCTTTCCTCGATTACCCACGTTCCTATGGGGATGATCGCGCCGTTCTTCTCGGCGATCGGTATGAAAACAGAAGGGCTGATCATCTTGCCATGATCATCCTTCCACCGTATCAATGCCTCCACGCCGCGCAGCGCCTTGTCCGCCGTTTTGAACTGCGGCTGGAAATACATCGTGAAATTCTGCGAAAAAACAGCTTCCTTTAATTTGTTTTCAATGTTGACATTTTTCAGAAATTCATCCAGAATAGCGCCGTCAAAATACTGGATTTTGTCTTTGCCAAGGCTCTTGGCCTTAAACATAACGATTTCAGCGCAGTTGATCAGATCCAACGTAGTCAACGCTGCTTCCGGGTATTCGGCCACGCCTACGCTCGCCGTAACATAGATCTCCTGGCCGCTCGTCAATACAAAAGGCTTCTTGAGCCGTTCCTTAATCGTCCGGTAGATTGTCTCCACGCTTCTGGCCCCGCAGGGATTATAAACCGCAATGCAGTAAATATCGCTGTTGAAATGAGCGATATGAATATTATCATTCATCAAATCAAATAAGAACTGCCCGACCTGCTGGACCAGCTCATCGCCCACAATAATGCCCATGCCGTCGTTAATTCTGCGGAAATCGTCCAGATCGAGAAACATTACGGCAACCGTCTCCTTCTCCTCCTGGGCCCGTCTTACGAATTCTCCCAGCAGTCTGACGAAATAATTACGGTTATAAAGCCCGGTCAAAAGATCATAATACGCCATATAAGTCAGTTCATCATTCTGGGCGTTAAACTTCGTCACGTCTTTAAAGCGAATAATTTTATCAGTTGGATTACTCATGGAATCATATACGATATTGACTTCTACTTCAATACAGATGCGCTTCTCCTTTAATTTGACCTCTATGGTCTGGCTTTTCATACCCTGCTTCTCTATGAAGAATACTTCCCTGAGCGGAATAATATCCTTCTCTTCCACGCAGTCATACAATTTCTTTAAATCCTTAATATTTGTAATGGCAAAGGAAAAGAAGTGATCCCAGTTCGCAATCGTCTGTACTCTGTCTTCTTCATAGTTATAATATAGAAATGCGCTGCTTGACGTCTCACAGATCAGCCGAAGCATTTTCTCGTCCCTGATTAGCTTACGGTTCATCGCATTTAATAAATCCACCTGATATTTCAGCTCTTCCATGTGTAATATACCCCTAATACCGTCCGGGAACTCCCGGACGGCTCATTCCCAATTATTATTTCTGCTTCCCCGCAAACTCGCTATTTCTTCGTGATATATCCTTTCGCCTTCAAAGTCTCGGCACACAAAATTGCGCCTCCTGCGGCACCGCGCACGGTGTTATGGGATAATCCGATGAATTTCCAATCGTATACGCTGTCCTCACGGATACGTCCCACGCTGATACCCATGCCGTTCTCGAAGTCTACATCTAACTTAACCTGCGGACGGTTGTCCTCTTCCATCACCTGTATAAACTGCTTCGGTGCACTGGGAAGTTCTAATTCCTGGGGAAGTCCCCTGAAATTCACAAGCTTCTCAACTAACTGCTCCTTCGTCGGTTTCTTCTTAAACTTCACAAATACGGCCGCTGTATGTCCGTTTAATACCGGCACGCGAACGCACTGGCATGTAATGACAGGGCTTGTGGCAGGTACAATTTCACCGTTCTCTACTTTGCCCCAGATTCTGAGAGGCTCCTTCTCGCTCTTCTCCTCTTCTCCACCGATATACGGAATTACGTTCTCTACCATTTCAGGCCAGTCCTTAAAGGTCTTGCCCGCGCCGGAAATCGCCTGATATGTGGTAGCTACGACTTCATACGGCTCAAATTCCTTCCACGCAGTCAGCACCGGCGCATAACTCTGGATAGAGCAGTTCGGTTTCACTGCGATAAAGCCTCTGGTCGTGCCAAGACGCTTCTTCTGCGCCTCAATCACATCGAAATGCTCGGGGTTAATCTCCGGCACTACCATAGGTACATCCGGCGTCCAGCGGTGCGCACTGTTGTTGGACACTACAGGCGTCTCCGTCTTCGCGTACTCTTCCTCGATTTTCCTGATTTCTTCCTTTGTCATATCCACTGCTGAGAATACGAAATCCACCTCTGCGGCTACATGCTCCACTTCATTTACATTCTTAACGACTATCTTCTTAACAGCCTCCGGCATGGGGGTATCCATCTTCCATCTGCCGCCGACCGCTTCTTCGTATGTTTTGCCAGCAGATCTTGGGCTTGCCGCAATCGTTGTCACCTCAAACCATGGGTGATTCTCTAACAGAGCGATAAATCTCTGTCCTACCATACCCGTTCCGCCTAAAATACCAACCTTTAATTTTTCACTCATTGTTTCTCTCCTCATAGTTTTTCTATTATTTAGGTGATTGCAAAACTCATTGCACCATCCTTCTGATTGTGCAATTTCAATGACTTCAAATGAGTTTCACAACCGCCCATTTAGTAACGTTATCCGGGAATATCTATGTCGTCCTCATCCTGCCAGTCTCTTGCCAGATATTCTTTCTGCGTCTCAATTACCTTGCGCATCACATCCGGTCCCGGCGCGCCAATGGTTAATCTCTTTTCCACGCAGGTTTTTAGGCTGACCGCATCATAGAGATCTTCCTCGAACACAGGACTGATTTCTTTTAATTCCTCAATTGACAGGTCCTCGATACTGCAGTTTTTATCGATACAGTACAGAACCAGTCTGCCGATAATACCGTGGGCATCCCTGAACGGAACGCCGCGTCCCACCAGATAATCCGCCGCGTCCGTGGCGTTGGTAAATCCCATCATGGCGCTCTTTTCCATGACATCCTTATTGAATTTCATCGTGCGGATCATGCCTTCGAACAAAGCAAGACATCCTTTCACCGTATCGATGGCGTCAAAGGTCAGCTCCTTATCCTCCTGCATATCTTTATTATAAGCAAGGGGAATGCCCTTCATCGTTGTCAGGATAGACATCAGCGCTCCGTACACCCGACCGGTCTTACCGCGCACCAGTTCCGCAATATCGGGATTCTTCTTCTGGGGCATAATACTGCTTCCGGTGGAATAAGCATCGTCAATCTCCACAAAACGGTACTCATTGGAATTCCAGATGATGATTTCCTCGCAGAAACGGCTTAAGTGCATCATGATCGTGGATAATGCCGACAGAAATTCAATCACGTAATCTCTGTCAGAAACCGAATCCATGCTGTTTAACGTCGGTCCCTCAAAGCCAAGCAAAGATGCTGTATAGCCCCGGTCTAACGGATATGTCGTTCCCGCAAGGGCTCCGGCGCCAAGCGGACAATAATTCATACGATGGTAGATATCCTTAAGTCTCGATCTGTCCCGCTTAAACATCTCAAAGTAAGCGCCGATATGGTGCGCCAGGGTTACAGGCTGTGCTTTCTGTAAATGGGTAAAACCGGGCATGTAAGTCTCCACGTTTTCTTCCATAATGCGCAGTAAAGTACTGAGAAGTTCTTTGACCAGTTCGTCCACATGGAGCACTTCCAGTCTGGTGTACAGCCTCATATCCAGCGCTACCTGATCATTACGGCTCCTGCCGGTATGCAGCTTCTTGCCCGCCTCTCCGATCCGCTCAATCAGATTGGCTTCCACGAAACTGTGAATGTCCTCGTACTCCTCTGTAATCTTAAGTCTGCCTTCCTCGACATCCTGCCTGATTCCGGTCAGTCCTTTCAAGATTGCATCCTTCTCTTCCCTGGTCAGAATCCCCTGCTTCGCCAGCATAACGACATGCGCTATGCTGCCCTCAATATCCTGCCTGAAGAATTTCTGATCAAAAGAAATGGATGCGTTGAAATTATATACAAGCTTGTCCGTTTCTTTCGTAAAACGGCCGCCCCATAGCTGTGCCATGCAATAATCCTCCACTTTATTAAATCTGAATTTGATGATATCACAAAATACTTTTCTTTTCAATCAGAACACATATTTTCTCATAAAACATAAAATATCTTATAACCATAAGGAGTTGTTGCTCTATGCACCCATTGTTATCTCTACAGGATATCTCCTATGCATATCACAATCTCAAAGGCGAGACGCCTGCGCTGACCAACATATCCCTGCAGGTGTCGGAAGGAGAATTCCTTGCCATCGTCGGTCCCAGCGGCTGCGGCAAATCGACTCTGCTGTCTATCATCGCCGGACTGCTTATTCCGGAGTCCGGGACGATATATTACAGAGGCCTTGCCTCTGCCGAGTATCATCAGGACAGTATTCTGAAGATCGGATATATGCTGCAGCATGATCACCTGTTTGAATGGCGTACTATTTATCAGAATGTGATTCTTGGACTGGAATTAAATCACGCGCTGACGGCAGATAATATTACTTATGTCGAAACCTTGCTGAAGGATTACGACTTATACGCATTTAAGGACAAAAAGCCTTCGGAGCTGTCCGGCGGAATGCGCCAGCGCGCCGCCCTGATCCGCACGATGGCGATTCATCCCGAGCTTCTTCTGTTAGATGAACCGTTTAGCGCCCTGGATTTCCAGACCCGCCTGAGCGTATCGGCGGATATCGCCCAGATTATCCGCAAAACAGGAAAGACCGCGCTTCTTATCACGCATGATCTGTCAGAAGCGATCACGCTTGCCGACCGCGTGATCGTACTGTCCAGACGTCCTGCATGCATCAAATGCGAAATGCCTATTTCCTATCCGATTGACCGTTCCAATCCTCTTGCGGTCAGATGTACGAGAGAATATCAGGATTATTTCAATCATCTATGGGAGGTGTTGACAGATGAACCGTCCATTTGCTAAAACAGCCGCGCCGGTTTCCGTAAGACAGCAGCAGTTTCTTCTTGCTCATTACAGACATCATCACTTAATCAGTCTGGCAAGGCTTATTCTGCTCATTCTTTTTCTGGGAATATGGGAAACGTCCGCCAGAATGGGCTGGATTGACACTTTTTTCTTCAGCAGTCCTTCCGGCATCATACGATATCTGTATGAAATGTTTCTGGAACATTCCATTTTTATGCACATTGGAATCACTTTATTTGAAACCATCCTGAGCTTTCTTCTGGTCACCGTCATAAGCCTCGTTCTTGCTACGCTTCTCTGGTACAAAAGCAGCCTGTCTGAAATTCTGGAGCCTTATCTTGTAATCCTCAATGCGCTTCCCAAATCCGCACTGGCGCCGCTCCTTATCGTGTGGCTTGGGACCGGCACGAACACCATTATTGTGGCGGGTATCTCCGTCGCCATCTTCGGTTCCATCATCAGCCTCTACACCGGTTTCTGTCAGGCGGATCCGGAGACGCTCAAACTGATCTACACTTTAGGCGGCAGCCGCAGAGACGCTTTGTTTAAAGTAGTGCTCCCCAGTTCCGTTCCTCTGATTCTCAGCAATATGAAGGTCAACATCGGTCTCTCATTGGTCGGCGTTATCATCGGTGAATTCCTTGCGGCGAGAAGAGGACTCGGTTATCTGATCATCTACGGTTCCCAGGTGTTCCAGCTTAATATGGTGATTACCTCCATTATCATTCTGTGCGGCATCGCCATGATCTTCTACAAACTGATTCAGAGCGCGGAACACTATTACCGCAAAAAATATTAAGGAGCAGGTCTGAATGGCTTGCTCCCGGTTATACTATCTCTGTTCTCCTGGTATCGAATCACTTTATTCTTGTTTTATCTCCGGCTTTCGATAGCCGATTTCAATTTGCGGATTGCGGCTGTGCAGTGCATCTAACATTGCTTTCACAATATTCTTGGACTCTAATTCGATTTTAATCAGTCCTGACGCTGTTTTCAGCATCAGAAAATGCATGTCGAAGCTGGCAACGCCACAGCACAGCCGTCCGTTCACTTCCTCAATACGCATGTAGGCGTTGGTTATGCTGCTATAAGGAACGGTATGCCATTTGAAGCCCTTTTTATATACCAACTGCGAGTCTTCCAGTTTGATCTTCTGTGTTTCTTTTCCTGTCGCCATTATCCTTTTCCCTGCCTACCTGTTTATATCCCACAGAACAATCTGCCCTGTCCGCATGGATTCCTGCACTGAGATAATACGCTGGTTCTTAGAACCCTTAAACCGCAGGCTGATATCCTTCTGCTCCAAGATAAATTCGCCGTCAACGATCACATCCAGATAGGATAAAAACTCTTTCATTTCCTCCCATCTGCTGCAAAAATCTTCCAGAATATCTTTATCAAACAGATACCCCGTGTAACACCAGACATCTTTCTTCGGATATTTTTCTTTCACAGCCCTAAGAAGAGGCAGAAGCCCCTGCCAGTTCACATACTCAAGCGGCTCTCCGCCAAGAAGAGTCAACCCTGTGATGTAATCCGGCGCAAGATACTGCAATATTTCAGAAATTGTTTCCTCCATAAAAGGCTTTCCATACTGAAAATCCCACGTCATCTCATTGAAGCAGCCCTCACAGTGATGGGTACAGCCGCTGACAAAGATCGTCACTCTCACCCCCGGGCCATTGGCGATATCACATTTCTTGATTTCTGAATAGTTCATGGCAAGTCATTTTCCTCATCATATTCCTCGGCTACCCACGGGAAGAATGCCTGCTTTTGGCATTCTTCCGGGAATGACTTAGTTTCACTAAGGCTGTGTACTTTACAGCCTTAGTGAAACTTCATTCCCTGTTATAGATGCAGTACCCGCTCCTTAATCTCCTGGGTACGTCCCTGATTCCAGAACTGTGTTCCGATATAACCGCAGGTGCGCCTCGCCACGTTCATTTTATTCTGATCCGTATTGCCGCAGTTCGGGCATCTCCAGATCAGCTTGCCATGGGGATCTTCTACGATCTCTATCTCTCCATGGTAATCACATGCCTGACAATAATCGCTCTTGGTATTTAATTCGGCATACATAATATTGTCGTAAATATACTGCATCACAGACAATACGGCGTCCAGATTGTTCTCCATATTGGGCACTTCCACGTAGCTGATGGCTCCGCCCGGCGACAGCTCCTGGAACTGGGATTCGAATTTCAACTTCTCAAAGGCGTTGATATCCTCCGTCACATGGACGTGATAGCTGTTGGTAATATAATTCTTATCCGTTACGCCCTCAATGATTCCAAACCGTTTCTGAAGACATTTGGCGAATTTATAGGTCGTGGACTCTAACGGCGTCCCATAAAGGCTGAAATCAATATTCGTTTCTTCCTTCCATTCCTGGCATGCATGATTGAGATAACGCATCACCTTAAGGGCAAAGGGAGTCGCCTCCGGGTCCGTATGGCTCTTGCCCGTCATATATCTTGTACACTCACATAAACCGGCATAGCCGAGGGATATCGTAGAATATCCGCCATACAGCAGCTTATCGATCTTTTCGCCCTTCTTCAATCTGGCAAGCGCCCCGTTCTGCCAGAGTATCGGCGCCACATCGGAAGGCGTCCCTTTCAGTCTGTTATGGCGGCACATAAGCGCGCGCCTGCACAATTCCAGACGTTCATCCATAATCTTCCAGAATTTATCCATATCCCTGCCCGAAGAACATGCCACATCCACAAGATTCAGCGTCACAACGCCCTGATTAAATCTGCCGTAGAACTTCGGCTTGTCATTCTCATCATGGTAGACTGTTAAGAAAGAGCGGCAGCCCATGCAGGTATAACAGTTACCGTCTTTGAGCTTCTTCATGATTTTTTCGGATATATAATCCGGCACCATTCTCTTGGCGGTACATTTGGCAGCCAATTTCGTGAGATACCAGTATTTGCTGTCCTCATGAATATTATCTTCCTCTAAGACATAAATAAGCTTCGGAAACGCCGGGGTGATATAGACGCCCTTTTCATTCTTAACGCCCAGGATACGCTGGTTGAGCATCTCTTCAATGATCATGGCCAGGTCGTCTCTGAGCTGTCCCTCCGGCACCTCGTCAATATACATAAACACCGTAATAAAGGGCGCCTGTCCATTCGTTGTCATCAGCGTAATAACCTGGTACTGTATGATCTGCACACCGCGCTTAATCTCATCCTTGACTCTCTTCTCCGCGATCTGGCTGATCTGTTCCTCAGACGCCTCTATGCCCGCTTCCGCCATCTCCTGTCTGATTTCCCGCCGGAATTTCTCACGGCTGACCTGTACGAAAGGCGCCAGATGCGACAGGGAGATACTCTGTCCGCCATACTGGGAGCTGGCAATCTGCGCAATGCTCTGTGTGGCGATGTTGCATGCCGTCGAGAAACTCTTGGGCGTGTCAATCATCGTCTCGCTGACCACAGTGCCGTTCTGCAGCATATCTTCCAGATTGACCAGGCAGCAATTATGCATATGCTGGGCGAAATAATCCGCGTCATGAAAATGGATGATTCCCTGTTCATGGGCATCCACAATATCCGGAGGCAGCAGGAATCTCTTCGTAATATCCTTACTGACCTCCCCCGCCATATAGTCTCTTTGTACACTGTTCACCGTAGGGTTTTTATTGGAATTCTCCTGCTTGACTTCTTCGTTATTGCATTCAAGCAGACTCAAAATCTGTTCATCCGTAGAATTGGATTTCCTGACAAGCGCCCTTTTGTAACGATAGGTGATATAATTTCTGGAGATATTATAAGCTCTGTATTTCATGAGCTGGTTCTCCACCATATCCTGGATCTCTTCTACGCTTGGCGAACGCTTCATCTGCGCGCATTTATCCGCAACGACACCGGCGATCTCGTCAATCTCTTCCTCCCGCAGCTTCTCTTCTTCCTTTACGCTGTTATTGGCTTTATTGATCGCCGCAACAATCTTTTTTAAGTCAAAAGTTACTTCCGCACCGCTTCTTTTGATAATTTTCATCTCACAACACCCCAATATCCTTTTAATCTACCACATCATGTATGGTATTCCTGCTTGCGCATACTATATATTGTACCACCGTTTGCTTTACTGTCAAGGTATTGTGCCTATTATTTTTAGTTTTTATACTGACTGACTCGGTCGGTAAAATCCTATGCTGATCTCCTCATGCTCTTTCTCAAGACATGCAAGCACCGATTTGGCGTTAGCATCTCTTTCCATTCGCAGCTTATGCAGGCCGCCGTCTTTCATCTCCAGCATCAGATAGTATTCCTTCAACAGAAATTCACCGCTCTCGCCGCTTTCTTCCCGCAGGTAAGCCCTCACGATTTCCCCGTAATCAACATATCTGATTTTGATAAAATACCGGTAGAAAAGGCAGGATGCACCCAATCTGACTTCACCGTATGCAGGCGCCGCCTTATATTCCTTCTGCAGATTTACATTATCATGCTCTTTTCCACAAACACACGCAAACCTCATTGGTTCCCCTCATTTCTATAGCAACAAAGTCAAATACCCCGCGCCGGCTCATGACTCGCGGAAATAAAAACAGACGGTACGGATTCTGATCATAGAACCATACCGCCTGATCGGGGATATCCCCATAACCGCATCCTACACACATGTGCGGTCTCTCTGAAGCTGGAAAAGGGACTCGAACCCTCGACCTACTGATTACGAATCAGTTGCGCTACCGACTGCGCTATTCCAGCATGTTCCCTGCAACAAGGACTATTATAGTGGTTTCCGGTCATTTTTGCAAGGACGAATTTCATTTCTATGAAAAAATTTTTGATATTTATTAAAAATATTCGTTTTTACGGATTCAAATGCGCGTCCATCTGTGGAAAAGGGATCGGGATGCCGGCTTCGTCCAGCGCGTATTTGACATTCTCCGTGATTCTCCACTTAGCTTCCCAGTAATCCTCATTACGGCACCAGCAGCGAAGATTAAGATTAATGCTGCTGTCGGCAAGTTCGCTCACAAACACAAGCCTGTCCTTCTCCCTGATCACCGCCTCATCCTGCTCCAACACCTTGAGAAGCACCTCCTTCGCGGTCCGTATATCCGCGTCATAGGCGATCCCTACTGTAATGTCAAGCCTGCGGTCTTCCAGCATACTGACGTTGACAATCGTGGAATTGCTCAGCGTTCCGTTGGGGATAATCAGCACGTGATTATCCCCGGTCGCCAGCTTTGTATAGAAGAGCTGAATCTCTTTCACAGTACCCTGATTTACCCCGTCGCCTATTATAATATAGTCGTCCACCTTAAAGGGCTTCAACAGAAGAATCAGCACGCCGCCCGCAAAGTTAGACAGGCTGCCCTGAATGGCAAGACCGATCGCCACGCCTGCGGAGCCAAGCAGCGCCACAACGCTGGCAGCGTCCAGACCGAAACCTGATGCAATCATAAAAACCAACAGAATATACAGCGCCGCCTTGATAAAAGAGTCCAGAAACTGCATAACCCCCGTGTCGGCATTGGCTCTTTTCAAAGATCTGCGCACAACCATACGAATTAGTTTAATGATCTGCACCCCTATTACAAAAAACAAAAATGCCAGCACAATTCTGATTCCAAAACGAAGCGCTTTATCCGGCAGTTCATTCAGATACGACTGAATCAGACCCGGATCGATCTCTTCTCCGGCTATTTGTTCTATTTTGATGATTTCATCTTCCATGCGCCCTACTCCGCTTCCTTCTTGTTATTTCCTGCTATTTCTTAATTTCTCCGCTCTTATCGGCATCTGATGCCTTCCGCGCTGTTTTTCTGTTTCCGGCAGATTTCCCGGATTCTGCTTTCTTTCCGGCCGCTTTGGCGCCCGCCGTCTGTTTGCCGTCGTTCTCCTTCCCGGCAGGCTTATCGGATTTCGCTTTCTTTCCGGCAGATCGGGATACCGCAGCCGCCAGATCTGCTTCCCTGCGCTGTGCCGCTTCTTCCTGCGCCTGTGTGATTCTCTGCAGATTTCTGGCCGCTTCTTGTGCTTTCTTCTCTAACGCTTCCGCCGTTTTCGTACGCTCCTCAGCCTCCATCGCCGCACGCTTTGCAAGCTCTTTTGCCTCTTTAACAGCCTGCTTTGCCATCTCTCTTGCCTCAGCGGCAAGCTGTGCCGTCCGGTCGGCTTCTTCCTGCGCCAGCCGTCTTTCCTCAGCTTCCCTGGCCATGCGAAGCTCCTCTGCCCGTTTCCGTTCTATCTCTTCTTTCTCTTCCTTCGTATAAGGCGTATAGGAAAAGATCGATAAGCTAAGCGGCGCACTTACCATGTCGATCGCATACGGCTTGCCGTCCCACTCCGTCTCGATTGCATTGCAGATCTTCTCATTCACAATTCCTTTTCCGCCATACGATACGGCATCGGAATTGAAGATTTCCTGATATTTGCCCTCAAAAGGCACACCGACGCGGAAATCCTGCTTCACATTGGCAAAATTCGCCACTACCACCAGCGTGTCCGTCTCTTTGTCCGTCTTACGCACGTAAGAGAGCATACAGCGGTCAGGCGTAATACAGTTGATCCACTCAAACCCATCCCATGACGTATCCTTTGCATACAATGCCGGTCTGGATGTGTACAGGCGGTTCATATCCGCCACCAACTGGTTTAAGCCCTTATGATCCGCATTTTCAAGCAGTTCCCATTCCACGGACCTGTTTTCATTGAATTCATCATATTCTCCGATATCCTGTCCCATGAAGAACAGCTTCTTGCCCGGATGTGTCATATGATAAGCGTATGTCAGCCTCAGATTGGCAAACTGCTCCTGTCTTGCACCGGGCATTTTCCCCAGAAGCGTAGCCTTACCGTGCACCACTTCATCATGAGAGAATACCAGCATGAATTTCTCGCTGTAGGCATAAATCATGCTGAAGGTCAATTCATTGTGACGCCCCGACCTGAAATAAGGATCGGTCTGAATGTATCCCAGGTAATCATTCATAAAGCCCATATTCCACTTCAAATCAAATCCCAGACCGTCATCCTCAAGCGCCCCTGTAATCTTCGGCCATGCCGTGGATTCCTCGGCGATCATTAAGACGCCGGCGTTGCGCTTCTTCATAATGGAATTCAGATGCTTCAGGAACTCCACGGCTTCCAGATTCTCATTGCCGCCATAGATATTCGCGACCCACTCGCCGTCCCTCTTGCCGTAATCCAAATAGAGCATAGACGCCACCGCGTCTATACGGATACCGTCCGCATGATACTGCTCCACCCAGTACAGTGCATTGGCAATCAGGTAATTGGTTACCTCAGGTCTTCCATAATTATAAATCAGTGTTCCCCAGTGCGGATGGCTTCCCTGTCTCGGATCCTGATGCTCATATAAACAGGTGCCGTCAAACGCGGACAATCCATAGGTATCTCTGGGGAAATGGGCCGGCACCCAGTCCAGAATAACGCCGATACCGGCCTTATGCATTTCGTTCATAAAGAACATGAAATCTTCCGCCGTGCCGTAACGGGATGTTGGCGCGTAATAGCCGATCACCTGATATCCCCACGAAGCGTCCAGCGGATGCTCCATAACAGGCATCAGTTCAATATGGGTGTATCCCATCCGCTTCACATATTCAATGATCTTCGGCGCCAGTTCCCTGTAATTATAGTAGGTTCTTCCATCCTCCGGTTTTGCGAAGGAACCCAGATACATTTCGTAGATATTGATAGGTTCATTGTCTGCCTGGACAGCCGCGCGGTTCTTCATCCACTTATTGTCTTCCCATTCGAAACCGTCTATATCCCTGACGATAGATGCGCTGTCCGGCCGAAGCTGTGCGCCGAAGGCGTAAGGATCCGCTTTCATGAAAGTCAGACCGCCTTTGACCTTGATCTCGAATTTATAGCAGTCTCCCGCCTTCACATCCGGTATGAAAAGTTCGAAAATACCGGAATCCCACAGTCTGCGCATCTGATGCACTCTGCCATCCCAGCCGTTAAAATCTCCCACTACGCTGACACGAAGCGCGTTAGGCGCCCATACGGCAAAATTAACGCCCTCCACGCCATCGATTTTCATAGGGTGCGCTCCCAGCTTCTCATAGATCATATAATGAATGCCCGCATTGAATTTCTCCGTATCCTGTCTGGTGATCTGCGGTGCAAAGTTATAGGCGTCCCTGCACTTCTTAAGACTGCCGTCCTCTGCTTCTACAATATATTCATAAGCAGGAATCGTCCTGCCGGGAAGAAGCAGCGCGAAATATCCCTCTTCATCCGCCATTTCCATCTTATAACTGCTGTCTCCGTCCAGAAGCTGCAGGCGTACGCTCTTAGCTCCCGGCTGGAATGTCTGCACCAATACGGAGCTGCCGTTTACATGGGCTCCCAGCAGCGCATGCGGATTATCCGATTCCGAATAAACAATACCTTCTATTTCCGCCCAATTCATCATCTTATATAATTTTTTGTTCATCATTAATCTCCCATTCTTATTCCGTTTTCCTGTCTAATGCCATGCCGTTCTCACAATCTGACGCATTTATCTTTCAATCTTATGAATAAAGATACCGCTTCTTAGCTTCGGTTCAAACCAGGTGGATTTAGGCGGCATCAATTTGCCGGCATCCGAGACCGCAAACAATTCGTGAATGTCCGTAGGATACATGGCAAAAGCTGCCCTGGCGTCCGTATGTACGCGTCTTACCAGTTCTTCGAGCCCTCTGATTCCTCCCACAAAATCAATCCTCTGGTCTACCTTCGGATCCAGAATGCCGAGCACAGGCTCTAATAACTCCCTCTGCAGGACAGCCACATCAAGATCCTCTACCGGATCCCCCGTATAACAGGTCTTATTGATCGTAAGACGATACCAGGTGTCGCCCAGATACATGCCGATTTCACCCTTGCTCTGCGGATGATACGGTTCCTTTCCCATCTGTTCCACCCCGAATATCTCCTGTACCTTCGCAAGAAACGCTTCCTCAGAATATTCTCCCAGTGATTTGACTACTCTGTTATAGTCCATAATCATCAACTGATCATCCGGGAATAAGACCGATAAGAAATAATTAAATTCTTCCTCTCCCGTATAATCCGGATACTTCTCCCTTCTCATCTGCGATACCCGGACCGCGGAAGCGCATCTGTGATGACCGTCCGCAATATAGACCGACTGCACCTGTTCGAATTCCCGTCTGATCTTCTCTATACTGTCCGGCTCATCGATAACCCACACTCTGTGCACGATTCCGTCCTCAGCCGTAAAGTCATACACAGGCGGCTTCTTCATCGCCTTACATACCTCCTGCTCGATTCCCTCCCGGCGGCGGTAAGCCAAGAAGATCGGTCCTGTCTGTGCACTGCAGGTATCCACATGCCTGATACGGTCGGCTTCCTTATCTGTTCTCGTATTCTCGTGTTTCTTAATGACGCGGTTCTCATAATCATCCACCGACGCACAGGCGCATATTCCCACCTGTGAGCGGCCATCCATTATAAGCTCGTATACATAGTATGCCCTGTTCTCTTCCTGTATAAAGGCTCCGTCGCCAATCATATCATCCAGCATTTCTCGCGCTTTCGCGTAGACTTCCGGCGCATACATATCATAATCCGCCGGAAACTGTGTCTCCGGTCTGTCTATTCTCAGAAAAGAATACTGATCATCCCGCACCTTCTGACAGGCTTCCTCCCTGCTGTATACGTCATAGGGCAGCGCCGCAATTCGCTCAGCCAGATCTGCCCTGGGTCTGACTGCACAAAAAGGTATTATTTTTGCCATATGTTCTCCCGTCTTCTAAAGTATTATTATAAACATTTTAACATTTTAAACTATACAGTACAAGCGTGAAGTGATATGATATCCTTATTGATACATCCGTATCTCTATTATAAAAAGAGGAAGTGGTAATATGACACCTGAAAACAAAAAAATATTAGATCGTATCAACGCCTATGCGGAAGAAGTCCTGGCGGATATCGACCCGCAGAAGACAAGAATTTCTTTCCAGCTCGAGGCACTGAAGCCTGTAATGCAGGAAATCGCGGACGAGACGGGGCAGTCCTTAGAAGACGTCTTCATCCTCTATATGGATCTGGCCAGCGAGGCTTCCGTAGAAGCGGAGAAAAATCTGCAGGCAACCTTAAACGACGACGAAGACGCAGATTTCTCTTCTATTGCCAACCGTATCAGCTAATCTGCGGCAGGGGCCTGAACCGGCCCTGTATAAAATCTTCGTATCAATTCATGCATGAATCATATCTGTGCATGAAAAAAGTCAAAGTATTGACAGTTTCGTGATCATGTCAGTACCTTGACTTTTTTATTATTCTTTCTTATTTTTCGTCATCTTTTATTTCTTTATCATAATATTTTTATCGTTTTCCCGTATCGTATCTATTTCACTACACGGACTCTGAACACACCGTCGATGGACTGCAGCTTCTGAATAATGTCGTCGGAAGCGGGTGTCTCGATATCCATCATGGTATAAGCGACCTCACCCCTGGATTTGTTCATCATATCAGAGATGTTGATGCCGTTATCGCCGAAGCACGCCGTAAACTTGGTAATCATGTTGGCAATGTTCTTGTGGAAAATCGCCACACGGCCTGCCTGGGTACAAATACCCATATCGCATTTCGGATAGTTCACGCTATTGACGATATTGCCGTTCTCCAGATAATCCATCATCTCCTTAACCGCCATTACCGCACAGTTGTCCTCAGACTCTTCGGTGGAAGCGCCCAGATGAGGGATGACGATGCAGCTCTCCTGCCCCGCTGTCGTAGCGTTAGGGAAATCAGACACATATTTACGTACTTTACCGGACCTGATCCCTTCAAGCACCGCTTTTTCATCCATCAGAAGATCGCGCGCGAAGTTTAAGAGAATCACGCCGTCCTTCATCTTATCGATGGCTTCCTGATTGATCATACCCTTGGTGGCATCCATCAGCGGCACATGAATCGTAATGATATCGCATTCCTCGTAGATTTCCTCTACATTCAGCACATGCTTCACATCACGGCTTAAGTTCCATGCAGCATCTACCGATACGTAAGGGTCATAGCCATATACTTCCATACCCAGGTGCTTCGCCACATTGGCAACCTTGACGCCGATTGCGCCAAGACCGATAATTCCCAGCTTCTTGTTCTGAATCTCTGTGCCCGCGAAGTTCTTCTTGGCCTTTTCAGCCGCTTTGCCCACGTTTTCATCGGACTGATTTTCCTTCACCCACTCGATGCCGCCTACCACATCGCGGGAAGCAAGCAGCATACCCGCAATAACGAGCTCTTTGACGCCGTTTGCGTTGGCGCCGGGCGTATTGAATACAACGATACCCTTCTCCGCGCATTTGTCAAGCGGAATGTTGTTGACGCCTGCTCCGGCTCTGGCAATAGCAAGCAGATTCTCCGGCAGCTCCATGTCATGCATCGCCGCACTTCTGACCAGGATGCCGTCCGCCTCGTTGATATCCTCTGTCTTCACATACTGTTCGCTGAAATTCTCAAGTCCTACTCCCGAAATAGGATTCAAACAATGATACTTAAACATATGTACTTCCTCTTTTCTTTCCGTCTGTCTATATTATATTGCAAAGCTTATTTATTGTTCTTCTCAAACTCTCTCATGAAAGCCACTAATTTCTCCACGCCCTCAATCGGCATCGCATTGTAAATGCTGGCTCTCATGCCGCCTACGGTTCTGTGCCCTTTCAGGTTCACGAAGCCTGCGGCAGTCGCTTCTTTGATAAACTTCGCGTCCAGCTCCTCGTCCCCTGTCACAAACGGCACATTCATCAAAGAGCGGTCTTCCTTCCTGACCGTTCCCTTGAACAGCTCGCTCTCGTCCAGGAAATCATATAAAATCTTCGCTTTCTTCTCATTGGTAGCCTTCATTGCCTCAAGACCGCCGTTCTTAAGCAGCCATTTGAACACCTTGCCGCAGATATAAATACCGTAACACGGCGGCGTATTGTATAGAGAATCATTGTCCGCATGAATCTTATACTTCATCATGGTAGGCGTACCCGGAAGCACATCGTCAGTCAGTAGATCTTCCCTGATAATAACGACCTGTGTACCCGCAGGACCCACATTCTTCTGTACGCCGGCATAAATCATGCCGTATTTGGTCACATCCATAGGCTCTGATAAGAAACAGGAGGATACGTCGGAAACCAGAACCTTACCCTTTGTATCAGGCAGCGTATGATATTTCGTGCCGTAAATCGTATTGTTCTCACAGATATAGACATAATCCATATCATCCGTAATCGGAAGATCCGAGCAGTCCGGAATGTAAGAGAATGTCTTATCCGCGGAGGAAGCAAGCTCGACCGCTTCACCATAAATCTTAGCTTCCGCGAAGGCTTTCTTCGCCCACTGACCGGTCAGAATATATCCCGCTTTACGATTTTTCATCAGGTTCATCGGAACGGATGCAAAAATCAGGCTTGCGCCGCCCTGCAAAAATAATACCTTATAGTTATCGGGAATGCTTAAGAGCTCTCTTAAGTCCGCCTCAGCCTCTTTGATAATCGTATCGTAAGCCTTGGAACGATGACTCATCTCCATAACAGACATGCCTGTTCCCTTATAATCTAACATCTCTTCTGCGGCTTCCTTCAATACCTCTTCCGGTAACACCGCAGGACCTGCTGAAAAATTGTATACTCTAGCCACTTTCTTCTCCTCCAGTTTTGATAAAAATTTATAAACCAACAATCATTGTACCTTTTTCGGGCACTTTAGTCAATTACTACGGCAAATTTTTTGTATTCCTTAATAAAACATCACCACCGGCGTTCCCACCTCCGCCATCTGATAAAGCTGTTCCATCGCCGCCCGCGGCGTATTGATACAGCCATGGGAGCCGTTGGTCTGGTAAATAGCGCCGCCGTATTTGCTGCGCCAGGAAGCGTCATGAATGCCGATATTACCCTTGACGGGCATCCAGAAATCTACGTGGGAGGCGTAGTTTTCACCCCGCAGGATTCTGTTGGTCTGCTTGAGATAGACATAATTTACGCCTGTGGGCGTTCCCATTCTGCGGGAGGTATTCCCGGTCACGACGGGCGTCTCTATCCGGAGCGCACCGTCCACATAATAGTACATCATCTGTTCTCCCATATCGATTTCGATATAGGTATCGCCGATATCCTCCTTGCCCTGCACCCACGCTTTCTGTGTATAGACAGGCTCATGCACTTCCTTCCTGCCGGATAAGAAAGCCTCTTTCAGATACGTAACTTCGGCCTGCTGATCGATCTTGTTGCCGTAGATGCCGCCCTCTACCGTTACCTCTTCGCCTCTGGTAGCCATGAACTTACGGCTTGCGCCCACGGTATCGTATTCTGCCGCAAGCTCCGCTATGAACGCCTCCACCGCGCCTTCCTTAAGCTGCGGTGCGCCATTTCCATCTAACAGGAAACCGCCCGCTTCGTCCGTGGCGATCCAGCCGCTGACTACAGAAGCGTCCACCGGAACCTGTTCCTCTCCCATCTGATAGACGATTCCGCACCGCTGGAATGCGTCGATTTTTTCCCAGAGAGCCAGCGTCCCCTGCATTTCTTCTGTCAGCTCCAGATCATGATAACAGCCCGCCTCCGCAAGCGATATCTCCGGCTCGGAATTCTCAACCGCCGCCATAACCGCCGCTTTGGCTTCTTCGATATTTAAGACCGACGTCCGCTCGTTCAACAGTTCATACCCCTGATTGGTCCTGATGATCTCCACCCTGCGGTTTTCGTCCTTTTCCTGCCCTTCTATGAGAAAAGAAATCCGGGAAAAGCAGTTCTCAAAAGCCTGCAGATCGTAGGAAACCACCGGCGCAAGCTCCGTATTCTCACTCCGGATCAGGCTTTCTATCCACATCCAGGAATTCTGCCTGTGGAGATAGACTTCCAGCGCCTTCTTAAAGTCAAAACAGTAGTTGATTTCCTCCGCAGAAAGGAAACAGGAATTACCTTCTTTATCATATACGGTAATCCCCTCGTATGTGAAATCTTTCACAAGTTCTTCATTCACTTCTTCAACGCTTTTGCCCGTACAGTAGACGCCGTTAATCCACGTACCGTACTCAAAGGCATTATGATAATAAACAGCCAGCCCGATGTAGGCTGTCATCAGGCTGACCAGGATGATACATAACATGATCATCAGATGTTTTGCTATTTTTCTGCCCATAGACGTTTCCTGTCTTCTTACACTAATCTCCATTCCTTCATACAGCTTATTCTGTCAATATTCCCTGCCATTCATCCCATAGACAGAAATTTCATGTTCCGTAAAGCTCAAACAGCGTCATGCATTCTTCTGCGCCAGGTCATCCGCGTCAAAGGCTTCGCTTATCGGCGCTCCTGCCGGAACCATCGGAAATACCTTATCGTCCTCAGGAATGATGCAGTCTAAGAGCACAGGCTTCTTCATAGCGATTGCCTTCTCGATAGCAGGCGCTACCTCTTCTTTCTTCGTAATACGAATCGCTTCGCAGCCAAGGCCCTCAGCCACCTTGCAGAAATCCACTTTATCGTTCAATACGGTCTGGGAATAGCGCTCTCCATAGAACAGGGTCTGCCACTGTCTTACCATACCGAGCACATGATTGTTGATGACCACCTGAATGATCGGTATATTATAACGGCTGGCGGTGGCAAGCTCATTCATATTCATACGGAAACACCCGTCGCCTGCAATATTAATACAGATTTTATCAGGCTGGCCCATCTTCGCGCCGATACACGCGCCCAGTCCGTAACCCATGGTTCCCAGACCGCCGGAAGAAAGGAAGGTACGGGGACTGGAATACTTATAATACTGCGCCGCCCACATCTGGTGCTGTCCCACGTCCGTGGTAATCAGCGCTTCTCCCTTCGTCACCCGGTCGATCTCTTCCATAATATAAGGGCAGGACAGCACGGAAGCGTCATAGCTTAAAGGGTATTTCTCCTGCATTTCGGCAATATGCGCCATCCACTCTTCGTGGCTCTGCTGCTCTAAGCGGTCGTTTAACTTAACAAGCACTTCTTTCAGATCGCCCACAACGGACACATCCGTCTTGATGTTCTTATTGATTTCCGCCGCGTCGATATCGATATGAAGCACCTTGGCATTCTCCGCGAATTTCTGCGGATTACCTACCACACGGTCTGAGAATCTTGCGCCCAGTGCAATCAGAAGATCACATTCACTGACACCGAAATTAGAGGTCTTCGTGCCGTGCATACCGATCATGCCGGTATATCTTGGGTCATGTCCGTCGAAAACGCCCTTACCCATCAACGTATCGCAGACCGGTGAGTCCACCTTCCGCGCCAGTTCTCTTACCTCTTCATACGCGCCGGATATCACCGCGCCGCCTCCTACGTAGATAAAAGGCTTCTTCGCGTTCTGAATCAGCTCTGCAGCTTTCTCGATATCCTCTTGTGTATAGCGGGCTTTCTTCTCCGGTGCCGCAGGCTCCTTTTTCTCATATTCATATGTATTGGCAGTCACATCCTTGGTAATATCCACCAGAACCGGCCCCGGCCTGCCGCTTCCCGCAATCCGGAATGCTTTGCGCAGCGTGTCCGCCAGAATACTGACATCCTTCACAATATAGCTGTGCTTGGTAATGGGCATTACCACGCCCGCAATATCTACCTCCTGGAAGGAATCCTTACCGAGCGCCGGCAGATTCACATTACAGGTAATGGCTACCACCGGTACGGAATCCATATATGCGGTAGCGATACCGGTTACCAGATTGGTCGCTCCCGGTCCGCTGGTCGCAAGACAGACGCCCGTCCTGCCCGTAGCTCTCGCATAGCCGTCCGCCGCATGGGCGGCCCCCTGCTCGTGAGAAGTCAGAATATGGTTTATTTCATTACTATGCTTGTATAACGCATCATATACATTCAGAATCGTTCCGCCCGGATATCCGAACACGGTATCCACGCCCTGCTCTTTTAAGCATTCCACTACGATCTCTGCACCTGTTAATAACATCTCTTAGTCCTCCTGTATCTCTTCTACGTATCTTTTAGGAACGGCTCCCTGGGATTTCCAGAATCGCGCCACGGTTGCCGCTTGTCACCATCTCCCGGTACCTTGCCAGATAACCGGTCGTCACCTTGGGCTCTCTTGGCTGCCACTTCGCCCTGCGCGCCGCCATTTCCTCATCAGACACCTTCACATCCAGCTTCATATTCGGAATATCAATGCTGATGATATCGCCTTCTTCCACTAAGGCAATCGGACCGCCAACCGCAGCTTCCGGCGATACGTGTCCGATGGACGCGCCGCGGGACGCCCCGGAGAAACGTCCGTCCGTAATCAGCGCCACGCTGGAGCCCAAGCCCATACCCGCGATGGCGGATGTAGGATTAAGCATCTCTCTCATACCCGGACCGCCCTTGGGTCCCTCGTAACGAATCACTACCACGTCGCCTGCCACGATTCTGCCGCCCTTGATCGCCGCGATAGCATCCTCTTCACATTCGAAGACTCTCGCCGGGCCTTCATGTACCATCATCTCCTCTACCACCGCAGAACGCTTCACCACGCTTCCGTCAGGGGCGAGATTGCCTTTCAGTACGGCAAGGCCGCCTGTCTTACTATAGGGGTTCTCTACCGTTCTGATAACTTCCGTATTCTTATTGACCGCATCCTTAATATTCTCGCCGATGGTATCGCCTGTGACGGTCATGCAGTCCGTATGTAAAAGACCGATGTCCGCAAGCTCCTTCATCACGGCGTACACGCCGCCCGCCTCATTCAAATCTTCCATATAGGTAGGACCTGCCGGCGCAAGATGACACAGATT
The DNA here is from genome assembly GCA_017626325.1 of Lachnospiraceae bacterium. Taxonomy (GTDB): domain Bacteria; phylum Bacillota; class Clostridia; order Lachnospirales; family Lachnospiraceae; genus UBA3282. The sequence continues at coordinate 40,426 of JAGAIZ010000049.1, read as the reverse complement.
CGGCGTCTTCTCGCTGATTTCATTGGCAAAGGAAATATCAAAATCGAAGCCTACCTCATGGGCAATTGCCGGAAGATGCAGCATGGAATTGGTAGAGCAGCCCAGCGCCATATCCACCGTCAGCGCATTCAGGATCGCTTCCTTCGTCATAATATCTCTGGGGCGGATATCCTTCTCCAGAAGCTCCATTACTGCCATGCCGGCGTGCTTGGCCAGCTTGATTCTCTCGGAGTAAACCGCAGGGATAGTACCATTGCCGCGAAGTCCCATACCAAGCGCTTCTGTCAGGCAGTTCATGGAGTTGGCCGTATACATACCGGAGCAGGAGCCGCAGGTCGGACATACCTTCTCCTCGAATTCACGCAGCTCTTCGTCCGTCATGGTTCCTGCCGCGTGAGAGCCTACCGCCTCAAACATAGAGGACAGGCTTCGCTTCTGTCCGTGCACATGTCCCGCCAGCATGGGACCGCCGGATACAAACACCGTAGGTACATTGATGCGCGCCGCCGCCATCAGAAGGCCGGGCACGTTCTTATCACAGTTAGGCACCATTACGAGACCGTCGAACTGATGCGCCAGGGCCATACACTCTGTGGAATCAGCTATCAGATCTCTTGTCACGAGGGAATACTTCATTCCGATATGTCCCATAGCGATGCCGTCGCACACAGCGATCGCCGGAAATACCACAGGCACGCCGCCTGCTTCCGCCACACCCAGCTTCACGGCATTGACGATCTTATCCAGATTCATATGTCCGGGCACAATCTCGTTATAGGAGCTGACAATACCAATCATCGGCTTCTTCATCTCCTCCTCCGTGAACCCTAACGCATTAAACAAACTTCTGTGCGGCGCCTGCTGAACGCCCGCCTTTACATTATCACTTCTCATGACTCATTCTCCTTTATCTTATATTTATCATCATATTTATCATCCTGTACTATTGCGTTTTTCGCTTTCTTAACCGCCGGTTTCTTAGTCACTTCACTCCTTCTTCCGGTACAGCACAAACTGCCAGTTCTCATACGCAGGCTCCATCTCGTCTTCCAGACAGGCCGCAGGAATGTCTTCCCTGGTCAGATAGAATTTCCACTCCTCCGGAGCCATGCGGTAACCGTATTCCTGCCCCAGCAGGTATTTGTCGATTAATACCAGATCAGCCTCTTCGATTTCCCGAACCACCTGTATCTGGTTTCCACCCTGTGCGTCCGCCTGACCCTCTCTGATACCGTAGAGATATAAGAGCAGATATTCCTGGTCGCAGTCCGTCACCGCGACAGTCAGATGATTCTCCGTATCCGTCAGTAATTCCTCCGCCTGCTCATAGGCATCCTGAATCAATTCCTCCCGCATACTGTAGGGATTGGAATTTATCCGGAAATCTCCAAGACACAAAACCGCACTAATAATAACAATTGTTATATTTATATAATTTACTAGACTGCTCCGCTTAACTCCCGGCTGTTTCCGGTCTTCTCCATCACGCAGCCTGCTTCCGGCACAGAACCGGTCTGTCACAGACTGCACTAACCACGTGATAAGAAGCGCTGTCATCACGCCCGCAAAAGAAAATACCCTGTAATAAGGCAAGGTACACTGTATCATCAGGAAAGCCGGAAGCAGCAGAATCGTCAGCAGCAGATACCATTCCGTAAACCGGTCATATCTTTGGCGGCTGTCTTCTTCCGCCTCTGTATCTGCATCATCCGCCGCCAAAGCTCCGCCAAACAAAGCATATTCTCTGTTAAAAAATCGTCTGACAATGCTGCAAACCAGCAAAATAACGCTCGCTATGAAAATAACCGCATAAATCACGCCCTGATTGCCGCCCGATAGATATGAGAAATGCGTCCCGAACAGCGTCTGCAGCCATTCCTTAAACTGTCCCAAAAATCCTGCCCTCGGAATGCTCTGAATATAGGGCGTCGCAAGCATATACTCGACGCCGCTCTTAAGCGAAGCAAAAGGCGCATGCAGAATAACGGCAACATGCCCCATACCATAATAGGCGCTCCCCTCCGTCCTGACCAATAGATTGGAGCCAATCGCCAGCCACAGAACGCCGTATAAGCCCAACGTGACTAATGCGCTGATAACAGACGTAAGAATCAGCTTCTTAAGACACTTGTATTCTTTCTGTAACAACGCGGTCCATCCCCCGATCAGGCAGACCGGCACTACCACGTACACGCTGCTTGGAATCGCCCACAGCGCCGCCACCAGCGAAACCGCGAACAAAACATAATCTCTCACGCTGTCACGGCGTTCTACTACAATATGCAGCAGCTCCCATATGGCCGTCAGATAGCAGAACGTCACTAAAGCATATCCCCTGCCCTGGACGGCAAGATTATTTACAATGTTCAATCCGGCATACAAAAACACCGGAAGCATTGCCCTTCCCGGCGCAAAAAGCTTCCGCCCGATTCGAAACAGCAGCACTAAACCGGCCAGGCTGCACAGATAAGATACGCCTCTTAACGCCACCGCCGAATTACCGAATATCAGTAAGCACGCCGACAAGGTCGAATATCCCACATGGTTATTGGGCAGCGGCCAGTGAATTGCCGCATAGACAGGTCCTCTGCTGATAAAATAGTAATACGTATACAGTTCATCGTACCATGGAGTCAACGCAAACAGCCGCCAGCCGTAATAGCATGCCATCCCAAAGAAAAATACCAGAAAAACGCTGGTTTCCACATCCGGCCTTTTCCATCTGTTATTGTGTTTCATAGGCGTATTATCTGATCCTCTCTGCCAAAAGATCGCCCATCTGTCTGCATCCGACCCGCGTACAGCCCTCCGACATGATATCCACCGTACGGTAACCGTCTTTCAGCACCTGTCTGACTGCCGCGTCGATGGCATCCGCCTCTTTATCCAGATCAAAGCTGTACCGAAGCATCATGGATGCCGACAGAATCGTAGCAATCGGGTTCGCGATATCCTGTCCCGCGATATCCGGCGCGGAACCATGGCTCGGCTCATACAGGCCGAATTTGGAATCATTCAGCGATGCTGATGCCAGCATACCGATAGATCCGGTCACCATACTGGCTTCGTCAGACAGAATATCCCCGAACATATTCTCCGTCAAAATCACATCAAACTGAGCGGGATCCCTGACAAGCTGCATTGCACAGTTATCTACCAGCATATGCTCCAATGTAACCTCCGGATAATCCTTCGCCACTTCTTCCACCACTTTACGCCATAATCTGGAGGAATCCAGTACATTGGCTTTGTCAACGCTTGTCACTTTCTTTCTGCGTTTCATAGCGATATCAAATCCCTTCACCGCTATCCTTCTGATCTCATTCTCGTCATAAGTCAGCGTGTCGATTGCTTTCATGACGCCGTTCTCTTCTACTGTTCTGCGCTCACCGAAATACAATCCGCCGGTCAATTCCCGCATAATCATCATATCAAATCCTGCCGCGGAAATTTCTTCTTTTAACGGACAGGCTCCCGCCAGTTCTTCATATAAGACTGCCGGTCTCAGATTAGCGAACAGATTAAGCGCCTTTCTGATTGCCAGAAGTCCCGCCTCCGGTCTTAAATTCGGCGGAAGCTTATACCACGGAGACGTCGACGTATTGCCACCGATAGACCCCATCAATACCGCGTCCGCATTCCTGGCTGTTTCAATCGCTTCATCGGTAAGCGGTACGCCGTATGCATCGATAGACGCTCCCCCCATTAATATATCTGTATAATTCATCGTATGTCCGTATTTCTCCGCCACGGTATCCAGAATTTTCTTCGCTTCCGCCACGATCTCCGGACCAATCCCATCACCCGGAATACATGTGATTTTTAATTCCATCTTTATCCTCCATTCTTACTTCGGCTGCAATCTTCATACCTTTCTTATGTTAACATAATCACAAAATATCACTTACTTATCATAGACTATTCCTGTACAAATTTCAATACAAAAGCCAAACAAAAAAAGCCGAACCATTTCTGATTCAGCTTTCTTCTCCTGTATCCTTGCGTTTACTGCGCTGTGTAGGACTGTTCTGCCAACACGTTATCTTCCGGGTCAAGATAGCGCATGACTACTGTACATGCGCCGCTCTCACCGATGATTTCATCGAATTCAGCCGCCTGCTCTTCGAAGGAAGACGCCTGCTGTTCCAATGCGTCCTGCAGCATTTCACCGATGCCGTCTGTCATGTAAGTATCATCCTCTAACTTAATAACAACTGTCATGGTATTTTCTTCCATCTCAACCGCTGCGGACATACCATCCTCTGCCAGACTTTCGAACGCTGCGTCCAAAACAGCTTTAACACTAGGATCACTGTAATACTCTTCCAGTGTTGCAGCTTCACCGGCAGCAGCCTCTTCTGCAGTCTCTTCAACCGCTTCCTCAGCTTCTTCGGTTTCCGCTTCGATCTCAGCGGTATCATCTGCCGCTTCATCTGCTGTTTCCTCAGCTTCCGCTTCCTCTTCTTCCACTTCCTCAGCTTCCGCTTCCGCCGTCTCGTCTACAGCTTCCTCAACAGTTGCAGCCTCTTCTGCCGCGCCGTCAGAACCGCATGCGGTTACAGATAATGTCATTGCAAGCATTGCGGCACAAACCAGGCCCTTTAATGTTCTTCTTTTCATAATTTTCTCCTCCCTTTTACTCTTCATGAGTTCGTGTTTCCTTTACACAAATGCTAATCATACACAATATTGTATTTCCTGTCAATGCATAATCGTAAATTGTGTATGTTTTGTTAAAATTTTGTGATTTTTTTATGAATTTCATATCGTTATGAACACTTTTCTATCCTTTTTCACAATATGAATATTGCACAAAAAAGGAAGACCCGCAATCTAAGGTCTCCCTGTTTCTTTTCAGCATATAAACATAGCTTCCGGTAAACTATCCTATTCCGCGTCTGCTTTCTCGATCTGCGCTACCGCAGATTTCTGCATCGGAATACGGCAGTTCTTATTGCTGCCAAACTCCACAATAATCGTATCGTCCGTGATATCGATGACAACACCATAGAATCCGCTGGTTGTCAGTACGCAGTCGCCCACTGCCATCTCAGCAAGCATGGCCGACACTCTCTTCTGCTCCTTTTTCTGCGGACGAATCATGATGAAATACATAAATGCCACAATAATTACAATATAAAGAATCATGACAATACCGCTGCCTGCAGCCGCCGTCTGATCAGCTGTTAATAAAAGTCCCATATCGTTTTCCTCCGTTACTTATTCATAAAATCTAAAGCATATCATACACAAATCAGACCGGAAACACAAGCCTTTTTATATCTTTTTCCCATTTTTACAGATTTTTTATAAATTCTGCATTCCTTCCAGTTTGCGTTTCTTGTAGGCTGCGAACTCGCCTCTGTCCAGCGCGTCCCTGATTTCTTCCATCATGGTATTATAGAAATACAGGTTATGAAGCACACACAGTCTCATTCCCAGCATTTCCTTCGCCTTGAGCAGGTGTCTGATATAAGCCCTGGAATATCTTCTGCACGCCGGACACTGACAGCCCTCTTCTATCGGACGCTCGTCCAGTTCATATTGCGCGTTAAAAAGATTTATTTTTCCGTGATTGGTATACAGATGCCCATGCCGCCCGTTTCTGGTAGGATAGACACAATCAAAGAAGTCCACTCCCCGCTCCACGGCTTCCAGAATATTGGCCGGTGTACCGACTCCCATAAGGTAAGTGGGCTTGTCCCCCGGCAGATACGGAACCGTTTCTTCTATTACATGGTACATCTGTTCACGGCTCTCTCCTACCGCCAGCCCGCCAAGCGCATAACCGTCGCATTCCAGTTCCGAAATCCTTTTGGCATGATTGATACGGATATCGTCATAAACCGCTCCCTGGTTGATTCCAAAAAGAAGCTGATTCTTATTAATCGTATCCTCCAGACTATTCAGTCTCTGCATTTCTCTCTTACAGCGTTCCAGCCATCTGGATGTCCGCGCTACGGAAGCTTCCACATAGCTGCGATCCGCCACGCTGGAAGGACATTCATCGAACGCCATAGCGATCGTAGAAGCCAGGTTTGACTGAATCTGCATACTTTCTTCCGGCCCCATAAAGATCTTACGTCCATCTACATGCGAATGAAAATAAACGCCTTCTTCCTTAATCTTGCGCAGCCCTGCCAGAGAAAACACCTGAAACCCGCCGGAATCCGTAAGAATCGGCTTGTTCCATGACATAAATTTATGTAAACCGCCAAGCTGTTTGATGATTTTATCTCCGGGTCTTACGTGGAGATGATACGTATTGGATAATTCTACCTGGGTTTTGATCCCTTCCAGATCTTCTGTTGACACGGCCCCCTTAATCGCCGCCGCCGTTCCAACGTTCATAAACACGGGCGTCTGTATCGTCCCATGCACAGTCTCAAATTCGGCCCGTTTGGCGCTGCCTTCCCGCTTCAATATTCTATACATATCTGTAATCCTCATGTCTTCAATTATGTTCTCATTGTTTTCTTAATTATATTAATTATATTATTCTGCCTCACATTGCGCCCGGCGGCAGCACTGCTCTTTTACAGATATTTGTCCCAGAATTCCTCCAGACAGATGCCCTCTTCTTTCATGATAACGGCTGCTTCCTTTCCTACATAACGGAAATGCCACGGCTCATATTCGATACTGGTTATGTACTCCTTGCCTGAAGGATAGCGCAGCGTAAAGCCATACTCACAACTGTGCTCCGCCAGCCATTTCCCGGCTTCTGTGTCCGCAAAGCCTTCATCCAGCGAAGTATAGGTATCGCAGAAAATATCCAGCGCAAGCCCAATCTGATGCTCGCTGGCTCCCGGTACCGTAACGGCCTGCGACGCCAGTTTATACGCCTCCATATAGGACATCCCCTGCCCCATATAGATCTTAATCTTCTTATTAAAAAGCACTTCCTGTCTGTTGAGGTCACGATACGGAGAACAGATTGCCAGGTTTACGCCGTCATCCTTGGCCGCCTGCAGCATCGCAAGCAAATCACTGATAATACGTTCATCGCACTGCATACTGCCCTTGATCGTACCTAAAGTGAACTGGTAATCACTCGGAATAGGATGCTGCTTATTGATCAGTACCAGCCGCCAGTCAGAGGAGTCAAACACATATTCTTCCTCCGTATCGCAGGTCATACTGTCCTCTGTCTGATAATTCTCCTGATTTTCCAGAATATCATCTAATGTATAAGTGTCCACTCCTTCAATATCGATATGCTCGGACCCATGGTAATCTCCGGCCACATCCTCATCGTCCAGAAGCACCTGATCCTCCAGATTCACTTCCTTCTCCACCGCTAACGATATGTCCGAATCCTCCACAATCGCGCTATAAGTCTCCTGCGCATTGGTAAACCCTGTCCGTTCCGCAAATACCGCAAAAGAAAAACTGCAGCTATTCATAAAAAAGATAATAACGAAAATGATACTCGCATATCTCTTACTGTTCATGGCAAAATGCCTGCCGGTATAATATCCCCCCAGAATGACGGAAAGCAATGCCAGACTTGGATATTTCAAAATCTTATGCCGCTTTGCCGTAACGGCAAATCTGGATATCATTTTCTCCTTAAATGTTTTCTTCATCCGTATCCCCAAACTCCAGCCCATCTGTAATCTGTATATAGTATATATAAATCTGAACTAATACTCATATCATAACATATAAAATTTATTTGTACACCTTTTTTATGTAAATCTATTGTTTTTTTCTGCCATATTTATTTCTTCGAACGATTATGCTATACTACTAACAACGCAGGTCATATGCTTTTAAATATTAAATCAGAATTATACATATCATAAGTTATTTAATTTTGCAAGTTATCCTGCATAAAATTTTCTGAACACTTCATATATTGCAAGAAAGGAACAGACAAATGGCTGGTTCATCATTTGGAAACATTTTTCGGGTTACAACATGGGGAGAATCCCACGGCATCGCTCTGGGCGTGGTAGTTGACGGCTGTCCCGCCGGACTTTCTCTTGATTCCGGCGACATACAGGTCTTCTTAGACAGGCGTAAGCCCGGACAGACTAAGATCGCCACCCCCCGTAAAGAGGCTGACGAGGTCGAGATTCTCTCAGGAATTTTCGAAGGAAGGACTACCGGCGCCCCCATTTCCATGCTGGTACGCAACACCTCTCACCACTCTGCGGATTACAGTGAAATCGCAAACTATTACCGGCCGGGACATGCCGATTATACCTTTGACGCCAAATACGGATTCAGAGACTACCGCGGCGGCGGCCGTTCTTCAGGCAGGGAAACCATCGGACGCGTGGCTTCAGGCGCGATCGCTTCCAAGCTGCTATCCGAGTTCGGCATCACCCTGACCGCTTACACGAAATCGATCGGGCCAATAGACATCGATATGGAGCGCTTTGACAGACAGGCTATCTTAGAGACCTCTACCGGCATGCCAGACCGCGAAGCATCCGCTCACGCGGAACGTTATCTGGCCGACTGCATGAAGGAATATGACTCTGTGGGCGGCGTGATCGAATGTGTGATTGACGGCGTTCCCGCCGGTCTGGGGGATCCGGTGTTCGAGAAACTAGACGCCAATCTTGCCAAAGCCGTTATGTCCATCGGCGCGGTCAAAGCCGTAGAGATCGGAGACGGCGTAGAGGCCGCCAGACGCCGCGGCTCTAAGAACAATGATTCCTTCCGCATGGTCGATGGGCAGGTGGTCAAATCAACCAATCATGCAGGCGGCATTCTGGGCGGCATCAGCGACGGCTCACAGATTGTACTGCGCGCCCATATCAAACCTACGCCTTCCATATTCAGCCCCCAGCAGACAGTCAACAAGGCCGGCGAGGAAATCGATATCTCTATCAAGGGACGTCACGATCCTATTATCGTACCGCGTGCAGTCGTGGTTGTGGAATCGATGGCTGCGCTCACGGTTCTGGACGCCCTGCTCGCAAACGCCGGCGCAAAACTGGAAAATCTCAAGAAGATCTACGGATAATCTTACACTCTAATAAAAAAAGGATAATTTTAAACTCTAATAAAAAAGAGATACGGATTTCTAATATCAGGAACCTTCCTGTTAGAAATCCGTATCTCTTACCAAAATCTCTTAGAAGCTATCCAAAAGCTCAATATAGAAATCATTATAGTCTTTTCTCTTCTCTTTTTCAAACTGAATCGCGGACTTGGGATGCTGGTTCAAGATACCCGTCAGCAGATAGGGAACATCATATCCCCATACAACGCCCGATTCCCGCAGCGGAACAATATAATTCTCAATAAACTTCAGGAGCGGATTGATCTTATATTTCGGATTCTTCAAAAATCCCAGCAGGATCTCGCTCGGGCAGTTGCCGCAGCCTCTCCCCATACCGCTGACTGTCGCATCCAGATAACAGACGCCTCCGATGATGGACTCGATCGTATTGGCGAATGCAAGCTGCTGATTGTTATGCGCATGGATACCGACTTTTTTGCCATACTTATTAGCTACTTCCAGATATCTCTGCGCCAGCAGGCCGACCTGCTCAGGATAAAGCGAACCATAGCTGTCCACCAGATAAATGGTTCCCACGCTGCTTCGGCATAACAATTCCAGCGCCGCATTGATATCTTCCTCATTGGATTTAGAGATCGCCATAATATTAACCGTTGTCTCATATCCCTTCTTCGTACAGTCCTCTATCATCTCGATTGCCGCCGGAATGGTATTGATATACGTAGCGACTCTGACCAGGTCTATCGGGCTGTCTTTCTTATTCAGAATGTCCTTCTTAAAATCACATCTGCCCACGTCCGCCATGACAGAGATCTTCATATCGCTCTTATTATCACCCACAATCTCCCGGATATCCTTGTCATTACAGAATTTCCACTTTCCGAATTTATTAACGTCAAACATCTCTTTAGACGCCTTATAACCGAATTCCATATAATCCACGCCCGCCTGAATATTAGCGTGGTATAATGCTTTGACAAATTCATCGGTAAAGAAAAAATCATTTACCAGACCGCCGTCACGCAGTGTACAATCCAGCACCTTAATATCCGGTGCGTAAGACATCAGTGTTCTTCCCTCTGCTCTCATAATCCGCTCCTTTTCTTATGCTATTACAATTTTCTTAAAGCTTTTCTTGCCCTTTTTCACAATAAACTCTTCTGCCGCAATATCTTCTTTGGTATAGAAGGTCTTAATATCCGCAACCTTCTCTCCCTTCACCGACACGCCGCCCTGTTCTACCGCACGCCGCGCTTCGGAACGGGATGACGCCATACCGGCAGCTACCAGAATCCCTAATATATCGATTCTGCCATCCATAAACTGTTCGTCAGCAAGCGCTGCAGTCGGCATATTCTCAGAGCTTCCGCCGCCTGCAAACAACGCTCTGGCTGCTTCCTTTGCCTTCTCAGCCTCTTCCTCACCATGTACCAGATTGGTAAGCTCGTAAGCCAGAATCTCCTTCGCCTGATTTAACTGGCTTCCTTGCCACTTGTCCATTTCATCAATCTGCTCAAGCGGCAAAAAGGTAAGCATTCTCAGGCATTTCAGGACATCCGCATCATCCACGTTCCTCCAGTACTGGTAGAATTCAAACGGCGTGGTCTTATTCGGATCAAGCCATACGGCTCCTTTCTGCGTCTTACCCATCTTCTTGCCCTCGGAATTCATCAGCAGGGTGATGGTCATCGCATAAGCGTCCTTTCCCAGCTTACGGCGAATCAGATCCGTGCCTCCTAACATATTGCTCCACTGATCGTCGCCGCCAAACTGCATGTTGCAGCCATATCTCTCATACAACTGCATGAAGTCATAGCTCTGCATGATCATATAATTAAATTCAAGGAAGCTTAAGCCCTTCTCCATTCTCTGCTTGTAGCACTCCGCCCGAAGCATATTGTTCACGGAAAAGCACGCGCCGATGTCCCGGATGAACTCGACATAATTAAGTCCCAAAAGCCAGTCCGCGTTATTCACCATCAGTGCCTTACCCTCAGAGAAATCGATAAAACGGCTCATCTGTTTCTTAAAGCATTCACAGTTGTGCTCAATCGTCTCTTTCGTCATCATGGTACGCATATCGCTTCTCCCGGAAGGATCCCCGATCATTGCCGTACCGCCTCCAATGAGCGCAATCGGTTTATTTCCCGCTTCCTGCAGTCTCTTCATCAGACATAACGCCATGAAGTGGCCTACGTGCAGGCTGTCCGCAGTAGGATCAAAACCGATGTAAAAGGTCGCCTTTCCGTTATTGATCAGATCACGGATTTCATCCGCGTCCGTCAGTTGGGCAAGCAGTCCTCTTGCCTGAAGTTCTTCATAGATTCCCATTTTTTCCTCCATTCCGCGCTGCGATTCAACAACAGCGTATTGCGTTTGCGACGTTTCAGAACAAAAAACCCCGTCCTATCTTCATAGGACGAGGTTATATCTCGTGTTACCACCTAATTTCACAGATAACTCACATTATCCGCCTCACTAAGTACGATCTTAAAATAATCCATATCTCAAATATATTCTAAAATGATACTCATCTGCTGTAACGTGCAGCCACGTCATAACCTACTAGGATATATCCATTCTGTCATGAAGCTCCAAGATGTATTCATAGAGAATTTCCCGTGCGCCTCTCACCAACCGGCCGCTCTCTGTACGTTTCATAATCTACTACTTGTTCTTATCAACGCCTGTATTATACTTACTGAATTTAATGTATACGAAATCACGCCTTTTGTCAACTACTAATTTCCTCTATAGACGCAATCATGTCATTCAGTATCGCTTTCACCTGATGGAAATCAAACGCCTCATAAGCTTCTTTCAGCTTTCTGATCTGCCCGTTTGCCTGCGGGCCGAAGTTTCTGGACGCAAGCTCCGGAATTTGATAGTCCGTCACTTTCAGATTCATCCGGTCTAACTCCGCCTTGAGCGCAGTAAGCGTCTCCATAGTCAGCTCTTCCTTTTCCTTATCCTCCAGATTCTCCTCCTGCGCCGTCTCTTGCAGTTTGCCGATCCGAACCAGATATTCCTTCACAATCTCCAGCATATCTTTAAATTTCTCCATGCTGGCAGGAAATCTCTGATTGATTTCCTCGATTCTTCCGTTCTTCCCCGCATACTCCAGTTTCCTGAAAAGCACAGATACCTCTGTGGCTCCTATGCTTGCGCTGGAACTCTTAATACCGTGTACATTCGTCGTAAATAATTGAATATCACCCGTTTCAAGAAGCTTAGGAAGCGTATCCAGATATTTGAGTCCTTCCGCATAATAGGAATTCAGGACAGCAGCATAGCCGTCCTCGCTGCCTCCTATGTTCGACAGCCCCTTCTCGATATTCAGGCCGCCCTCCGCCTTCTTGCTTAAGCTGCTGTTTTTGACCGCGGAATCATTCTTTTTCCCGTTCTTCTTATCTTCCGCTATCACCTTCTCGATCAGCTCTTCCGGCAGAAACTGCAGCAGACACTGCTCCAGATAGCGGCGTTTGATCGGTTTCGTAAGATACTCCTGGAATCCCAGTTCCAGCATCTGCTCCCTGACATTCGCGCCGTTTTGTGCGGTCAATGCCACAATCGGCACTTCCTTATAATACCGCTCCTCCTTCTCCCTGATCTGTTTGAGCACATCGCTTCCGCTTATATCCGGCATGACCATATCCATCAGGATCAGATCGTAGCGCTCGCTCTCAATCTTTCTGAGACTGTCCTTGCCGCACGTGGCTACTGCAATATTTATACCGTACTTGCTGAAAATACCGGACGCCACTTTCAGATTCACCACATTGTCATCCACCACAAGTACCTTAGCGTTCTTTGCCGTAAATGCCACAGCCGTAGGGCTCTTTCTATAATCTTCCTTCTTCCAGTTATGATTCAGCACATCGGCAACGCTGATGCAGGTAAACGGCTTGTAAATCAGCCTGCATCTCCCGAAGTCCCCATAAACAGCATTGTGCTCCGCCATGACATAAGTATACTCTTCACACTGGTACAGCGCGATAATGTTGGACAAATTCTCATACGCCTTATCCGGCACAAAAATAAAATCAAAATGCTTATCCTGTATGGCTCTGTCAAATCCATAATAATTCCGGCTGTAGGCAGGCCTTACTCCGAATCCCTCCATAATATTCTGCCACTTGTTAATCTGTATTTCTTCCGAAGCATAAATAAGCACATTGGGCTTTCTCCCGCTCTCCAGAGAAATCATAGGGCTTTCATCGATAATTTCATTTTCAAAACTGAAATAGGTGCACAGACCGATTCCTTCTATGCTCTCTACTCTGATATCGCCCTGCATCATAGACAGGAGCTCCTTACAGATAGAGAATTTCAATCCGATTCCCTTCAAATTGCTGGATTGTCTGGAATCATATGTATTATACATGCCGAACAAAGACCGGATATCGATCTCTGACAATCCTCTTCCGGTATCGGCTACTTTACAGTGGAATACGCATTTATGATTTTCATGATCATTATCGCAGGTGATTTCCAGCGCTATCCGCCCGCTGTCGGTGCTTTCAATGGAAATAAACAGCAGATACAGAAATATCTGACGTATTACCACACTGTCCCCCAGAAGCAATTTAGGAATAGCATGGTCTATTTTCACGTCCATAAACAGCTTCTTTTGCTGCAGTTCTTCCGAAACGGTCTGCACAATCTCTTTGGCAAGCTTCTCAAAGCTGTACGCTTCTTTAATCAGATGCATATTACCGGAATCTATCCTGGCATAGGTAAGCACATCGTCGATAATTGCCAGCAGATCATAGGCCGCCCCTCTGATTGTATTCACTTCCGTCCTGATCTCCCCATTCATTTCTTCCTTAAGCATGATCTCTGAAATATTGATAATAGAATTCATGGGCGTCCTGATCTCATAAGACATGTTCGTCAGAAACTGACTCTTCGCAGTGCCTGCACGTTCGATTTTACGGCTGCTGATCATAATCCGGCGGTTCTGATACAGATAGTACTTCTGCTGCACATACAGAATAACCAGAAAGAAGCTCATCGTTCCCGCAAAGGCAACAGCCATACTCATAAACTGAGGAATCTGATAATAAACGTTCTCCATTGCCGGGTCATGAAACAGCATGCCGCTGTACAGATAACAGTACTCAAACATAAAAAAGAACAGCATCATATAAAGAGCCGGACCGCCAAAAATCGTATAAATCACCACAATACTGGTCGTAAACCACAGAATCCCCACAACATAAAAGGAATGATCCGACAGAAGTATAAACGGAAACACGATCCCATACACAAAAATAACGGCGGCAATCGCGGTCTTAACATATCTTTTGAATCTTAAATTAATCCACAGAAGGATTCCCATCCCCACTGCCAGCAGAAACATAAGGCACAAAAGTATGCCGCTCTTTCCGTCCGCAACGGCAATCGGAATCATGATAACCGTTTCAGAGATTACCATGATAAAAAAGAGGTTCGTCAGGAATTCTTCAAACCCCATTTCGCCTAATTTTTGCTCCATGTACTGTACGATTCTATCTTTCATTTGCCGCCTCATTGTCTGTTGTAAATATCATCTTATTCTCCGCCAGATGTTCCCGCAGCACTTTCTCAAATTTACCCAGTTCTATCGGCTTGGATATATATTCGTCAAACCCGGCTTCCATAAACATTTTTCTGGCGCCGCTGACCGCGTTTGCAGTAAGCGCCACAATCGGAACATGCATAAGCTCCGGCTTCTGAAGGGCTCTGATATTCTTAAGCGTATCAATGCCGTCCATCTCCGGCATCATATAATCGAGGAAAATAAAGTCTACGCTCTCACTCTGCAGATAATTCAGGCATTCCTTGCCGCTGCTCACAAGTACGGTCTGCGCCTCATATTTCTTCAATATGCCGGAAGCCACCTCCAGATTGATGATATTATCATCCACTACCATAATTCTTGCCTCCGGGCAGATAAAACTGCCGCGGTATCCCATATATCTGATGGAATTATTCTTTCTTCCCTCGAGCAGGGCGTCTATATTAAGACAATTAACCGGTCTGGCAAAAGTCGTCCTGATCAAATTGTCATCATAAGTAACGATACCCGGACTGACCAAAATCACCGACTGCGGATGCAGAATCTGTTTCAGCCCGTCCTTCATGCTCTCGTAGCGCTCTGATGCAATCATAATGTGACTGTAGTAATCCTTCACGCATTCCTCATAGAAATATTCATTGGAAGAAGCCTGGCAAAAACGCAGACCCATATCTTTCAAAACCTTTGCGAAAGCATTCCCCTGCAGAATACTGTTCTCGTAAAACAAAATACAGACGTTTTCTCTGTTTTTCTCTACGATGGCTTTCGCATCCTGATAGCCCTGTGCGGCTTTGAAACAATAGGATCGCTCGTTGAGCTTTTCCTCCGCTTCAAACTTTCCGCCCAGCACATCGATCAACTGTCTGACTAACGCGCCTCTCTGGTCTCCGTAAGCAAGATTATAATCGTCTTCCTGCCGCAGCTTCTCCAGATAGGAATGCTGAAAGACGCCTCTTGCGCATAATTCTACCTGAAGCTCGACCTTCTGCTTGTCCTTCGGACAGCAGGCGACATTAAAGCGTACCTCTCCGCTTTCCATGGATTTAACCGCGCCAATCAGAAGAGAATACAACACCTGTCTGAATTTCGCGCCGTCTCCCCACAGCTTCCCCGGTATATCCGGCGATATGTCGACAAACAATTCTATATTATAGTCAGCAAAACGGACAGAACATACATTGAGCAGTTCACTCAGCAATTCTCCCACATAATAATACTCTTCTTCCAGCCGGATATTACTGTAATCTATTCTGGAGAAATCCATAAGGTCATTGGTAATCGCCAGAAGCGCCTTGCTGGAATTGGCAATATCAAAGGCATTCTCCTTAATCTTATCGTCCGCGTCCAGATCAACCAATAATTCCGCCGTTCCGAGGATCGCGTTGAGCGGCGTCCTGATCTCATGGGATACATTGACTAAGAACATATCCTTGGCAAAATTCACCTGTTCCGCCTGACGTTCCATCTCAGTGCACTTACGAATTTCCTCCCGCAGAAGCTTCTTGCGGTGCGCAATCAGCAGACCGCAGACACTTCCTGTCATGCCGATGGCGGCGATCACACGGACATACAGCTCCGGAGAATACCGCGCGCCATTCTCCTGCATGGCAATCACCATAGCAGCCTGTCTCGTCATACGGTAAATGCAGAACAAATCTATGGACATTTCCGCCAGAATCATACAGACCGCCTGCCTTCCTTTCAGAAGGAGCGCCGTAAACATGATTCCCTCTACGAAATAAACCGGGAAATCATAGATTGCATTTTCACAGAACCTCCCCAGAGCGGGAATCAATATGATATGTATCAAAAATAAATAACCGAGCGTAAGGCTATTCAATTGATCAAGCTTCGCATGAATAAAAAGCGCCAGAACAGAGCTGCAACCTCCCGCCAGCAACAACAGAATCACAGGTACAGGCTCCCGAAGCAGAATCGATACCAGCATCATGATCAAAAACTCTGCGGCGCCAAGACTTACTGCCCTGCGAAACATTTGAACATCAATTGAAAACTCCGTAGCAAAAAATTGATTAAATTGCTCTTTTAATAACATAATGTGTCTCCAATTAACCTGCTATGTTCTTAATATCGTTTTCTACAGACAGGAAAAGATCAACCATTCCCCCATCAAAACAGGTATATTTCATAAGCCGGATTTTCATGCAGGCTTCCTCATGGCTCAATGCTCTGCCTTCCACTGCGTTATTCCGCAGATTATCATAGGTATTCACGATCGCCAGCGCCCTGGCTTCCATCGGAATCTTCTCGCCTGCCAGTCCTTCCGGAAATCCGCTTCCATCCCACCGCTCATGATGGCTGCGGCACATGTTATAGGCAAAACGCATGAAATTATTCCCTCCCGCGTTCAACTGTGTCACCTCAGATAAAATATCTGCTCCCAGCGTCGTATGCGACATAACAGTCTTGTGCTCCACTTCATCCATTCTATTATTCTTCGCGTCATTTAAATACTGATCAGCAATGCATAACTTACCAATATCATGAATCTTGGCCGCAAAACAAATCGTAATACCGTCGTCTGCCGTCAGATTATATCTGCCGGAACGCAGCATGGCGCTGATCAGAATATCCATATACTTCTCCACGCGTCTTGCGTGGCTGCCGGCATAACTGTTTCGCTTTGCCAGAATATTCACAAACATATCCACGATGGAATACTGCAATTCCACATTCTTCTTATTCTTATCACGGACAAGATAATTCAGGGATTTATTCATATCTTCCAGCTTGCGCTGCTGCGAAAGAAGCCGGAACTGTATGTCCACCCGTTTCTTTAAGAGGTTTGCCGTATAAGGCTTCCTGATATAATCTATCGCCCCTAAATTATAGCCCTCAAGCTCCGTCGCGTCATCATCCTGTGCCGTCAGGAAAATAATCGGAATCCCCGCGAGCTTGGGAACATGCTTCATCTCGGAGATCACCTGGAATCCGTTCACATTGGGCATATCCACATCCAAAAGCACCAGGTCCGGCAGCTCCGGCATATCGTTCAGACATTCCAGGGCGGAAATCCCTGACGATACCGGAATCACTTCATACTCATCATCCAACGTTTTTCTGGCCATGATCAGATTTGCCATATTATCATCTACGATCATTACCCGATACATATTTATCCTCTCATTTCTCTTACGCTCATCCGTAAGAATTACTTATTTACCGGTTGGACATAAGCTTTGTCATAGCTTGGTTGAGACCGTCAACCGTCAGCTTATACATCGGAAAAAGTTCTTTGATGGCAGTCTCCGCTTCCCTCCACGGCGCATGTCCCGGCGCCATCTTAGGATTAAGCCATACGATTTTCTTATAATGCCGCTTCATCAAAAGCAGCCAGTCCATTCCTGATAATCCTCCGTTCGGGCCTCTGTAGTTTCCTGTCACAGAATATAGCTCCTCCGGCGCCATCGCCGCGTCTCCCACGATAATCACTTTATAATCACTGTCCAGATTCCTGAACATCCACTCCGTCTCAATCCAATCCCCATTCTCACATTCCGGCGTATTATACAGATTCGCATAGATACAATTATGGAAGAAATATGTCTTCACCTCTTTATAATGATTGGATTTATGCACAGAATGAAACAGCTCATTTAACAGCGTCGTATAAGGAATCATCGTGCCGCCGGAATCCATAAGCAATAACAGCTTCACCGCATTCTTCCTTGGCTTCTCCATTACAATCTGCAAACAGCCGCCATTATTGCAGGTAGCGTTCACCGTACCGTTAATATTAAGCTCCGTCTCCGGTATATCAAGCCTGCTTGAAAACTGCCTGAGTTTCCGCAGTGCCATCTGGAACTGCCTGTTATCCAATACCTTGTCATTTCTGAAATCGCGGTATTTCCTGGCGCCTACTACCTGAAAGGCCGACTGGTAGCCCGTAGTACCGCCCACACGGATACCGCCCATATTGCCGCCCATATTGCCGAAGGAGGTTTTGCCCATCGTGCCGATCCAGTAACTGCCGCCGTTATGCTCTTCATTCTGATCACGCAGTCTGTCCTTGAACTTATTCTCCACGTCTTCCTTATCAAGCGTGATTACTTCCTGATTCATTTCATGGCGCATCTCTTCAAAGACATCCTGCAGCTCCGGCTTATCCAGCCAGCGCAGCATATTCTTCGTCACATCATTCTCCGACTGGATTCCCTTGAACACCTCGTCAAACGCCATATCGAATTTATCGTACTCCGTCTCGGATTTGACAAGAATCATGCGCGCTACATAATAGAATTCCGTCAGACTGCTGTGGCACAGTCCTTTCTGCAGCGCCTCCTGCAGTGTCAGCCACTCGCTTAAGGATACCTCAAGCCCTTTATCCTTCAATGTATAGAAAAATTTACTGAACATAGAAAGCCCTCTTAGAAGTCTGTCTTGTGTTTCACAGTTTCCAGATCTTCATCTTTCTTAACCACTACGCCGATAAACGGCAGTTCCTGCCTGAGCTTATCCGTGGAAATCCCGCCAATCTGCAGGGCGTTGATCCAGTCGATCAGCTCCGAAGTGCTTGGCTTCTTACGAATGTCCTTCATGGAACGAATCCAGTAGAACACATCCATAGCGTCCTTTAACAGCTTGTCCTCTACATCAGGATAATGCGTTCTCACAATCTCCTCCATCAGCGCCTGATCCGGGAAATCAATATAATGGAAAATACATCTTCTCAAAAACGCGTCCGGAAGCTCCTTCTCCGCATTGGAAGTAATGATTACGATCGGTCTGTGCTTGGCTTTAATCGTCCTCTTCGTCTCATGAATATAGAATTCCATCTGGTCTAACTCCCATAACAGATCATTGGGGAATTCCAGATCCGCCTTATCGATCTCATCAATCAGCAGGATCACCTGCTCGTCTGCCTCGAAAGCCTCTCCCAGCTTGCCGAGCTTAATATAGCGGGCGATATCCTCTACCCCTTCCTCACCAAACTGTCCGTCATACAGCCGCTGGATCGTATCATACATATACAGGCCGTCCTGTGCCTTCGTCGTGGATTTTACATTCCAGATGATCAGCTTCTTGCCCAGAGAATTCGCCACCGCCTGCGCGAGCATCGTCTTACCGGTACCCGGTTCTCCTTTTACCAGGAGCGGCTTCTGCAGGGCAATCGCCACGTTTACACTTGCAAGTAATTGTTCTGACGCCACATAATCAGACGTACTGTTAAATCTTGTTTCCTGTCCGTTCATACGCTATTTCCTTCCCGTTCTTTATCTGTTTTAAATATTTTCATTTCTTGCCTATCATATAGATTTATGTTACGATATTTCAGATGCAAAAGCAAGATATTATTCTTGGAGAAAGGAATATACAGATATGGTCCAGACAATAAACAATGAGAAAAAAACAAGTCTTTCCTTTGAGATATTTCCCCCGAAGAAAGACGACGAATTTGACAACGTATTTACTCTTCTGCGCGATCTTGGCAAATTGAATCCTGATTTTATCAGTTGTACTTACGGCGCCGGCGGTTCCAGAGCGGGCAAAACGATCGAGATTGCTTCTTTTATTCAGAAAGAGCTTCAGATTGCCGCCATCGCGCACATCACATGCGTCGGTTTTACCAGAGAAGATTTAGAGAAGAACTGCGCCGCCCTGAAAGAATCCGGCGTCAATCACGTCCTTGCGCTGCGCGGCGACAGACCTCTGTCCATGACCGACGAGCAGTTCAACAACCGCCAGTTCCACTATGCTTCCGATCTGATCCGTTATTTAAAAGAGCATACCGATCTGCAGATCTCCGGAGCCTGTTACCCCGAGAAACATTTCGAAGCGCCAAGCTTAGAAAGCGACCTGCAGCATCTGAAGGAAAAGGTCGATGCAGGCGCCGCTTCCCTTGTAACCCAGATGTTCTTTGACAATACTTATTTCTACCGTTTTCTTGATAAGATACGCGCTATGGGTATCAGCGTACCGGTTCACGCCGGAATCATGCCGATCACCACAGCCAAGCAGCTCGGCACTACCGTATCCCTCTCCGGCTCTTCCGTTCCGAAGAAGCTGGCGGACATCATCGCCGCCTACGGGGACGACAAAGAGGACATGCGCAAAGCAGGAATCGAGTACGCGGTAAATCAGATACGCGATCTGAAAGAGCACGGGGTAGACGGTATTCATATATACTCCATGAACAAATTAAAAACCACTACGGAAATATGCAGTCAGATTTGATAAAAGCTTCCGCTGCTCTCATGGCAGCGGAAGCTTTCTATCTTAATCCTCTTCCCACGGCAGCAGAGGATTCTCTATCTTCTTATCACGAAGCATCAGATTCTCTACCGCCTGCTTCGCAGGCTGTCCTTCGAACAGCACCGCATTGACCTGTTCGATGATCGGAAGCTGCACATTATATTTTCCGGCAAGTCCCATAGCCGCTTTGGCGGAATACACGCCTTCCACTACCATCTTAACTTCTGCCATCGCCTGTTCCATCGTATATCCCTGTCCGATCAGGATCCCTGCACGCCTGTTGCGGGAATGCATGGAAGCGCAGGTTACGATCAGATCGCCGATGCCGGTCAGTCCGCTGAAGGTTTCTGCCTTACCGCCCATCGCTATCCCGAGTCTGGCAATTTCCGATATTCCTCTGGTAATCAAGGCCGCCTTCGTATTATCTCCGAATCCAAGCCCATCCGCGATACCTGCCGCCAGAGCCACCACATTCTTTAAGGCCGCTCCCAATTCGATTCCCAGCACATCCGGGCTGATATAGACCCGGAACACCTCGTTCATAAAAATATTCTGCAAATATTCCGCCGTAGCTTTTCTCTTAGCTCCCACAACGATAGTAGTAGGCATTCCGCGCCCTACCTCCTCCGCATGAGACGGCCCCGATAATACCGCTACTTCTGCCTGCGGAATCTCCTCTTCTATGATCTGTGAAAGCGTCATCAGCGTATTCTCTTCCACACCCTTTGCAACATTGACAATTACCTGCCCGTCCTGCACATATTGCGCCATATTGTGAGAGGTACTCCTTGTATAAGGCGAAGGCACAGCCAGAACAAGTACGTCCTTATCCTTCACAGCCGCTTCCAGATCGGTCGTAAATGCCATCTCCTCCGGCAGTCTGACGCCCGGCAGCTTATCCTTATGCTCATGTTCCTTCTTAAGCATCTCGATCTCGTCCTCGATGACAGACCATACCGTAACCTGATGTCCGTTTTTATGTAACAGAAGAGCCAACGCCGTTCCCCAGCTTCCTGCCCCTATAACACTGATATTTGCCATAATAATCCTCCATTGTCAGAGCTATTTGTTCTCGCTTTTATGCGTCAGATACGTCTTTCTTTCCGTGCCGCTCAGTAATCTCCTGATATTCTCCCTGTGCTTATAATACGCCATAACCGTCAGGAACCCTGCAACCACATACATCTCATTCAATAAGGGCTGTGACATTCCGAATACGCCGTTCTGCCCCAATAGAATCAGTTCCAGAAGGAATCCCGCATACACCAGCAGAGACCCCAGCGATACATAATGCGTAAGGAAGAACGCTCCGAAGAACAGTACGACTCCCACCGGAATCAGATAAGGATGAAAAGCAAGAATCAGCCCGGCCGTTGCCGCAATTCCCTTGCCACCCTTAAACTTCAGATAGAATGGGAAATTGTGTCCCAGAATCGCGCCCGCCGCCGCGTACATTTTCAGAAGGTAGACCATATCCGGATGAGAATTCCGGAAGAGCAGATTCGTGACAACAATCGCAAGGATACACTTTAAGATATCTCCAGCAAGCACCAGCAGCCCCGCTTTCGTTCCCAGCACGCGCATGGTATTGGTCGTACCTGCATTGCCGCTCCCGTAATTTCTGATATCAATACCATGCAGCCTTCCGTAAATATATGCAGTCTGGAACAATCCAAACACATACCCAATCAAAAGACAAATTATCCGTTCCACTTTACTTGTTTTCCTTTCTCTCTCTGATAATAAACTTAAGCGGTGTCCCGACGAAGCCAAAGGTATCTCTGATCTGGTTCTCCAAATATCTGGTATAGGAAAAATGCATCAGCTCTTTGTCGTTGACGAAGATTACAAAAGTCGGCGGTTTCACCGAAACCTGCGTAATATAATACAGCCTCAGCCTTTTGCCCTTGTCGGAAGGGGGCTGCTGCATCGCCACAGCCTCTGCCATAATCTCATTCAATACGCCTGTCGCCACACGCATGGAATGATTCTCATTGACCGCGTCGATCATATCATACAGCTTCGGAAGTCTCTGCCCTGTCACTGCGGAGATAAACATGATTTCCGCATAACTCATAAAAGACAACACCTGCCTTACCTTCTGCGTAAACTCCTTCACCGTCTTATCATTCTTCTCTATCGCATCCCACTTATTTACGGCGATAATCACCGCCTTACCTCTGTCATGAGCAATTCCAGCGATCTTGGCGTCCTGTTCGGTCACGCCCTCCGTAGCGTCGATCACCAGCACGACGATGTCGGCGCGCTCTACCGCCGCCACCGTGCGGATAATCATGTACTTCTCCAGTTCTTCCTTAATCTTGTTCTTCCTGCGCAGCCCCGCCGTATCGATGAACACATAGTCTTTGCCATTGTGTCTGATCTCCGTATCGATGGCGTCTCTGGTCGTTCCCGCGATATCCGACACGATCACCCGTTTCTCCCCGATCAGCTTGTTGATAATAGAAGATTTCCCTACATTCGGCTTTCCAACGATGGCCACCTTGATCCGGTCGTCCTCTTCCTCTGCCGCCGCTTCCTGATCAAAATAAGAACTCACCTCATCCAGAAGCTCGCCGAAGCCCAGACGATTGACGGAGGAAATCGGATAAGGCTCTCCAATGCCAAGATTATAGAATTCGTAGACGTCCGCCATATATTTCTGGAAGCTGTCCACCTTATTCACAGCCAGAACAACCGGTTTCCTGGAACGCCGCAGCATATCCGCCACCTTAGAATCCGCATCCACGAGTCCCTGCTTTACGTCTACCAGAAAAATAATCACATCCGCCGTATCGATAGCGATCTGCGCCTGTTCCCGCATCTGAGACAGAATAATATCTTTGCTCTCCGGTTCTATTCCGCCCGTATCAATCAAAGTAAAATTCATATCAAGCCAACTGACGTCCGCATAGATCCGGTCTCTCGTGATTCCCGGCGTATCCTTGACAATCGATATATTCTCACCAGCCAACGCGTTGAACAGTGTCGATTTCCCTACATTCGGTCTTCCCACCACCGCCACGATCGGCTTGGATTTTCTCTTGCTCATTACCAACAACCATGCCTTTCTCTGCTCCTGTCCGGCAGATTTCTTATTTTATAAGCTTATATCCGCTTGATTTTACAATATCCGCCAGAACTTGTAAAGCCTTTTGGCGGGATTTGCTCACACATCAATCATGTTCTTACGCCTCAGACAGCAAGTGTTTAAGGCTGCTGTGAACAGTAACCCTGTGATCTCTATTTTACTAGAAATTCCTTGACGTGTCACTAGCATAATGATATAAAATATATGACACAGAAAGATAGAAGTTACTGTTCAGACCGCATCTGACATAGGATGCGAACTGCAACAGACAGAAGAGACTGTTCAGACAAACTCCCGGGAGGTCATTATGCCTAATACAGAACAATTGGAACATTCTATGCCGGTAGCACCGATCAAATTATTAACCACCAAATCCGCACTTCCTTTAGCAGACAAAGTCAACAGCCATCTTGTGGATTTCCGCAAGACTCTTAATAACAGTGTAAAATCAGACCCTGCTTTTCATGGTTATATGGAAGATAATTATATGATGGAAGTCGATTGTCCCAGATTCGGGACCGGTGAGGCCAAAGCAGTTCTGCACGACTCTGTAAGAGGCAAGGACGTCTTTCTGTTAGTGGATGTATGCAATCACAGTATAACCTATACCATGAACGGTTATACAAATCATATGTCGCCTGACGACCATTACCAGGATCTTAAGAGAATTATATCTGCCATTAACGGCAAGGCACATCGCATCAACGTCATCATGCCTTTTCTTTACGAGGGCAGACAGCACAAAAGAAACGGCAGAGAGTCTTTGGACTGCGCCTATGCGATCAAGGAACTGATGGATATGGGCGTATCAAACTTCATCACCTTCGACGCGCATGACCCGAGAGTCCAGAATTCTGTTCCGCTCAAGGGCTTTGATAATTTTACGCCGCCCTATCAGTTCATCCGTTCCCTGCTCCGCACCGAACAGGATCTGATCATCGACAAGGATCACACCATCGTCATCAGCCCCGACGAAGGAGCTCTCGACAGAGCGGTTTACTTCGCCAACGTGCTGGGAGTCGATACCGGTATGTTCTATAAGCGGCGCGATTATTCCACCATCGTAAACGGCAAGAATCCCATCGTCGCCCATGAATTCTTAGGCGACAACATAGACGGCAAGGACGTTATCGTCATCGACGATATGATCTCTTCCGGCGGCAGCATGATCGATACCGCCAGACAGCTTAAGAAAATGAACGCCAAGCGCGTCTTCATCTGCTGTACCTTCGGTCTGTTTACAGACGGTCTGGACGCTTTCGACGCCGCTTATGAGAAGTGCTATTTTGAGAAAATCGTAACCACAAATCTCTGTTACCAGCCGCCTCTGCTGCGTGAAAAGCCATATTATGTGGAAGCTGACATGAGTAAGTTCATCGCCTCCATCATTGACTTTATGAACCACGACGTTTCGATGGCGAATATTTATACGCCTACCGACAAGATTCATCAAGTACTCGCGAAATACAATAACCGTGAGGTAAGCGTTCTCGATCTCTAAGACGCATACAGCCTCAGGAAAACATCTGTCAGGAACAGACATACGCTGTATGAAGCATAAAACCCCGGCTCTTTTCTGAGAACCGGGGTCATATTATTATTTCGCCAGCGGGAATACCAGATATACCTTAAACAAATCTCCGTCCAACCGGATCTCAAAGGTGCCCTTCTGCGCTTCTGTCAGATTCTTGGCAATCGAAAGTCCGAGTCCGCTTCCCTCCGTCGTCCTGGACACATCTCCCCTGATAAACCGTTCCGTCAGTTCATCCGAATTACAATTCAGCGCGGACGCCGAGATATTCTTAATCGATATCTCAATGCACTCCTTGTTATCCGGCAGGCTGTCAATGGTGACATAGACTCTCGTACCTTCCATGGCATATTTATAGATATTATTAAAGAGATTCTCCATAACGCGCCAGATTCTCCGGCTATCCGCTTCAATTACCGTATTGCGCACGTTCACATTCATAACGGTAGTCAGATTCTTCTGCTCAAACTTCTCAGAAAACTCTCCGATCGTCTGATTCATCAGCTCCGTCACATTAATCCGCTCGAAGTTTAAGCTGATGTTGCCGGAAGAGATCTTGCTTGCCTCCACCAGATCATCTGTCAGTTGCTTCAGGCGCTGAGATTTCTCATCCAATACCTTGATATAACTCTGTACTTTCTCATTCTCTACCTGCTCTCTCTTGATCAGGTCTACGTAATTGATGATGGACGTAAGCGGCGTCTTAATGTCGTGGGAGACATTCGTAATCAGGTCCGCTTTCATACGTTCATCCTTCATACTGATTTCCACCGCGTCCTTAATTCCTTTGCCAATGCTGTTGACGGAACAGGCCAGCGTCAGATTATCGCCGTGCAGGTCTGTCGTTTCTACCTGATGCTCCAGTTCGCCCGACGCAATGGTCTCAATCCCTTCTACAATACCCTGCCGTTCCTTCGCGTCTCTGTAAATCAACACGCCCACAAGCACGTCCACAAGCATCGTCAGGATGAAGACAGCAATCGATATTCCCAAAGGCCGCGCCCTCACCCATATCAGGATCATCAACAGATGAAACAGCAGGAATATTCCATAAGGCACCCATGTTCGAATAACAATGCTGCCGTTATCATACACCTTCCATGCAAACGCCTTCAGCTTACGGCACAGCCTGCACAAATAACTGTTCTTCCACAGGTCTCTTGCCTTGATTCGTCTCACCAGACTGTAGAAGAAGAACATTGCCGCCGTATCAAAAACAAATACGCCTGCCACAAGCACAATCTTAAACCACTGTTCGTACACCGATTCTCCATAAGATAACGACGTAATATCTATATTAGTCAATTCCGTCACAACGATCAGCACCCATATCATAAGGACGGCAGTGCCGAAAGCAATAAGAGCCGCCGCTTCCGTCGGAATCCTGTCGAAGGAATTCAGGCGAATACAAGGCTCCCCGTCTGAGTCGATGTCTCTTCCGGTAATAGCTGTCTGATAGATAAACAGCAACAGGTACAGGACTCCCGCCGCAGCCGCTGCAATAATCCACTGCCAGAAATGAGGCAGATAGTTGCGGAACCCTGCCGCTCCCTGCGTGAAAGCATCGCTGACCGGATAATCTGTATCCACGCCAATCCAGATCTTCACTGTTTCCGGATAAGCGTAATCATATTCCTGAAGAATCTTACGGATCGTTTCCTCTTCGATGGACGTATTGGTCTCATATACCATCTCCGCCGGGCTGTAGTAGATATATTTGTCCGATGCAAACATTGTATCGCCTATATCCCTGCCCTCCTCCATCATGTCCGCAATAACAGACTGCTCCTCCTGATCCAGATTGCTGTAGAACTGCGTATTGTCCCCCACCGTCTTGGAAATCAGATATCTTACATTGGAATTCTCGCTGTTGTAATATTCGCCGTACTCCAGGTATTCGTTATAATTATAAGACAGACTGCTTGCCGCATTCTTTACATTGGCGCACAGCGTATCATACAGTTCCCAGTCCGATACATATTCTTCCAGATTCTTCCCTTCTGCCGTTTTGTACCGGTTGACAAGAATATTATGCGTATAAAGCGCCTCATCACTTTCAGCCTCGTCTGCAATCTCCGTCTCACTGACGACTTCCGCTTCCTTCCTGATCGATACCGCTTCCTCCGCAGAAATATATCCCTCTACGAATCCGTCATAGTCCTCCGCTCCCCCGGCGTCATCATAGTTCTCGACCCACAGTTGGTTCGCGGATACGTCGTTTACGAAGGTATAGCTTCCGATGTCAGATTTCAGATAACTGGCGTCCGACGTGTTGTAATATTCGCTCTTGGGATCGATAACCGTCACTCTGGTTAAGTCAGACAGGAATTGATCCGCCTGCTGTTTCGACATCTCGGTGACAGAATATTCAAATCCGTAATTTGCCCATTTGAGCAGATCCTCCAGATAATATTCTGCCGTCACATACTGCTCCGGCAGCCCTATGTCCCGGTAATTATAAGCGGTAACGTCCACGATCTTACTGCCGTCGAAGGCTCCGTCGGTTTCTAACTGGCTGCTTACCACACCGTAACGTATGATATCCGCCACCGCATATCCGAAAATAGTGCCGAACAACTCTGACTCCTCATATTCCTTATCCTGATCGGAAGAATCCAGCATATAATTGCCGACTGATCTGAATCCCTGGATCCGTACTGTAGAACCGATCGCCACAACAAATACGGAGAGCGTCACAGCCGCCAGTGCCATATGCTGCACGATCCGCATAAAGGTTTGAAATCCTCTTTTATATCTTTTAGGCTTCTTTGCTTTTTCTTCTTTTCCCATCTTTTCCCCTGTTCCGAAGCGTCTGATTCTTCTTACTGTTTCTCTATCTTATATCCGACTCCCCATACCACCTTGAGATATCTTGGTTCCTTCGGATTAATCTCGATCTTCTCACGAATGTGCCTGATATGCACCGCCACTGTATTGTCGGCGCCGATCGCCTCTTCATTCCAGATACTCTCATAGATCTGGTCTATAGAGAAGACCCTGCCGCAGTTCTTCACAAGCAGCAGCAGTATGTTATACTCAATGGGCGTCAGTTTCACCGCTTCTCCGTCCACCGTCACTTCCTTCGTGTCGTCGTTGATACACAGCCCGCCCACCTGAAAGAGTGAATTGTTCTCCGTGTTCAGATTACCAAGCGTGGTATATCTGCGGAGGTTGGATTTGACCCGTGCCACCAGTTCCAGCGGATTAAAGGGCTTGGTGATATAATCGTCCGCGCCGATATTAAGCCCCAGTATTTTATCGCTGTCCTCTGATTTGGCAGACAGGAATATAATAGGAATGCTGGAATACTCTCTGATTTTGAGCGTCGCGTGAATCCCGTCCAGCTTCGGCATCATAATATCTATGAGCAGCAGGTGTATCTGCTGTTCCTTCAAAACTCTGATCGCCTGCTCCCCGTCATAGGCCTTGTAGATGGTATAACCTTCCTGCAGCAGATAGATCTCGATTGCGTCCACTATTTCTTTATCATCGTCACATACCAGAATGTTTGCCATTTGCTTTCACCTCTTTCGTGCTTGGATAATAACATTAAACCAAAGAAACATAAAGGAAAAGATGGGAAAATATTTAATGTTTTCTTAATTTTTCTTTTTCAAAAAGCCCATAAACACAGCTTTTTTCACGGTTTTTGTTGCTAATTTGTTACTAATTACATTTTTACATCTGCATCGCCTTGTGTCAAGAAATGATTCTAATAAGGGCATTTCCATTTCTCATTTCCGATCATCTTAAACCAATATTTCTTAGTAGCATTGCTGGAATAATTCCGGTTCAGATAATCCACCAGCTCATCCTTCTTCAAGTTGCCGGAGCCTTTATGCGCGCCGCTCTTTATCTTAGCGTATTCCATCACTCCTTCGCCGCCTTTTTCCTCGTACACCTCCACAACCTTATCACTGGAAGTCTGATTCATGTATATCATCGTACCCTTTACCTCGTCAGATACACCACTAAGCTGATTTACATATTCGTACTGCTTCGTAATATTTGACTGGCTGAAAGACTTCGCCTCTCCCTTTTTGGTAGAGTTCATAATATCGTTTCTTGCCAGCGAATCAGCCTGCGCATAGGCCGTCACGGCAGCATCGCCGAATGCACCGGATAGAAGCTGTACTTTTTCATCAGAACTGTTGACGGCTACAAGCATTTTCCCTTTTTCTTCCTCAGAGCCATCCGTCTTTGCAATGTACTCATACTGTTTGCCAAGAGATGAACCTGCAAATGTCTTATCCTCTCCCTTTTCTGTCTTGTTGGACGAATCCTTCTTAGCCATTTCATCCAGTGTATAGTATTGATATACCATTGCATCCGACTTGCCGAAAGCCTTATAAACCCTGTCCGCCACCTCGCTGTTGTTGGCTGAGGTTCTAAGCTGATAGCCTTTTTCTTCATCCGACAGTTTCATGCTGTTGACCTGATCATACCGCTCGCTGTTGGTCGTCTCTGAGATCGGAACCCACACTACGTCTTCCGCCTGCTTTGTAATCGCATAATTTACCGCTGCATCTAATCCCTTTTCCTGATAGGTCTTAAACAGGCTGTCATTGGACGTATAACCCGCTCTTGCTTCCGCGCTGCCGATCTTCTTTGCCAGATTATACAAATCTTTTACCACCTCAGCCTGTACATCCTCATCCAGTGCGTTGTAGTTGGCATTATCCATACACGCTTCCAGAAGATTATAACGCGCCTGTCCTGCCGCCTTTGAGTAAACAGTGTATTCTTCCTTAGTCATCCGAACATCATCGATTTTCTTCGTGGTATCTCCTGTCGGCAGTACAGAGTCATCCGCTGTAGCATCATAAAGCCGCTTTACTTCCTTATCCACCGGCGTCATATTGACATCGGCGATGTAGCTTGGCGATAACATCTGATATGCTGCGCGCTCTAGCAGATTGCCGCCTGCAAGGTTCTCCTGTTCCCTGCCCCATGCGTCAACATAAGGCTGGTTATTTCTAGAAAGACCCGGTATCTTGTTTGTCATCTTGATCACTTCTCTATCCAGAGCCCCCGCAAAGCCAGTTTTATCTGTATAGGTAGAGCGCCTGGTGTTATCCACCGTCCTTCCTATCTGCCCCATCAAAGTAGGCACAGCCTGCTTTAAATAAGATCCGCCAACCGTTCCGCCCAGTGTGCCAATCGCAGAACTCGCTATATTATCCTTGTCCATGTACTGAATAGATTCCAAAGCATTGTTGACGCCGTCCATCATAGACATTTCCAATACAGGCTGCGACATACCCGCCAATGCATTAAGGACGCCCTCTAATGAAATTCCCTTCTCTTTCAATTCTTCCATAGCAGATACACCTGCAAAGAAAGAAATGGAATCCGGGGCTGCCCAGTCTAATGTATAAGTCTTATCCCCTATTTGTATAGAATAAGTCTGATTGCCTGTCAGTTCATCAAATTTATCTGTTACTGCAGTCGCTACCCCATTATTATACAGAGCACAACCCATTGCAAAGATACCTGTGCCAGTAAGTGTCTTGGATATGTTATTGATGAACTCAGCAGGTGTAATCTTTTTCACGCACAAAGCATGTATGTCAAACGTAAGATTTTTTAATGCATTAGCAGGCGAATATGCCAGCCCATTCTTTAATACATTGACGGGTGTCTTCTTAAATGGTACAACACCTTCCACCATAGCACTTACTGCTTTTCCCGGTATACCACTTTCCTCCATGGTGTTACTAAATTTAGATAATTCGGATGCTATTTTGCTATTTTGGTGGAACGCAGTCTCTTCCGCCTGCTCCTTGGCGTACTGTCTTCCCTTGTCAAGAATATCAACGGTACTCTGATATTCCTTCGCGCTGTCCCTGAGCGCGGCAATCTGATCGTCAATCCTGCTTCTTGCTATATCCTCTGCCTGCTTCTCCAGCTCATCCATTTTGCCTATGTATGATGCCTGCCCTAAAGGATTTAAGCCTGCGGCGTTTTTCAGGCTTGCTATCTGTTCATCCAGTGCCGCGATCTCCGCATCTGCCGCCCTGTCAATAACCTTAAATGGATTGGTCTGTCTGGCCGCCAACAGCTCATCTATGCTGCCATTCACTTTCTGCAGCTTTTCAGCCGCCTCAAACGCATCCGCACCTAAGCCGTTTGCTTTCATGTATCCGGCAAGGCTGGTGCTGTACTTATGCTTTACAAAGAAATAGTCTTCGGCGTCCAGCGCTGCGCTATTGAGTTTCGATACTTTATCTACACCCTTAGCAACAGTATCCGTAACCTTAGTTTTGCCTCTGAACACCCTTTTATTGCTCTCAATAGAGTTCTCTATGCTGCCCGTATACATATTGCCTTTAAGTTCACGGTACATCTTATTATCCGCGTCACTCAATGACGCTTTGATAAGAGATCTGTCCTTAACAGGATTTAGTACGGACTTTGTTCTTTCAATCCCCTTTCCGCCAACCTTCTTTGATACTCCATTTACTGCGGCTTCAATAACTGCAGCTACGTTATTCTTGACTCCGCTTGTGGCATACATACCGGTGGTGCTGACCATGTTACGGATATGGGTTTTTGTATTCCCTAACATAGCAAGATACCGCCAGTTCTTAAACATCTCGTGGAAACTTGTTCCCGACACTTCCTGTGCAATAAGCGCATATGCCTGTGATTCAAGTTCTACCCTCTTCTTGGAATTAAAGTCATATTTCTCCGCCTCAGCAAAAATATCTGTTACCTGATCGATTACATCATCCGACATGCCATATATCCCGTTAGACGCAAAAGATTCCAAAGCAGAGTTAATGCGGTCTAAATGATTTAACTCGATAATATCATCTGCCAACTTATCTATGGACGAATTTTTCAATTTCTTCTTAAGAGCCTTACTCTTCCCAGACTCCTGCTTGATGATATCTGACACTTCCTTACGAAGCTGTTCCCTTACATCTGCTGCGGTAGGCTGCATTGCATCTGATGAAGAAAGCTGCTTCCACAAGTCTGACTGTTCTAATTCGCGCACACGATTATAGATAGCTACTCCTACATCGTCAACTTCTTCCATCAAGCGCGGATTCGCCTTTGCAGTCTCCGTTATTCTGTCTTGTAAGATTTTCTCTCCATTCAGAATAGTCTTATCGCTGGTACGACTATATTTTTGGAGTGCCTGCAATTCCTGACCCGCTTTTCTCTCCAGCTCTGATAATTTCAGCGTCATGTCACGGGATTTAGCATACAGTGTCCGGGCAAGTTCGGTATTGCCTGCCTCTTTTGCCGCCCTCGCCTGCTGTCTGTAGTTCGTGCCAAGCTGCATCATAGTGTCAACACCTGCGGCATTATCATAGTCTTTGATGTCCTCAGCACTCATGATCTTCTTATACCAGCCGTCCGCATCATCTGATACCCGCTTCGCCGCAACCTCGAAAGTTTCTTTCTCCGATGTCGGTATGTATTTATAGAAGTCCTCACCATAGATCTCCGCCGCTTCTTCTGCGGAGAAATTAGCTTCCTTTGCCAGAGTATTTGTGCGGAACTTAGACACTTTCTCAGCACCGACCTTCAAGGTGTCGCCCTGTCCGTACTTCCGAATATCCGGCAGCCCCATACTTTCCGCAACAGACCGGGTATTGTCATACACAGTAGCAAATGGCAGTCCACTGCCTAATCCGATATCTTCCGGCATAACCTTATTCTCCAGCCTCGGCGGCGGATTGTTGACATTTTTTACATAGTCAGATATATTGCTATTTAAAGCGGTGAGTTCGAGCTCGTTATCAGGCGTAAGGCTAAGGGATTTTATATCATTTGGCACTCGATAAGCCTCTTTTTTTGACAGACTTTCTTTATCCAAAATATTTTGATTGACGTTTCTAGCTGAATCAGATATAATATTATTAGAACCTTTCATTGAGTTGGACGAAACGGCGGGTACTGGACCCGTGTCAGTGCTGAACCGACTCTCTTTTGAAAGGTTCATTTCATTATTGACGCCCTCAACAAAATTGGATATACTGTCATTAGAACCTTTCAAACTATCAGAAGGAACGGCGGGCCAATTTCCCGTGCCAGTGTATCTCTGATTTGTTTTCGAAAGGTTCATTTCGTTTATAACCTTATGCGTTCTATAATTATTTTTCCCCGGTATAACTTCAACATCATACGTTACGACATAATCTTCTCCATGAATTTTAATGTCTGCTTCGAAATAATCATATCTTTGTACGTTTGTTTTGGAAGTTTTAGCATAATTTCCACTTCCTACATACTTTGAATCAGCAATGACATTTTCTAAATTATCTATAACTGCAATCTTTTCAGCAGACATGTTTTTATCAGACATAATCTTAGATATAGCGCCCTTATTTACAGTCACATCATATGCCTTGCCACCATAGGTCATATCTTTAACATTGACATCAAAAGAAGTCTTTCCTTTATCACTAAACAAGGTTTCATACACTTTTGTAAGAATTTTTTTAGAGCTTCTTCCTTCTAGTTTACTGTCAATATCCGCATTTTGCATGTTGATAAGCGCATTCTCGTAGCTTTCCTGCGGGATCTCTACACGATTATAGACTTTATCTGCCTGTACTGGCACATCTCCCTTATACGGGCTGTATATCGTTGTCGCCTTACCAACGTTAATCTTCTCAGCGGCAAACTCTGTCTCCTTAACTGTATCAGTAAGCACATCGGATGTATCATTTTTAAGATGCGGGATCTCATCTGTTGCCTTTGCCAGTTTATCCAGATAAGCAGACACAAGCTTCTTGTCCTGTCCTGCATCCCCTGTCAGCCTCACACCTGTTTCCATTGTGAAAGCATCCGGGTTTTTCAGTACATCGTTTACCTTTTTACTTTTCTTAACGGCATCGACTCCTGCTCCCAGTGCTTCACCGCCGACGTTCCACATCAGGTTTCCGCCCACATTTTTAACCGTATTTTTTGCTACTGTACCCGCATTCTCCCCATTCTTCACATCCTGCGCCAGACTGGGTATCGTATCAAGCGCAACGTCAAGAGCCGTGTCTGACAGCACATTTGCC
The DNA here is from genome assembly GCA_017626325.1 of Lachnospiraceae bacterium. Taxonomy (GTDB): domain Bacteria; phylum Bacillota; class Clostridia; order Lachnospirales; family Lachnospiraceae; genus UBA3282. The sequence continues at coordinate 6,028 of JAGAIZ010000049.1, read as the reverse complement.
GCATGTTCCGCGAGTTTTGCATTCTTAATAGCTTTTCCGGTTCCCTGTCCTATTTTATCTGTTACGCCAAGTCCTTTCATCAATTTAGTTCCGGCAGCATATTCAGCCATCTGCTCCGCCGCAGCACCGCCATAATACATACCTGGATTTTGTGTAAGGTTACTCTGCTTGTAGTTGCCCGCGCGCTCAGAGTTCAAAGTTTCTGCATACTTCTCTACAAATGGCAGACTGTTCATAAAACCGTATTGAAACGATTTAAAAGGCGAAACCTTCAATTCAAGCATAGCCATTTTGTCCTGCTGATCAGAGACGGCTTTCGCTGCCTCCTGTATCTGCCCGGAAGAAGCGCCTGTCGTTCGCTGTGCATAATCAGACATCCAGTTCTTTTCGTTCTCTTCCAGTATCTTTTTCGCCTGTTTCTTTTCTGTATCAGAAAGCTTATAATCCGGCTGAGACCACATATCGATAAATGCCTGTTTCAGTTCTTCCGTAGCGTCTTCCGGAATACCATTCTTCGGGCTGTTCATCAGAACATAGGATTCATATTCTTCCGGGGACATATCTTCCACATTCTTAATGAGTTGGAAATCCTTGGAAACCATCGGCAGATTATCGTCGATCACTGCTGTTTCGCCTTTTTCAGCGGGTCTTCCTGTCAAAAATGAATTCACATTGTTTTTATTGCTTGTTTCCAGCGTCGGAATCTGCACAGACTGTTTCTGCGGAATCTGCGTCCCATAAAGCTGCTTTGCCGCCGGAGTATATAGATCCTCTATTGTAATCTGCTTTTGTGCTTTCTCCTGATCCTTTGCAATCTGTGCGCTCAAGCCCTCGAACATCTGCAGGTCTTCTGCTGTAGGCTGATATTCCTGCGGTTGCTTTTCCTTCTTTGTGAGTTTATTCACGTATGACTGATTAAGGGACGCGCTCTTCCTTACCTTAGCTTCCGCCTCTTTATCCAGCACCGCGGCACGCTCACGTGCAGTTTCGCTGTTCGCGCTCTCTGCTCTTGCATTTCCGCCGGTATAATTCTTAAGCCATTCATTCTGTTTCTCGTGGCTCCATACAAAGGGCTTACTCTGACCAGTAACAGGTTTCAACATCGGAATCTCATTAGAAACAGAGAGCGCACTTGTCTGTGCTCCCCCACTGTTTCCATTAAGGATACTGTCGATCTGCTCCCGCGTCATATTGGTGTGTGGTGTGGCGATAATGGAATCAATCTGCTCTCTGCTCATTGTCGCTTGTGGCATATTTGACCGCCCACCAATAATCTGATCAATTTCTTCTCTCGTCATTGCCATAGTTATCTATCCTCTTTAAGCCGCGCCAAACAAAGCATATATTGCATTTGTATCCACACCGTTGTTTGCTAACTGCCTTATGATTGTTGCATCATCCGCTCCCTGAGCCCGCATCTGATTCATAAGATTTTTAGCATAATCTGTTATCGTCCCGATATTATTAAGCGACTCTGTGCTGACATTAGCCAACTCATTTGTCGCCTTTGTCGGATCATATGCATACTCCGCCTGCTTCTGAAGCAAGCTGTACAATGCGTCGGTATAGCCGCTGTTTAGACTGCCGAGGGAGTTGACCATATTGCCATAAGACCCTATGATATTGCTTGCAAGATTCTGCTCCATCTGATTCTGGTAATTCAGATAATCAGACAATGCCTGCGCATACTGCGTATTATATGCTGACTGTGCTTCTGAAAGATTACTCTGATAAAGATTTTCCAGCGACGTCAAATTATCATTCAATGTCGTACTGATATCATTGCGGGAATTGCCATAATTATTATACATTCCCGCCATGGTCGACTCTGCCGCCCCGCCGCTTAAACCCTGCGCACTCAGGTTCTGGTTGATGTTCTTACGGTTCTGCATATAATTCACATAAGCCTCACGAAAAGACTTATCCGCATCCGCGTTCACTTCATTCTTAGAATTCTGATACTGCCTTTTCAGGCTTGCCAGCGTGTTATTCAGGTTACTTGAAAGCGCGCTGGTCTTGGCATTCCAAGACTCATTAAGATTCGCCATTCCATTTCTATAGGCTTCCTCCGCCGCTGCCCTCTGCTGTGCCTGCAAGTCTGCAAGCTGCGACTGCTGGCTGCCGTACAACGCCGCAAGCTGTGACTGATAATTGGACAGACCGCTATAACCCGCAGCAGTACCACCAGAGGATCCGCTCTTTCTGGATGAGCCGCTGCCGGAAGAAGACCCCTTACCGACAAGACCTGCCCCAAGAGATACTATATTACCCGTAGTTCTAGCAAACTTATCACTTGCCCCACTATTTGAATTTCTGTTCTTTTCGTACTGATAACGCATCGCACTATTTGACGAACCTGAATCCGTTCCGCCAATACCTCTTATAAGGGTTCCATTTATAATTCCCATAGCCTACACCTCCACTCAAAATCCCGATACAGCCTTCGCCGTACCATCATTAACTGCCCAATACCTGGTTGTCCTGCTGTCCACATGAACAAAGCCTTTATACTGGATGATACCTTTGATGCCTAATGTCTGTGCATATTTAGCTACCTCATTAGGTGTATGCCCTTTTACCGCAATATCGAAAGCCTGTCCCTTCATATGGTAGCTGTTCTTCGCGCCGCCAACTCTGGTATTATAGGTACTTGTCCGGTACGCGCTATTGACTGTTACCGGCGCCCCGAAATGCTCCCTGATTTTCTGCAGGTAATTCCTTACGAAATCCACATCAATAAGAATCTTGTCGCTGCCATCCTTACAGGCAAATTCCTTTACCTTGAAATTCCCTGAGAGGCTCAGATTGCCGTCTTTCTGTCTGCTATACTCCAACACTCCCATGTCTTCTAAAAACCGCTCCTTTTCCGCCTTTCTGCGCTTCACAAGCCCATTTAGAGTCCGGCCGCCTGCCTTGTTCCATTTTCCAAATTCTTCACCTGCGCCTATGTAATCCCTCTGATTCAGTTTCTTAAGCAGCGTGGAGCTTTTCAGATTGCCGGTCCCGCAGTTATAGGCAAAACTGACAAGCGCGTCATGCATTCCCTGCGTGATCTGTACCGTAACACAGCCATCCACGCTACGGTCAAACTTCTCAAGATCCGCCTTAAGATACGCATCTGCCTGTGCCTGGGAAATCACAGTATCCTTATCAACGCCGTAATGCCCATAGCCGACAGTATATAACTTCTCTGTCGGAACTGCCTTATACGCTGTCAGGGAACATCCCTCAAACCTTTTAATCAATTCAATACCCTGTTCTGATATTCTCATGTCATGTACTCCCCCGCTTTCGCCACCGCGATACAAGCCAAAACAAACATTGTTATCATATGCTCTCCCTTATCTGGATACGCAGCCTCTCCACTTCTGAATCCGCATTCTCTCCATACACGTATTTTGCCAGTGCACCACTGTTAATCATCATTACCTTTGCCTCCGCCAGTGCATCATTAACCCATTCACTGAATGTGTCAAAAGAAATCACTCTGGCAATCCACGAAAAGGCAGGTATAGAGACAAACGCTTCATACACCTTCCGCAGCTTCGCCTGCCCGGTGCCGATCTGCAATGCCTTTTCCGCTTCGATGCAGGCCCAAATAAGCCACTCTTTCACCTTAGCCTGCTGTTTCTCCGTCGGCATCCCCAAGAACCTGTATGCGGCGGATACAGCAAGCACAGCCGCCGCTCCAATTCCCACCAGCACCATCCAATTATCAGCTAACCAATACACCATGATTACTCTACCTCACTTTCCAGGCTTTCAAGCCTGTTGACATCCTTATATTTCCTACAGTTCTCCACTTTGCACTTCCACACAATAAACCCCGTATGGATGCCCAGCTCCGCAAACGCACAGCTTACCGTAATGCCAAACACGCTTGCATCCATAGTCACGTCCAGCCATCCGCTAAAGGCGATCACCAGAAAACAAGCCCATGCATACAGCCATACCATGATGAAATTCAGGAAGTACAGCCGCATACTAACTCCCTGCTTTTTCATTACATCTCTCCAAATCCGCTATGCGGTTATTCGCAACCTTAATCTTTTCTTCCTGCACGTCGGTGCGCTTTTCCAATTCATAAGTGCGCTCTACAACGCTGTTATGCTTGTCCACGTGCGCTTTCAGCTCTGCGATCTGATAGTTAATGAGTCCGATCTCATTCTTTATCTCTGTCAGTCCATCCCGCTGCGCTGCCACCATCTCCTGCATATGTACCGTCAGCTCTGTCTGCTGCCGCGCCTGGTCTGCCTCCCGCTTCGCATCATCCCTTTTACGCTGGAAATGATTATTCAAGAGGCATACTATAATAGCGGTGGCCGCTGACAGAGCAGAAGTAATAACTGTTGCCATATCCTTCTCCCTATGCGATAAAGTCTACGGTAATAATGTATCCTTTTGTCGCTTTAATTGTGATCAATGCCCTAGTTGTATCTGTTCCTGATGTTGCTGTTATGCTGCCGTATGTATTACTCATGGATCCTGTTAGCGCCGCAACTTTGGCCGTATCACAAAATGTATTGTTGCTGATATGATCTCCATATAAATACGAATAAGCATAAGTAGCAAGCGCTACAGGCTTCGTCACTGAGCCTATCGTTTTCTCCTGAGTAACAGACAGAAGTATTATTCCCTTATCTTCTACGTACCCCCTATAAAACGACATGCTTGCTGCTGCATCTGTTCCATCGACGATATACGTCGCTCTATCAATTCTTGGCGGTATGGCAGCAATCCACGTATTATATGTTCCACCGTTAAAAGAAGATACTACGTCTGTTACATAGGTCAAAGTTATTATTTCACCAGCATAAATTCCTCGTCCATGACCTCGCCTGAAATCCCCCATCGCAATGGAGGTGCTTACCTTACCTCCGTTTCCCAGCGTTAATTCTAAATAGATAAGATGATTAGCAGGATCGTACACATCGAGATTAAATTTTTTGTTTACCAGCCTGATTGTAAGTCCATCACTTATCTCCGTTATTTCCGTTGCTGTTGCCCCTAATAAAAGTGCACTATTGGTCGAGCTAAAAACACAAGATGTAATCTCTATAAGCGGAACTCCTTTTGACGAGTCGCTCTCATCTCTGTCAACAGTCAACAAATGATACTGTGAACCGTTATAAACAAACGTAGCTGTATCTCCAGCCTGAATAATATTTGCGGCTATAGCACTCCCCCTGTAATAGATCGGTTTCGCGCCTTTACCGTTGATGTTCAATGTCGCGGATGCAGGAACGGCATAGGTAAACTTAACACTGACAGTCCCTCCGGTCACTAAGGAATACCCGGACAGAATGGCCGTCTTGGCTGCTGTAGCGGCGGCCGTGGAGCATGTGCCATATCCACCTCCAAGAGATGCAGGTGTATAAGTACTGTTACTATCAATCGACCAGCCAATAAATACGTACTGTGTGCCGTCATACATATATCTGATATACCTGCCTGCATATCCACCGAACGAAAGAGTGCTAGTAGTGACCACCGCAGTATTATATAAAATACTTTTCGCACCAGTACCATTTACATTTAATGTAGGTTTTTGGGCGGTGTTGGTATACGTAAATTTCACGGTAATAATACTGCCTTCCTTAAGCTGCCAGTTCTCATTATCCAGTATTATCACCTCTTTAGCGGCTGTGGCCGCTGCAGTTGAACACGTGCCATAGGCAACATTGGTATTATTTAATTTGTCTTTCTCTGCATCCGTATAATCGTTTGTGGATAGATTTTTCCCCTCCAGCTTCGCAACTGCTCCCACTTCTGCCGCTGTGTACGACGGTTTCGTTTTAGCCTTTGCCCACGCAGAAACATCACTTGCCGGGAGTGATTCCGGTTTGTTCTTGATATAGGCGTCCGATGTGCTGTCTGTCTCATTCCAGTCTGGCTGCACATTGGATTCTCCAAGATTTAAGCCTGCTACCTGCTCGTCCGTATACGCCTTGGCGTCACTTAATGCCGTCGCCGCCGCACCGCTGGCATCTGCTCCCACTTCTGCCGCTGTGTACGACGGTTTCGTTTT
>JAGAIZ010000048.1 GCA_017626325.1 Lachnospiraceae bacterium | reverse complement strand
TCCTTCAGATTCCCCTCGCGTTAATCATAATCTGCGTTATGAATAGGACACCCTTGGTCTTGGCTGTATCCTTCCCACTACTAGGGCGGATTGGGGACTTTCACCCGTTAGCGACGTGCGCCGCAAGGCGCACCTAAAAACTACAGGATGATTTCCCTCTCCTGTAGTTTTTATTCCAAGTCTAAAATCTACTGACCATTCCGATTCTGGCTCTGATCCCAGTTCTGCTGGTCATTCCACTGGCTGTCCTGGCTCTGGCTCCAGTTCTGCTGACCGTTCCACTGGCCGTTCTGGCTCTGGTTCCAATTCTGCTGATCATTCCACTGGCTGCCCTGGCTCTGATTCCACGTCTGCTGACCGTTCCACTGGCCGCCCTGATTCTGGCTATATGTGTTATCATAAGAGCGATATTGGCCGTTTCCGCCATAGGTGATTTCTTTCAGCTTCACATATAACTCCGCGTTTGTCATGCAGACATACGGGTTAACATAGAAGATCGATAAGATTCCGCAGGTAAAGACACTTAAGATCTCCCATCCCAGGAATGACAGGTCCAAAACGAAAGCGTCCCATTTGTTGCCTGTCATCATCTGCTTGCTGATCGCAAAAGCTTCCTTCGTGTCGATTTCGGGATGCTCTGCCATAATATAGGGTATCATCCGATATTCATAAGCTTTGATAATACCCGGTACAATAAACAGGAGCGTCCACAGCGTAGTATACAGCCCCCGCAGGAACATGGTCTTAATAATATTCAGATAAGAATGGGTAAAAGCAAATCCCAGTTCATTCAAATCCGCCTTCTGGTAATGGCTTACCACGAAGAAACGGTACGCACCCACTCTCAACGCCGCAAATACGAAGATATCCAGCACGCAGACAACGATCATAATTACGATAAAGATCACCATAAATGCCGTTATAAATTGTACGAATTGATGCTGCTGCAACGGGCTCATGCCATCAAGATTATAGCTCTGCCTCTGCTGATAATTAAATGACGCGCCACCGCCGCCACTGCCGCCGCCAATCATACTCAAAATAAAAGCAACGAGTACCATTTTCCAGTAATTGAACTTGAAGAATTTCTTCGCGTTCTCTTTTAATTCCGCTCTTGTCCACATAGACAATTCTCCTCTCCCCTGTGTAAGTATAAATAGTTTGATCTTCAAACTGTTTCTATCTACTTTAATATATTATAGGTCGGATTGCAATATGTAACTTCGTTTTTGGTACTTTTTTCACACAATTATCTATTTCGGAGCGTTTGCGCGGCTTGGGGACGCAAAGGTCACGGTAATCTCCGTTCCTTTCCCTATTTCGCTGTCCAGGGAAATTTCCGCATTGTGAACCGCAACGATATGCTTCACGATAGCAAGTCCAAGCCCGGTGCCGCCGGTGGACTTGGAGCGGCTCTTATCTACCCTGTAAAACCGCTCAAAAATACGCTCCTGGCTCTCCTTGGGAATACCGATTCCCGTATCTTTAACACGCAGGAAAACTCTGCCCTCTTCCGTATCCGCCGTAACGCTCACCAGACCGCCCGGATTGTTATAGCAGATAGCGTTATCGCACAGGTTATAGATCAGTTCCTCTATCATCTGCTTATCGCCGTGTATGCTGCAGGGCCTTCCTGTCATGGAAAGGATAACGCCGTGTTCCTCCGCGCGGATCTGCAGCATCTCCACGCTGTCCCTGGCCAGCTCATAAAGGCTGATTTCTTCAAAAGGCTCCGTCTGTTTCATCACGTCCAGTTCCGACAGCCTGATAATATCGTTGATTAACGTCAGCAGGCGGTTGGCGCTCTGGTGGATTCCCGAAGCGAATCTGACCACGTCCGGTCCTGATGCCATCCCATTCTCGATCAGTTCCGAATACCCCGATATGGCAGCAAGGGGGGTCTTCAATTCATGAGACACATTGGCGGTAAACTCCTGCCGCATATTGGCATTGCTTAAGATTGCTTCATGCTGGGCACGAATCGTTTCCGCAAAGGGAACCAGTTCCTCGTACACATTTGCCTCTCCGATATGATCCATGTCCGCCGCCATCTGCTCGATGGGAAGCACCAGGCTCTTCGTCAGATAACGGGACAACGCCACGCAGACGACCAACAGCAGAATCAGCGTCACCAGGAAAACCGGCAGAGACCGAAAAAGAATACTCCAGATACTATGGGAATCTCTTGACACCCGCAGGATACTGCCGTCGTCGAGCAAAATGGCATAGTAGAAGGTATTTTTACCCATAGTAGAGGACTGGCGCACCGACTGTCCTTCCCCATACTGCATTGCTTTCTGTACCTCCGGCCGTTCCAGATGGTTATCCATGCCTGTCACATCGGCATCGCTTTCGTACAGCACATTGCCATCGTCATTCACCAGCGTGACGCGCATCGCTTCTTTTTTTAATTCTTCCTGCATATTCTCCAAGCTCGCTGGAAGGTCACTTTTGGCCACCATATGAGCATACACTCTGAGGTCTTCTATCACCTGCGCCTGCAGCATCCGGTAGAAGACGACCGCCATCAGAAGCACGGTGACGACAACCGCTATAGACGATATAAACATCAACTGTCTGTTAATTTTCTTCTTCAAATCTAATCCTCCATGTCGGAGCGATTTTTCAATCTGCCTACTCTGCTATATTATCCAGAATATACCCAACGTTCCGAACGGTCTTAATCATCGCCCCCGCGTCGCCCAGCTTCTGCCTGAGCGTCTTGATATGCATATCCAGTGTCCTGGATTCTCCCTGAAAATCCGTCCCCCACACCTGATTGAGTATCTCATCCCGGCTGGTCACGATGCCCACGTGAAGCATCAAGGTCTTCAAAAGCTCATACTCCTTGTATGTCAGTTCGCAGAGCTTATTGTCCACATACACCACATGGCGCTCTCTGTCTAAGAAAATCCTGCCAATCGACAGGCACTTGTCGCCTTTGTCCTCTCCGCTTCTCCTAAGCAGCGCCTTCACCCGGGAAATCAGTTCCATGACGCCGAAGGGCTTGGTCAGGTAATCGTCCGCTCCGATATCCAGCCCTTTTACCTTATCAAGTTCCGTGGTCTTGGCAGTCACTAATATAATAGGAACCTTCTTGGTCAGGGAATCCTCCCGCAGCTTCTTCACAATGGTCAGCCCATCCTCATCCGGCAGCATAATATCCAGAAGCACCAGATTGGGGATCTTATTTTTCAGTGCCTCATAAAAAGCGCCCGCATTTTCATACACCGCCACATCATACCCACTGTTTTTCAGAGAGAAGCTCTCTATCTCGCTGATGTTCCTGTCGTCCTCCACGATATAAATCGTACTCATCACGCCACCTCTTTCTTCTATAATATAATCCGGTCTCGCCGCTGATTCATCCCGTCTGTGTATCAATGCATATCACTCCGGGCCGCCACAATGCCGGACATATGCTACGGAAGCGCATACTCCTGCAAATATCTGTCGTAAAGCGCACGGAACTTCTCCCGGTCACGCTCCCTGATCTCTTCGTTATAACCGTGCATTTCCAGAGAATCCTCTCTGACCTGCACCAGATTCACCGCGATATGCACACAGTGCGCCGCTATCCTTTCATAGCTGGTCACAATATCCGACAGCAGAAATCCCAGTTCAATCGTACATTTGCCCTTGCGCAGTCTCTTCACGTGGCGTTTCCTGACTTCGACACTCAGCTCCTCTATCACCGCCTGCAGAGCCTCCACTTCATAGGCCAGATCTGTATCCTCCTCCCGGAAAACCTTCAGGGAAGAATCGATGATCTGCTGTATCGCCCTGGTGAAAACCGCCAGCTCCTCCTGCGCCTTATTGGAGAAACGCATCTCCTTGTGCATCATTTCCTCATAGGACATGGCAATGCTCACCGCATGATCAGAAATTCGTTCAAAATCCCCGATACTATGCAGATATAGGGTAAGCGACTGGCTGTCATGCTCTGACAACTCCCTTCCGGTAAGCTTTAACAGATAAGTCCCCAGCACATCCTCATAGCGGTCCACGTCCTTCTCAAGCTGCACCACGTTCAGCGCCACTTCCTCCTCATAGCCGTCAATCAGGCTGACAGCTTTATTATAAGACTCTTTCGCCGCATCCGCCATATGAAAAATGACCCGTCTGCACTGTTCCATGGCCACCGGCGGATTGTTCATGAAACGGCTGTCCAGCACCTTGATGTCCTCGTCTATATAACGCACACTGACATGCTCCGACACATCCTCTTTGATCGTCAGGTAAGCCAGCTTCTCCAGTCCCGAGGAGAAAGGCAGCAGCAGACAGGTGGCGAAGATATTAAAGATACTGTGTATCAGGGCGATGCCAAAGGGCTCGGCCGGCTGCCCCATAAAAGCAAAATCCACTACCGCATGCAGAAGATAAAACAGGATCATAAACGCCACGGTTCCGATGATATTAAAATACAGATGAATCACCGCCGCCCGCTTGGCGTTCTTGGAGGTTCCCACAGCAGACAGCAGCGCCGTCACGCAGGTACCGATATTCTGCCCCATAATAATAGGAAGCGCCGTGGCATAGGGAACCGAACCCGTAGCGCATAGCGCCTGCAGGATACCGACAGAGGCCGAAGAGCTCTGGATAATCGCCGTCAGTACAAGTCCCGCAAGCATTCCCAGAATCGGATTGGAAAATACCAACAGCAGATTCCTGAATTCCGGCACGTCAGCCAGAGGCTTTACCGCTCCCGACATGGTATCCATACCAAACATCAGTACTGCAAAGCCTATCATTACCGTGGCCACATTTCTATATTTATCCTTCTTGGAAAACAACAAAAATCCCACGCCGACAATGGCAAGAATCGGTGAGAAAGAAGTGGGCTTTAACAATTGCATAAAGAAATTGTCGCTCTCAATGCCCGTCAGGCCAAGGAGCCAGGATGTAATCGTGGTTCCTATATTGGCGCCCATAATTACGCCAATAGCATTGGAGAGCTTCATAATCCCGGAATTGACGAAGCCGACTACCATAACGGTAGTCGCAGAAGACGACTGAATCACCGCCGTGACACCGGCTCCCAGCAAAACACCCTTTAATCTGCCGGAAGTAAGCTTCTCCAAGATCTGCTCCATCCTGCCGCCGCTTGCCTTAGACAGTCCGTCTCCCAGCACATGCATTCCATACAGGAACAGCGCCAGACCGCCTATCATCGTAAGTATACTGAAAAAATCCATGACAACCTCCCACTGCATCACTGTTTCGTCGTGATGTGACAGCTTTTTCACATTTGTTTCGGTGCGTTTCTTCCAACGTCACTTCTCACACTGTTATGGTTTGAAATTATCATGGATTTATCCCTGTCACTACCAGTCTTTTGTAAAAAGAATGTAAAATCTATGTAAAATACTCCCTATAAAAGTCTCGTGTCGCGCATATTACCCGTCTCCTGAAAGATTTCCCATTCTCCCACATTAACCGCATGATCTCCGATTTTCTCAAGATACTTGGCTATCATCAGAATATCGATGCAGGCATCGGAATCTGACGCGCCTTCCTTCAGATGCTCTACCAGGTCGTCCTTTACCTTGCTGAAAAGTTCGTCCACCGTATCGTCTCCCGCTATAACCTTCTCCGCCTCCTCCATGCTCCGCTTTAAGAAAGCGCCGGTGGCATTATGAAGCAGCGCCTTAGTCTCCCTGACCATCACAGGAAGATTCTGCGAGTACACTGACACATCCTGCATCTTAAGCCGCAGAATCAGCTCCGCCATATCGGTCACAATATCTCCCACACGTTTAATGTCTGTTACCACTTTAAGGCTTGCGGATACGGTTCGCAGATCTCTGGCAAGCGGATGCTGTTTGGTGATCAGCGACAGACATCTGGACTCTATATTTTTCTCCATATCCCTGACCATCCTGTCCTGCTCCAGAATTGCATAAATCGTCTCTTCATCCTTCACTTCCATAGCGGCAAACAGTCTGTCATAGACCGTTTCCACCTGAAAACACATTTTCTTAAGATCGTCCCTTAATCTATTTAATTCCTGTTCAAATATCGTCCTCGGTGACATAATAATCCTCCGTTCTGGCTTGTCTCATCTTTCTTCTGAATCGCATTTATCCCTTAACCGAATCTTCCGGTGATGTAGTCCTCTGTCCGCTTATCTCTCGGCCGCGAGAACAGATTGTCCGTGGTATCAAATTCCACAACCTCTCCCACCAGGAAGAATGCGGTGTCGTCGGAGACACGGGTCGCCTGCTGCATATTATGAGTCACCACCACGATGGTATATTCCTTTTTCAAGGCAATCATCAGTTCCTCCACCTTCAGCGTGGAGATCGGATCAAGCGCCGAGGTCGGTTCATCCATCAGGAGCACCTCAGGCTCTACCGCAAGCGCGCGGGCGATGCAAAGCCTCTGCTGCTGTCCGCCGGACAATCCAAGCGCAGACTTCTTCATCCGGTCTTTGACCTCATCCCAGATAGCCGCTCCCCGCAGGCTGCTCTCCACGATCTCGTCCAGCTTCGCCTTATTCCTGATTCCATGAATTCTCGGTCCGTAAGCTATATTGTCATAGATGCTCATGGGAAAAGGATTAGGCTGCTGGAACACCATGCCGACTCTTTTGCGAAGCACGGTCGTGTCCACCTTCGGCCCGTAAATATCCTCCCCATCCAGACATACCCTGCCTTCTATCCTGACGCCGTCGATCAGATCGTTCATACGATTAAGCGTCTTAAGGAAGGTAGACTTGCCGCAGCCCGACGGCCCGATAAAAGCAGTTACCGCGTTTGCGCGAATCTGCATATCGATATCCTTAAGCGCATGATTGCTTCCATAATATAAATTCAGTTTCTCTGTGCTTATTTTCACATTCTCCATAGGATTCCTGTCCTCTCAGCCTGCCCTGTCTTGTCTGCCGGGCAGACAATTCCTCTCATATTTCCTTATTTCGTTTCCTGTTCCTACCGGCGCTTCGTCACATCAAGCTTCTTCGCCAGAATCTTCGTCAGGAAGTTGATCACCAGCACGATACACAGCAGCACAACCGCAATGCCAAACGCCACATCGTACTGCGCCTTCGACATGCTTAAGTAAAGCTGTATCGTCAGCGTTCCGCCGGATTCCATAATCTTGTGCAAAAGTCCTGTACCGGACTTAGGCAATAAATATCCGCTTCCCGCTGTAAAAAGAAGGGCCGCCGATTCCCCCACGATTCTCCCGATCGCGAGAATCACGCCTGTGACAATTCCCGGCATCGCCGACGGAAGTAAAATCGTTCTGATCATATACCATTTGGTGGCTCCCATGCCCACCGCGCCGCTCCTATAACTGTCGGGAACTGTCTTGAGCGCTTCCTGAGTATTTCTCGTGATAAGCGGCAGTACCATCAGGGTCAGGGTCAGCGCTCCGGTCAGGATGGAATAGCCGAAGTGAAGTGTCGTACCGAAGAACACCATACCAAACAGTCCGAAAATAATGGAAGGAATACCGGAAAGCGTTTCTGTCGTAAATTCGATAACACGGACTAATTTGCCAGGTTTGGCATATTCGTTCAGATAAATAGCCGAGCCGATGCCGATGGGCGTTGCGATCAGCAGGGTTAAGACTACTATGTAAAGCGTATTGACAATATTTCCCGCGATGCCTGTCGTCCCTTTTAAGGCGCTGGTCACTGTGGTCAGAAAACTCCAATTAATACTTGGCAGTCCTTTGATAAACACATACAGAATGATAACCGCCAGCAGAATAACCGAGAAGAAAGCCGCCGTATAAATCAGCCCAAGGAGAAGATTATCTTTCATTTTTCTGGTCATCGTCCCTCTCTCCTTTCTTCAGGATTCCGTTTAAGGTGATATTAATCAGCATGATGAATACAAACAATACCAGGCCGATGGTAAACAGCACCTGCCTGTGCAGGCCGCTGGCATAACCCATCTCGCTGACAATCGCCGTCGTCAGGAACCGCACCGAATTAAACGGCAGCGGAAGGTTCACCGAACTGCCCGATACAAGGCTGATCGCCATCGCTTCTCCGATGGCACGCCCCACACCCAGCACAACCGCCGTCATGATGCCGGATTTCGCCGCCGGAATCATCACCCGGAAGATGGTCTGCATATGGGACGCCCCCAATGCCAGTGAGGAAGCCTTCAATTCCGGCGCTACCGCATGCAGCGCTGATTCACTGATATTGATGACCGTCGGCAGTATCATAATCGCCAGCACCAGAACAGCGGAAATCAGATTCGCGCCGCCGGTAAACTGGTGTGTCTCCGAGCCTTGAAACAATGCCTTTTCCAAACGGTACATCAGCGGATTTAAGATCATCAGTCCCAGCAATCCGTAGATGACCGAAGGAATGCCCGCCAGAAGCTCTACCGCAGGCTTCACCACCGCCGCAAGCTTCTTCGGCGCTACCTCCGCCAGAAATACCGCCGTCAGAAGTCCAATCGGCACGCCCAGTACAATTGCCATCACCGTACCCACAACAGAAGTAAGGATGACGTAGAGAATACCAAAGGATGCATCCTGTGCCGTTGGTTTCCACTCAGTAGAAAACAGGATCTCTTTGATTCCCACCTTAAAAATTGCCGGCGTACCGTTGGCAATCATATATAATGTGATCGAGATAACCGCAAGCACCGCAAAAAAAGCGCAAATTGTAAAAATAATCCGCGCGGCGATTTCCACCGCCTGCCCCTGATGCGTTCCGCTTGTCAGCGAATTTTTATGATTGTTATTCTTATCCATGTTATTGCCTCATTTCTGCCCGGCCTGCATTCTGCTCAGCCCGTATTCCGTTCAATCTCTGTTCTGTTCAGTCTGTATGCCGTTCAGTCTCTGTTCCGTTCAGTCTCTGTTCCGTTCAGTCTGTATGCCGTTCAGTCTCTGTTCCGTTCAGTCTGCAGATATGTGCATGCTGTACTGCACCGCATACACATATCTGTTTTCTCTGCTTCCTTGCTGTCGGGCGAAGCCCGGATAATATGTCCGGCCGCCGCTTAGTCCGGAATGATCAGGCCTACCGTCTTGATCAGATCCTTGCCCTCGTCAGACTGTAAGTACGCGAAAAGTGCCTGTACCGCGTCGCTCTGCGCGCTGATTTCACCGTTTGTCGCCATAACGAAAGGTCTGCACAGTGCATAGGTACCGCCCTTAATGTTCTCTTCGGTAGCGTCTACACCGTCAATGGATAATGCGATTACGGTATCATCCAATACGTCTAAGGATACATAACCGATCGCGCCGGGCGTAGAAGCGACCTTCGCCATCACCGCACCGGTGGAATCCAGCTCGTTGGCATATGCACAGGCATCTTCGATGCCAAGCAGTTCCTCGAAAGCGCCTCTCGTGCCGCTGCCTGCTTCTCTGCCGACTACCACGATCGCTTCGTCGCTGCCGCCTACCTCGCTCCAGTTCTTGATCTCTCCGGTATAGATACTGATCAAATCTTCTGTGGTTAAATCTGCCGCCGTATTTTCCTTATCTGTTACCACCGCGATACCGTCGATTGCTACAATATTTTCTACCGCGCCGGAAGCTTTCTCTTCATCCTTCAGATTTCTGGAGGAATTACCAATGTCCACACTGCCGTTCAATACTGCCTCTACACCTGCGGAGGAACCGGTAAATTCCGCCGTTACCGTCACGTCAGGATATTTCTCCATAAAGCTCTCCGCTACCGCGTTGGCAAGTTTCTCCATAGAAGTGGAGCCCGCCATCGTGATTGTGCCGCTGACTGCCTGAGCATCTGCATCGGCTGCAGTATCCGCTTCTGCGGAAGCGTCCGTCTCCGCCGCGTCTGTTTCCGCTGCCGTGTCTGTCGTGTCCGCCGCTATCTCAGCCATCTCGCCCGCCTCCTGCGAAGAAGACTGGGTTGTGGAATCTGTACCGCCGCAGCCTGCCAGCGTTCCCATCATAAGTACTGCCGCGCCCATAAGCGCCATCATTTTTGTAACTGCTTTTCTTTTCATACTTTTCTCCTCTTTTCCAAATGTTAACAGTTCTGATGAAGCGAAATACCTTATTTGCATCACTGCGCTTACGCGTCCGCCTCATCTGCACCCAAGTGTATCAGCAAGGTCGCTTTACAAACTATCATGTTCCGGTAATTTGTTTGTAAATCTTTTTTTACCTTTCTTTTACAATTTATGCAACAGTTCAGTCATGCAGAAATAATTGTGCAAAATGACCATGGGAGCTTGCACACTAAGGGCAGTTTGTACAATCATTTCTATAGGGCGGACGCCCGACATGAAATAAGTTGTCGGAAATAACAATTATTTTTGTCAATCATATGCAATCCGACAACTTATGAATGGCATGGCTGAACTATAACCAATTTATGCACCCTGACGCAGCAGATATACCAGGCCGCAGATATATCCGAACACAAGCGCACACACCGAGCCCGCCGCAACCATATAAGAAAACAGCAGCGCCTCCGACACCCACGTCACTACAGCTAATACCGCGCCGATACCGCTTCCCAGCGCAAACCAGAGAACCGTGTGTATCAGAAGACTTAATGCCGCCACATTTTCCTTATCCAGTTTCTTCCCTGTTTTACTGATCAATGCCATTAACATTTTCATTTGCTTTTCCTCCCTGTCATTTATGGAAAATCAGGCGGATGCCCGAAGCGCCGCATTGCCGCTGCCGCCTGCGTATTCTCCTGTGTATTCTCTTACTAAATAAAATACGCAATCAGAAGCATTTCCACTATCACGCAACTGCAAAATCAACGTAAATTTCTTGTAAAATTTATACGAAAACGATTAAGTAACGCATTTTGTGCTTATACAAATAGTTCAACCAGTCATTTTGCTTAAATATTGTCTGTTGCATTTGTTATTTTTGTCAAATTTTAGCTTTGCAGTAAATAGTATCTATATTTTTCCCCAAAAATATGTTATAATAACTAAAACGTTTAAGTATTCTACAAAGGAATACTATGGAGGATTAAGCATGTCAAAGAAACTATCATCTATCCAGACTAAAATTTCCTTTATCATGATTCTGTTTATTATCGTGGCGGTCATTATTGCCGTCTGTGTAAACTATAACTCTCTGACAGGAATGTCCAGGGAATCCCTGATTTCCAACACGGAGGATTCCCTGTTGGAAGTAGTAAAGGCCCACGGGCGCTGTATCGACGAATCCATCGAGAAATACAACGCTACCATGACTTATCTGGACAGTTCCGAAAACTTCTATGTATTCAGCAAAAATAACGGGCAGAAATTTCTCAAAGAAGTTCGGGCTGCTTTGCATAATTACATAAAATCCAATCCTACCCACGACACCATCAACTATGTGTGCGGTGACGATTTGATGCTCTATGCCAGCTCCAATCTGGATCAGGAGGTGGTTTCCTATGCCGACGAGCCTTTCGTACAATATATTATGGAAAATAACGCGCCGGCGCAGAGCGATGTCTTCTTTGACGAAAACACCGGCGAACCGATGATCTCCATCGGCGTACCGCAGACCAGCCATTTCGACGACATCACCCTGGCAGGCGTTCTTTTTACCAATATTAAAGTGTCGCTACTGGCTGATACACTGGCGGATATCCATGTGTTCGGTTCCGATACCAGCTACGCTTATCTGCTGGACAGCAACGGCGTCTACATCTATCATCCCGACGAGAGCAAAATCGGCACCACATCCGACAATGCCCTGATTGCCGATATCGTAGCGCAGATTGACAGCGGCAATCCGCCGGAAACCGGAGTTACTACCGATGAAAGCACCGGCCAATATCTGGCCTACAATGTCTCTGATCTGAACAACTGGATTCTCTGTCTGGTTATCGACAAGGATATCGTATTAGAGCCGATTGCCCAGATGCGCGACAGCGCTATCCGCACCAGCGTGATTAGCTGCGCCGTTATTATCGTAATTTTCATGATACTTGGCTTTATCTTCGCAAGTACCATCACGACACCGATTAAGGTAGTGACCAGAGTAATCCGCAAAACGGCGGATCTGGACATTTCCCATGACGAGTCCTATCATCCGCTCCTGACCCACCGGGATGAAACCGGTGAGATGAGCCGCGCCGTACAGAAGATGCGGCAGTCCTTCAGCCAGATGATGAGTAATATCTCTTCCGCTTCCACTTCCATCAGTGAAAGCGCCGGCAGACTGCACGACATCGCCAATACCGTAAACGACAACGCCAACGATAACTCTGCAACCGCAGAGGAACTGTCCTCTACCATGGAAGAGACCGCCGCTAACACTGCGGCAATCAGCGATGAAATCCGCGCGATCGAGGAAAATACTTCCGCCATCAATAAGAAAGCCTCCGAAGGCGTTGCTCTTTCCGAAGAAATTATGAAGCGTGCCGAGAAATTAAAAGCGGATACCATATCCGCCAGCGAACGCACAAAGCAGATGTATGAATCCGTAAAATGTGATTCCGAGTCTGCCATTGCAAACTCCAAGTCAGTTTCCAAGATTAATGAGTTGGCCAAAAATATCATGGATATTGCCAAGCAGACTTCTCTCCTGTCCCTGAACGCTTCCATCGAAGCCGCCAGAGCAGGCGAACAGGGCCGCGGCTTCGCCGTAGTAGCCGACGAAATCGGTAAGCTTGCCGACCAGTCCTCCGAAACCGTAGGCGATATTACCCAGATCGTAACTGAGGTTATCGCTGCCGTACAGAAGATGGAACGCAGTCTGACTGCTACCCTTACCTTCTTAGACGAGACGGTACTCTCCGATTACGGCAACTTTATGAACGTCAGCGAACAGTACTCGAACGACGCAAGGTTCGTCAACCAGACCATGAGCGATATCGACTTGTCCATCGACTCCTTAAATAATACAATTCTTAAGATGTCCGATGCCATCAGCCAGATTAACGCTTCCATCGCCGAGACAACCAACGGCGTCAACAACGTGGTGGATAATAACGCGAACATCGTGGAACTGACTACCGACACCTACAATATGGTAGAAAAGACGATTGCTTATTCAGACAGCTTGAAAGAAATTGTGGACAGCTTCACGCTGTAGATTTTATTTTCTCTTATAATTAATGAAAAAGACGGTCATTGGGCTGGAATTGCCTGATGACTGTCTTTTTTTGGGGGGGGAGACGGCTGACGGGCAGAGGCTTACTTCCACAGCAAACACTTTTATTTTATCGTTTGCGAGGGCGGCCGCTCTATTATCTAACCAAACGACTTATGCTCATAATCCCACCTTGTCATATTGCATCCCCGTAGTACTCCAACGGTCACCGATTTGTGAACCTGCCACAACAATTCTGTCATTTTCAAACCGCAGGATAACCGGCAGCCAATCAACATAAAATTCATTTTGACTTTTGGGCGTTAGCTTTCGTTCCGTTCCGTTTGGATCGAAAATTGAAAGATTCTCTACTTTTATAATATAACCCAACTCTCTATTTTTATAAATACCGTTTGGTGCACAAGCGTCTATATTGGGAGTACGCTTGACGCCTAAAAATGACAGCATCTCATCTTCAAGATCAATCCAGTTCCCTTTTGATATTTCCAGCGAAAGCTTGTTTCCCGCAAAGGAATGAAACAATCGGCCAACCATTAAACTATAGTCGCGTAAAAACTGTTTAAAGCCTTCTGCTCCGCCGGGTTTATCCCTGTAATACGGTTGATTTTTATCTCTTTGATACAGATATTCCAAATAGGATGTACCACGGTCTTTTTCGAGATAATCAATTGTTGCTTCCGCATTTTCGCGGTATAAAAAAAGAAGTGATGGATGAAGCGCTCTGATGATATCCTCAATCTGGCTGACAAAATTCTGTAATTCTTCATAGGATTTATTTTCAAACAGGAATCTGAATATTTGATATTGGAAAATGGCACTGTCTACTATATAAACTTTGCTCTCGTTATTCAGTACCTGCTCGGCGAAATATCTCCATTTGTCCAGCGCAAACAGCTTATATTTTTCAATAGGAAATTTCCAAATATCAAATTGCAATAACGCTCTATAGGTTGTCTGGTCAAATTTATCTTTGTAATACCATTGAATTAAGTTTAAATTTACACAAACGGTATTCTTTCTAATTACCGATATTTTTTCAAGAATATCCGCTACAGCAGGATGTTCTTGAATAAAATCCTCGTATTCATTATGTGTGAAGCCAACCTCGTCAAAAAACAATACAGGCTGCGGCATCGCAACTTCATGTATCCATTCTGTTTCTATACCTTGTCTTTCAAGCTGTATCTGTATAAACCGAGAATTGGTAGTCTTCCCGACAGACGGCATACCCTCTAATAAAATTAGTTGTGAATCAATCATATCAAACTTCCTATATCCTTGTTAATAGGTTATCCTGCGAAAGAGGCGCTATTTTGCCGTCACTTATCCAACGGAATCTTCCATTGAATGATATGCTATCGCTTTCAACAAAAATCACACTGTTATCTTCTGTTGCACAAACATGCAGCTTCTTGGAAATACATTTGCAAATAATTCAAATAAAGATATATTTGATCAAAAAAGATGCTTCACTGAATGATTGTCTGCAAAAGAGACTCACACCCCTCAACCACGTCCGCATAGGTGGCGTCAAAATCTCCAGTATACCAGGGATCGGCGATTGCCCGCCCACTTCCGGCATACTCTAAGAGTTTATGAATCTTGTGTTCCGGGTCGCCGCCTGCAATTCGTGTCATATTGCGGATATTAGCGTCGTCCATACCAATCAGGTAATCATATGCATCATAATCCTGTTTCGTCATCTGGCGCGCCCTGTGAGGAATTACGGGGATGCCAGCCTGACGCAGCTTATTAACGGTTCCGTAATGGGGTGGGTTGCCGATTTCTTCACGGCTGGTTGCTGCAGAATCAATAACGAAGTTATCTTCCATATGGCACGCTGCTACCATGTGTGCAAAAACGCTTTGAGCCATGGTGCTACGGCAGATATTGCCGTGGCACACAAAAAGTATCGAAATCACGTTTATTTTTCCTCCTGAAATGCTCTGATTTGCCTTGTTTTGGCACGATTTGCAAGGTTTTCGGGTTTTGCCAAGATTGTTAAAAATGTAACGAAAATGCCAAATCGAGGCAAAACGGGGCAAGTTGATGCCGTCAAAAGTAGTAAAAACGTAGTCAAAATTGGGATGTTTTACTACTCTGGTTATTCTATCATAGGTTGCGGGATTTTGGGAGCTGGGAAATAGAAAGAATGAAGATAGCGCCCCAAAACGCTACCCCCTGTGAATTCAACAAATAGGAAGTTATCAATCATCAATGTCTATTCTTTCGATTTTGAAAATAACTGGTCTGGTGCCATCATTGCAACAGGCAATCATTACTTTATCGTCATTTGTCCAACCATGCATAATTGCTCCACCTTGAAGCGCAGAATAAATATATCTACTAATCGCATCCCATGCCTCTGAGCAAAAAGGAACGCCATCTATCCCACAATGCATTGTGCCAGGAGAAAGTAATACACCTTCATCTGGTTCCCCACTTTTTATCAGTGTTCCTGCTCCCATATGCCAATAATCATCTCGTTCATCATTTCGATAAAACATAAATTCATCGCCAATATTGTAGCAAGGGCATTTGCCGCTGTCTGGCACAGCGCAATACTGTTCTTGTAATTCAGGAAATAACTTTTTGTCCAAAACTGTAACTTTTACTCTATGTTCCATAACGCATCTCTCCTTACAAATTCTTTAGGTTAGAATCGATGATGGGGTAAACGAAAAAGCAGTTTTGGCATTCCAGTGAACTGCCCCTTCGTTTACACCATTTTCGATTTGACCTAATTGAACAAAGTGAGCGTCCGGGCAGCCATTACTTATGG
>JAGAIZ010000047.1 GCA_017626325.1 Lachnospiraceae bacterium | reverse complement strand
GATGACTACCGCCGTCTCCAGACTGCCAAGCTGCGTAATCATCTCGTCAATTTCATCCATATGCCCTCTTACGGCCCGCAGCGCTCTGTTAAACTGTATCAGATCCAGAGAAAAAATCATCCTGGCGTAATCTAATACAATCTCTAACGGGTTGCCGTTCCCTTTCTCTGCAGAAATCACCAGATAGGACTGCCGCAGAAAAGGCTTCATCCGCCGGTGACACTCCTTAAGCCGCTGCCGCGCCGCCACAGATTCCGGCAGTTCCATAGCGCCGATACGCTCCACGCAGCCAAGAAGTCTGCGGATATACCGGAAACTTGTAACATAAGGCTCTATCTGCTTATATTCTTTGAAATACCCCACAATATTGTGACACAGCACGATCAGCAACAGCAGGATACCATAAGCAGGTATAATAAACATAACGCCGACGCTTCCAAACAACAGCAGATTCCAGAACCAATATTTAGAATTGCCCCGTTCTCCCAAATCATCCAGATATTCCAGATAATCATAGATAGAATATTTCCCCATTCTGCCAAGGGTATAGAACTCCCGCTGCAGAGCGTGCCGCTTTTCCTCCTGCTCCATGAAAAAGCAAATCTGCGCTTCCTGCCGCTCCATTTCCGCCACGTCTATTACAGGCGTCCTGAGCCTGTAATAGAAATATTCATCCCCGGCAGCGCTGCATGACGCATTAATCCTTTGGTAAATCTCATCCATATTCAAATCGTTCCACGTAATATCGTCAAGCTGATGAGGAGACGGATGCTTACGGTAGTACGACTGAATGTGCTTAAGCTCCTCCGCGCCGTAGGTTCTCTGCACAGGCCGCCCATAGCTTTGATACAGCGTGTCCAACAATTTACTGCGATATACTCTGCCGTTCCAATATTCTTTTCCCATAATCAGCACGATCAGAAGAAACATCGCGCCGGCAAACACTAAATACTCCATAGATACTTTCCCGCTATCTGAGACCGTTTATAATTTCATTCGCCTTTCTGTAGATTCCTTCCGTATCATACTCCTTTGCGAATCTGCCGTCTTCGTACAGGATTCTGCCCTGAATCATCGTCATCTTCACATTCTGCTTACTGCCGCTGTAGACAAGATTCCTGGCAATATGATTTAAAGGCTGCATATTCGGCTGCTGTAAATCTATCATGATAATATCCGCCAGCTTACCGGCGGCAAGCACGTCCGTATCCGGCAGGTTCATCGCCTTCGAGCCATTGACCGTCGCCATCTTAAGCACTTCCCAGGCATCCACGGCGGAAGCGTCCTGCTCCCGTAGCTTCGCAAGCCCTGTCACCAGAAACATCTCCCGAAACATGTCCAGACAATTGTTGCTGGCAGGCCCGTCCGTGCCGATTGCCACGTTAATTCCCTTTCTCAGATAGTCTGATATAGGCGCGATACCGCTGGCAAGCTTCGTATTGGAACCGGGATTGGTGACTACGCTCAAATCATGCTTCTTAAAAATCTCCATATCCTCTTCATCCAGATAGACACAGTGATATCCGCCGCCGCCATACTCAAACATGCCAAGAGAGTCAAGCAGCTTCACCGGAGACATGCCGTAACGCTCCTTGCATTCCTCGACTTCCGTCTTCGTCTCTGAAATATGGGCGTAAACCGGCGCTTTGTACTTGTGGGAAAGCGCCGCGATCTCTTCAAGCAGTTCCTTTGAACAGGTATATTCCGCATGAAAGCCAATAAAAAAACTAAGCAGCGGATCCATCTTATTTAATTTCAAAAACCGCTCTTCTGTCACCGCCGTAGCCGGGCCGAAATTGTTCTCCCCGCTGACCTGCACACAGCGCATTCCCATCTCCACGCATGCCTGTGCAATCGTCTCCGGTGTCAGATACATATCGAAAATCGCCGTAATACCGCTGGTCAGGTATTCCAGAATCGCCAGCTTCGTCAGATGATATATCATCTCGCCGTCCAGCTTGGCCTCCATCGGGAACACCTGGTTATTCAGCCAGTCCTGCAGCGGCAGGTCGTCTGCGTAAGAACGCAGAAACGTCATACCCGAATGGGTATGGGCATCCTTGAAGCCAGGCATCAGCAGATTACCTCTGCAGTCTATCTCCCTGTCCCACACAATACTGCCAAGACTAAGCTTCTCATACACGCCGTCCGTATCCTTCCCGTCTCCTACATACCGGATACGCTCATTCTGCACCCACAGCTCGCCCTCTGTTATTTTATCATCCTGCATTGTCAGGATGCGCGCGTTGTAAAATCTGATATTCATTGCTAACCCCATGCCTTTCTTCTGTCAATGATTGACTTCGTTACATTATCCGGTCCAAACCCGCAGGGAAGCATCTCCCGAAGCGTCATGCACCGGTAATCCGTCACGGAACGGGCAACGATGATCCTGAAAACCTCCGGGTCACAAAATTCCATCATCACCTGCCTGCACACCCCGCAGGGAGAGGCAAACTGTGTAAGCTCATCCCCGTCCGGGCTTCCCACAACGGCAATCGCTTTAAACTCTCTTACGCCTTCGCTGACCGCTTTGAAGAAAGCCGTGCGCTCCGCGCAGTTCGTCGGCGTATAGGCCGCATTCTCAATATTACAGCCCTGAAAAATCTGCCCGTTCTCTGCAAGCAGCGCCGCTCCCACCTTATAATGGGAATAAGGCGCGTAAGACATCCTGCGAGCCTGTATTGCCGCTTCTATTAATTCCCGGATCTGATTCTCTGTCATACTCCTCTCCATTCCGGAGCGTTTTTACGCGACGGGGCGATGAGAAATCCGCGCAGGCGGTTTCTCATCTGCCATCAAACAAATTTGTGACACTCCGGCACAAATTTGGGATTAAAAAATCAGCACATCAGTGTGATTTTTCAATCTTATCTCCATGTCAGAGCAATGCTTTAAACTTAGTAACCGACTCCACTAACAGCTTCTCGAACTGCGGCGCGGCGGCATTCGCTGCCTCCTGCACCTCTTCATGGGTCAAAGGCGTAGGACTCATACCCGCCGCCAGATTGCAGACGCAGGACACGCAGCAGATTTTCATACCCATATGGTTCGCGGCGATCGCCTCTACCACTGTACTCATACCCACAGCGTCCACACCAAGCTTATGAAGCATCTGAATCTCTGCCGGAGATTCGAAGGAAGGGCCCGTCAACTGGGCGTAGACGCCCTCGAATAATTCAATTCCATTCTCCCGGGCCGTGGTGCGGATGATTTCCTGCAGTTTATCGTCATAGACATGGGACATATCCGGAAATCTTGTGCCAAGTTCCTCTATATTTGCGCCGATTAGCGGATTCGGTGCGAATAAGGACACATGGTCGTTAAGCATCATAAACGCGCCCGCATGGAATGCCGGATTGATGCCGCCGGAGGCGTTTGTCAGGAACAAGATCTCCGCGCCCATCATCCGCATTAAGCGTGTAGGAAGCACCACATCCGTAATCGGATACCCCTCATAATAGTGTACGCGTCCCTGCATCAAAACCACCGGAACCTCATTGATATAGCCAAAAATGAACTTGCCCGCATGTCCCGGCACAGTTGACACCGGAAAGCCCTCGATATCGCTGTAGGGAAGCTCCGCCTTCACGTCCACCACCCTGGCGAAATTGCCAAGCCCGGAGCCTAATACAATCGCAGCCTTGGGCGCAAAATCTATCTTACTCTTGTAGCACTCATAGCATTTCAATAATTTCTCATATACCGGATTCATATTCATACCGCCTTTCTGCCTGTTTTGATCATCCTGATAATTATTTCATAATTACTTCTATTGATAATTACCATAATTATCTTTCCTGATAACCGCTTTGCCTGACAATCATTATAACATGAATATATGGTATCATCAAAGTGTTTCAGGACTTTATACAAGAAAAAAGAGTTCCTTATGACCCGGCATAAATAAACAGGTTATGAACCAAATAAAATCAGAGACGCTTCACTCCCGCCCAGGCTTTACCGCGCCGGAAATGAACCGTCTCTTTTTTCTCAGATAATAATACACACCATTCCACCGTTACTGTCATTGACAATCTTCTGCATCGTCTCCTGCAGCTTAATCTGGCTTTCCTCTCCAATCATGGAAATCTTACCGGTTATGCCGTCATTGACAAGCTGTTCCACTGTCTTACCGAAAATATTTGTCTCCCAGATGCCCTCTTCACTCGTCCCGGTATCCGAAATGTACTGGATCAGATCTCTGGCCTGCTCTTCTGTGCCCACAATAGGCGAAATCTCCGTCTCAATGCTCGCTTTGATCATATGAATGCTTGGGCTTTCTGCCTTAATCTTCACGCCGAACTTATTGCCCTGCCTGATAAGCTCAGGCTTCTCCAGCATGATTTCCTCCCGGTCAGGCATTACCACGCCGTAACCCTTATAGCGCACCGCCTCCAGCGCATGCAGCACCTTAGTATATTCCCGCTTCATCTTCGCCATATCCTTAAGGGTTGCAAGGAGCTGGTATTCGCTTTCGATAGATTCACCCACAAGATCGCTTAACATCTCATAATAATAGGCGTCATCCACGTCCAGGATAATCCGCACGCTGCCGTCAGACATGTTCACGCCGTCCAGCTTGCACTTCTTGATATACTCGCTCTCTAACGCAAGCTGTCCCGCAGTAATGTCACGGACATTGTTTAATCCCGCCATCAACTGCTTCAGACGGGCGATGATATCCTTCTTCATCTTATGATCAAAGGGAAGCATTTCCACCCACTTGGGCATATAAAATTCAATCATGGTAAGCGGAAATTCATACAGAATATTTTCCATGATATGGTTGATATCCTCCCGCTTAAGCTGCTCACAGTTGACAGGCATCACCGTCACCTGATATTTCTCGCTGATCTCATCCGCAAGCTGCCTCGTCTCTTCCGCGTAGGGTCTTGCAGAATTCAGCAGCACCACGAAGGGCTTGCCAAGCTGCTGCAGTTCTCTGACAGTCCGTTCCTCCGCCTCTAAGAAGCTGTCCCGCGGCAGGTCTCCGAAGGTGCCGTCACAGGTCACTACCACGCCTATTGTGGAATGGTCCTTGATGACCTTGCGGGTTCCGATTTCCGCCGCCTTGGTAAACGGAATCTCCTCCATGGACCACGGCGTCTTCACCATCCGCTCCGCGTCCTTCTCCATATGTCCGGTTGCGCCTTCTACCATATAACCCACGCAGTCGATGAGCCGTATGTCCACATCAATGTCCGTCCCCAGCTTAATATGTGCCGCTTCCTTCGGAATGAATTTGGGCTCTGTGGTCGTGATCGTCTTGCCGCCCGCGCTCTGGGGCATCTCGTCCTGGGCCCGTTCTTTCTCATGTTCATCCTCCATATAAGGAAGCACCAGAAGATTCATGAACCGTTTGATAAAAGTAGACTTGCCGGTTCTCACAGGCCCTACCACGCCCAGATAGATTTCTCCCCCTGTCCTAAGCTGTATATCTTTATACAGATCATATGTACTATTCTGCAATAAATCCATAAAAAATCCTCCTGCTTATACTGGTAAATGTATATGCAGGAGGTTTCCGGACTATTCTGCCAGTTTGTGAAAAATAATACAATTGGGCTGGTCTACCCTGATCTCCTTGCCGTTCATGACAAGCAGCCCTTTCTCCAAATCCACCGTAAAGAAGGTCATCGTATTGGACTCATGGTTCAACGATACCAGATGCCTGTTATCCGGGAAAAGGTTCGCATCCTTCGGGTAGTCACCGCTGATGGGAAGGCACAATATCTTGGTCAGCATTCCGGTATCCTGATCGATTCCATAAACGATCGCGCTGTTGTCGCCCGCGTTGGAGCTTACCAGATATTTGAAATCATCGGAAATATTCAGCGCGCTTGCCGCGGAACCGCCCGCATGGTAATCATTGAGCGTGGAAATCGTCTGAATCTTCTCAAATTCCGGGTTCCCGTCCCGTTCCTCATAGGTATATACATCGATATAGTTCTTCAATTCATGGACGATATAGAGGAATCTGCCGTCCTTGGAGAACTTCATGTGGCGCGGTGCGCTCTCCTGCTCGCTTCTGATCATATCGATAGGCTTAAGTCTGCCGTTCACATGGTCAAGACGATACACATTCACATGGTCAAGGCCTAAGTCCGCCGCACACAAATATTTATTATCTCTCGTCATCTTCACGCAATTGACATGCGGTCTGAAATTACGCTCGGCGATACTGCCAAGTCCTTTGTGATATATCTCATCGGTAATATTGCCGATACCGCCGTCTTCCCGCAGGCGCAGCACCGTAATCTTACCGTCGTGGTAGCCTCCCACGAAAAGGAATTTATCTTCATAGTCGGTGGACAGATAACAGCCTCTCATACCGTTAATCGTACCCTCGTTCACTACCTCCAGATCGCCGCCCGGCATGATCTTGTAGGCTTCCACACCGAAATCCGTAATGGAATAAAGGAATCTGCCATTGTGGGAAATGGTAATATAGGAAGAGTTGGTAATCTCCACCTGATTCTTCTCCGTCATTCTGCCATGCTCCATATCCACATCATAGATTCTGATTCCGTAATTATCCTTCTGTCCTATCGTATAGGTAGATACATATGCTACATATTTATTCCGGCTCATAGCTTCCTCCATATCCATTCTGTTTCCGCTTTATATCAGCTTGATTTTATCATAGATTTTATCCTTTGTTAATCATTTTCTAATAAAATTGATATTATTTTTTAAATTCCCATTGACATGACAGTACTTTTTTGTATAATGGGTCTCAGTGCATATGTTTAGTTTTAGTAAACTTTGAGTTTATTATCACTGAATTTTTATGACGCGGAAAGGAATTCTATGGACAGCAATGTAAATAAAATGGATATCGGCAATAAAATCAGGGAACTGCGCAACCAGAAAGGGCTGACGCAGGAGGAGCTGGCGGACCGCTGCGAATTATCCAAGGGCTTTATCAGCCAGTTGGAAAACGATCTGACCTCTCCCTCCATCGCGACGCTTATCGATATCCTGCAATGTCTCGGCACCGATTTGAAGCATTTCTTCAACGATGCGGACGATAAGCAGATTGTTTTCCGCAAGGAGGACTTCTTCGAGAAGATTGACAGCGACCTGCACAATAAGATTGAATGGATTATTCCAAACGCTCAGAAGAATATGATGGAACCGATCCGGGTTACTCTGAAACCAGACGGCTCCACCTATCCCGACCAGCCCCATGAGGGTGAGGAATTCGGCTATGTGCTTTCAGGCTCCGTCACCGTAATCGTCGGCAATCGCAGCATGAAAGCAAAGAAAGGCGAAGCCTTCTACTATACGGCGGGCGCGGAACACTACATCAAGGCAAACGGTAAGACAGGCGCGGTCTTTCTCTGGGTCAGTACGCCGCCTAATTTCTGAGATACCACAAGATAATCATACCCTACGGAGGCATTTACCATGTCAAAAGAATTAGTGTATTTAGAGAATATCTCCAAATCCTTTGACGGTCAGATGGTCCTGGACGAACTGAACCTGAAAATCCATGAAAACGAGTTTGTCACGCTCTTAGGACCAAGCGGCTGCGGCAAGACCACTACCCTGCGTATTTTAGGCGGTTTTACAAGCCCAGATACGGGCAGAGTCTTCTTTGACGGGCAGGATATTACGAATCTTTCTCCCAATAAGAGGCAGCTTAACACTGTTTTCCAGAAATACGCCCTTTTTACCCATATGACGATTGCGGAAAATATTGCCTTCGGTCTGAAAATCAAGAAGAAATCAAAAAGCTACATAAACGATAAGATTAAATATGCCTTAAAGCTGGTGAATCTGGAGGGCTACGAGAACCGGATGCCCGATTCCCTGAGCGGCGGCCAGCAGCAGCGTATCGCCATCGCCAGGGCTATTGTGAACGAGCCTAAGCTCCTGCTCTTAGACGAGCCTTTAGGCGCTCTGGACTTAAAGCTGCGTCAGGAGATGCAGTATGAATTAATCCGTATGAAAAATGAACTTGGCATTACCTTCGTCTACGTCACCCACGACCAGGAGGAAGCCCTCACTATGTCCGACACCATCGTCGTCATGAACCAGGGATACATTCAGCAGATCGGCTCGCCGGAAGCCATTTATAACGAACCGGAGAACGCCTTTGTGGCGGATTTCATCGGAGACAGCAACATTATTCCGGCAATCATGATCGAAGACAGGCTTGTCAATATTCTGGATACGCGCTTTGCCTGCGTAGACACAGGCTTCGGACACAACAAGCCTGTGGACGTCGTTATCCGCCCCGAAGACGTGGAACTGGTGGAGCCCTCCGAGGGTACGATCCAGGGTGTTGTAACGCACCTGATCTTCAAAGGCGTGCACTATGAAATGGAAGTCATGGCCAACGGCTTCGAATGGCTTGTGCACTCTACTACCATGTTCCCTGTAGGAAAACAGGTGGGCCTCAGGGTAGACCCCTTTAATATTCAGATTATGAACAAACCGGAATCCGAGGACGAGGAGGCGACAGCAATTGACATCTAAGAGCAAATGGTTGTCTGCGCCCTATGTCTTATGGTCTGTAGTCTTTATCATCATACCGCTTGGCATGATTTTCTACTACGGACTGACCGATAAGACGGGCGCATTCACACTGGAAAACATTACGGCAATCATGACTGCAGAGCACCGCAAAGCCCTGTGGCTTTCTCTTCTGCTTTCCCTGATCAGCACGTTGATCTGCTTTCTGCTGGCGTATCCGCTGGCAATGATACTTGCCAATATGAAGGTCAGCCAGCACAGTTTTATTATTTTGATTTTCATTCTCCCCATGTGGATGAATTTCCTGCTGCGCACGCTGGCATGGCAGACCTTACTGGAGAAAAGCGGCGTGATCAACAGTGTGCTTACTTTCCTGCACCTGCCCAATATCAACATCATCAACACGCCCTACGCTATCGTACTCGGTATGGTATATAATTTCCTGCCGTTTATGGTGCTGCCCCTCTACAACGCGCTGTCCAAAATCGATGAAAACGTCATCAACGCGGCGAGAGATCTGGGCGCAGGCAGCGTACATACCTTTTTCCGTATCATACTGCCCCTGTCCGTGCCCGGCATTATCAGCGGCATCACGATGGTATTCGTTCCGGCGCTTACGACCTTCGTGATCAGTACGCTCTTAGGCGGCAGCAAAATCCTGTTGATCGGCAATGTGATTGAGCAGGAATTTACCCAGGCGTCCAACTGGCATCTGGGAAGCGGCCTCTCTATCGTACTGATGATTTTTATTATTCTGAATATGATTGCCTCCGCTGTTTTTGACAAAGATGGAGAGGGAGGCATACTGTGAAGCAAGAACGGAGAATTACAATGAGAAACGCGGCCAGAAAAGTCTATATCGCCCTGATTTTTATCTTCCTCTACGCCCCCATCGTCACGCTGATGGTTCTGTCCTTTAATGCCAGCAAGACCAGAGCGAAATGGGGCGGCTTTACACTGAAATGGTACAGCTCCCTGTTCCAGAACCGGGATATTATGGAGGCGCTTGTCAACACACTGTTAATCGCTGTTATTTCATCTCTTGCGGCTACCGTCATCGGCACGATCGCATGTGTTGCCATGAGCGGCATGAAACGCAGGACACGCTCTGTGCTGCTTGGCGTTACCAACATCCCTATGCTGAACGCGGATATCGTGACCGGTATCTCCCTGATGCTTCTGTTTATCAGCTTCGGTTTCCGGTTTGGATTCGGTACGATACTGCTTTCGCACATAACCTTCAATATTCCATACGTCATCTTAAGCGTCATGCCCCGCATGAAGCAGCTTAACCCCAGTACCTACGAAGCGGCTCTCGATCTGGGTGCGTCCCATATGACAGCATTCTTTAAGGTGATTTTCCCGGATTTGCTGCCCGGCATCCTGTCCGGCTTCCTGATGGCGTTTACGATGTCCTTAGATGACTTTATCATCACTCATTTTACAAAGGGCGCCGGCGTGGATACCCTGTCTACCAAGATTTATACCGAAGTCAAGAAAGGCATCAAGCCGGAAATGTATGCCTTATCCACGATTATCTTCGTGACGGTGCTGCTCTTACTGATCCTGGTAAACACAGCGCCAGGCGGAAAGAATGATAATAAAGATAATAAAGAACAATAAAGAATTTATAAAATGGAGGATTATTATGAAAAACAAAACGACACGCGCAGCCATCCTGACTCTCTCCTGCCTGCTGACGTCTATGGCGGCCCTGACCGGCTGCGGCGCATCAGGCGGCGGTTCAAACGGCGAAGTTATCGTCTACAACTGGGGCGAATACATCGATCCGGAAACCATAGAAATGTTCGAAAAAGAAACAGGCATCAAAGTTGTCTATGACGAATTTGAAACCAACGAGACCATGTTCCCTAAGGTGGAATCCGGCGCCGCTTCCTATGACGTCGTCTGCCCTTCCGACTATATGATCAGCAAAATGATTGCCGCTGACATGCTGGCGGAGCTTAACTTCGATAATATGCCCAACGCAAAAGCAAACATCGGCGCACAGTACTACGAGCAGTCCCGGGGCTTCGACCCGGACAACAAGTACTCCGTCCCTTACTGCTGGGGAACCGTCGGTATCCTCTATAATCAGACCATGGTGGAGGAGCCCATCACAAACTGGGCGCAGCTCTGGGATGAAAAATATGCCGACAACATCTTAATGCAGGATTCCGTCCGCGACGCTTTCATGGTGGCGGAGAAATTAAACGGCTTCTCCATGAATACCGTGGACCCCGATGAACTTGCCGTCGCCCGCGATTCTCTCATCGAACAGAAGCCTCTGGTACAGGCATACGTAATCGATCAGGTGCGCGACAAGATGATCGGCGGCGAGGCGGCTATCGGCGTCATCTACTCCGGCGAAGCCATCTACACCCAGCGCGAGAATCCTGATCTGGTCTATGTGATTCCCGAGGAAGGCACCAATATCTGGATTGATTCCTGGGTAATCTTAAAAGACGCGCCCAACAAAGAAAATGCCGAGAAATTCATCGATTTCATGTGCCGCGGTGACATTGCCGTGAAGAACTTCGAGTACATTACCTACTCTACCCCCAATGATGCGGCACGGGAATTGATCGAAGATGAGGATATCAGAAATTCCGAAATCGCTTTTCCTGATTTATCCCAGTACGATAATCTGGAAGTCTTCGTCTACCTTGGCGAAGAAGGCGACGCACTCTATAATGAAATGTGGAAAGAAGTTAAATCAAACTAATGACTCGTACCTTCACCTATCAAATCCAATCCGATGCGCAGACAGTACAGCAATTTCTGTCTGCGCAGGGTTTCTCCAGACAAACTATCATTTCCCTGAAGAAACAGCCCGACGGTATTGTGCTCAACGGAACCCCCGTCTATACAAACCACCCTCTCTCCCGTTACGATACGCTTACCGTCACACTGAAAGAACCTCTTTCCTCAGAGAAAATCCTGCCGGTACCGATTCCTCTCGACATCGTATACGAGGATGAAGACATTCTGGTCCTGAACAAGCCCGCGGACATGCCGGTTCATCCATCCCTGCATAATTACAATAACACGCTGGCAAATGGTGTGGCCTTTTATTACCAGTCGCAGAACACACCTTTTATCTTCCGATGCATCAATCGTCTCGACAGAGATACTACAGGTCTGACTATCATCGCCAAGAATCAATTCAGCGCAGGCGTTCTCTCCGAACGGATGTCGCGCCGTGAAATCAGACGGGAATACCTGGCAATCGTAGACGGCATAGATCTGCCTGACCGTGGCGTTATCGACGCACCGATCGCCCGCGTAAACGGCTCAGCCATTGAACGTCAGGTGGACTTTGTTTGCGGCGAACGGGCCATAACCCACTATCAGACAGAATGTAAGCGCCCGGAAAATAACCTGACACTGATACGTCTCTGGCTGGAAACAGGCCGTACCCACCAGATTCGTGTCCATATGAAATATATCGGTCATCCGCTGGCAGGAGATTTTCTCTATCACCCGAATAAAGAGCATCAAAAAATCAGCCGTCAGGCACTGCATGCCCGAAAGCTGATTTTTCATCACCCTGTCACCGGAAAGCTGCTTATCTTCGAAGCGCCCATACCGCAGGACATGCTTTCCTTACTGCAGTAGGCTTTTCTTTACTGCTACAAACTTCTCCTTTGCTGCAACAGGCTTCTCTTTACTGCTGCAGACTTTCCCTTGCTGCCAATAGGCTTTCGTTCCTACAAATTCTGGAACGCGCTGTTGAGCGCATAGACCGTATCCTGATCGCCCATCACAAAAAAGATTACGTTGCCCCTGCTCTCTATGAGCATTGTCTCTGCACTGACACAAATCCACTTGTTCAGATCCGCGTTATCCTTAAGCTGCTGCTTGACCGTATCCACATCGTCCTCATTCACCCGCAGCAGAACGCACTGATAAGCATTCGGGGATATCATGGGAATCGAGGCGATCCCTTCCGTGTAGGTAATTTCATCCGTTCCGAGAATCGATATCTCCAGTTCGTCCGTAATCTCATAAGTCTCAAAACTGCTCATGCCCGATCGGAATCCTTCCGACAGATCCGCCGTCTCATAAATCGTATCGAGCATATCATTCAGACTGCCCGTCAGCGCTTCCGACTCGTTCTCCTTAGACCCGCAGGCAATACAGAGCACAGACAATGCCAGAAGCATAATGCAGGCTGTCACCGTTTTTATTTGTCTGCGCCGCTTTATTGTTTTCGTCATCTGCTTGTATCCTCCATTTTATAGCTTTTTATTCTTTGCCTTCTGAAGTTATTATCTCCTGAATCCCTTACCTTCTGAAGCTCTTATCTTACGAATCCCTTACCTTCTATATTATATTTTACCCCGAAAATCTTAATATATATTTGCGATACCCTTAATTTCCTCAAATTTTATATCCTTATTTTTCATCGCCGCATCCGCAACTGCAACTACAATATTTCCATTAGGTATGATACAATATAAAACACAAAATAATATAGAACACAGACAATAGAAAATGAAAATAGAAACAGAAAGGACTCCCGCAATGAAACCAACTCTGCTATGCTATCATATCTCCACAGAAGATTATCATAAAATGAAAGAGCTGCTTGCCCTCTTGAATTATAATGTGCTCCTGATTCCCAAAAGCGACTATTTACAGGCAATCGGCACACTTGCATCGCTTCCGGGATATGCCCGCACCGCTTCCCGCTACACCGGGGCGGACTTTGAGGAATCCATGCTCGTAATGGCACATATGAACGAAGC
This sequence comes from Lachnospiraceae bacterium, assembly GCA_017626325.1. Classification (GTDB taxonomy): domain Bacteria; phylum Bacillota; class Clostridia; order Lachnospirales; family Lachnospiraceae; genus UBA3282. Next base: position 4,392 of record JAGAIZ010000047.1, on the reverse strand, counting down.
CCAGGCAGACCAGCTCCTTATGATGCTGAGAATGCCCGGCATGCCCATTTTAAAGCGCAAGGTAATGCTGACAGACACGAACCGCAACTGGACCTCCACAGCGCTTTATCAGCATATCAGCGCGGAAATCGCCTCCATCCGCTCCTCAAACTGAACATAGAAATCATCGTTTACATCGTAGGGCTTCTGAAACATAAGTTCAAGAAGCTTCACATTCACTCTCTGTGCGTATTCGTCAGAGGATGAATCCGCAATCCGCTCCATCAGCCCCTTACGAAACCCGTGCCACATCACAAGGAAACGCTCATACCGGGCAAGCGCCGGAACCTCCAGCCATTTCTTAATCTTAAGCTTCGTGCGGTTCTGAATCCGGCAGGCGTCCTCCAGCAGAAAATACGTAAGCCCGCTTTCATCATAATTCCTGCCAAGCGGAAAACACCGGCACAATCCCGGCCTGTACCCGTGAATAGCGCAGCGTCCCTCTTTCGTCAGGAAACCGCAGGCGTCTGTACCCGGCTGCATCTTTAAGGACGGCAAAATGATTCCATTTTCCACATGAAGCTCTATTTTCTCCTGCATCAAACCGGCGAAGGTCTCTCCCGTCGCCTTCTGCAGCCAGAACATATCATAAGGATCTAACACAATCGACTGCCCCATCCCCCGACAGCACGCTGAACAGCCCCTGCAGTCGCCGCAGCCCAGTCTCGCCATATCGTTACTTTGATAAAAAGTCATTTTCTTCCTCATTTCTGAACAATATCAGATTCGCATCTGCCATACAGAAAAGGCCTGGCCACATGCACGTTAAAGAAATCAATCAAAGGACCCATGAAAAACGCTGTTACAAGCGTCCCTACGCCTACAATCGCACCTAACGCAAATCCAATCGCCACGCAGACACAATCTGTCCCAATCCGCAGGTACTTAAATTTTCCAAGCTTCCTCTCTTCCAAAATCAGCGCCACGGCATCATAGGTAGACACGCCCAGACTTGCCGTAAAATACATCGCCGACGCAAAGCACAGGATCACCACCGCCATAAGCATCAGCACGATTCTGACTGCCATGGACGGCTCCGCGCCCACAATACCCGCCACAACTTTGTCCGAGAAGTCCACCACATATCCCAGCAGGAAAATATTAATAAACGTGGAAATTCCAATATGCTTCTTATTCAGGAAGAAAATTATCACAAGCATCAGCAAATTAATAATCATATATAAAGTACCAAAATCAATAAATGTGACCTTATTACTGATTCCATTCACAAACACCTGAAAAGGATCCGTTCCAAATCTGGCATTACGAAACAGCCCTACGGCAATTCCGCTGACGATAACGCCAACAAATGACATAAAAACTCTTTTCATCTGCTTCTTATCCATTCTTTTAACCTTCCATACCTTCAATCTTCCTCATTCTTCATATGGCCGCCAGGTTACTTCGCGTATCCTAACTTCTCATGGAAAAATTCTATGATACGCGTCCAAAGCTCCCGCTGGAAAAACGGCATATCCGCATGGTCGCTTCCTTCCAGGGCGATCAGCTTAACGTCACAGCCTGCTTCCTCCAGCCTGTCGTGCAGAAGCTCCCCCTGACTGAAAGGAACCGTCTTATCCTCTGTTCCATGAATGATCATAAAAGGCGGCGCATCCTTCGTCACATAGGCAACCGGACAGATATCATAGGCCTCCTTCCGGTTGCGTGCTACATTTTTGCCAAGCAGCAAAGATTCCGGCGAAGCCGCTGCCTCTTCCGGCGACGAATACGGAAAATTGCCAAAATCCACAGGCGGATACCAGGGACATGCCGCCTGTACTGCGCTGGAAAATTCCAGATAATCGCCTGCATCATACTTTTTATCATTGACTAATGCAGTCATCACCGTCAGGTAGCCGCCTGCCGATTCGCCCATCACACCGATTCGCTCCTCATCAATCCGGTACCGGCCGGCGTGCGCACGGAGATATCTGACCGCCGCTTTCACATCCGTAAGCTGCGCCGGATACTGCGCTTCATTGCTGGTACGATACTCGGCACTCGCCACAACGAACCCGCTTCTGGCAAGCTCCGCCAGATATGCCAGATGCGCCGACTTGTCCATAGAAAGCCAGGCGCCGCCGCAGATCCACAGAATACAGGGATAACGTCTGCCGTCTCTGTCCTCAGGATAAATAATGTCCATCTTCAAATCCCGTCTCGTATGCCCGAACCATGCGTCCACCTGTGCAAAAGTCACGCCTGTCGTCGTACAGTATTGCGGTTCTTTTACTTCTATTGTAATAGTCTCTCTCATCGTTCCTCTTCCTCTCCTATAAAATACGGATTCCGTATCTGTTCTGATACCGCCGCTTCCGATACGTCTTTACTGCTTTAATTTTCCTGCCTTTACCGCAGGCGCAATCGAGAGTCCCGCCGTATAGAACGGAATCAGCGTCGCCTGTACCGCATGATACAAATCGGATTTACCGGGCCAGACCGTTCCGATTAACTGATTGTCTCTGTCCAATTGATGGAACCATGAACCATTCACATGATCTAATACCTTCTCATCAAGATACTGCATAAATTCCGCGTAATGCTCCGCATACTTTTCTTCTCCGGTTACCTGATGCAATACCGCCGACGTATTAATCGCCTCCGCTAACGTCCAGTGCATCCTGTCATGCACCACCGGCTTTCCTTCCCAATCCGTCGTATACACCAATCCCGGCGCGCCGTCCGCATTCCATGCGTCCGTCACCGCCCTTTCAAAAAGCTGCTTAGATATTGCGATATACTTATGAGCCTTCTCAGGCTCTTCTCCATAAGCAGAAAGCGCCCACTGCACGATCAGTCTCGCCCACTCAATCCCGTGTCCCGGTGTCGCGCCATAAGGCTTAAACGGATCATCCGGCTTATCCTGATTATAGGCCAGATCAGCAGCCCACTCCTTCGTGAAATGTTCTGGAATCCGCCATGCATTCGCCAGGGCCCATTCTGCCACATGGTCGATAATGCGTCCTGCACGCACACGGTACTTCTCTTCTCCCGTCACGTCTGCGGCCGCCAAAAAAGCCTCTACCGTATGCATATTCGCATTCAGTCCCCGGTAATCATCAAGATATGTAAATTCCGTATTCCATGTATCGCATGATAATCCTTCTTCCTCGTTCCAGAACCGAAGGTCATACAGCGAAAGCGCCTCCTTAAGCAGTTCCTTTGCTCCCGGTCTGCCTGCCAGCACCGCAGAAGATGCCGCCAATATCACAAAAGCATGGGCGTAACACTGTTTGTTCTGCACAATCTGTCCGTCTGCTGTCAGTCCCGCATACCAACCGCCGTTTTGGGCGTCATGCAGTTCTCCCATAAGCCCTTTCAATCCGGCGTCGATCAATTCTTCACTGCCCGGATGTCCCAGAAGGCTGCCGAGACTGTACACATGCACCATACGACATGTAATCCAGGTCTCCCGGTTACGGTCCTTCCATGGCGTACCGTCGTCTCCAAGATAATAAGAGCTGCCGCCCGGCGAAGGAAACTGATGCCCGAAGTTTAACAGATTTTCACGGATTTGTTCTAAAAACTTCTTGTTTTCTACGGTATCAATCTGGTATTTTCTGTTGATTTCACCCATGCGCTTTTCTCCTTTTCCATCTTTCTTATCTTCCCGACATCTTTTTTAAATACCGGTTTTTCAGTTCATTTTCATTTTGCAATTTTTCATTCTTTTCTTTCAAACACTCTATATATTCTCTGCACAATTTAACTCCGCCGTGGACTGCAATATCTTCGTGCAATTCCATTTCATCCAGCCATTGCAGAAGGGATCTTTCACGAATATTATTGTATGTATTGTCTTCTTGCGTAAACATACATTGCCCTCCGTACATTCCTATATTTAATCTGCATCTATATACTCCGAAATTCAATAATTACTCAATATTATTATCCTTAATTATAGCAACACAAACAATAACTGGCAATCATATAATCCATTCCTACATTGCCATTAAAAATTTTAATATAATGTACTCCATGTCTATTTCCTGACCTCGTAGCTGAGTTAGGTGGCAATGCAAAATACTGTTCCTTGGGAACATTCGCAGTAATGTTTGAACGTAGCGGAACAGCAAATTTGTGACTTGCTCCCTTATACTTCAAATTCATAATTAAAATACATGGTCTACCATCTTTATTAAACATCAATTCTTTATCTGTTCCATGCTGTATACAATCTAAAAAGAATTGACTGCTTACTTTCACAAGATTCATCTATAGTATTTCTCCTTTTTAAATCGAGTAGGAGGCTAACCATTAGTTGATTAGCCGTCCTCTCACACCACCGTGCGTACGGTTCCGTACACGGCGGTTCCTTAGTTTTCACAAACCATTAGATAATGGTCAAGCATG
>JAGAIZ010000046.1 GCA_017626325.1 Lachnospiraceae bacterium | reverse complement strand
TCCACCTTCCTTCAGATTCCCCTCGCGTTAATCATAATCTGCGTTATGAATAGGACACCCTTGGTCTTGGCTGTATCCTTCCCACTACTAGGGCGGATTGGGGACTTTCACCCGTTAGCGACGTGCGCCGCAAGGCGCACCCAAAAAGGCGCCCTGCTTTCGCAGAACGCCTTTGTTCATTTCTTATTGTATACAATAATACAACTACTCTGTTGCTTTGTCAAGATACAATGATAAAATTCGTACTTTTCGTACTTTTTCCTAATTTCGTACTTTTACTTTTCTATCACAGTTCAGTGACCATTCTCTATTTTGCCGCTTTCTTGCCAAGCTTCGTGCGGAATACATACCACATAGCGCCGGTCAGGCAGATAGAGGAATACGTACCGCATACGATACCTACCATCAGCGGAAGCGCGAATTCTCTGATAGACGATACGCCGAATACCTCCAGCGCCGCTACCATGAAGAAAGTCGTCAGGGAAGTAAAGATACTTCTGGACAATGTCTGAGAAATACTTGCATTGACCATGTCCTGTAAATCATTCTTGTTTCTCATGCCCGCCATGTTCTCACGGATCCGGTCAAAGATAACGATCGTCGCATTGATGGAGTAACCCACAATCGTCAGCATACATGCGATAAAGGTACTGCCTACGGATACTCTTGCGGCCGCATAGAACGCAAGCACAACGAGCACATCGTGCAGCAGTGCGATAACGCTGCTGGCGCCGAAACGGATATCCTTAAACCTGAACCAGATATAGAGAAGCATCAATACCGCAGCCACCAGAATCGCTTTGACCGCGTCTGTCTGCATCTCAGAGCTGATCGTCGCACTGATCGTCTCCGCCGTGATACTGCTTTCATCCACGCCGAAATTATTTACCATAACATTGGCGAATTCTTCTCTTTCATCCACATTCAGTGTCCTTGTCTTGATGATAACCTGATTGGAACCGGCAACCTTCGTTGTCTGTACATTGCCGTCGCCCGTAATCTCTTCCACATACGGAACGATCTGCGCGTCGATTTCCTCCACGCTCATATCTTCGTTCAGCGTCATGGTCGTAGAAGTACCGCCCACGAAATCCAGGCTGTAATTAAGAGGCATTCCGATCTGGGATTTATTCACTCCCATCACAATGAATCCAGCCAGAATCACCGCAATGGAAATGCCGAAGAACACATATCTTCCGGACAGGAAATTGATTGTCTTCTTCTCCTTGCCGACGCCATACGCCTTCTCGCTCTGAATCCCCAGTGCGTAGAATATATTGATCAGAAACTTCGTAACGATCAGCGCCGTAAACATGGATAATACGATACCAAGCATCAGGGTAACGGAGAATCCCTTAATCGTACCGCTGCCCATAAAATAAAGCACGATTGCCGCAATAAAGGTTGTAATATTACCGTCCAGAATTGCAGACAGCGCTTTGTTAAAACCAATCTTAATGGAGGACTGTACGGTCTTGCCCGTAGCCAGTTCCTCTCTGATACGCGCGAAGATAATAACATTGGCGTCTACCGCCATACCAACGCCTAAGATAATACCGGCGATACCCGGAAGCGTCAGCGTCGCCTCAAACGCATACAGCAGAATCACCATCAGCTCCGTGTATAAAACAAGCGCCAGAGAAGCCGCCAGACCAGCCACATAATATACCGCTATCATAAATACAACCACCAGCGCAAAACCAACCGCCGCTGCCTTTAAGCTGGAAGCAATCGCCGCGGACCCAAGCTGCGCGCCTACCACATTGGAGCGAAGCTCTTCCAGTTCCAGCTTCAGACCGCCGATACGGATCGTGGACGCCAGTTGTTCGGCCTCCGCCGCACTGTCCTGTCCGGTAATGACGGCGTTGCCGTCTGTAATGGCCGCCTGTACATTCGGTACACTGACGAATTCATCATCATAATAAATGGCGATTGACTCGCCGTTCTCATATGCCTTAGTCGTCGCCTCGGCAAAAGCCGCTTTCCCTTCCTCGTTAAAGGTAAGGCTGACCACATATTCCAGATTACCCATAGAATCCTGCTGTGTTCTTGCCTGCGCGCTTTCCACCTCCGTACCGGATAACACGATAGAACCGTCCGCCTGCAGCTCTTCCAGCGTTTTGGTCAGTTCATACGCGGGTCTTAATATGCCCTCTTCGTCGATCTCATAAGTGGTCATCTCATAGTTGACATTGCCTTCGCTGTCAGTCTGGGATATGAAATACAGACTGCCCGGCTTGCCAAGCTCTTCCAGAATCTGGTTCGCGTCGGAAACGCCCGGAATCTCAATATTGATTCTGTCCGTGCCCTCCTGATATACCTGCGCCTCAGTGCTGTAGTTATCTACACGCTGCTGCAGCTTATAGATCGTATCGCTCATATCCTCGGCACTGGGATTCTCGTCTCCCACTACCTGATAAGTGATACTGACACCGCCCGCCAGATCAAGTCCCAGCTTGATACTGGAAGCCGAACCTGAATGATCCGATCCAACGCCGAAGACCGCCGTATATCCCAGCAGTCCAAGGATCAGAACGAATACGATCAGACTGATAACCGCTCTGCTCTTTTTCATAGTCAATTCTCCTTTTCCTCATCGGCAAGCGCCGCTTTTATCATAATTGCACATTCAATCCGTTTTCTCTGCAATTCGCAGCCAATCTCATACGAACCGTTGATATTGCCGCTGAAATTGTATGCGTTAGCGGCACAGCCGCCGCTGCAGTAGAATTTGGCGAAGCAGTCCTTGCAATGCTCCTTCGCATAAACATTACAGGTCTTAAATGTATCCCGGATGTCCGTGCGCACAATGCCGTCGTCCACATTTCCCATCAGGAATTCTTCCTGTCCTACGAACTGGTGACAGGGATAGAAATCCCCCCAGGGCGTCACAGCCAGATATTCCGTACCGGAACCGCAGCCGGACAGACGCTTCGCCACACAGGGACCACCTTCTAAATCTATCATAAAATGAAAGAAATTGAAACCTTTTCCTGCCTTTTTTCTCTTAATATATTCCAGCGCAAGCTTATCATACTCAGCAAGAATCGCAGGAACATCCTCCGGTCTGATCGCGTAATCCTCCGTATCCGCAGCCACCACCGGTTCCACGGAAATCTGCTCGAAGCCCTCGTCAGCCAGATGCTTCACATCCTCTGTGAAATCCAGATTGTTTCTGGTAAAGGTTCCCCGCACATAGTAATTCATCTGATTTCTGCTGGAAGCTACCTTCTTATACTTCGGCGCCACCTCGTCATAGCTTCCCTGTCCGCCTCTGTGGGGACGCATCAGATCATGAATCTCTTTGCGTCCGTCAATGCTGAGGACAATATTCGCCATCTCTTTGTTGGCGAATTCCAGAATTTCATCATTCAGAAGAACGCCGTTCGTAGTCAGCGTAAAACGGAACTTCTTATGATGAGGTTCCTCCAGACTTCTGCCGTATGCCACCAGATCTTTGACGACCTGCCAGTTCATAAGCGGCTCTCCGCCGAAGAAATCAACCTCCAGATTCACACGGCTGCCGGAATTTTCCACCAGGAAATCCAGCGCCTTCTTTCCCACTTCGAAGCTCATAAGCGCTCGTCTGCCATGATATTCTCCTTCTTCCGCGAAGCAATATCTGCAGGCAAGGTTACAGTCGTGGGCGATATGCAGGCACAGCGCCTTCACTACTGTCTGCCTGTCCTTGAACTCTCCAATATATTTCTCATAGATATCATCTGTAAAAAGCATTCCGGCTTCTTTCAATTCCAGAATCTCTTCTACTGTCTCCGCTACCGCCGGAATCTCCATATCTAACCGGCGTGCCGTCTCTTGTATAAGCTCGTCCTTCTCCTCCACCTTCCGGTCAAGCAGCTCTTCTATAATCGGGATCGCACGATATGCTGTCTCATCCACCACGTGAACGCAGCCGCTGTTCACATCCAGCACAATGCGGTATCCATTGTTTATATATTGATGTATCACACTAAAAACCGTACCTTTCTCTCAGTCTGCAGGCGTCTGTCTCTATACGCATAATAAGCAGCGACCTGAATCGCTGCTTATATTACCATCTTTATAAGCTGAAAATAAGAATCTGTTATCTCGCCTTCTCACAGCTCTGATTACCTACCGTGCAAGAAGTCTTGCATGCGGACTGGCAAGATGTCTGGCACTCGCCGCAGCCGCCCTTCTTCATGGAAGCCTTTAAATCTCTTGTTGTTAATGTCTTAATATGTTTCATGCAGCTTATCCTCCTTATGTTACTCGGCATATACTATCTGTGTTCTCCGGTCGTCATATGCCAGCGCTACTCATAACTCTATGTAGTATACCATAGTTTTGTTCGGACGGAAAGTGCTTTTATGAAATTTTTTGTTCGTGCCGAACTTTTTTTGATCGTTTTTTTGTTGAAGCTCAGCTTAACATGCCGCCCATCATCCCGCTGCCGGCGCACAGGAAGAAGACCGTTACCATATTACCCGCCACATCGTCTACGCCTCTGTTCACGATCATAGACACAATCACCAGAATCACGTAATAGGTAATTCCCATGGCAAGCCCCCACAGAAACCTTCTTTTGGCAGCCCGCTTGCCGGCGATCAGTCCCGCCGCGAACGTGACCGCTATGTAGATTGCGATAATGCAGACCGACACGACCTTCTCAGACAATCCGAACCTGTATAACATAAAGGCAAGCAGTAATAACAGCCCTGCCGTCAGAATATACGCCGCTAACATACATTTTGTAATAAAGATTACTTTTTCCGTATAGATTTCCTTTTTTTCCATATTAATGACCTCTCCCCTGCAGCCTCAATAAACTGTTATTAAAATATATTCCGCATCATAGAAAAACTTGACATAATCTTATGTTCCATAGTAATATTTTCTACTAAGAAGTCTATATTATCATAATCAGAAGGAGTGAATATTTCATTGGATACCACAGGTGTCATACAAATTACGGCTTTAGTCATTCTTATTTTACTGTCAGCGTTTTTCTCTTCTGCCGAGACAGCTTTCTCGACAGTCAACCGCGTACGGCTTCGTACGCTAGCCCAGGAAGACCACAAAGGAGCCATCCGTGTTCTGCACATACTCGATCAATATGGCAAAATGCTCAGTGCGGTTCTGATCGGCAATAATATCGTCAATCTTTCCGCGTCTTCCGTGGCTACCACGCTGGCGATCAAACTCTGGGGAAGCCATGCGGTAGGCGCTACCACCGGCGTGCTGACCTTCGTTGTGCTGATGTTCGGCGAGATCGTGCCTAAGACCTGGGCGATGCAGAAAGCAGAATCTATCACGCTGCTCTACAGCGGTCTGATCAGTATGCTGATGACGGTTCTTACTCCCGTTATCTTCCTGGTGGATAAGATATCCGGCTGGATCCTGCGCCTGATGCATATCAACCCTGACAGCAGCAATATGAGCATTACGGAAACAGAGTTAAAGACTTATGTGGACGTAAGTCATGAGGGCGGCGCCATCGAATCGGAAGAGAGGGAAATGATTTATAATATATTTGATTTCGGCGATACGGTCGCCAAAGACATCATGGTGCCCAGGATCCAGATGACCACCGTTCCCATCGACGCTACTTATCAGGAACTGTTGTCTACGTTTCAGGAATCTATGTTCACCAGAATTCCGGTCTACGACGGCGATCCCGATCACATCATCGGTCTGGTTAATGTCAAGGATTTTATTCTGGTAAAAGATAAAGAAAAGTTCCAGATCAAAAAGATTCTCCGGGACGCCTATTATACTTATGAATATAAGAAGATATCGGATCTGCTTATGGAAATCCGTGAGAAATCTTACAATATCGCTTTCGTCTTAAGCGAATACGGAACTACCGTCGGTATGATCACCATGGAGGATATGATGGAAGAATTAGTCGGCGAAATCCGTGATGAATATGACGATGATGAAGAAGAACTGATCCAGGAAACTGAGAATGGAAAATATCTGGTAGAAGGCGGCATGAAGCTCGACGACATCAACGACGCGCTGAATATCGAACTGGACTCCGACGACTATGACTCTGTCGGCGGTCTTATGATAGAGAAGCTGGAGCGTCTGCCTCAGGATCAGGAAATTATCGAACTGGATAACGGAATCGTCCTGCAGGCATGCGGCATTCAGGATAACCGTATCTTGAAAGTACTGATTACCCTTCCTGCTACAGACGAGTCAGAAGAGGAAGAAGCTCCTGAGGAGTCTTAATCATATGGTTCTCGTCCGCACCGGCGTCTAAGAGCTGCTGCCTCGTACGGAACCCCCACGTGACGCTGATACAGGTCATTGGCACATTGGCCGCCGTCTGCAGGTCTACCTCCGAATCGCCTACATATACTGCTCTTGTTGCATCGGCAGACAATTCCGCCAGCGCCTGGTACACCGTATCGGGCGCTGGTTTTCTCTGTACCGCTGCGCTCTCGCCGATTGCCACGTGAATATACTGGCTGAAATATTTCTCATTCAGCTTCTTGACCGCTCCGTCGAATTTGTTCGATACGATCGCTATCCTGAAATTCTGCTTCTGTAGCTGCTCCAGCAGTTCCTCTATTCCCTCATAGGGACAGGTCTTATCCTCGCAATGAAGCGCATACCGCTCCTTAAAGGTATCCAGAATCTGCTCATAGCATGGGTTATCTCTTCCCTGCGGAATCGCTCTTTCTATCAGCTTCTGAACGCCGTTGCCCACATAGGTCCGCACCTGATCAAGCGTATGCTCCTGCAGCCCGTACTGCCTCATCGCATAATTCACGCTGTCGCACAGATCCTCCAGCGTATTTAACAGCGTCCCATCCAGATCAAAAATCACCGTATCTATTTTGTCCATCATGCCCTTCCTCCATATCAGGGTGGTTTTGCAATTTACTCTTCCCTACTTATGATCTGACAGCCTTCTTGGTCAGATACTCCTGGGGAATATATTCCATCAGGAGCTGCTCCAATGCCGTTCCGTCAATGGGTTTGGAAATATACGCATCAAATCCCTGTTCCAGATACAACTCCTTCATCCCCGCCATTGCATTAGCTGTCAGCACGATAACCGCCGCGTCTTTACTCCTGTTATCAGGCATTGTCTTAAGCTGCTCCAGGGTCTCCGCACCGTCCATCTCCGGCATCATATAATCCAGCAGGATAATATGATACGCCTCCCGGCGAACTGCCTCCAGACATTCTCTGCCGCTTAGGACACAGGTAATCTGCATCTGTGTTTTGCGCAGCAGTCCTTTGACCACTGTCAGATTAACCTTATTGTCATCTACCACCAGGACTTTGATATCCGGCGCAATGAACTGCGGCATATACCGTACCCTTTCACCCGGGGTCTTCTTTTCTTCCTGCAGACTCCCGATTGGCTGGTCTTCGATGATCTTCTGTTCCAAAGCGACCGTAAAGGTCGATCCTTTTCCGAATTCACTCTCCACCTTTACAGTACCGTGCATCAGCTTCATCAACCGGTCCACGATGCTTAGTCCCAGGCCGGAACCCTCTATCGCATGAATCTCTTCCTCATTAACCCTGTCAAATTTATCAAACAGACGGCCTATGTTTTCCTCTTTGATTCCGATACCGGTATCGGTAACGGCAAACGTAAGCCAGAGTCTCTTATTCTCCCTCTTCTCATAGGACAATGTCATGGTCACACCGCCCTTAAGCGTATACTTGATCGCATTGGTCAGAATATTCAGAAGAACCTGTCTCACTCTCACTTCATCGCCCAGAAGAACATTGGGCGTATCTTCCGGTACGACGAACTTAAACGCAAGCCCTTTGGCTTCCGCCCTCATGCTGCATTCTTTCTCCAGCGCTTTAAGCATCGCCTTTAAGGAGTACGCCTCCTCCACCACTTCCATCATACCGGATTCTATCTTGGAAAAATCCAAAATATCATTAATCAGCGCCAGAAGCGTCTTACTTGCATCCCTGATATTTTGTGCATATTCAAGAATCTCATTATCCTCGCATTCACGGATGATCATCTCATTCATTCCCATCACGGCGTTGATCGGGGTTCTGATCTCATGAGACATATTGGCCAGGAATACGCCCTTGGCCTCATTGGCCTTATCCGCGCGCTGTCTTTCCTGATCCAGCTTCTCCATCATATGTACCCGTTCGGTTATGTCATGTACAATAACAATGTAACCGATGATATCCTGATAATCATCATAAATCTTATCGATGCTGACGCTGCAGATGTTGTGATTCTGAATACAGCATGCCTCTACTCTGTTTTTGCCTCCCTGGAACCGGAATACGTCCCTGTTCAGTTCGAAAATCTCATTCAGTCTCATCTTGCAGCACTCTTCGGCGCTCATCTCCAGAAACACCGTCGCACCGTTATTCACGATACAGAGCCGCTCCGCCTCATCAAAAAGAAATACCGGCTCATCCACGGAATAATATACAAACTGAGACATATTCTCAATATTCATCTGGGATTTCTTGTAAAAAAGATATGTCTGATAGAGCGCCATCATGCCGATAAACTGTCCGATCGTGCTGCCCGGGAAAGCGGCAAGCCCTACTAACGGCATTACTGTATCCAATATACTGCCCAACACCACGATCGCAATGCAGGTGATCAGATTATAGGCCATGACCTTCTCTCTCCTGCGGATGCTTCTGCGAAGCAGATGGATGACCAGCATCAGCATATTCAGGGCAGCTACTATATAATACACGGTATAGGCAGTGCTCCATATACCGCTATTCATCCGATAAGACATACCATATGTCGTCATCTCAAACGTAGTATTGCCTTTCAGTACCGTAAAAGGATATAAAGGCGCGCCCAGCCATGCAAATCCTGTCACATAGCGGCGCATCCTGCCCCGAATATCCGACCAGTATACCATCATGTAAGTACTGCAGATCACAAACGCAAAAACGCCGATCATTCCTATCCTGCGCATCCAAAACGCAACATTCTGATCCGTCTGCTTAAGTACCAGCCCAAAAAACAAACTCCACCATCCGCTGCTGATCGCTAACAGAAAACAGAGCAGATCGATTCTGCTTTTGCGGAGCCCTTTCTGCGCTATGGAAAACGCAATACAAAAAGTAATAACCGCAAAACCATAAATACATAAAAATAACAATTCCACCATATACTCTTCCCACTTCCGCTCATGCCCTGCGGGCATGGACCGCTTATGCTTTCTCTACCAGATTCATGACCGCTTCGATTTCCGCTCCGTTATCCGGCGCCTGCTCTACCCGTTCGTGTCTGCCGTCCGCCCGGATTCTGCCGATGAAGTTACCTTCCTCCGTCTTCTCCAAGGTGTAGTAGCATAATTCCTCTTCTTCTCTCTTCCATGCCGCATAGACCCGATAACACATGCCCTTCTTCATAGCTTCCTCCGGCATGTCCACCCTGGTAAGCTGTATGTTGTCGGTGATATTCAGCGTCATCACAGAGAAATCATCTTCCGTAAAAGCAGTCTTTCTGCCCTCCGGATATACCTCGTCGTAGAACGGCAGCAGGAAGCTGCCTTCCTCCTTCTGGAGTTTCTTAAGCCCTTCTTCCTTATTCTCAAACAGATACTTCGGCAGAAGGTACATCGCCACTCTGTTATGCACCAGATTCTGGAACTGCTTCTCCGTCACCTTGATAGTCTTCGTCTGAGGCTTTGCAAGAGCTTCTTTGCGCTTCTGGGCCACCTCCAGGATTGCCTTGGTAAGCACCATACTGTGGGTAAAAGGATTCACCACCACCGCCTCGATCTTCTCCTTGTTGGCCATCACGATGCCAAGCATCCCGAAGAAGGGCATCGCCAGCACTGCCGGGCTCTTCTTATCCTGTGGAATCTGCGCCGGAGAAGTGAAGATCGGAAGCGCCATCTCGCCGCTTTCCTTGCGCAGCAGACAGGGCATGATCTTGGCATCCTTAGGCAACTGCACCGGCTTGCCCTCCTGCATCAGCTTCTGCGTCTCCTCGTCCAGATCCTTAGGCGGCATCGTAGGCACGATGACCACCGACTTCTCCAGAATGCCCATGACCTGCGCATATTTCTCCTTCTGCCTGTCCTTAACAAATTCATCCAAAGCTTCTTCCAGCTTACTGTTGTCAAATTTATGATTCTCCGCCATACCGGTCTCCTTTTCTGCTTCATCCAAGCTTGCGTGTCACAGCAGCTTCCTGCAATGCCACCCTGTCGGAACGATTTCTAATTCTACCGCCCATTATATCAAAGTTTTTCCTTTCTGCCAATCTTCAATACCATTTCAATCAATTTCCGGTCTGCTTTGTGCAGAAGCCACGCCGTCGCGATGGAGGCCGCGTACACGCCGATGATATAGAAGACCCGGTTCTGAATGGGCAGATAGAGGATATAGAGATTATGAATCAGATAAAGCTCCAGGGCAATGGAACCAAGGAAATCCAGAATCCTGTTGCCAAACTCCAGCTTCTGCAGGATCACGATTACCGTCATTACCGTGAAGAAAATAAACGGGAACTGCACCGCCAGCGTCTGCGCTTTCTCTTTATATCCGGAATATCCCTCCCATTCGTACCAATATCCGGTATGCCGGAGCATATACATCGTCCTGTTATAGAAGAATGCGGTCAGACACACCATAACAAACAGCGTCATTACATAATAGCGGCGCACAAAACTCAGTATCTGCTTCTCCCATCTGGCGAAAAGAACCCCCACAGGCATCATCGCCGTGGCATTGTACCACCACTCCCCATGAAACCACAGCCCCTGGGTAGGCGTGGTCGTATCATGCCCCAGAAGCAGGCTGACGCCAATCATGACAAGCACGCTGATACAAAACGCCGCACAAGCCGCATTCCGGTTCTTGATAAAACGAAACGCCAGATAGAACAACACATATAAAATAGCGATTTCCACAAGGTACCACATCTGGGAATTCATCAGTACCACGCCCGCCGCATAAGGCGCAAGCTCTCCCTTCTGCAGCTTATACCCCCACAGACAGGAGCCTGCAATAAAGGTAAAATTGCACACATAAAAGGGAACAAGTACCGTCGTAAGCCTTCTAAACAAAAACCCTTTCAGGTAATCCGGCTTCTCCCTAAGGCTCGTATACAGCCCATAACCGGAGAAGAAGAAAAAGATTCCCACGAAGCACACGCCGATATCCACCATAAAAAGCAGAATGCCCGTATCCTCTCCCGCAAAATATATGGTCTGGGACATATGATGGAGCATAATGCCCGCCGCACTAAACCCCAGCAGCCCCTTAGAGGAAGCCAGCGACAACGACCGTTCCCGCCATCTGCCTTTACCCGCCAATTTCGCATCAATTAATAAGATGACGGCAAGCGCACTGTAAAATATGAAGTAATATTCTTTTGCCATGCTATCCTCCATGTCAGAGCAATTTTCAACCTATCCTCACTCAACTTCTAAAACACCCTTTGAGACGCGTCACCTCAACATCATCTCAAAGGGTATCTTTGATATCCGTCCGCTAAGACGGCATCGTCATATTTTTAATCTGCTCGATCATTTCCATATCGTCCGCATTGATTTTCAGGTTGGAATCGAACTGCTCGCCCTCTGCGGTAGTCACCTTAATCTCAATAATACTGCCCTCTTTAAATCCATTCCGGGTAACCGCCTTCAGAAACATCGGGAATTTCGGATGATTCTTCTGGAAACGGTTCCACAGATTCATCATTTGTATGATTGCTCCCGGATTCTGTAAATTCATCAGACTTCCTCCCTTTCCTTCACAGGCGCCTCCGTAACCGCAATCTGCAATTCCGCAAGCTGCTTGTCGTCTACCCGGCCCGGAGCCTCCGTCATAAGGCAGGAAGCGTCTTTCACCTTCGGGAACGCGATAACCTCACGGATGCTGTCCGCGTGCACCAGCAGCATTACAAAACGATCCAGACCATACGCCAGTCCGGCATGAGGCGGCACGCCGTATTTGAAGGCGCTTAAGAGGAAACCGAACTGCTCCCACGCCTGCTCCTTCGTAAAGCCAAGCACCTCGAACATTTTCTCCTGAATATCATCCTGGTGAATTCTGACGGAACCGCCGCCCAGCTCTACGCCGTTCAACACGATATCGTACGCTTTCGCGCGCACCCTTCCCGGATCGGAATCGATGTACTGCCAATCCTCTTCCATCGGCATGGTAAAAGGATGGTGCATCGCCATAAATCGGTTCTCCTCGTCGCTCCACTCTAAAAGCGGGAACTCCACAACCCACAGGAAATTAAATTTGGACTCGTCAATTAAGCCAAGCTGCTTTCCTAATTCCACACGCAGCGCGCCCAGCACACTGTACACGATATTCTTCTTATCGGCAGCGAAGAGAAGCAGATCTCCCTTCTGGCCGTTCATCGCCTGTACCAGACGGTCCAGTTCTTCCTCTGTCATGAATTTGGCAAAAGAAGACTTGTAGCTGCCGTCCTCCTGCACACTCAGATAAGCAAGACCCTTCGCACCGTAGCCCTTGGCGAAATCCACCAGCGCGTCAATCTTCTTACGGGGCATAGCCGCCTGTCCCTTCACATTTAATCCACGAACGGAACCGCCGTTTTCAAGCGCCGAGGTAAATACACCGAAGCCGCAGCCTGCCACCACATCTGACACATCCGTCAGTTCCATGGCAAAGCGGGTGTCCGGCTTATCGGAACCGTATCGGTCCATCGCCTCCTGCCATGTCATACGAGGCAGGGGAAGCTGCACATCCAGTCCGATGGCTTCCCTGCAGACATGCTGAATCAACCGCTCGTTGACTTCAATGACATCGTCCACGTCCACAAAGGACAATTCCATATCCGCCTGGGTAAATTCCGGCTGTCTGTCGGCGCGCAGATCCTCGTCCCTGAAGCATCTCGCAATCTGGAAATACCGGTCATACCCGGAACACATCAGAAGCTGCTTATATAACTGGGGCGACTGGGGCAGGGCATAGAAGCTGCCAGGATGCACGCGGCTGGGCACCAGATAATCTCTGGCTCCCTCCGGCGTGGATTTGCACAGGATAGGCGTCTCGATCTCCAGGAAGCCCTCCTTTGCCATAAAAGCGCGCATTTCTGACGCAATCTTGCTGCGCAGTATCATTTTCTCCTGTAAATCCGGTCTTCTCAAGTCAAGATAACGGTATTTTAAACGAATCTCTTCTTTGGTTCTGGAATCCGCCTCTATCGGGAAAGGAGGCGTCTCTGACTCGGACAGGATACGCACTTTACTTGCGCGCACCTCGATTTCTCCGGTAGCCAGATTCTCATTGACCGCGCCGGAACGCTTCTCCACCCTGCCGACTACGGCGATAACGAACTCGCTCCGCATTTTCTCCGCCTTGGCAAACGCCTCCGCGCCGCAGTCATTTTCCTCGAATATAATCTGTAAGATACCGGAACGGTCTCTCAAATCCACGAAAATGATACCGCCCTTGTTTCTCTGCTTCTGTACCCATCCCATGACGGTTACTTCTTCACCTGCATTCTGCACAGAAAGCTCTGCGCACCGATGGGATCTCTTCCATCCCTTCATGGACTCTGCCATAGTTGTTTCCTCCTCATGTCTGACTGTTGATTATGTGCTCTATCATTGATTATGCCGGTTCTACCGTTTCAGCTCTTCACGATAGAACTCCTTAAATTCTTCATATCCCTGCGCGGTAAGCTGCTCCTTCTGGAACTTCTTGTTCTTGTTCATCCGCGCCACCAGAATCCGGTTGCCTCTGGCACGCTCTTCCTGCGCTTCCTGCATCACGGCGCATAACCGTTCGGAGCAAAGCCCCTTCTCCATCAGATAGGCGATCTTCTTACCCTCCTTAGGCACCTTGAAGCCGCTTTCCATCAGAAGCAGTATGATGCGCTCGAAGCCGATGGAAAAGCCGCACGCCGGAACATCGCTGCCGGTAAACTTGCCCACCATCTTATCATATCTGCCGCCTCCGCCGCAGCTTCCGCCGAACTCCGGCATGGCAATCTCAAAAATCGTTCCGGTGTAATAGGACATGCCGCGCACCAGCGTAGGATCAAACACCAACGCAAAGAAATCGCCCTTGACCGCCTCCACGCTGTCGATAATCTCCTGAAAACTCTCCTTCACGCCCTCGGGCAGCACATCGGCAATCTTCTCCGTGATATAGGCGATCGCGTCGTCCGCCGCCTCGATGCCCTTAAAAAGCTCCATATATTTCGTCACGCACTCCTGACCGAAGCCTGCTTCCAGAAGCTCAGCTTCTACGCCCTCGATGCCGATCTTATCCATCTTGTCCAAAATAATGAATACCTGATCGTAGTCTTCCTCCTGAAAGCCGCTGTAAGCCGCCATCGCTTTCAGAATCTGCCTGTCGTTGATGCGAATCTGGAAATCCCGAAAGCCCAGCTTACCAAGCGTCGTCGTGGTAGCCAGAATCAGTTCTATCTCGGCCAGATTACTCGCCTCACCCAGAATATCGATATCACACTGCATAAACTGGCGGTAACGTCCCCTCTGAGGCCTGTCCGCTCTCCAGACATTGCCCATCTGCAGCGCCTTGAAGGGAGCTGGAAGCTCATTCGCGTGATTAGAATAATACCGCACAAGCGGCACTGTCAGATCGTAACGCAGACCGCCGTCCACCAGATCCTCTTCGCTCCTGGCATCCTCTAATCGAAGCTTCTCTCCTCTTTTCAGAATCTTAAATATCAGCTTCTCATTCTCGCCGCCCGCCTTGCAGTTCAGATTCGCAATATTCTCCACACAGGGAGTCTCGATGGAAGTAAAACCGAAATTGCCGTAGGTTTCCTTAATCACGCTGATTACATAATCACGGATTTCCATTTCCTCCGGCAGGATATCCTTCATACCGGTAACCGGTTTCTTACTAAGTGCCATATACTAACCATGCCTTCCTCGTGCCCGCGTCTGTCGCGCAGGCTCGAATTTATTCTTCTGCTGCGGGGTTTCTCTGTTCCGTCCTTGCGAAACATAGTTCCCGACTTGTTAAAGTTTACACTGTTTTACGGTGTTTTTCAAGACTATCTGATTCTTAATTCTCCACAGCAAGCACTTTTTATAATGCCGACTTATCAACTGTCAGCTTTTATCATACGGTCAGTGTGAAAAAACACTCAGACAGGATCAAAATCTATCCTGCCTGAGTGTCACGCGCTTTTCATATGCCTGAACATCCTGTCTGCAATCTTATAGATTATATTTTCTTATGATATATTATCTTATCAGAAAACTTATATATCATCTTATATGTCATTATAATACAAACCCTTACACCGACACCCGCTCAAAACCGGAGCGCTTCAATGGGGCTGAGTCTGGCTGCCTTCCTCGCCGGATAGATGCCGAAGAAGATTCCCACCGCCGAGGAAAAGAGCGTCGCAAATGCCACCGTTGAGATCTTCACCTGTGCCGAGAATCCGAAGGAATGACACAGAAGCACAGCCCCCAGTCCGCCGATCGCAATCCCGATCAGGCCGCCGATCAGCGTAATAATACCTGCCTCCGCCAGAAACTGCAGCAGAATGGAACGGGTTCTTGCACCCAGCGATTTACGGATACCAATCTCTCTGGTGCGCTCCGTCACGGACACAAGCATGATGTTCATGACGCCGATTCCGCCTACCAGTAAAGAGATCGCGGCAACGAAAGAGATAAAGAGCGTGATCACACCTAAAATGCTGTCATATTGCGCCTGATAATCCGCAAAACTCTCCATCAGGATCTTATTCTCTCCGCGCACGTTAAATTTGTTCTCCAAAAGGGTAATGGCATCTGCCGCCACCTGGGCGGAATCCTCTGAGCTTTCCGCCACAATATACAGATCCGTGAAATCCTCCACCCAGAAGCCAAACCCTGCTCCCATGGCAGAAATCGGCATCTCAACCTGTAGATAGCCGCCGCCGCTTAGCGCGGAAATGATACCAGCCTTACTGTCCTGTCTGATCCCTACGATACTTACTTCCTGCGTCACACCCCACAGATTCATCTCAAAATCCATGCCTACTACGTCTGTTGTTCCAAAAAGTGTTCTGGCGCTGGTTTCATTGATGACACAGACCATGGCGCCGGCGTCGTACTCATTTTGTGAAAAGTACCTGCCCTTCACGATGGGCTCTTTTCCCACGCAATATTGCAGCGCCTCGTTGCCGCCATAGAGGATGGTATCAAACTCGCCCTTTCTTCCTATCGAAGTCGCCCACACGGAATATTCAGCCGTGGCGCCTTTGACATTTTCCACTTTTTCCTCGATCAGTTCAAAATCCTCCTCCGTAAAAACTACCTCATTGTCTTCCGTATTGCTGTTGGTATAGAGAGCAATCAAGCCGCCGCCCATATTTTCCAGTTCTTCATTGATGGAGCCGCGCATGCCGTCTCCGATGGAAATGATCATGATAACGGAGGCAATGCCGATGATAATACCCAGCATCGTGAGAACGGAACGTCCCTTATTACTTTTGATATTCATTAAGGCAATTTTAATGTATTCCCATATTTGTGTCATATCGCTCACCTTTTTATTCCTGCGAAACTGCCGTCACAGGCATACCTTCTTCCAGTTCCTCTCCGTTTGACAGGATCACTTTCTCGCCTGCTGCCAGACCTTCCCTGATCTCACAGACACTCTCGGAAGAGATCCCCACAGTGACCCGTCTCTTTGCCACGATTCCATTCTCTTCCACATAGACAAAATCTCCTTCCCTGTCACTGTTGATCAACTCCATGGGAATCGCTACCACGCCCTCGGCAAGCGCCGTGTGCACGGTGACCTTTGCCTCCACGCCCAGGAAAATGCCGTCATCGGGATTGTCGATGGTGATGTCCACACCTACCACCGCGGATCCGTTGCTGTTGACCGTTGCCATACCGTCTATCTTAGCCACTTCTCCTTCGTAAGTCCTGCCCGCGATATCCACCTCGGTACGCTGTCCCACGGCAAGCTTCTCCAGATCATACTTGGACACGTTGACTCTCACCAGAACGTTCTCCATGCTCTCCAAAACCAACAGCTTGCTGTTCTCAGCAGGGGTAGCGCCCTCTACGATCTCCACTTCCGTGACCACGCCTGCGAAGTCAGCAAGGACACCATCCTCCGCTGCGTCCACTGCCGTCAGGATCTCTCCGTTCTCCAGCTTCTGCAGCGCCGTGTCTGCCTCCAGCTTATCCTTGCTGCCTGCATCCAGCACACCATTCTCAGAGCTGGTCTTCTGAGATACCATCTCCGCACGGTACTCCTTATAGTCTGCAATCAACGCTTCCACATCGGCAGCCTGACGCTCCAAATCACGTATTTCCTGATTATTCTGCTGTTCATAAGCGTTGTACTGCACCTGCTGCTGCAGTTCCAAATATGTCTCTTCATCCGAATCGATCTGTGCCTTGGCGGCATCGTCCTTCTCCTCCTTCTCCCGCTTCTCCTTATCATTCATATCTCTTTGCGCGTCCTCTGCGTTCCGCTCATCCAGCGCCTGCTTCTCATCTTGTATGGTCTTCTCCCACTCTAAGAGCGACACCTGCAGGAGCGCTCCCTGATTGGCGTACCATGCTTTCTTATCTTCTATTTTTTTCTGCAGTTCTTTGAGATAGTTTTCGTTGTCCGCTATCTGCTGATCCAGCACGTCCAGATTGGTATTTGCCTCGGACAGATCTGCTATGTACTGATTGTTCTTATAGATGGAACTGTCATAATTGCCTTCGTTGGACGCAAGCTTTAGTTCTGCCTCCTGTCTGGTCTGTGTGAGAGCGGTCTCATCATATTTTAAGAGCACGTCTCCCTTCTTTACCTTATCTCCCGCAGACACCATGACTTCGCTTACCGGGACTGCCACTGACGCGAAGTAGCTCTTCGACTCCATACTCTTCACAGTGCCGCCCGTGCGCAGGGTCTGCTCCACGTCTTCCACTGCTGCCTCCATGGTATAGACTACCGGGTTGGTATTTTTCGCCACAATTGAATTTCGGATCAAAAATACCGCGATCAGGACAATAGCCGCACCCGCAAGTATGCGGCGGCGAAGTTTTTTCTTCTTTGCTTTGTCCATTGGCTGTTTTACTTTCTTTTCTTTTTTCTCTCTTTTTTTCCATTTCTTGGGTTTTTGCGTTTCAAGAGATTCGTTTTCCTTTTCTGTACTGCTGGTTTCTATCTTCATATCTGCAAATTCCGTTTCCGTACCGTTGTGAGCCAATTTTGTTTCTTTATCGACTATATTGGTCATTTCCGTGTTTTCTTCATTATTCCCCGTTATCTGTGACATTAATATAATCCTCCTCAATCTTTCCGTCCATGATCTTGATCACCCGTTTCGCCCTCGCCGCGATATCATTGTCATGGGTAATCAGAATGACGGTTCTGCCTTCTTCGTGAAGCGCCCTCAAAATATCCATGATCTCTCTGGTCGAATTGGAATCCAGATTACCCGTAGGCTCATCTGCCAGAATGATCGGCGGCGCCTGCGCAATGGCTCTTGCAATCGCCACCCTCTGCTGCTGTCCGCCGGACATCTCCGACGGTTTATGCGTCTTTCTTTTCTCCAATCCCACCTTGTCCAGCGCCGCCTCCGATAACTCCATGCGCTCCCGCTTACCTACGCCCCGATAGATCAAGGGCAGCTCCACATTCTCCAAAGCTGTCAGGTTGGGAATCAGGTTAAATCCCTGAAAGATAAAGCCGATCTCCTGATTACGGATATCTGACAATTCATCGTCTGTCATAGCTGACACATCTTGACCATGGAGATGATAACTCCCGCTGGTAGGCACATCCAGACACCCCAGCACGTTCATCAGCGTAGATTTGCCCGAACCGGAGTGCCCGATGATCGCCACGAACTCTCTTTCCCGGATCGTCAGGTTCACGTGATCAAGCGCTTTTACTTCATTTTCTCCGGGATTATATATTTTACAAACATCCCGCAGTTCTACCAATGCATCCACAATGTTCTCCTCCTTACTGACTCTTTAACGAAACACTCTGCCTCTTATCTTCAAAAGATTAGAAAATCTTCTAAACGATGAAGAATAATGGGGAACATTGCCTTTCGCTTAAAACATTCTGTATACCGAATTTATAACAGGCTTTTCTTAAGAAAAGTACACAGAATCCTTAAGTCTGCCTTAAAATTCTTATTTCATCCGGTTGCTCTGCCCTTTACTGAGCTTGTCAGCGTTTTCACTCTTTTTGCACGCAAAAAAAGCCGCCCTGTGGATTCACAAGACGGTATTTCTGAAACAGGAAAAAGTATTTTCCCCTATGCAGGCAGTATTCATCGATTTTCAGACGGTTAGTTTTACAGTCTTTCATAGTAACAGTCCGTTCGAAAAGTCGGATCTGGGTAATAATCGGAAGTCGATGAATTATTTACTATTTACGTTTTATTTGATCATTTGTTTCTAATTCGACAAACTGGAAGTTGTTATTTCTATTATCTTTTTCTTTAAGCCATTCCAATCATTTTCTTCATTCCACGTTACATCTCTTTCAACTGTCACATCACGCTTGCACACTAATTTTTTAGATATGTCCAAGTGGATTATTTCCTGGGGATTTTCTATGTTCTGTTTATCATAAAATTCCCAGGTAATACTATCTGTCAAAATAACATGTTCAGTTTTTTCCAAATACTCTTTAACCTCATTATTTGCATGTGTTCTGTCACTAGCCGTAGGTCTTTTCACCTCTATGATAGTCGAAGGTGTATTTTTCTCCTTATCAAACAATTTCCAGTTCTGCAATATAAGTAGGTCAGGTGTATAATTATTTGCAAATGTTTCTCTACAAACACCGTACCCATTATCATCTTTATAATTTGTCCAATTTTTGTAAATGGTACTTGAATCTACCACCTCATATTCTTCTGGCAAAAATGATTCCAAAAAAGGGATTATCACTCTATTCTGGAAATTGAGTTCTCTACAATCTTTCTGATAATATTTTTTCACTAATTTCTTATACTTTTTAAACTCCATATATCATCCCTACAGTCCGAATTATATAATTATTTATAGTGCGGTTATCCAAAAACATACTGCTGCAATTACAGAAAGTGGTGTCATTACATATTTTTCTTTTTTGCTTTTGGAAATAAAATTCATAACCACATTGAATGAGAGATATACCGCCATAACAATACAAATCATCTTTGTTGTATTAGCCGAAAACCATAAAGGTATAAATCCTCCCATTTGCAAAATAATAACTACAAAAAATATCTGTAAGATAAGCTGTGTCGCCAAAATAATCCTTAACTTCTTAGGAAAAACTTTATATTTTCCTCCCATTGTCAACTCTCCTAATGGCAAACCACAAATTATAAGAAATGATAATATAATTACGATTGAAAAGACACTTGCTCCGATAATAGCTATCATAGTCAACCCTCCAAACTCCGATTAACTGAGCTTAAATGGCATTTTCTGGTATGCCGTCTCCAATTGTCCAATTCCTGATTGGATAATTTCATCTTCCCTGTCCTTATAAGCAAT
Organism: Lachnospiraceae bacterium; assembly: GCA_017626325.1. Classification (GTDB taxonomy): domain Bacteria; phylum Bacillota; class Clostridia; order Lachnospirales; family Lachnospiraceae; genus UBA3282. The sequence continues at coordinate 448 of JAGAIZ010000046.1, read as the reverse complement.
ATAGAACTGCCGCATTCCTGCAACATTGCTTCTTGAAAATCCTCTGCCATATTCTTCTGTCAGGTATGCTGACAAGAAATCTAAAACTCTGGCTCCATATTTTGCTCTTTCAGCTCCCTGTTGCTCCTGTTCAGCAATATATCTTCCTAGCAAAAAACTTGTGAGAACAGTGATTGCATTTGCCATTTGCCCCATATTGCTTCCGGCGCCATCAATCAGTTTCTTTGATTTTTCAAATAAAATTTCAAAAACGGAATACACTGTATTCCATTTTTAACATCGGAATATATGCATTAGAATTATACCCTACAAATTCTTTAGGTTAGAATCGATGATGGGGTAAACGAAAAAGCAGTTTTGGCATTCCAGTGAACTGCCCCTTCGTTTACACCATTTTCGATTTGACCTAATTGAACAAAGTGAGCGTCCGGGCAGCCATTACTTATGG
>JAGAIZ010000045.1 GCA_017626325.1 Lachnospiraceae bacterium | reverse complement strand
GTTGCATTACTGTTTATTTGTCAAGGTACTGTGTCTTGCGTCTGCCGTTTCTCAAACACGCAACGTTGATATATTATCATACGTGTTTCGCTTCGTCAAGACTTTTTTTATTTTTTTCGCGATTTATTTTTTTACCAAGGCTGCGGTTCTTACCGCTCCCTTCCGGCTTAAAATCTGAGGTTTTGTTCCCTCGTATCGCGTGCTTTACTAATTTACCCTATATTATTCCAATTGTCAATACTAAATTTTAAGAAATTAAAAAAAATTTCAATTTCAAATTTTCAATTTTTCAATTTACACTCAATTCACCATTTTTCAAATAATTTTGTATAGGCGTCAAATCACATAAATATCCAGGTAATCCAACGCTCTGTACAGCAAATAAGATAGCAGGCAGGCCTCCGCCGCACCCATCACCGCGCCCATCATCTTATTCAGTCCGCCGATCACCGAGATGTTTCCCAGCGCCAGAACAGGTCGGAAAATCAGACTGCATAATTTAAAGGCGATTCCTAACAAAATCAATCCGACCACACAGACTGTCAGCGTACTCATAGCCCGCGCCAATGCACTGTTGACCGCCAGAAGCAAAAGCGCCACGCACACCAACGCCACAGCGGCAGAGAGAATATTAGCGATTTCCTTCATAATACCATTGGATACCCCTTTTTTGATTCTCCACACAAACAGCAAAAATATAACTGATACAAAAATAAATTTTGTCATTTAATTCACTACTTTCCAATCTTTCGTGTTATCCCGCCTTCTCCTTGCGATCCTATTTCAATTCTATCGTATCGATAGAATCCGGTGTCACTACCATATAACTATAAGAAGAACTGAGCGGAATCAATACCCTGGCCGATTTCTCAAAACGTCCGGCATACTTCTGTACTCCTTTTGTATTATAAATGCAGCACTCCGCTTCATTATATATAATAATCTGGTCTTCATGGAACAAGATATCCGAGTACTCAATATCAAACTCGATCTTCTGAACCAACACCCCTGCTTTATCATATACATCCAGCCGATATCTGTTACTGCTTTCCGTGCTGTGAAATACCAGCCCGATATAGGAGTCACCATAGTAAACACTCTGGATATCATCGCTAACCAGGTTCTCCGCTATACTAACCGGTTTCTGAGAACCGCTGTAAAACATGACTCTGTCATCAGATACGGCATATACCGTCTTATTGTCCGCAAATCTCGTAAAGGGAACGATCGTATTAAGATAGTCATATCCGCTCACGTAATTATCTGTATTATTCTGCCCTACCGCCCCGAAATTATAGAACGCCACGCTCGACTTCATCTGTCCGCTGTCCACAAACAAATAGGATACGCAGACCAGTTCGCCGCTGGGTGATATCGATACGCTGACCGGATATCCGCTGTCTTTCATCGTTGTTCTGAAATGCACCAGTTCGTTTCCCTTCGCATCATATAAATAGATCAACGTCACATCCGTATCATCCAGCACTACCGCCACAACGCCATTCGCCGCCACACAGAGATTCCTGATCGGTCTGTTCGTGGTAATACTTACCATAACGCCGCTGGTATTCATAACATAAATAGTTCTTCCATTATAATCACCGATTGCCGCCACATTCTGACAGATGTCTACGATTGGATTCTGCATCTCAAAGGTCTGATTCCATGCCGCATTGCCCTTCGTATCCATACATCCGGCGCCATCTTTGCTGTAGCTTAAAACATAACCCGCAAAGGGCAGAAGGTTCGCATCCTGCGTAATGCTTGTTTCCGCAGAAGAGACCACTACGCTTTGCGTATATACTTTATTCTCCCATTGTACAAGCAAAGCCGCTATTACTGCCGCCACCAGAATAATTACGAGAATGGTACGATACAAAATTGTAAACTTATGACTTTTAATCTTTTCCTTATAGCTTACCCTGGGGGCGTCGTTTTTTTCTTTATCTCTTTTTTTCAGGTAGTCTCTAACGTTTACCATACGTTGTTCCTCTAATCATCTTCTCTACTTTGAAAACAGTCCGCACATATGTATATCATATCACACATTTTCTTATGGCAGTATTATTTTTTGACCATAGTGGATCTGATCGGGGTCAGTTATCTGATTCAATTCGCAGATTTCCTCTACTTTTGAGATATCTCCGTATATTTCCTCACTGATTGTGTAAAGCGTGTCACCGCGTTCTATCTCATAATATCTGGTTATATTTCTGGATAAAGCCTCCTGATTCTGCGCTTCTTTATCTGTTTCTTCCGCAGAATCTGTCTCTTCTGCAGAATTTGTCTCACCTGAAGCGCTTTCTTCATCTGATGTATTCATCTTATCTGCCTCTTCTGTTTGCTGCGTTCCATCCTCCCGTTGCTTCTCATCCTGCCGCTTATCTGTCCGGAGATCTTCCCCCTTTCCATCGGCCATTTCATTCTCCCGCAGCGCCCTCTTAACCGCTTCTTCTTCGTTTTCGTCAATTGCCGATTTCAGAATACCTTCTTCCGAAGCTGCTTCTTCCTTCGCCGGTTCGTTGTCCTCCGTCTCTTCCTTCGGTTCACCTGCAGACTCGTCCGAAGCTTCTTCCGTATTGTCTGCCGACAAATCTCTCTCTACAACGATCTCCTCCTGCGCCCCGCTGACAGGGATACTCTCTTCCGTCTCCTGATTTTCCATCGCGAAGAAGACCTCCTGCGCAGATTGATTTAACTGCTCCATTTTATCATAACTGTTGGTGGAATTGATAACAATGGCAACCAGTATCACAAAAATAACTCCCAACTGCAGCGACAGCGTATTATGCAGATGTCTGCCGGAGGGCTCTGCCGGTTCCGCCGTCCGCTGGCGCAGCGGTATGTATGTCTGACCATCCGTTTTATGTGCTTCACGGCATTGCTGTTTCCTGTCAACAAGATAACTTTGCATCTCTTCATTATCACAGTAGAAGATATCATAGCCTTTGATTTCATACAACCCGTCTTTTTCCCGCACCATGAATACAGGCCCGCCCTGCGTTAAACGGCACGCAATATTCTCTAACAAGTCGTATTGATTGAAAACGTCAAGCCGCCTGTCCCTGCCGGCCCCATAAATTATGTATTCCTCAGCATTTTTTTCACGATAACCATAGAAAAAGATCTCCGTCAGCTCAAAAGTCCCCGTTTCATATTTCAAATAGGATATCACATAATCCTCTACATAGATTTTGTACTTTTCTTCCCTTTCTCCTTTGTGAATGATAACCGATTCTGACTTCATCCCATTCACTCCTCCGCGCATCCATCTGGTGACACAGCGTTACTATAGCATACAAGCCTTAAAAAATATGACAAAACCTGCGATGGCTTCCCGGAAAACAAATTTCGTCATAAAAAGAAAGGATATGCTAAGCATACCCTTTCTCACTGTCCACATCCCTATACAAACTGATATACCGTCTCCGATTCATAATCCTTACCCGGTCCGAATACCGCCTGCGGGAAATTCGGATGATGAATATTATCAGGATAATACTGTGTTTCCAGACAGAAGCCTTTACGGGGGGCATAAACAGCATTCTCCTTACCGGTTTCTTCCGCAATACAGTTGCCCGCATAGAACTGTACGCCCGGAAGATTTGTGAATACCTTCATCTTTCTGCCGCTCTTGGTATCCTGAACCTGCGCAATCTCCTTCAGACTGCCGTCCGCGCCGTCGATCACAAAATTATGGTCATATCCCAGCGTCAGCTTCAACTGCTCAAAATCAGCGTTGATGTCCTGCCCTATCGGTTTTGCCTTTGTAAAGTCCATAGGGGTGCCCGCAACCGGCGCAATTTCGCCCGTCGGAATCGCTCCCGGAACTACGGGCGTATAATTGCCCGCATGTAACTGGAGCAGATGATCCTCTATGCTGCCCGCCTGATGACCGGACAGATTAAAATAAGTATGATTCGTCAGATTTACAATCGTATCAGCGTCCGCAGACACATGATAAGCCAGTTTCAGGGCATTATCCTCCGATAAGCTGTAAGTCATCGTAATTTTCTTATTACCGGGGAAGCCCATCTCGCCATCTTTGCCTTCCAGGGTAAGCGTCACGCTGTTATCGCCTTCTGCCGCTTCCCATACCTGTTTATGATAACCGTTCTCCATATGGCTGTGCAGATTGTTCGGACCGTCGTTCACATCCAACTGATAGGTCTTACCGTTAATCTCAAAGCTCGCGCCGCCAATACGATTCGCGCTAGGGCCGATTGTCGCCCCGAAGAAGCTGCCGTTGCCATAATATCCTTCCAGATTATCAAAGCCGAGCACCACATCGTCAAGCTTTCCATCCTTGTCAGGCACGAACAGGTTGACCAGAATCGCGCCGTAATTAATGACTCTCGCCTGCATGCCGTTGGAATTGCTCAACGTATAAGCATATACGTCCTTACCGTCCTTCGTTATTCCGAATTTCTCTTTTACTACTCCCATTGCAGATACCTTCCTTTTTGTTATATTTCCACCCTGCCTTCGAGCGCGCGAAGAAGGGTTACTTCATCGATATACTCCAGATCGCCGCCCACCGGAACGCCGCTGGCTATTCTCGTCACCTTAATTCCCGTCGGCTTGATCAGCTTGCTGATATACATGGCAGTGGTCTCGCCTTCCAGACTGGAATTCGTCGCAATAATTACTTCCTTCACATCTCCTTCCAGACGCTTCATCAGTTCTTTAAGCTTAATATCTCCCGGGCCGATACCCAGCATAGGAGAAATTGCGCCATGCAGCACATGATATACCCCTGTATATTTCCCGGTTTTCTCGTAAGCCGCCAGATCTCTTGTGTTCTCTACCACCATAATGGTACTGTGGTCCCTGTTGTGATTCGCACAAACGGGACAGACATCCCGGTCCGTCAATGTATAGCATTCCTGACAATACCGCACATTTTCTTTGGCGTCCACGATCGCCCTCGCTAACTTCTCCACCCGTGCCGCCGGCATATTAATCAGATGAAACGCCAGTCTCTGCGCCGACTTGGAGCCAATTCCGGGAAGCGAAGCAAGTTCTTCTATTAATTTGTTAATATAGCCGCTGTATAAGTCCATCAGAACGGGAAGCCTCCACCAAGACCTAAGCCCCCTGTCATTTTATTCATGACTTCGGCATTTGCCTCGTCCGCCATGCGGAGCGCCTCATTAGTCGCCGCCATAACGAGATCCTCCAGCATTTCAATGTCCTCCGGATCTACTACTTCCTCCGAAAGCTTGATCTTCGTCACTTCTTTCTTGCCTGTCACAGTCACCTCTACAGCGCCGCCGCCCGCTTTTGCGGTAAACTCCTTGACCTCCAGCTCCTTCTGGCTCTCCTCCATCTGACGCTGCATCCTCTGCGCCTGCTTCATCAGATTATTCATATTGCCCGGCATACCGCCGCCCGGGAATCCACCACGTTTTGCCATGATACTTACTCCTTTACTCTTCCTCTTCTATAATATCCATATGGATGATCTGTGTCAGATCTACATAATTCTGCGCAAAGGCTTCCTGCCCCTGCACACTCTGAATCGTCACGTCAATTTCTTTGCCGGCAGCCTCTGAAACCATCTGATTCAGCAATTCCCTGTGACCTTCCTGCTTCAGGAAATAGTCCGAAGCCAGTCCGTCCTCGACAACCATCATAAGTCTGTTGTCGCCGCCCAGACTCAGCCTGGCGTCTTTGAGATACTGCTTCATGGGCATGGCTGTCTGTGCCACAATATCCTGCCATTTGCCTACTACCATCCGCACATCTTCCGGAATCGCTTTCGGAAGCGGCGGGCGGTCTTTTCGCAGAACCGGTCCGTTATCCGCAGCCGCGGCATCTGCCCCCACAGCCCCCGCTGTTCCTGGCGCTGCGGCAACCACACCGTTTTCAAGCTTCTCCTCCACCGCCCTGATACGCTCTAATACGGATTCATAATCTTTCTCCATACTGGGCCTGCACAGCTTAATCAGCGCGATTTCTATCAGAATACGCTTCTGCGCCGCATACTTAATCTGTCCTGACAAATCCGAAAAGATACGGATATACCGCATGATCGAATCTGTCTCTATCATCTGCGCCTCTTCCTTCAATCGGACCAGATTGTCAGAAGAGACGTCTATAACGTCTTCTATATCATCCGAAGACTTAATCAGCAGCAGATTGCGCAGATACCATGTAACGTCCGTTACAAACTGCGTTAATTCCCTGCCCTGCATAACGATTTCCTCCAACAGCGCGATGCATCCCGTCACGTCCTGCTTCATGATATGCCTGAGCAGTCTGCTGAACACTTCCGTATCAACCGCGCCCAATACATTTAACACCTTATCGTAAGTCAGTTCCTGTCCGAAGTGAAATGCAATGCACTGATCCAGAAGACTTAAGGCGTCGCGCATGGAACCGTCCGCAGTCTTTGCCACATATCGCAGCGCCTTATCCTCCACCTGTATCTGTTCCGCTTCCATAAGCTCCTGCAGTCTCGCCGCAATGGTATCTATGGTAATTCTGCGGAAATCATAACGCTGACAGCGGGACAGAATGGTAATCGGTATCTTATGCACCTCCGTAGTCGCCAGAATAAAGATCACATAGGAGGGCGGTTCTTCCAAGGTCTTAAGAAGCGCATTGAACGCTCCTATCGAAAGCATATGAACCTCATCTATAATGTAAACCTTATATTTTCCTTCCGCCGGCGAATAGGAGACCTCGTCCACAATTTCACGTATGTTGTCCACACCGTTGTTGGACGCCGCGTCGATTTCGATCACATTCATGCTGACGCCCGCCGCAATTGCTTTACAGGTCTGACATTCGCCGCAGGGACTGCCGTCCACCGGATGCTCACAGTTGACCGCTCTGGCGAATATTTTGGCAATTGATGTTTTACCGGTTCCGCGCGTGCCGCAGAACAGATATGCATGACCAATACGGTCCGCTTTTATTTGATTTTTTAATGTAGTAACGATATGCTCCTGTCCCTTCACCTCTTCAAAGCAATCGGGACGGAACTTACGATAAAGAGCGGTATATGACATTACTTCTCCTTACCTTTCTTCCTGTTTCCGAAATTCCGCCGGCTTAATCTCCGAAGCTGATGCCTACCATCTTAGCTTCCTGCACAATCGTTGCGTCCGGGGATACCATCTTAAGCTTGCCGGCCACCTCTTCAAGCGGCACGCGCACGATTTCACGATTCTTATATCCTACCATGAAGCCATACTCGCCCTGTAAGATCAGCTTGCCCGCCTCTGCGCCAAGTCTGGTAGCGAATACACGGTCGTAAGGACACGGGCTGCCGCCGCGCTGCGTATGTCCGGGCACAGTTACACGCACCTCTTTACCCGATTTCTTCTGAATCTTATCCGCAATCTCATAGGAAACAGAAGGATATGGGTAATTCTTCATCTTCTCTTTATATTCTTTCTTGGAAAGCTTCGCGTCTTCCTTGGAAATAGCGCCCTCAGCTACCGCCATAATCGTGAATTTGGATCCTCTCGCCGAACGCTCGTCAATCGCCTTGATTACCTTATCAATATCGTAAGGAATCTCAGGAATCAGGATGATATCCGCGCCGCCTGCAATCCCGGCATTCAAAGTCAGCCATCCAACCTTATGTCCCATAACCTCTACAATAAAAATACGTCCATGGGAGGAAGCCGTCGTGTGGATGCAGTCAATACAGTCTGTGGCAATATTAACAGCACTCTGGAAACCGAAGGTCATATCTGTTCCCCACAAGTCATTGTCAATCGTCTTAGGCAGCGTAATCACATTGAGTCCTTCTTCGCGCAGCAGGTTCGCTGTCTTGTGAGTTCCGTTACCGCCCAGGATAACCATGCAATCCAGCTTCAGCTTGTAATAGTTCTGCTTCATCGCCTCCACCTTATCAAGACCGTTCTCGTCCGGCTCTCTCATTAATTTGAAGGGTGTTCTGGAACTGCCGAGAATCGTACCGCCTTTCGTCAGAATACCGGAGAAATCCGCTCCTGTCAGCATACGGAAATCTCCGTAAATAAATCCCTTGTAACCATCCAGAAAACCGTAAATCTCAACGTCTTCCCCACTGCATGACAGGCATTTCACAACACCGCGCATAGCCGCATTAAGCGCCTGACAATCTCCTCCGCTGGTCAACATACCAATTCGTTTCATTTTGCTTCCTCCTTTATACCTTCTTCTCCATCCCCGGTTATATGGGTGTACTATGTGCGCAACAGCACCGTATTGATTAAATTATAGCCTATTTTCACTTCTACCACAACTGCTAATTCCGCATTCATTTCTGCTCCCGCGCCGGCTCTTCCTGCTTCTGGCTGTCCGGCAGCTCTTCCAAGGTGCGCCTGCACACCGTCTCTTCCTGCTGCCCCCTCAACTGTGCTTCCCGCCGCAACTGCTTCTCGATTTTGTTTCTCACTCGAAGTTCCTTAAAGAAATCAGTCAAAAGCTCCGTGCATTCCCTGGCCAGCACACCGCGCTCCACCTGCACCTGATGATTAAATTCCGGCATTTCCAGAATATTCAGGATAGAACCGCCGCAGCCCGCCTTAGGATTCATCGTTCCCATCACCACTCTGGTGATCCGCGCCTGCACAATAGCCCCCGCGCACATCTGGCAGGGCTCTAACGTCACGTACAGCGTGCAGTCCTCAAGCCGCCAGTCTCCCATCTTCCTGCTGGCTTTATTGATCGCGGTAATCTCGGCATGCGCCAGCGTATTCCGATCAGTATTGCGGCGGTTGTAGCCCCGCCCGATGATCCTGTCCTGATAAACGATCACGCAGCCGATGGGAACCTCTCCCAGCGCCTGCGCCTTCTTCGCCTGCCTGACTGCTTCTTTCATATATTTCTCATCAACCGTCATAATAATCCTCCATACCAAGGATATCTTACCATATTTTTATGGAAAAAAGACGGCTTCGCGAAAAAATCGCGAAAAAATTTAGCAAAAACAGTGGACAACCGGTCGATTTCAAATTATAATCTAGTGGGTATGGAGATGTATCGAAGTGGTCATAACGGGGCGCACTCGAAATGCGTTAGCCCTCCGGGGCACGAGGGTTCGAATCCCTCCATCTCCGTTTCAGGCTTGGCGTGGAACCGCTGAGCCTTTTTATATTAGTTGACAAACCCGTCAAAAAACAGTATACTTATTAAACCGTGCAGCCGGGGCGTTAGCGGTGCCCTGTACCCACAATCCGCTCTAGTGGGGGTGATGCTTGATCGAGGGTGTACGCTTGTATAGCTGCCCTTTATAAGTGGCGTTGAAGTTTGGGTCTTACGCAATGCGACTCCGCGAACCGTGTCAGGGTGGGAACACAGCAGCACTAAGCGGATGCTCTCATGTGCCGTAAGGGTGCCTGGCGGAGTTAACTGTAAAGGTAACGTATATGGGTTAAGCTCGACAGAAAGCGCACGGTCTTTGTATCATTGCAAAACCATTCAGCGACAGATCCGAATCGTCAAGACAGAAAATGAAACAGAATCCCAGCCATAACAACAGAAATATCATATCCCGCATGTCAGACTGTACCTTATGTCCCAGAGAATGTCATGCCGACCGGGCTGCCGGGCAGACTGGTTACTGCGGCGTCACAGACCGTCTCACCGCAGCAAGAGCCGCTCTTCATTTCTGGGAAGAGCCCTGCATATCAGGTACAAACGGTTCCGGCGCGGTCTTTTTCAGCGGCTGCAACATGCGATGCGCCTACTGTCAGAATTACTCCATCGCTCACGGGCGAAACGGCCGGGAAATCACAGTGGAGCGTCTTGCCGAAATTTTCCTGGAATTGCAGGCAAAGAAAGCCCACAATATCAATCTGGTCACGCCGACGCATTATGTCCCGCAAATAATCCGGGCACTGGAAAAGGCAAAAAGCGACGGTCTTACCATTCCCGTCGTCTATAACACTTCCGGATATGAGAAAACAGATACGTTAAAGGCTCTGGACGGCTTGGTAGACATCTATCTGCCGGACTTAAAATACTACGACTCTGCCATCAGCCGCAAATATTCAAATGCACCGGATTACTTCCGTGTCGCCACGGCCGCCATTGCGGAAATGTTTCGTCAGGTAGGACCTCCGGTCTTTGATATTCTCCCCTGTCAGGACTCCGATTTCTCCGATTCCGCAAACGAGGATTCAGACATCAGTGAAACAGCTCTTATGAAAAAAGGAGTCATCGTGCGCCATCTGTTATTACCGGACTGCGCCCAGGACTCCCTTGATATTATCCGTTATCTGTACGAAACCTATGGCAATGACATCTATATGAGCATCATGAACCAGTATACGCCGCTTCCGCAGGTCGCTTCCATTCCCGCGCTCAACAGGCGCATTACCGATGCAGAATATAACGCTGTCATAGAGTATGCAATTTCTCTCGGGATCGAAAACGCTTTTATACAAGAGGGCTCCACCTCCTCCGAAAGCTTCATCCCGGACTTTGGCGGCGAAGGAATTTAACCCTATCTCCGGGATGCCTTTTTCGCCTTTTTAACCGCATACATATTCTGATCCGCCATTTCGATTATTTTCTCCAGATTAATATTGGCGGCATCTGTCTCCACATAACATCCGATACTGGCGTCCATTTGGTATTCTTTGCCCGACTGCCGGCTGTGCGCATGAATATCATCCTCGATTCTGTGAATATATGCTTCCAGCTCTTCCCTGCCATAACCAGTCAGCAGAATCACAAACTCATCTCCGCCATATCTAGTCACCAGCTCGCCATTACGGCAATGCCGTTCCAGAAGATGCGCCATCGCTTTAATATAGATATCGCCCTCCTCGTGACCATACGTGTCATTTACTTGTTTCAGCCCATCTATGTCAACGAACAAAACGCCTATGGATACTTTGCTCCTTACCGCTTCTTCTATGAGCTTTACAGCGTGTTTTCTGAACCCCGCTCTGTTATATATGCCTGTCAGTTCATCATAAATCCAGATATGACTCATGCGGGCCAAAACCGCTTTCATCGTGTCCTGTTTGCGCACGGTCTCCAACGCATTATCCAGGTTCAGTACGAAATGAAGAAAGAATCTGTCCTTCAGCGCTTTCTCATAATTACCGACGACACAATATCCGAAGCAATATTCCTGATGATGCATCGGCATGACCAGATAGAAATTACCCTTCTTCCCTCTCTTGCATTCCGGCGGAAGCAGTTCTTTCTTATGGAATTCTCCATAACTGCTAAATTCGCCTTGTTCGTAAGCGAGAGGCACCCATATGTCATCTTTGTACTCGCTTGCGTCGCGCCCTCTCTCTTCTCCCTCCGCCATGCGGTCCAGTTCGGCATAATAATTTTCAATACTGCCGCACATACAGATATAGAAATATTCCGGATTAATATGCCTGATATACCTCTGCGTACATTCCATGAAATCATCGAAGGTCTTTAATCCGGTATATTCCGCCGCTGAGCTTTTTAATAATTCCAGATATTCATCCGTATCAACCATTCTCTTGACATGCATTCTCTGTAACTGCGCATGTGTGTAGTTATGTTTCTTATCACACCCGCAGGACTGGGAAAATATCGCCTTGGCATATACAGTTTCATCTGCGGCTTCCTGCTCTCCGCAAACAAGTTGACGAAGCTTCCTGTAGGCCTGTTCTCCCGCAGTATGCTCACCACGACGTACCGTCGTCAGTCTCGGATGATTCAACTGCGCAATGGCGCTGTTGTCATAGCCCGTTACCATAACATCCTCCGGTACACGATATCCCGCTTCCTCCAATGCCAGAATCACACCGGTTGCCATTTCATCGTTCGCCGCCATAATTGCGTCGGGCAGTGGTTTGTCCGACTGCAGATACCGCTTCGCCGCTTTAATCCCGCTTTGATATGTATAATCTCCGCAATAAATATTATCTTCCATCCAGATAAGCCCATGCCGGCTCATCGCATTCTTATATGCAGCAAGACGCTGTCCGGCGTCGTCATTATCCAAGGGGCCCGATACGAAACCGATCGTTTTCGCGCCGTGTACTCCTACGAGATGGTCAACGATTCCGCTGATGCCTGTTTCATTCTCCATTTTAACGCATACGGCGCCATCCCATTTCTTATTCAGCGAAACGCACGGGACACCTGCCTGTCTGATTCCGGCAATCAGTTCTGCGGCTATCTTCAGATCGTGAATCGTGTCCAGATTTACCACAACCCCGTCATACTGCGTAAAATCCGGCAGCCGGTATATATTGTACTCCCCCTCTTCGTATTTGAACCGCGACACATAATTCCATCCGTCGCATGTAAAAATATATACATTATCGCCTTCCGGAAGGGCGCTGTCCAATATACCGCTGATTGTTCTTTTCTGACTGTCAAAGCCTACTCCGCCCAGTAATACCGCTATGTTCATACGCTCTCACTCCAAATCCTCCGAATCCCCATATCCTGTCATTATTGTATCACAATTCGGCATAATGCACTATATTATTCGGAAATTTACGTGATTTTTCAGCATAGCGATACTAATATCACAGCTCCACCTTACGCAGATAATATCCAAAGTCACCTGCTTTAGCGCTGCCGCCCGGGCATTCAAACGCCTCGAACCCAAACATCAACGCTACCATTTTCTCCCTTTCGTAGAACACGCCCGGAACCCCCAGATAGTACTCATCTTCTTTTCCCAGTATAACATACCGGTAATTGTAGAATCCATGCAGCAGGAAGCTGTTATTGACAAGATTCTGATATTTCGCCTGGAGAATAATGAAATCCTTCGGCTCTAACTTAACGTATACCCTCTCGTCACCATAAGGATGAATCTGCTCATATGCGGATAAAATCTGTTCCCATTTGTCTTCCTTGACATCGCTTCGCCCGGGCAGAGCCGTCTCCGCAAGCATCGACCGCGAAGACTCCCTCCGGTGCTCCTGACGCTCCGCCCTCTCCCAATCCGGCGTCAGGCTTCTCTTCGGCTGCTGCTCATATCCCATATCCGCATCCTGTGTCTGTCCGATCCTCATCCCATCTTCCGGCTCTGCGGTCTCTTTATCCTTCTCCTCATACAATGGCTTCGATACCTGTCCATATCTCATGTCTGCATTCTGCGGCTGTCCGTCCCACGTTTCAACTGCAGGCTCCGCCGTTTGTTCAGGTGCTTTCCCTGCTGTCGGCTCTGCATATTGCCGCACGGCCGTATGATCCTGTCCCGTATCCGTTCTCTGCTCTATATCCTTGCCGCGCCCTTCGATCAGATATCCCTCCGGCAGAATAATCTGCAGCCTCACTCCCTGCGCCGCGTCTTCTATTTCCTCTTCCCAGACACAGCCGCCGTCTTTCACAGCTACGCTGCTCAGTTCTTTCCAATTCTCTCCTGTAGAAATCCTCACAGGAAACCTGCCGCTTATACCACGCGGTATATTCTGCAGCTTCAGAAACAGTCTGCCCCGCACGTCTCTTCTCTCTATTTTCAGAAATCCGGCGCTTCCCAGTCTGTTTCCGTTTCTGTATAATCCTATATAAATAATTTCTTTCTGGTACATAGTCCCTCCTTCTCTCACGTTTTCCATAAGCAGTCCGCTTCTCACTACTACTATATATGCCTGCGAGGAGGGAAAAAGACCATTAATTTCCGATATAAATTTAAAAGCAGCTATGAACACTTCATAACTGCTTTACTGCTGATATTACATAACGTTCTAATAATCCAGAGAATCCAGATACTTCATATAGTTTACGACCATAAGAGCTATTTTGAAGGTCAGCGCGTCGTCAAAGGTACGGATATCAAGGCCGGTACTTTTCTCGAGCTTCTCGATACGGTACACCAGCGTGTTACGATGCACAAAAAGCTGTCTGGAAGTCTCTGAAACATTCAGATTATTCTCGAAGAATTTATTGATCGTAGTCAGCGTCTCTTCATCCAGTTCATCCGGTATATTAGAGCCGAATATCTCGTCGATAAAGATACGGCACAGATTAATCGGAAGCTGATAGATCAGTCTGCCAATGCCCAGTGTATTATACGCCGTCACTTTCTTCTCCGCATAGAAAATCTTCCCTACATCCAGCGCCATCTTCGCTTCTTTATAAGACTTGGAGACTTCTCTGAGTTCGCCTACAATCGTACCGTAAGCTACCCGCACATTGAGCATCGCCTCCATACTCATCATGTCCACAATCGTATTCGCCACCTGCTCCAGCCTGGAGTAATCATCCTCCGGCGACAGCATCTTAATCAGAATAACGTTGCTCTCATCCACAGCGGTAATGTAATCTCCCGTCTGGGACGAAAACATGCCGCCTAACAGTTCCGACGCGGTAGAATCTTTCTCGGTTCCTGTCTCAACCAGAAATACCGCTCTGGGCGCGGTCCCTTCTATATGCAGCTTCTTAGCCCTGTTGTAAATATCCACCAAAAGCATATTGTCCAGCAATAAATTCTGGAAGAAATTATTGCGGTCATACCTTTCCTTATAGGCAATAATCAGATTCTGCAGTTGGCTCACCGCAATCTTGCCGATCATATAGGCGTCTTCACTGACACCCTTTGCATCCAGGATAAAAAGTACCTCTTCTTCGTCCAGTACTTTCATCAAATGATGCGTTCCCATCACCTGGCTGTCCGCAGGCGAATCCGCAAACCCCGCAATCAACGCAGGCGAAATATCGTCCGGTTCAAAAGTGGCCGCCACCACTTTGCCCTCTAAGTCCCACACTCCCAAGTCAATCTTGGAGATCGCTTTCAGTTCTTCAATACTGGTCTTAATAACTTGACTTGAAATCATATAGTACCTCGCTTCTATATAATTTAAAAGGGGATGCCTAAGCATCCCCTCATAATCATTCTAACTAGTTAGTGATGATCTGCTCTGTCTCTTTGTCGAATACGTGAATCTTCTCAACATCGAAAGCAAACTTAACTGTATCGCCAGGTCTTGCTGTTGTACGGGAATCTACTCTGGCTGTAATC
>JAGAIZ010000004.1 GCA_017626325.1 Lachnospiraceae bacterium | reverse complement strand
GAAGCCGTCCATCTCGGTCAGCAACTGGTTCAGCGTCTGCCCCCGCTCGTCGTTGCCGCCCATACCGCCGTTGTTACGCTTCTGCCCGATGGCGTCAATCTCATCGATGAATACGATACAGGGCGCTTTCTCCTTGGCCTGCTTGAACAAATCCCGAACCTTGGACGCGCCCATGCCCACGAACATCTCCACGAACTCCGAGCCGGAGATGGAGAAGAAAGGCACGTTAGCCTCTCCGGCCACCGCCTTGGCCAGCATAGTCTTACCGGTACCGGGAGGGCCTACCAGCAGAAGCCCCTTGGGCATGGAAGCGCCAGCTTCCGTATATTTATCAGGATTATGCAGATAATCCACGATTTCCGCCAGATTTTCCTTGGCCTCATCCTCGCCCGCCACATCGTCGAAATGAATGCCCTGGGTGGACTGCACATAGATTTTAGCGTTGCTTTTGCCCATGCCGAAGGCCATGGAATTCTTGCCGCCTGCCTGCTCCATCAGTTTCTTGCTCAGATAATGTCC
The DNA here is from genome assembly GCA_017626325.1 of Lachnospiraceae bacterium. Lineage (GTDB taxonomy): Bacteria > Bacillota > Clostridia > Lachnospirales > Lachnospiraceae > UBA3282. Next base: position 6,502 of record JAGAIZ010000004.1, on the reverse strand, counting down.
CAGCGCGAAGAAAATAACCATCGGCAGAACGCCTGTCAGCAGTATACTCATCAGCGGGGACATGGTCTGCTCGATATCCTTGGCAAATACCGCCCCGGAATCATACAAACGCTGGGTCAGGGTGGGGTCGTTCATGGCTCCCGTCTTATAGACCTGGGTATTCTCTTTATCCGTAAAGACGATCTGGCTGTCCTCCACCTGTACACTGCCGATATTCTTCTCCTCGATCATGGACATGAAAGTGCCGTAATCCACCTCCACCACCTGTCCCTGCAACATCAGCGGCGTGACCAGCATATTAAACAGGAAGATGACAAGCAGCGTGATTGCGTAGTAATAAAGCAGCGGCTTCCTGGGTGATTTCACTTCTTTCATACGATGTCAGTCCTTTCTCAGTCGAATTTTAGTATATTTTGATAGATACCTTCCTGCCATTATTTTCTCCATCCCCTTCTTCACATAAGGACGGGCGGTTATCGCCAGAAGGAAGAACTCCTTAATGCGCCGCTCTGTATCCTGATGCTCCCGCAGTTCTTCCAGCAGCCGCTTCATATCCTTTTCCATCATCCATCGGAACAATGCCGGAATATCCTCGAAGTGGTAATAGAAGGCCTGCCTGGTAATCCGGCATTCTTCCACGATATCCTTCACGGTCAGCTTCTTCCTGTTCTGTTCCATCACAAGCCGCTTAGCCGCCTGCGCAATCATTTCCTTCATATCTATCGGCATGTCTTTTCCCTGCTTATCTGGTCTTATTGGCTGTTTGCCTTGTTCATGCCCATTATATCGTTACGCGCAGGATTTTTCAACATTGGGCGGCCGATTCTCCGGCTGTTCTTCTGTTCACCCGAAGAAGCCCTGCCCTGCCCTTCCTGGCTTCTTATGAAACTTACGACGGAGATGTAAGCGTGATTCTCCTGTCCTTATAATAGTACTCTCTGTCGTGCTCGCCGAAATTGGAGTAGAACGGTGCTTCAATATAGACCCCTTCCCCGCAGTCGCCCAGCATCACAGCGTCGCTTACTCCCACAAGCGCAGTCATAAACTGCCCAAACGCGATGGGAACCGCCAGCCGGAGAATTTCTCTTCGTAAGGCTTCCTCCTGTTCCATCATCCAACTCTTTTCCTTCTGCAAACCGCTTACCTGCCTGCGATCCGCACTGCTTTTGCAGACTGTATCTGCTTTCCTGTTTTCCGGCCATAATATAACAATATCAGATTTGTCTTTTTATTTCTTTCACAATACTCTATAATAATATAACAATCATCCACAGAGAGGAGGCAGCAATATGAAACCATCTGACGCCGAGGAGACGAAGACGCGGCAGGCATCCGCCGGGCATGAAGCCGGGTATGAGAATAAGTCGTCCTGCTGTTCCACCTTTAACTGGGACGACTCCGAGACGGTAGCCTACAACAATCCGCTTTTCCCCGCCTATGTGCGCTATGGCTGCCTGTCCGCTTATCCCGATTACTCGGCCATCAGCCACTGGCATCCTGATTTGGAACTGATTCTTGTGAAAAAGGGTACGATGATGTACCAGATGAACGAAGAACATATAGAACTGTCAGAAAATAACGGCCTTCTGGTCAACAGCAGACAAATCCACCGCGGCTTCTCCCCCACCCGCAGCGAATGCGAGTTTATCTGTATCCTGCTGAACCCGGAGCTGTTAAGGGCCAACCAATGGTTCTACGAGAACTGTATCGAGCCGATTGTGGAGAACCCCTCCTATCCTTACCTGTATCTTGACGGCAGCGGCTGGCAGTCCGCCGTCCTTGACAGAATCGACCGGATTTATCATAGCTGCGGAGACGGGGCTGCGGAAGCGCCTGCGGATAAATCCTGCTATTTCCGGCTGTTGGAGGATTTCCTCGCTGTGATGAAGCTGCTGTGCGAGAATCTTCCCGCCGACGAGACGCCCCGGCAGACGAAATCCGCCGAGCTTGCCTCCCTGAAAAGTATGCTTACCTATATCGAAGAGCATTACGCGGAGTCCGTCACGCTGTCAGACATCGCCGGAGCCGGAGCCTGCTGCAAAAGCCGGTGCTCTCTTCTGTTCAGAAAATATCTCCAGGACACGCCTCTGGCCTATACCGTCAAGCTGCGTCTCCGCAAGAGCCAGGCGGCGCTGTTAAATTCCGACGCTTCCATTACGGAAATCGCCTATGCCCACGGCTTCAACGGCGCCAGCTATTACTGCGAGACCTTTCGGAAATATTATCAGGTCTCCCCGGCCCGGTACCGCAAGACGCATATGCAGTTATAGCATATAAAGGACTCCGTATTGGCCTTGGGACTGTTTGTCTGTTTTCTACGACAAAGCATTTTCCGCATTCATTTTTCCCACACTATATTGCTCGAACTTCTCTTCAATGGCAAGAAGATTCTCTGCATACTCCTTCAATTCCACAGCGAGCATTTCCCTCCCGCTTCTCTCATGTTTGTATAGAATCCGGTGCTCCATGCTCGCCCAAAGGTCCATGGCCATAGTGCGCAGTTGTATCTCAACAGGGAAATATTCCATACCGTCCGTATAATAGAGAGGGACTCCCACAATGATGTGATAGCTTCTATATCCGTTTGGCTTGGCGGCTTTGATATAATCGGATTCCCGGATTACGACCAGATCTGTCTGCTTTTTTAATGTATTGACAAGATTATAAATATCATCCACGAAATAACAGATCACGCGGATGCCCGCGATATCCTGGATATAGTGTTTTGCGTTTTCAAGTGTTGTCTCTTTGCCTTTTCTCGTCAATTTTTCTTCCAGGCTCTCTTTCTTTTTAATACGATCCTGAATGTTATGAACCGGCTGTCCCAGCGGCTTCACATACAGATTATGATTCAATATATTCAAACGGCTCAGCATGATCTCCTTTGCGTCTTCATAAGTCCCCGTCAACTGCAGATATTCTTCATCTGTCGTATGTATCACTCCAATCCTGTGGTCTTTTTCCGAAACCTTCTCAGATGAATATACATTCCACTCATTTTTGTTATGTATTTTACCGACCTATAAAATATAACAGCAAATTATGGATGAACTGTGTTCTCTTTTTGTCCATTTCGTGTTGAAATTCTTATAGTATTCTAAAATTTAAGACGCCTTTTACAAGAGATATCATTGCCGGAAATGCAAAACACATCCTTCCTTCCCGAAAAGTATTCGGGAGCCAATCTTGACACAATCTGCGGTAAGTATTATAAATGCTATAAAAGCAGATAAATCTGCCGGAATCAGGAGTGACAGTACCATGTATGAGAATTATATATTTGATCTATACGGAACTCTGGTAGATATCCATACCAATGAAGACAAAACCTATCTGTGGGATAAGATGACAGAACTTTACGGCTTCCAGGGCGCCGTCTATACCCGGAAGGAACTGCGCAGGACATACCTTGCCCTCTGTACACAGGAGACTGAGGCTTTGCTGGCACAAACCAACGTTACGTATCCCGAAATACAGATCGAGAAAGTGTTCCGGCAGCTTTATACGCACAAGGGCATCACACCAAACGACGAGCTTGTCCGGTTTACGGCACAGATGTTCCGAATCGTGGCGACACAGTACATACGCCTGTACGACGGCGTGGAAGAAATGCTGCAGACATTGCGGGAAAACGGGAAAAAGATCTATCTGTTATCAAATGCCCAGTACGAATTCACAATGTATGAGCTGAATTATCTGGGGCTGACGCCTTATTTTGACGGAATCATGATCTCTTCCTGCGAGGGATGTCAAAAGCCGGACAAGGCTTTTTATGAAGCGCTGTTGTCGCGATACGGACTGGACAGAAAGCAATGCATCATGATCGGCAATGACAAGACGAGCGATATCAAAGGCGCTGCTAACGCAGGGATAGACAGCCTTTATATCGCTTCCAATATATCGCCGCGGGAAGACAAGGATCTTCCTTCCCTGGCGAATTATGAGATTGCAGACGGGGATATCGGCAAAATTCTGACGTTGATCCCTCATGACCGCAGATTCCCGGAAGCGCCTTAACAAGAGCTATACCGTCATTGCTCCTCCGTTCTTATCGCAGGCTCATTCAGGATTAACGCGGAAGTCACCACCGTTATGATGGGAACCATGTAAATATAAACGCTGGTCTTAACCGCCCCAAGCGTCTTTACCGCAAGATTCCATGTGACGAAACAGAGTGCGGAAGCCCCCAGCCCAAGATACAGGATATTGAGCAAATACGTCATGTCAGCAAACTGTTCCGATCCCATTTCAAAATCAAAAAGTAACGGTTTTGTGTATATTGGGGGATTTTATTTTAATGTTATATTATTCTGTCATTTGTCTGCTCAAATTTACCGCTCTGTCTGCTCAGTCATAATTCCCCAACGAATTCCAAATTTATCTACAAAAACTACCCGGCAAGAACTATAAGGTGTAGCTTCCATTTGATATATTGTTTTGCTTCCTTCTTTCATAATTTCATATGCCTGTTGGACTTCCTCTTTCGTATCAAACATAATGGTGAGGAAATTTGAATAACACGTTTGAAATTCAATATCCACATGGTCACTCATAATAATTCTTTGGTTGTCCAATACAAGTTCCGAATGATATATATACTCTTTTTGATTTTCTTTAAGCAATGGATTATATTCAGGGTCATTCGCTTCTCCATATGTAATCAGACAACTAATTTTTCCATTAAATGCCTTCTCATACATATGAAGCGCTTCCCGACAATTTCCTCCAAAATTCAGCGTAGGTACAATCTGCATTTTTGCACTTGCCGGCTTAGTTCTGCCTGCTTTCATGTCCGCATATCCTTTCTCCGGTTCTGCATTTAATTCTGCTTCTCCCAGTTCTGACACATCAGCAGGTCTTGCCGCGGGTATTTTTACTTCAAACGGAAGCCCCCTGTTTAAAATGATCTGTTTATAAAACATATTGATTGCATTAGACGCCGGGATACCAAGCGCTGACAAAATGCGTTCTGCCTGCTCTTTCACATCCGGCTCTATCCTTGCGTACAAATTAGCTGACTTTGCTGCCATAGAATAACGCTCCTTTCCAAAATCTTAGGATTTCCTTCTTTTAAATTTATCATACCAATGCATGCGCACAATAGCAATACACTTCATTGCCCATATACGTTCCATTGCTGACAACAGGCTGTCCTCTTGGGATATGCTTCTCTGTTTCTGTCATACGCTCTCCTTTACATGAAAAAAGGGCAACTATAAACCTTTATGGTCTATAACTGCCCTTACGCTGTGTTATTACATTTTTCCTCGTTATTAGCCTACCAAAATTTCCTCATCTTTCGCAATCTTTTCCACCTTTTCACTGTCAATTATATCTTCGACAATCCGGCACATGATTTCCACTCCCTCCGTATCTTCCATTTATGCCGGCTGCAATTCCTCTGCCAATTCTTCAACAATAGATAATGACAAATCTAGATATTCTGCAATTTCTTCTTTTGTCAATTTACCTTTTTCCAGCATACGAATAGCCGCACTTTTCTTTTCATTTGTTATCATATCTTCCATCGCTTTACACATAGCCTGTATGCCCTCCTTGTTCTTTTTATAATAATTTGCTGCATTGGCAAGCACTTTGAAATTCATATCATCCGGTTCGGTAACGGAAAAGTCATGCATGAGCTTCCCTAACTCCGTATTATCTTTATAACCAGCATTCACATATATGATATGAGAACCGTCATTAAAATATTCTTCTGCCTCTTTGATGTAACGGTCAATATGATAAATCGGTTTATTGCTGCCAATAACATCATTCTCTGTAATAAATATGACAAATGTTTCCGCAAGGTTTTCCACTTCAAAGCCTGCCGGAAGAATATTGCTGTCTATCAGACTGCTGTTATATCTTGCCCGTTTTGCTCCAGCTCCTTTATCTGCCCTTTGAATTTCAATATTAAATTTCTATCCTTGCTATCAGTTGCATAAATATCAAGCCTTAATGACCGTCCTTTGATATTCTTCATGCTGTACTGTGTCTGTATCTTCTCCACTTTAATGTCAGGCTTGTCCAGCACGATACGAAGTACCAGCTCTGCAGCTTCTATATTTTCCTCGAAGCACTTTGTCATAAAGTCATCATCCAGCAGTCGAAAACCTCTGATGCGCTGTAACATTTCTTCTTGCTTCTGTTCCTTTGTGATTACGTTAGCCAAGCTGTCATTACACCTGCCTTTAAATAAATTTTCTCATGATCATAGTATCATAAAATCCTTGATTTTTCACAATGTCATTAACTTAAGGAATCTTTTACATTTTAAATTGTAGAAGGTTCCTTTTTTCTGTACTTTTTCTGTATAATTGAAGTAGATAACTGATATTTTCTGTGTTCCATAAGGCAGGTGATTTTATGAAAAAATCTCAAAAACGAGCCTGTTGTGATATCAGTTTGATCCATCAGGTTGAATTTCAGGATTTTTGCAGGAATGGAAAATCGTCATCTTTTATAAGAAAGCGAAAAATGCCTTTAACAGATCTTCTGT
>JAGAIZ010000044.1 GCA_017626325.1 Lachnospiraceae bacterium | reverse complement strand
TGACCATTCCCTCACGCGGGTCGCTTTCCATTGCCGCAAGCTGTCTCTCTGCTGCCATTTCCGCAACGACACCCTCAAGCACCGTGCTTTCATGCTCCTCACAATACAGCTTCACTTCCGCCCATATCTGGTCTACCGTTTCCTGCGTCATATCCCATGGATGAAGGGATGTCCCGCCGTGTACCGGTACGTCCCAGAACCGGCGGTTGCCGGTAATATCCCTTAAATATCCATCTCCGCCCGCATTAGTGCTGCCTATGAAAATGCACTGCCTGTAATGCCTGCCGGTTTTTCTGCCATATGCGGCGCGGAAGTCATCATACTGTCTGGATATAAACGCTTTCAGGGTTTCCACATCTGTCTTGCGCATACCGGACAGCTCCGGTATTTCCATAATCCAAAAACCCTGCAGCTTTTCTGCTGCGGTCTTGTCCTTGGTATCCGCAAGGCTTAAACTGTCAGAAAACCATCTGCCGCCCAGCTTTGCAATCAGAGTGCTTTTTCCGATGCCGGTATCCCCATTAAGGACCAGCACCGTATCATGCTTGCATCCCGGCATAAGCGCACGGTATACCGCGCCGCATAAGGTCTTGCGTGTAACAGCTCTTGTGTATGGACAGTTTTCTGCGCCAAGGTAATCTATCAGCAAGGAATCAACCCTCTTGACTCCGTCCCATTGCGGCAGGGAATCCAAGTATTCCCTCACCGGATGCCTGTGTCTGTCATTTGTAAATATTGTGACCGCATCCATTACCTTCTGCTTGGAGAATCTACCATGCTTTTCTAAATACCTGCTTATTTGCGCATCGTCTGCATCCGTCCACTGTCCTGCTTCTTCTGACCACGGCAGCGACTCGTATTCGATAAATCCGTTCATATCATTTTTGTACACGCTCCTGAGTGCATCATCATGTTTCAGCAGAATAACAATATTACTTATGGTATTAAGCAGCGCTCCGCTCTCTCCGTACTGCAGTTCTCCCAGATCGTCCGAAAAATCCTCTTTTGCGCTGCTCAAATTCTCCTCTGTCAACTGTGCCTTGGTCCTGCTGTCTTCTACTGCCATTGCGATCATGGCTTTGTAGCTTGGAAGCTTTGTCGGCGCAGTATCTCCCGCTGCCTCCGCATCCAGTTCTCCGAACAGATGAATACGGACAAGGTCAAACGCATTGCACAGCTTACCGCCTGCAGGGTCTGTACCATGGTTTGAGTAAGCAAATGCCCCGTCCTCATAAATAACAAGTCCCGCCGCCGTACTGCCGCCGGTATATGTATACCTGTCCGGCATCGTGCATTCGGTATATGCATGAGGCAGGAAGGCTTCTATTGCCTCCGGCACTGTATAAGCCCGGCAGAAAGCGCCGATCACGCCTTTTTTCTCTACTGGATTTCCCTGCTTCTGGGCCATTTTCTTCTTAATGCCTGTCGCCCTTGACGACTCCGGCCAGTAAGATACATCTTTCCAGTCCGGGTATCTGGCAAGCACCTCATCAGCGCAAAGAAACGGAGCGTCTACAAAATTATAAAGGTACTCCCCGTCTGCGCTGACGCTTGGCCAGTACATCAGCCGGCTTGGCTGGTATGTGGTATCATCAAAATAGTCAATCCCGATGTCTTCCGCGATCTTTCTCGCAATGGCTTCATATTCATCCGGAGACACCACCCGATCAAGAGGTACAAGCAGACGAAAACGCGGGGAGTCCTTGGAGTGCTTATGCGTGGTATAACTACATGCCGCATACTCTCCCATCAGTTCTAAGTAATCAAAATAGTCAGACGGGGCGAAATCCAAGTCCAGTGTCAATACCTGTCTTCCCGCTACTGTATTTGCACTTCTCCTGCCGCCTGTAAGTGTGCCGCCCACATAACCGCCCACATCCTTGATCTTGTCCTGATCTGCCTTGGACATCTTCCGAAACTCCGCATAAGTCTCCGGCGTCCTGACCGGCGATTCCAGCTTCTTAATAAAAGCAGACCATAGCATGGTTTTATTCTTCCATTTCTTTTCAAATCTGCTCTTGCCTGTGCTGATCGAGATCTGCCCGTCATATTTTAAAGATGCTTTTCTGTCTTCTATATTTGTTATAGGTTCCATGCTTTAATCCTTCTTATAATGCTTTGTTGTATATCCGTCACCCCTTAAAGGCAGTCCCGGCGCCCACGCGGGGGCTTCCGCCATAATGGCGGCTACGTCCACCCTTGCCTGCGTTAATCTTTCATCCGGCACCTCTACGATAATTTCATCGTGAACGTGCATCACAATATCGTAACCGGCTTTCTCCACTTTAAGCATGACCTCTGCCAGGCAGTCACGGGCGATCGCCTGGACTACATTCTCAACCAGCTTACCGCCATATGTCTCTGTCCTGCCCCACTTCTTTGTATCCTGATTGACGCCCATATAAGTGATGTGCTCTCTGCCATCGTCCATCTCTTCAACTCCTGCCCGCCAGTAGGACAGTTTTCTTCCTGACGGAAGTTCGATAAACATCACGCCATCCAGATAACTGAATGTCACATCGTGCTTGGTCTTGATGGTCCTTCTCTCCCTGATACAAGTCTTCGCCGCCGCTTCGTAAAGATTCCACAGTTTACAGATATTAGGGCTGGCTTCCCGCCAGTTGTGAATGATTGCCGGTATCTCGTCTTCCGGTATAGCCCCGGCAGTATCCATGCGCTTCATTGCTCCGTAACCGCCCTGATACCCCAATGCCAGTTCTGCCACCTTGCCGCGCTGTCTCAGATGCCCGTTTACTCCATGTTTTTCAACAGGCACGTGGAACATCTGGGAAGCAGAGGCGCAATAAATATCTCCACCGCTTTCAAATACTTCCAGCCGCCACTTTTCATCTGTCAGCCATGCGATCACCCTAGCTTCTATCGCGGAAAAATCAGAAACAAGAAACGTGTGCCCCTTGTCCGCAATAAAAGCTGTCCTGATTAACTGTGAAAAAGCAAAAGGCAGTTCACCAAAAAGAATCTCCATGGTCTCAAAGTCACCCTCAGCAGCTAACTCTCTGCAATAATCAATGTCAGGGTATTTATTCTGCGGCAGGTTGTGCACCTGTACAATTCTGCCTGCCCACCGGCCTGAACGGTTGGCGCCGTAAAACTGCAGGATTCCTCTCAGCCTGTGATCTTCGCATACCGCTTCTTTCATTGCGGCATACTTTGCGGTAGAAGTTTTACCCAGACTCTTCCGTATCTCCAACATCCTTCGCACGTCATCCGGTATGTACTGTAATGTAAGCGCTGCATCTACTGTTTCTTTTGTCACTGACTGCATGGGAAGACCCATGTCATTAAACCAAGGCTTGAGTTGTGACAGGCTGTTAGGATTCTCCAAACCTGTCAGCATCCTTGCTTCCTGCATGAGCTTCTCTCTGTTAATCTGGTCGTAGTCCAGTATTTTCTGCATCATGTCCGTATCAATCAAGATTCCTCTGTCATTCATGCGCTGATCAAAGTTCCACAGTTCCTGTTCGAAAGGCGTTATAGTGTCAAACCTTGAAAGCTGTGCTGCGATTGCCTCTTCCGCAATAACATCCTGACCATTGTATTCAATAAACAGTTTCCATTTGTCAGGTGCATGCTTAGGAAGGTTTCTTGTCCGGCCGCCGTTTGTCTTGGTTGGCTTGCAGGGCTTACAGAAATAGTTAATGAGTGCTTTGCCTGTTGCGAGTTTCTGTTTATCTTCTGCCAGCCCTATGGCTGCACCTACTTCTGCAAGGCTCCGGGGCAGACCCAGCGTTGCCGCTTTAATCATGGTGCACCGCCATTGCTCCGGCGGCATCTCACCAAAATACCGGGACAGACAAGTACGCTCGAAGTTAGCGTTATAAGCCGTCTTAATTATTTCTCTGCTTGAAAGCGCCTCCAAAAATTCCGGGTAACACATCTCAATGTAGTCTCTTGCTTCCGGTGCCGCAGGGTAGTCAGAAAGGTCTATCACTGTTACACCCTCGTCCGTATCGAACTTATAGCCAATCAGCAGTATTGTGAATTCGGGGCTTTCCGCATATGCGTAAGCCCCTGACTTTGATATGTCCCTGTCTGAATATGTTTCTATATCCACACTCATTCGCCTCATCATGCTAACGGATCCTCATCTTCGAAATCGTCATCGAAGTCGTCTTCCGCAGACGCCCTTGCTCCGCCAAGATGCTCGTCATCCCCAAGCTTCTGAATGTTATTAAGTCCGACGCCGACACCCTTATTACCGTTGCTGTTAAAAGGATAGAAATTGATAGATGCACGCCCCCAGCATCCGCTGTATACTTCGCTCGGATCTAAAATCTCATTCTTGTAAATGTCAATAATACCCGGCTTTTCATTGCTGTTAGCATTTAAGAAATACATTCCTGCATATTCTTCTGCCTCATCTGCTCTCTCATCATCACCATCACGCAGAGGCAGCTTAAGATTGGCCGGCTTCTTACCGTTCCATTTCTCACTGATTCCCTGCTTAATGGCCGCTTCGACAGCCGCCTGAATCTTCCTGACCGTTTCCTTGTCTTTCTTAGGTATCAACAGACAGATAGAGTATTTTTCGTCCTGCCCGCTCTGAAATGCTCTTGATCTGAAAATGTTCACGTAAGAAAATCTTACTTTTCCTGTAATTACTTTAGTTGGATTTGCATATGCTGCCATGTCATTATCTCCTTTTATTCAAAATCTTCTTTTGCTGATTCTACAGAATTGATCTCAGGACGCTTGTCCGATATTTCTACCAGAGTAGGCGCGCCTGCTGGTTTTATTACTAGCTCTCCTAATAATTCCGTAAAGTTCTTCTTGCCTACTAATTTTTCCATTGCGGTGATACCCAGAAGCTTACGTTCATACAGAACCGCTTCTTCATATCCTGCATCGGTAAGTGTTTTTGCTACTGCCAGTTCATCCGTGTATTTACGGTTGCTTTTGCCCTCTACCAGCTTCCAGCCATCCCACTTTTTGCCATGCTCTATCGCTTCCGCCTGGGCATACGCCTTGACGTCGCCCGCCCACGCTGCTATATCTTCAGCGCGCTTTAAGACGCTGCCGATCTCCGTATCCGAAAGCAGCCGCGGATCCTGAAATTCAAATTTAGCCAGCTCAAGATTAGCCTCTGCCCGTGCCCTGCAAGTGGATTTCACCTTGCAGAACCGGCACCAGCCACCCGCATAACAAGGTGCATCTTCTTCAAGTGCCGCCTCTGCTTTTGGCTTGACTATATTTTCGCCCCAGTCTTCGAGATCCTCCGCATACATCTCATAGCTGGACACGATGTCAAGCCTTGGCTGGATAATGGTCATTTTTACGGTCTTAATGCCGTACAGAAGATCATATGCTGCCAACGCGCCAAGACCATATAACATTAACTGCGGGTTGGATTCAGCGGATACCCCTACGCCTTTGCCGTATTTCAGATCAATGATATGTACAAAGCCGTCATACACAATCACCACGTCACCCGTTCCAAAGCCGTCAGGCACATATTCGGAAAAGTCAAGCCTCTGTTCTGTCAACAGCGCCGCATCGGGAGTGACCGCTTTTGCCTCATTCATCAGTTCCCATATAGTATTGGCATAGCTCTCTATGTACTCCTGCATCTCCTGAGTATAGAGTTCATTTTTCTTTATCTCACCGAATGCCTTGTTAAACTCTCTCTTTGTCATTCTGCCAAGGTTATAGTTGATCATATTCTCTGCAAGAGAATGTGTCAGTGTACCTTCCTCTGCATAAGCACTGGATTTGTCAGGTGCATTCGCGTTCAACGCTACTGACCCCGGGCAGTTCATCCATCTGTGAGCACTGGATGCTCCTAATACTGCATGTACTTCCGGCATATCAGGCACCTACTTTCTGCATAAATGCGGCATAATCACCCTCCGAAAGGTCTGTGACCTTTTTAACGCCAAACTCCGCAAGAACAGATGAAATAGCCTCTTTGCCATTTTCTTTCATATAATTTCCCGCTGCCTTGCGTACCTGCTCAATAGAGATACTTTCCGGTGCTTTGGTCTGTTCCGCAGGCGTCTCAACATTCTGCTCCTCTTCCGGTGCCTTTGTTGCTTTCTTTTTGGATGATTCCTTAACAGTAACCGCCGCACTTCCTGTTACCTCACTACAAAACTGCTTCATCTCTTCCAAACTCTCAAATGTAATGTTAATTGTCATTTTCGTTCTCCTCTCTACAATCGCATTTTTCATCAGGGTCTAAATTTGCCCCGCAATAAGGGCACGTATGGTAGTACATTTAGTCATCCCTTTCTGTTATGAATCAAATTGTCTTATTATCGTTAAACCGCGTAATACTGTCTGCATCCAGTACCATCCTGAACAACTCCTGTTTTTTCTCCATCAGAGCATTTCTTTTCATCAACTCCTCAAACAGAATCTGTGATTCTATACGCGATGCCGCCATTCTTTGCTCTTCCGCGTTCATATTCCGAACACGCTGTAGCAGTTCTTCTTTTTCCAAATCATTCATCGCTGACGTCCTCCAGATCAATCTGCATCTTTGCAATTTCTACTGCCGCACGATAAGCCAATGCATGTTTTGAGTCACCGTGTGTCTGCTGTACTTTTTCAAGGAACTTATCTATCTTTCCGAGGAAACAGCCACACTTTACCGTGATCTCATTGTCTTTATCCCTGAAAAAGGTTGTGAAATCATTCCTGCTTCCGATAGGCCCCAGTACCAGGACATGGGTTGTCCTGTAGACCTCGGCATCACCGTAGACCTTGGCATTACCGCAGACCTTGGCATCACAGCAGACCTTGGCATTACCGTAGACCTCGGCATCACCGTAGATCTCGGCATCACCCCAGATCTTGGCATCACCGTAGATCTCGGCATCACCCCAGATCTTGGCATCACCCCAGATCTTGGCATCACCCCAGATCTTGGCATCACCGTAGATCTCGGCATTACCGGAAATCCAAGCATTACCTTCCTGATCAAGATTTTCGTCTTTCTCTATCCAACCGCCAAGATCGCCAACTTTTACTATTCCAAACTCCATCGTCGCCCTGATTCTTCTGACTGTGATTTCTCCAAAAGCACCTGCCTGTTTTGTTTCTCCTGTAAATTCATATTTTTTCACTTTGCATAATCCCCCTTCCTAAAACCTTATCTAACTTGTCCCGCATAATAACATAGTTGTACTTTCTTGCGCCGTTAGCCGCAGGAAGGACCATGCCTATATCAATAAGCCCTCTTTTCATGTACTCCCTAAGTCCCTGCGGAGCCATGCCGAGTTCTTTTGCCGCCTGTGTAAGCGGCACCCTGTTGGTCTCTGCCATTTTTCATCTCTCCTTCTTTTTTATTAGGTTTCCGTATCATCTAATCAACCGATTGACTGTAACTCCTAATGTGTTTGCTACTGCACTCAAGCTGTCTAAGTTCGGACTGGCTTTTTTCCATTTGGAAATGACCCCTTTTGATAAATTGGACTTTCGTTCAACCTCAGATAACGACATCCCTTTCTTTTCAGCAAGATCTGCAATATTTTCGTACAGCAATTTATCGCCCCCTTTCGTTGATTTATTTCAGAAAATCCATTATAATGACCTCATCTAATATATAAAGGAGGTGGTCATTTTGCCCAAGTTTGAAATAAAGCTTAAAATGATGCCATGCCTTCTACCTAGCTCTGACTATGACGCTCGCTGAGTAAACAGCGCAAACAAATCTCGTACTTGTTCATGGCTGCCAATAAGATGCTTGAAACATCTTCGCTCGATGAAAAGCGTAAAAATTTCCGCCATGACCTGTGTCGCTGCCCGCTTTAAGGCACTTGCCGATGAGCCTAACATCGAAAAAAGCGGTGCGTACTGGAGTTAGCTGAGAAATGGTGTGCGGGTAACAATCCTTACGCAGTAGGTAGTTATTAGGTCGAACCCTTGAAGTCACACCCTTCAAGGGTTTTGTTATATTGGATTTTCTATGGGCGCTGATTTTATTCAACTTTTCTCTTGATTTTTCACTGATTATATTCTACAATGTAACTACCACGAAACATTAAAGAAAAAAATCAACGATTTCTTTTTTGACTGTTGCTTTTTATCAGCGGTTGTCTTTATTATACTGCTTTTTATCAACTTGTCAATACATTTTGTTGATTTTTTTCATCACAAGGAGATTGGGCAGTGAACTTAAACGAAAGAATTGTTGATTTATGTAAAAAGAATAATATTTCGCAGTCAGAACTGGAAAGAACAGTTGGAATTGCAAAAGGATCAGTAACGAAATGGAAAACTCAAGAACCAAAATACAGTACATTAGAAAAAGTGGCAGCCTGTTTGGGTGTATCGACGGATTACCTTATGTACGGCACTGAATCTGAAACCTACTATCTTAACGATGAAACAAGAGAAATTGCGCAGGAAGTTTTTGAGAATAAAGAATTACGTATGCTTTTTGATGCGGCACGCGATGCGGAGCCGGAAGACATAGAAGCTGTACATAACATGCTGCTTGCACTAAAGAGAAAGGAGCGCGGACATGTCGATTGATTATACTGTAAGACTCATCAACTTTCCGACATCCAAGATAAAAGAGTCCGTTGTGAAAAACGAGGATGATTCGTATACGATTTTTATTGAAGCGTCTTTATCTTCGTCAGAGCAACAAAAAGTATTTAAGCATGCTTTAGAGCATATCTTAAGAGATGATTTTGATAAAATAGATGCCGACAGCATAGAATACGAATCACATTATGCCGAAATGTCTACTGAATTAAGTTTGGTTTAAGAAGTTCTAATGAGGAATGTGCTAATGAAAAAACTAAAATGTTTGATTTATATTACGGTATTTATGCTTTTTTGCACACCATTATCAGTATCAGCCGCTGATGGCGATACTATTGTGCATGTTACAAAAACGGGCGAGAAATATCATACCGGAACCTGCTCTTACCTTAAAAGTGACATTCCCATTACTCTTAAAGATGCCGTTAATCAAGGATACACTCCCTGTTCACGTTGTCATCCTCCTACTCTGAGTGAAGAATCATACAGCGAGACTGAGCCTGAGCTAACGATTAAAGAAGAAAAGCAAACAGCAGGTATCAATGCCGATGTTATTGTCCATATAACATCAACAGGAACTCTTTACCATAGAAAGGGATGCACTTATTTGAAAAGTGACATTTCAATTACTCTGGCTGAAGCCCTTCAAAAAGGATACCTTGCATGTTCAAGATGTGATCCTCCAACGCTGAATTCCGATCCTGAGACAGCGGAAGACCCTTATGTACCTCCAGCTAAAACAACCAAACCTAAATCAACCAACAGTAAAAAGGTGATAAAGGAGTCTCAACCCAAACAAACTTCCGACAACAATAATTCAACAAATATTGGTTTATACGTTATTATAGGCCTCGGTTCTCTAATTGCTTTGCCTTACATTATTTCTCTGACATCTTCAATCCTATCCAAGGCTAAAGAATGGTTCATTGTCAGAAAGTTTGAGCGCGATTACCGAGAATCTTGTAGGCGCCAAATTAGCTTAGAAGAATCCGAATATCAGCATTACTTTAAAATGTATGCTTTCCTCTCTCCATTATCCTTTGCTAATATGCCGTCTAACGTCAGCACTATAGATAATGTACCTATCATTCCAGGAGAAGGGAAATACGGGAAGTATACGGTATATGTATCAGAAGGCGGCCAGTGCTATCATTATAATGTAAATTGCGGCGGCTCTTCTAACAAACAGCTTCTCCATTATTTTCAAGTAGCCCAAAATAAAAGGCCTTGCAAAAAATGTGTTAAAGAAGTTTATGATGCTTCTTGGTATTTTGAATTTCTTAGAATTAGACAAATAAAAATGAAATACAACATCCCATAACAAAATGAAATCGCCCCAGTGTTCCAGCACTGAGGCGACCACCGCTACATCTCCGGAGAGATATATAGCATTCCCAACGTCTGTATTATATCATCCGGCGGTAATATATGCAAGAAAGGATTGGTATAAATGGCACTCATTATCTGCCCGGAATGCGGGCACAGCATATCTGACAAGGCGATAGCCTGCCCTTCATGCGGCTACCCTGTTCAAGCAAAACCCATACGTCAGGCAAAAAGACGACGGAAGCTGCCTAACGGTTTCGGTACGATCAAGAAACTATCCGGCAACCGACAGAATCCTTATGCCGCTTACCCACCTACAACTGAATACCAGCTTACCGGCTCTCCTGTGGCACAGCCTGCAATCGGTTACTACCATACATGGCACGAAGCATATGACGCTCTGGCGGATTATAAAAAATCCCCTTATGATGTCAGTATGATAAATGCAACTTTTAAGGAAATATATGACGCATGGTTTGATGAAAAATATGTAAAAAACCAAAAGAGGAAGTTTTCAAAATCTTCCGTTGAAACTACGAAAAGCGCGTTCAAAAACTGTGCTTCCCTGCATGACAAAACATTCAGGGATCTCAGAAAAGCCGATTTACAGAAAGCTGTTGATGACTGTCCTCTCAAACATGCTAGTCTGGAGCTGATCATCAACCTGTATCATCAAATGTATGCTTTTGCTATGGAAAATGACATTGTAGATAAAGATTACTCTGCCACTGTAAAAATCAATATACCCGACGATGATGAAAAAGGCACCGCATTTACTCCGGAAGAAATAGAAATACTCAAGAATAACAGTGATAATCCAACCGTACAAACTATCCTTATGATGATTTGCACCGGCTACCGTATTTCCGCCTACAGTTCTCTCAAAGTTAATCTTGAAGAAAAATATTTTCAGGGCGGTGTTAAAACTACAGCCGGGAAAGACCGTATTGTACCCTGGACTGCGGACATCATAGATTATGCAAGAAATTTTAAACCGGAAGAATTCAAGCCGAAAGAATTCAGGATCCGGGAATTTTATCCTACTTTAGAGGAGCTTGGTATAGCCTATGCTCCTACCGGCGAAAAACATACCCCGCATGACTGCCGTCATACCTTCTCCTGGCTGTGCGATAAATATAAGGTAGATCCGCTTTCAAAACACATCCTTATGGGACACAGTCTTGGCAAGGATGTGGAAGCAAATGTTTACGGTCACAGAACTTTGACAGAATTACGTACAGAAATAAACAAGATAAGGCTATAAATTTGTCGCTAATTTGTCGCTAATTGCATATTATCATGCAGAATCCCTTGTTCTTCTATAGTAGCGAAAACACTGATAAAATCTAGGTTTTTCACGATTTTATCAGTGTTTTACTTCCCCCGTGGATTTAATGTTTTCTTAAGTTTCCCTCTGTCATAATCCAGGCTGCTTTGCTCTATAATAATCCTAAAAACGCTCCCAAGTTCCCTCTCCTGCCATGACTTGCCCTGTGAGAGAAAAGATATGCGCTGTTATGGCAGGTACATAAATCCGTCACCTGAATCTGCTCCCGTAAAATACCCGCTTCTGTCAGAATGATCTCATTGGCACGCCATAAATCCAACTGATACTTACCGTTATCCTTACGAATCAATATTTGATCTGCCTGCCCCGGCTTGCTGAATTCCTGCAGAAAAGCCTCCGCGACATCCTCGCTGACCTCATAGCACTCCTGACAGATAGAAGGCCCGACAGCCGCCGTGACATCCTCCGGCTTCGTTCCATATACCCTGTGCATCTCCTCTGTCACGCACCGTCCCATACGCGCCACAGTACCCCGCCATCCGGAATGTGCAAGCGCGACAGCCCTGTTCTTCTTATCGACGAAATACAACGGTACACAATCCGCATAGAAGGTCGCCAGCACCAGTCCTCTCTCATCCGTCATAAGACCGTCCACATCCGTATAGTCCCTGGGCTTCACGATGCCTTTCCCGGCATCTTTACCGGTTACGATTCTGAGATTCGTCGTATGCGTCTGGTCAGAGCACACAATATCCTCCACCCGGCATCCAAGCGTCTGTGCAATCCTTCTGAAATTCTCATCCACGGCTTCTTTCCGATCACCTCTGGTGTAGCTTAAGTTCATACTGCTGTAGATACCCTCGCTCACGCCGCCTATTCTGGTAGAAAACAGATGTCTCACCAGGCCGGTCTGTTCCAATATGGGAAAAGTCAGATATTCCACTTCTTTTGCACGATTCTGCTTCATCCGCATTCCGCTGTTGTGTCTGTATACTTCCATGAATCCCTCTTCTCCTTTCTGTTCCGTTTTCAGGCGCAGAATGATCATCTTGCGGCAATATACGGAAACGCGTCCTTAATCCACGTTATTCTGCCCGCCTCAACAGCCGCCACATCGAACCGTACCGGCGTATCAAGCGCGCAGCCATGCAGCATTCTGTAATAATCCGCAACCCTGCATATTTTCTTCTGTTTCCTGATATCGACCGCCTCTGCGGCGCTGCCCTTACTGTTTCCGCTTCTGTATTTGACTTCGAAGAATACCAGGTATTCTCCGTCATAGCCAATCAGATCAATTTCCCCCTGCCTGCAGCGGAAATTCCGTTCCTTCATGACGACACCCTTTGATACTAAATAGGCACAGACCTGTCGTTCCTTCTGTGCCCCTGTCTCTCTCTTATTCATCTGTACGCCTTCTATTTCCTGCCGGCCAGCTTCGCCTTGATCTTATCCATGGAATCTACAAAGATAAGTATCTCCGCCACCACCTCGTATAACTCCGGCGGTATCATATCTCCGATCTCCAGACGTGACAAGGTCTCCGCCAGTTTATCATCTCTGTGGACCGGTACGTCCGCTTCCTTCGCTTTCTCTATGATACGCTCCGCCAGCGCCCCTTTACCGGAAGCAATGACTCTTGGAGCCTCCTCGGAAGGATCATACTCTAATGCTATCGCCTGTTTGATCTTCTTGCTCTTATCATCCCGCACCATATGCTCCGCCTCCTTACGCCCTCATATCAAAGGATGTCCTGCTCAGCACGGAAATATTTTTGTCCTGATTGAGAATCGTCTGCATAATCCCCTGCGCATCTTCCTCTGTCTCCCTGACCTGAAACTGCGCTTTCATATCATATCCTCTCTTCGCAAGTCTCTCATCCAGAAGTCCGATATGCTGTTCAATCAGCTCGATCGCGCTCTCATCGCTTAAGGTGAAATTCGTATTCACTTTCTGGCTCTGCATCGTTACATATACATCCATCGGTCCTAAGTGTTCCATATCCAGATGCAGGAGCGCGCTCACGTTTCCATCCTTAGCCGCCAGACTCTTCTTATTGGTATAGACATATAAATCACCGTGGGCATTGTTCCCCGCCATTTTAAGCGGAAGCTGCACATAAGTAAACACGTGATTCATTTTATTCATGAAATCCATGTTATTCTGCAGATTCTGCACGCTTTTGGCGGCCGCAGTGCCACCCTTATCCACAGCCTGCAATGCTTCATGAAGCCTCGCCGACTGCTCCCTTACCCGTTCGTAAAGCTGCTTTACCTTATCCGGATCCGCCACATCCCCGGGCTTAATCAGCCATTGATTTTCCATTTCCGCCTTTAACAGCGTCTGAAATTCCCTGCTGTGAAGCACCTGCCCCAATTCACGGGAGAGTGCCGCTCCTGCGCCGTCTTTTGGCATAAATTCTCTGATCAGCCTTAAGACTTCTTTCGTCGTCGTCTCTCCCTGCCTGATCTGTTCTGTCTGCGCCTCTTCCACACCCAGTTCCTTTAAGAGATCGCTTAACGCGTTCCACTGCTGTTTCGTCAGCGGAGAGGTCTCTGCCTGGGCTGTAAGAGCCTTATTCCCATCCGTAAGGATACCGCCGTCTGCTTCCGTCTGCGCCGTCTGTCCTGACGCATCATACCGCAGTATCTCCTGCGCCGTCTGTGCTTCTGTACCCTTATCTGCAGCCTGCGGCGTTTCCACTGTTTCCCTCTCCGCGCCGTTCATCCCCGCATCCGGCATTTCTTCCGGCGCTGCATTCTCGTACAGAATAACAGGATCTTCCTGCTCTGCCGCGAAAATATCCAGGATATTCCGATACAGTTCTGCCGCCTGCTGCATCTTGCCCTCCTGCAAAAGCTCTGTGAATACCTCCGGCAGCTCATTCATAATCGTCTCTGCGCTGCCAAGAAGCTGATGATTTGCATTTCTGTACTGTTCAAACTGTTCAATATCCGTCTCCGTAACAGGAAGTCCCAGTCTGATCATCTGAATGACGGACGAAGGATCCTGTCCCGGGAACTCCAATAACTGCCTGCTCACACTAAGAATAGATTCTCTGTCAATAGGCATGCCTTCTTCCATCATGCTTTCCACCATCTTCACATTATCCGCATTCTCCGGCAGCCCCGCTTCTATCAGCGCCCGCATGATCATTTCCGCATTCGCGGTATTCGTATATAAGGGAGACAGGGAGAGCAGCGATCCGTTGTTAGCCTTGATCTCGAAGCTCATCAACTGTCCCAGCGTCAGGCTGATACTCTGATCTATCTTAGCATTAACACTAAGCTCCTGACTCAATGCAATCTGTACCGTATTTCCGCTCCGGCTGACCACAGTCCCCTGCAGCGTCTGTCCCGGTTTCATACTGCGGATCTCGCTCTGCAGCTTATAGAGCCGCTCGCCTCTGGTCACGGAATCAGATGTCTTCACATTCTCAGTGGTCCGAATATTCTGATTACTTCTTTTAAATACACTTCCCAGATTCACATTTCCCTCCGTGTCAGAGCGTTTTCACACCCTGACTTCTATATAAAATGTGTGATAAATGTCTTCCGGTGAATCGGACAAGGACCATATTTCTTAAGCGCCTCAATATGTACCTGCGCCCCGTATCCTTTATTCGACGCAAATTGATATTCCGGATAAATTTCATCATACTTTACCATCAGACGATCCCTTGTCACCTTCGCCACAATACTGGCAGCGCCGATGGATATGCTCTTCGCGTCTCCCTTGATGATCGGCACCTGCCTGACAGAGACTTCCGGAATCGTAACGGCGTCGTTTAACAGAAGATCCGGCTCCACCGCAAGCTTGTTGATCGCTTCCCGCATCGCCTCATAAGTTGCCTGCAGGATATTGATCTTATCAATCCGATCCGGTGAGCTGTATCCGATACCTACCGCCACCGCTTTCTCCATGATAACGTCATACAATTCTTCTCTTTTTTTTTCGGACAGTTTCTTCGAATCGTTGATATATAAAATGTCACAATCTTTCGGCAAAATAACCGCGCCCGCCACGACCGGTCCCGCCAACGGTCCGCGCCCCACTTCGTCAATACCGCATATATGCGCATAGGCGGCATACTCCCGTTCATATTGCTTCAGCAGTTCGCACCGCGCCACCTCTCTCTCATACGCGTCTATTCTCTTCCGGCTCTTCTCTACCGCCGCCCGGACTCCCGCGCGGGGATCCTGTTCATACTGCGCAAATAAAGCAGGCAGCTCTTCTATCGTAGCTGCCTGTAATTTTTCTCTGATCGTTCCGATTGCTTCCGCCATTTTCCTGTCCTTTCCGATTACCTGTGCCTGATGAAGCCGAATTTATTAAGCGGCAGTATGCGCAGCCATGCCCTTCCTACAATATCCTCTCTTCTGATATTACCCACGGAAGGATCTCTGCTGTCAGTGCTGTTATTTCGGTTGTCTCCCATAACAAAATACTCGTCTTCACCCAGAACAATCGGTTCGTATGCCCTGCCGGGATTCAAGATCACCTCTTTACCATAATTTTCTTCTAATATTTCCCCGTCAATCCAGATATTGCCCTCCGTATCAATCTGGACGGTTTCTCCCGGCAATCCGATGATTCTCTTTATGTAATAGGTATTATCCGCATACTGATAAGGAAAGACGATGATATCAAACCGCTCGGGATCATGGAATCTGTAACTGATCTTGTCTACAATCAGGTTATCCTCACTATAAAGCTTCGGTTCCATGGACCCCCCCTGTACCTCCGTTCTTTGTCCCACAAAATGAATAATAAGGTAAGTGACCAATAAAACGCCCAGTAAATAGATACTGGTACTTAATATCTCTTTTAACACTCTTTTCATGACTGATTATCCTCGATTCTCTGCTCTTTGCTCAACCTGCGGCATCCGGCATTTCCAGCGTAACCGCGCCTAATCTTCCGCTTCTGAAATCATCGATCACAAGAGAGGCCGCCTTCTCGTAATCAGGCTCCTGTCCCTTCTTATAGCATTTACGGTTCTCGCAGACATGCTCCAGTACCATGGCAGGTGTGACAGCATCTCCTGTATCCTCCATCTGATATCTGCCAAGCAGTTCTGCACGGTAATGCTTTAACAGGTATGCCGTCAGATCTGACGCAAGCTCCGTCATCTGCAGGATTTCATCATTCATGGAACCGATGAAGGCAAGATTCCTGCCTACCTCTTCACTCTCGAACTTAGGCCACAGAATACCGGGCGTGTCTAACAGCTCTAACTCCTTATTCAGCCGTATCCATTGTTTGCCTTTCGTCACACCGGGTTTATTGCCGGTTTTCGTACACGCCTTACCGGCAAACGAGTTAATGAAGGTAGATTTACCCACATTGGGGATTCCCACCACGATCGCCCTGACAGGACGATTCTTAATCCCCCTCTTCCTGTCACGTTCGATTTTATCTTGGCACGCTTCCTTCACCATTCCCTGAATCGCCTTAAGCCCCTGCCCGGTTTTAGCGTTAATTTCCAGTACATGGAAGCCTTTCGCTTTGAAATATTCTACCCAGATCTGATTTGCCTTCCGGTCCGCAAGATCTGACTTATTTAAAAGAATTAATCTCGCCTTATTCTTTCCAAGCTCATCTATATCGGGATTTCTGCTGCTGAGAGGAATCCTCGCGTCCACCAGTTCAATCACCAGATCAATCAAGCCGATATTTTCCTGCATCATACGCTTCGCCTTCGTCATATGACCAGGATACCACTGATAATTCATCCGTCTACCTGACCCTTCCTTTATTCCACCAATCCTATGCTCTCATCTTCCGCCGCCATATGAAACCACGCCTTGCCGATGATGTTATTCTTATTGATCGCGCCGATGTTACCGGAGCGGCTGTCTTCGCTGCTGTTACGATTATCCCCCAATACGAAATATTCATCCGCCGCCAGCGTCAATTCATTCTGGGCTATCCCCGCGTCAATCATCTTATCCAGTTCTTCGTCCTCATCCAGCAGCACGCCGTCTACATACACGCCGCCGTCCTTGATCTGAATCGTTTCTCCCGGAAGCCCTACAACTCTTTTAACATAATAATGGGAATTTTCATTGCCGTTAGGCAAAAAAACCACCACGTCGCCTCTCTTGGGCGACGACAGCTTATAAATGACTCTGTTCATCAGTATTTCCTGTCCGTTATATAACGCAGGTTCCATAGAGTCCCCGATTACACTGGTGCGCATTCCCACCGAATAAACAATCACAAACGCGAGAAAAACCGCCGCCACACTGCCGACAATCATCTCGAATATATCCTTGATCACATTTGAATTTAATTTCTTCTTTTTCTGATAAAAAGTCAAGCCCTTACGTCTTGCCATAGACTCTTCCCTCTTACCTTTCCAAAACTTTTAACCTAAATAGTATAGCATGAGTAAAGTACATTGTTCAACCGAAAAAAAGATACCTCAAATCGCTTCGAGGTATCTTCCGCTTCATTTCCTGCATTATTTAACTAATTCTTTAACCTTAGCCTTCTTACCAACACGGTCTCTTAAGTAATTCAGTTTCGCACGTCTTACCTTACCTTTTCTTACCACTTCTACCTTCTCTACGTTAGGAGAGTGCATCGGCCATGTCTTCTCAACGCCGACACCGTTAGATACCTTTCTGACAGTGAAAGTCTCTCTGTTGCTTCCGCCTTGAATCTTCAATACAGTGCCCTCGAATACCTGAATTCTCTCACGGTTACCTTCCTTAATCTTACCGTAAACCTTAACGGTATCGCCGACTTCAAAACCGCCAACGCCTTCTTTCAACTGCGCCGCTTCAATTTCTTTGATAATTTCGTTCATATTCTGCCTCCTATATGACTTGGATGTTCTTAATACATTCTGTAACAGAGGACCATCTTTTTTCACAACATTAATAATTTACCATATCGAAACCGGAAATGCAAGCGTTTATTCAATTTTCTGCACTTCTGATTTCTGCGTTTCTTCCATGTTTGTCTGGCTGCCTGCTTTCTGACGTTTCATGGCTTTTCTTCTCTCTCTGGCTTCTTTTTTCGCTTTCCGCATGAAATATGCTTCGTGCGCAGCCGCCCACTTCTCATACAAATCCGGGCGCAGCCTCTTCGTCCTCTCAATGGACTGTTCCAGACGCCATTCTTCTATTTTCGCATGATCACCGGAGAGCAGGATCTCAGGCACCTGTCTGCCCTGCCAGACTTCCGGCCTGGAATACTGGGGATATTCCAGCAGATAATCGGAAAATGACTCTGTCGCCGCCGATTCGCCGTTGTGCAAAACCCCCGGTACAAGTCTTGCGACAGCGTCTGTCATGACCATTGCCGGAAGCTCACCGCCTGTCAGCACATAATCGCCGATAGAGACATAATCGGTTACGATCTCCTCCAGCACCCGCTCGTCGATACCTTCATAATGTCCACAGAGGAACACAAGATCTTCTTCCCGCGCCATCTCCTGGGCCATCTCCTGGTTAAAGGTCTTTCCCTGAGGCGTCACGTAGATAACGCGGCAGGACTGTATCCGTCCATTCGTCCGTATCTCCCGCATCTGCGCTCCACTCTGCCGCTTCGATATGATTCTCTGCTCCACCGCCCGATAAGCATCGTACACGGGCTGCGCCTGCATCAGCATTCCCGCGCCGCCGCCGTAAGTGTAATCGTCCACCTTACCATGCTTATTCAGTGTGTAATCCCTTATATTTACTGCTTCTATACTGATATATTCTTTGTCCACCGCCCGTTTTAATATACTGGTATGCAGTCCCTGCATGACCATCTCCGGGAACAATGTCAGAATATGAAAGTTCATCATGAGCTGCCTTTATCCTTTATCCTTTTTCAACCTGTATCCGATATTTATGAAATACCTGACGCTTCCGCTCTCTAATCCAGAAGTCCGTCCATAATATGAACAGTCACAGCGCCCGCTTCCAGATCCACATGCAGGATGCATTCCCTGATCGCCGGAAGGAGCACCTCCGTTTTGTCAGGACGCGCCACCACATAGACGTCATTTGCGCCTGTAGGCAGGACTTCCTTTAAGATACCGAAATCTTCTCCGTCCTCTGTCACTACTTTCATGCCGATTAAATCCGCCACGAAATACTCGTCTTTTCTCAGCTTCACCGCCTGTTCTCTTGTAACAAGCAGCTTTCCGTTCTTATACTGCTCCACATCATTAATGGAGTCAATATCCTTAAATTTAAGAATAGCATACTGCTTGAAGAACTTAACGCTTTCAATTTCCAGATCCAGGCGTTCTTTGCCCGTATCCAATATCACTTTTTTTAACCTCTTAAAACGCGCCGCGTCGTCTGTCGTGGGAAAAACTTTCACTTCTCCCCGAATCCCATGAGTCTGGGTGATGACACCCACCTGTAATTCCTGTATCATTCCTGTCTCCATTCTGCGCTCTGTCAGACAAACTACGATAAAACAGGCTCACAGATATCTCCGTGAGCCTGCTGTGTCAGATGATTTCTACATCCACTCTCTTATTGTCTTTGGATGATGCTGCTTTTACAACAGAACGGATTGCCTTGGCAATACGACCCTGTTTACCGATCACCTTACCCATATCCGACGCTGCAACATGAAGCTCTACGGTAATGTTCTTACCCTCTTCCTTCTCTGTTACAACCACTTCATCCGGGTTCTCGACAAGAGCTTTTGCGATCACTTCTACTAATTCCTTCATAGTTCACCTCCAAAAGCCTTGTAACACAGATTAGCCGTTTCTTATTTCTCAATACCTACACTCTTGAAAATTCTGCTGACAACCTCTGTCGGCTGCGCGCCGTTTGCAAGCCATTTCTTAGCTGCCTCTTCGTCTACCTTGTAGGTGCTGGGATCTGTGTTCGGATCGTAAGTACCGATCTCATCGATACATCTTCCATCTCTCGGGGATCTGGAATCTGCCACAATAATTCTGTAGAAAGGATGTTTCTTCTCTCCCATTCTTCTTAATCTGATTTTAACTGCCATTTTCTTTGCCTCCATGTGAAATTATATTGTATATTTGAAACCCTAAAACGGGAATTTCATACCGCCCATCTTACCGAACATGCCGCGGCCCTTCCTGCCGCCCATCATGCCGGGAATCTGCTTCATCATCTTCTGGGACTGTTCAAACTGCTTGATAAAACGGTTGACTACCGAGATATCCACGCCTGCGCCCTTCGCAATACGGTGCTTCCTGCTGGGATTAAGAAGCTTGGGATTCCGGCGTTCCGCAGGCGTCATGCTAAGAACAATCGCTTCCATGCGCGCAAGCTGCTTCTCGTCAATCGCCGCCTCAATGTCTCCCATCTGGCTTCCCATGCCCGGTATCATGCTTAAGATACTGGAAATGCCGCCCATATTGCGCATCTGCCTCATGCTTTCCAGGTAATCCTCAAAATCGAATTTACCTTTCTTCATGTGCTCCGCCATCTGTTTCTCTTTGTCGGCGTCTATGTCCATGTTCTGCTGCGCTTTCTCAATCAGCGTCAGCACATCGCCCATACCCAAGATACGGTTAGCCATCCGGTCAGGATAGAATTGTTCTAAGTCGGAAAGCTTCTCGCCCATACCGATATAAAGAATCGGTTTGCCTGTCACCGCCTTAATGGAAAGCGCCGCGCCACCTCTGGAATCGCCGTCCATCTTAGATAAGATAACACCGTCCACTCCAATTTTCTCGTCAAATTCCTTCGCTACGTTGACCGCATCCTGTCCGGTCATGGCATCTACCACGAGAAGCGTCTGATGTACTTCTACATTCGCCTTAATCTCCTGCAGCTCCGCCATCATCTCTTCATCAATATGAAGACGTCCCGCCGTATCCAGTATGACAACGTTGTGTCCGTTCCTGCCCGCATGCTCGATGGCAGCCTTCGCGATATTCACAGGCTTATGGTTCTCTCCCATGGAAAAGACTTCCACCTGCTGCTTCTCTCCATTAATCTGTAACTGTTTGATCGCCGCCGGTCTGTAGACATCACATGCCACCAGCAAAGGCT
Source organism: Lachnospiraceae bacterium (assembly GCA_017626325.1). Classification (GTDB taxonomy): domain Bacteria; phylum Bacillota; class Clostridia; order Lachnospirales; family Lachnospiraceae; genus UBA3282. The sequence goes on along the minus strand of JAGAIZ010000044.1, from coordinate 55,713 downwards.
TCTTGCCTTTTAATTTCAGCTTTCCCGCAATCTTTGCAGTAGTCGTCGTCTTACCAGCGCCCTGCAGACCGCACATCATGATAACAGTAACCGCCTTGCCCGGCTGTAATGTAATCTCCGTGGTATCGGAACCCATCAGGGAGACCATCTCTTCATTAACAATCTTGATCACCATCTGACCCGGGTTCAATCCATTAAGCACGTCTGCGCCGATGGCACGTTCCTCCACGGATTTAATGAACTGCTTTACGACTTTGAAATTAACGTCTGCTTCCAGAAGCGCCATTTTGACTTCCTTCAAGGCAACCTTAACGTCTTCTTCGGTAAGGCGGCCCTTGCTTCTTAGGTTCTTAAATACATTCTGAAGTTTATCTGTCAGACTTTCAAATGCCATATTCCTTCACGCCCTTCCAAGCCGTTCCATTCTCTATAATTCCTGCAAGATCTCCGCAGACAGCTTCCTGACCTGCGAACTGTAGATTGCTCTGTCCTCCAGCTTATCCTGCTCATACAATACAGATAGCTGATTAATCTGCGCTACCTTATCCTTAATCGCGGTAAACTTCTCAACAAGCTTAAGCTTCTCTTCATAATCCGCAAGAATCTTATCGCAGCGCTTCACGATCTCATGTACTGCCTGTCTGCTGACGCCTGCCTCCTGTGCGATTTCGCCCAGGGTAAGGTTATCATACACAACGCGTTCATATATCTGCTGCTGATGCTTCGTCAAAAGTTCTCCATAGAAATCATACAGCAGTCCCTGTTCTACGATTTTCTCCATGACTTAACCTCTGCCGGATGTCTTAATGCAATCCGACTTTTGTTATTCTACTATAGCGATGATACGGTGTCAAGTATTTTTTCTTGACAACCTGACATTTCGCGATCCGCGATCGCTTCTTTTTGAACATATGTTTGGTTCTTGAATCCTACCGCAAAGTATGCTATATTAAAGGCATAAAAAGGGAAAGCCATAGAAGCGGCTACCCTCAATAATTAAGCCAAACTTTTTACGGTTCAGCCGTCACTACTGCGAATAGTGGCGGCTATTTTCGTTTTCCCTTGAAAATTGTATAACACAATCCGACAAGGGCAACAATGAAAATACAAAACTGAATCAAATCAGAATATGTAACCATTGACAACGCCCTCCTTTCTTTCGTCTGGAGGGTTAGCTCCTCCGAAAAAGAGGGTAAGCCGCCCGGCTCTATGGTTTCCCATGTCCGAAGTATAGCACACATTTCCTTCTCATACAATTACAATATACCCTTTGATAGAGTAAACTTACTATCAGTTAGAGAATCACAGAGAGTTCCTATTTTAAAAAGAGATGTACGCCGTCTGGCAATACATCTCCTTATGTTATGGCAATTGACCGCTTCCTTATATGCTATTCCGTGATGATCTCCAGATAGCCGACCACCTTCGTCAGATCAAACTCCTTCAAGATACCCAGATTCGGGTCATAATATTTCCCGTCAAATCCAACCAGATAATGGCTGTAGCGTCCCATCCGCTCCATGATGATACAGCAGTGAGGCAGTTCCACTTCCTTGCCCAGCGTATACACAATCTTATCCGCATGGCGGATACCCAGGTATTCCAGCGTCATGATCATCTTGCTCATGTTCGCCTGCCATTCCCTGCACTTCATAATATCGCTCGCTTCATCCAGCGTCGTTCCCGCAATCATAGCAATGCAGGACTGTCCGCACAAGCCGTCCCAGGGCTGTGTCACCAGATCGATTCCGTCAATCCTGCGGATCGGATGCTCTACGCTGTACGGGCTGTTGCCGCCGACACCAGCCACATTCCCTACGATCTCAATAGAGATCAGATATTTCTTACCAAGTTCAACCTTAGAAAGTGTGTCCTGATTGACCGGAATGTCATAATACCCCTGGCCTTTCGGCACCAGATCACAGATGAAGCATACGTCGTCAAAGCAGACTCTGACCGGTGCGTCTCCCACCTTCTCGCACACTTCCCATACATTAAACGGCACGGCAATGGTATTCTCATTTTCTCTAAATTCCACCGTACCCTCGAATTCATATTTCATCTTCAATAACCCGCCTTTCTTCTCTTATCCGTTCTTCCCCATTTCCTGTATTGTACCATGAACCAGTATGCTAAGACAACTCAAAATTCACCCCAGCTTCGACGGCGACGTACCTATAATTTCCTTGAACCTTCTGGCAAAGGTTGAATAATCGTGAAAGCCGCATTCATAACATGCCTTGAGCGCCGGCATTCCCGACAGAATCATGCGTTTAGCCATCTGGATTCTCTTTTCATTGATATACTGATGAATCGAATACCCTGTCGCCTCTTTGAACTGCCGCATCAGATAATACTTGCTGATATAGAACTGTTCCGCAAGAATATCCGCATTCATTTCTTCCGCCAGATGCTCGCCAATATAAGCAATCACATCCACAACCTTCTCATGATAAACCGCTGTAGTAATAAAGGCCCTGGGCTGTTCTATAATTTTTCTGTTGAACAGAACCATAAATTCAAGAAAAGCGGCTTTCAGGAGCAAATCTCCCAAATACTCCCCGCTGTGCTTCTCGATCTCCACCATCCGCAGAAGGCAGTCTACAATTTTCTCATAGCTCTCCGGTGTAAAATGAACCACACGCATCTGGGACTTCTGCGCCTCGTCGAAGCATCTTTTGAGACTCTCTCCCCGCTCGTTTGTTTCCGCCAGAAACGCTTCGGACAGGTATATAATATAGCGGTTATAGGGTACCGCAGCGTCGATCTCCGGTTTATGAATCACATTGGCGCCTACCAGCACGAAATCATGGGGCTTCAAACGATAGGTTTTTCCTTCAACCTTATATTCCACCTTACCTTCCACGAAATAGATAATCTTATAGAATTCATGATAATGAAAGGCAAATTCCTGTTCTTTCGTGTCTCTTAAATGAAACACCCTAAACGGCTCTGTCAGATATCCCGTTTTCTCGTACTGCTCCAATCCTTTATCACTCATCCGACAAATCCTCAAAACTGATGTTAAGATCTACATTCCCATTGATACCGCTTACAGAGCCTGTATCCGAATACTGCCACACTTTAAACGCATACGGATAATAAATTTCATCGCTGTAATACGCAATCCATTTGTCATATTCTTCCAGCTTCTCCAGATCAAGCAGCAGCATAAACGTCTTAAGGTTCCCATAAATCATCGGCGTATACCCGGCGTTGCGGATCATCTCACAGAACGCGATACAGTACTCCGTTCTCTCTTCTTTCGTCAAATCACCCGTTCTGGCCTTGGAATTCGATACCGCCTCTATATCGAGCACCACCGGATATTTGACAGAATACGGCTCTATCGCATCCAGAACATATCTTGCCTCTTCCTCCGCCTCTTCCACGCTGACAGCCTGTGTAAAGAAATAAACGCCAACGTCGATATCATTATCAAGCGCACCCTCTATATTGGCTTCAAAGGTATCATCCTCCAGGATTTCCCCTTCCGTATATCCTCTGATTCCTAATCTGATAAAAGCATATTCCACATCATCCGCGGCCACCTTCTCCCAGTTGATCTTTCCCTGATACTTGGAAACATCGATTCCTTTATGGGATATCACATTGCCGTTGGCATAATAGCCAAGAACGCCTTCTTCATCCAGTGCGAACTGACTGGCGTCATATGTATGATGGGCAAGCTCATCTGAAATCGGGAAGAAATAATACTGGCCGGCATCCGCCACCACGATTTCATCCGGGAAGAAATACCTGAGCATCGCCGTAGTTCCTTCCCCGGAAATCATCATTTCCTTCAATTTACTGAGGAACTCGCTGCTGACTTTGTCACTCGTCTCGTCCTGTGCCGTCGTTACCGCGTTTGCAATCAGCGCATCCACTTCTCCCTGCGTGTAGGTCATTTCCTCATCCATACGGATCGCTTCTAATTCATTCATAACCACCGTATTCTCCATCTGTATGGAACGGCATTTGAACACCATCACAAGGGATATGGTAATGGACGCAAGCGTAACAAGACACAATATGATCGACCCGATCAGCGTCCCGTTCTCGCTCCTTCTGCGCTTCTTCTTATGTTTCTTTCCCTGTATATACTTTCCCTGCATACGCTCTCCTATCCTACTTACATCCTTTCGCTGAAGTAACTCTTATATCCTTCTCCGAAAATCTCCGTCGCGCTTGTAATAATCATAAAAGAATCAGGATCCACGCCCTTTACGATTTCTTCCACGCGCGGAGCCGCAGTTTTCTTCATGGCGCACATAATCACTTTCTTATCATTTCCACTATATGCGCCCTGCCCGTTTATATATGTCACACCCGTGTCCAGATCGTCCAGAATACGCTCCGCAATCTGTTCCGGTTTACTGCTGATGATATACAAAAGCCTTGCTTCATCCCTGCCATATAATACAATATCCAACACGATCGATGCGACTGCCACCGAGATCGCCGCATATAAGGCAGCGTTAATATCCTTAAAAACAATCCCTGATAAGGTCACAATAGCAGCGTCCGAGAAGAAGAAAATTCTGCCTGTCTTTAAGTGGGGAACCTTCAGTCTCACCGCTTTGACAATGATATCCATCCCTCCGGTCGTCGCGCCCACCCTGAAAATAAAACCAATGGAGGCCGCTGACAATACGCCGCCCGCCAGCGCCGCTAACAGTGTATCATGAGTCGCCGCCTCTGATACCGCTAAAATATTGGTAAAAATGGAAATCAAAGTAGTGGCGTAAATAGAGGAAACCGTCAGGCCAAATCCAAATTTCCATACGGCGAAGATCAGAATCGGTATATTCAAAAGCAAAATCCACGTTCCGGTACTGACAGGAAGAAGTCTGCTTAAAATAATGGCAATTCCCGTCACACCGCCCGGCGCCATATCATTCGGGTCTGTAAACAGACTGACACCCACGGCATACGTAAAAGATGCCGCTGTTATTATAATATATTTCTTTAGCAATTCTGTCTTGCTTTTTTTGTTATTTTTTACATTTTTTTCTATTTTCTTTGTATACCCCATTATCACACCTGCCTTTACGTCATTTCTTCCATTAGCATTGCCCAAATAGAAAGGGTTTACTTACGCGGATTTTCTATTGTACAAAATAACGCTGTCCGGCAGCCATCATAAGACAATCTGCCGGACAGAATCACTTCACATTATATACTTGCGCGCACCAGCTTGGGCTGATATCCGTTGGTATGCAGGGCATCGATAATCTGCTGCTTATGCTCGGTGCCGAATGCTTCCAGGGTAATTCGAAGTTCCACTGCCGCGTTGCGGTTAATCGACACGAACTGGTTGTGCTCCAGCTTAATGACATTACCGCTCTGTTTCGCTATCACATCCGCCACTCTGGAAAGCTCGCCCGGCTTATCCGGCAGTAGTACCGATACCGTAAAGATTCTGTCCCTGAGCACCAGACCCTGCTGTACGACAGAAGACATGGTAATAACGTCCATGTTGCCGCCGCTTAAGATCGAAACAATCTTCTTCTTCCTGACATCCAGGTGCTTTAAGGCCGCCACGGTAAGCAGACCTGAATTCTCCACGATCATCTTATGATTTTCCACCATATCCAGGAAACAAACCACCAGTTCTTCATCTTCTATCGTGATGATATCATCCAGATTCTTACTGATATAAGGGAATATATTAACTCCCGGTGTTTTAACCGCCGTACCGTCCGCAATCGTATTCACATGCTCCAGGGTAAGAACCTTGCCGGCACGCATGGACTCCTGCATACAGTTTGCGCCCGCAGGCTCCACCCCGATCACCTTGATCTTAGGATTCAGAAGCTTGGCAAGCGTGGAAACGCCTGTAGCAAGTCCGCCGCCGCCGATCGGTACGAGAATATAATCTACCAGAGGCAGTTCCTTAATAATCTCCATGGCGATGGTTCCCTGCCCGGTAGCCACGTCCAGATCATCGAAGGGATGCACGAAGGTATATCCCTTCTCTTCTGCAAGCTGATAAGCATAGGCACACGCCTCGTCATATACATCTCCGTACAGCACCACTTCCGCGCCGTAGCTCTTGGTACGGTTTACCTTAATGAGCGGAGTCGTGGTCGGCATCACGATAACAGCCTTTACGCCATAACACTTCGCCGCATAAGCGACTCCCTGCGCATGGTTGCCTGCGGAAGCCGTAATCAGTCCCTTCGCCCGTTCCTCCTCCGTCAGCGTGCTGATCTTATAATAAGCGCCGCGCAGCTTGTACGCACCGGTAAGCTGCATATTCTCCGGCTTCAGATATACCTTATTTCCTGTCTGAGCGCTGAAATAGTCGCTGTACACCAGCTTCGTCTCCGATGCTACCTCTTTCACCACCTCATACGCTTCCTCAAATTTGTCCAACGTCAATTCTTTCGTTCCCATGCTCCTGCACCTTTCTCTTATTCCGCCATTCTTTACCGCATTTGCCATGCTTTACCGACATTGCTATGCTTTATTCCAATGAATCACACTCTGTTTTCATTATAGCCCTTCTGTCAAGTCTTTGCCCGCACGTTTCCCCGGCGCGCTTCTCCTAAGCTTCATGCTTCGTCAGACGAGGGCTCAGCCTTTACATCAAACAGCGCGTCCACGAACTGATCTGCGTCAAACTTCTGCAGATCGTCTATCGTCTCTCCCACGCCAATATATTTCACCGGAATCTGAAGCTCCGACTGGATCGCTACCGCGATACCGCCCTTCGCCGTGCCGTCCATCTTCGTCAGAATAATACCGGTCAGGTCAGTCACCTCGCCGAATTCCTTCGCCTGCTGTAAAGCGTTTTGTCCGGTAGTGCCGTCCAATACGACCAGATTCTCCCTGTGGGCATCCGGAAATTCCTTGTCGATGATACGGTTGATCTTCTTAAGCTCTTCCATCAGATTCTTCTTATTATGAAGCCTGCCCGCCGTATCACACAGAAGCACATCCACATTACGCGCCTTCGCGGCATGAACGGCATCAAAAACAACGCTTGCGGGATCTGAACCTTCCACGCCGCCAATCATATCGACGCCCGCGCGGTTCGCCCACTCTGATAACTGTTCGCCTGCCGCTGCGCGGAAGGTATCCGCCGCCGCGATAAGCACCTTCCTGCCCTGCCCCTTAAGCTTGCCGGCCAGCTTACCCACCGTGGTAGTCTTGCCTACGCCGTTGACGCCGATTACCAGCACGACGGACTGCTGTTTCTCAAAATCATAAGCGGTCTCTCCCACCTGCATCTGCTCCTTGATATTCTGAATCAGGAACTCCTTGCACGCCGCCGGCTCCTTGATATGATTCTCCCTGACCTGACTTTTCAGCTTCTCCAGGATTGCTTCCGTCGCATTAACGCCGATATCTCCCATGATCAGGATTTCTTCCAGTTCCTCATAGAAATCATCGTCAATACTGGAAAACCCGCTGAATACGGAGTCAATTCCCCGCACAATATTATTTCTGGTCTTGGTCAGCCCTTCTTTGAGCCGACTAAAAAAACCTCTCTTCTCTTCACTCATCAATCATCCAATTCCTTATCTATTAAATTTACACTGACCAGCGTGGACACACCCTTCTCCTGCATGGTAATACCATACAGCCTGTCCGCTTTCTCCATCGTTCCGCGTCTGTGCGTAATAACGATAAACTGTGTATTCTTTGTCAGCTTATGTAAGTATTTGGCAAATCGTGCCACATTGTTCTCGTCAAGCGCCGCCTCGATCTCATCTAACAGACAGAACGGGGAGGGCTTCAGGTTCTGAATGGCGAACAAAAGACAAATCGCCGTCAGGGATTTCTCACCACCGGACATCTGCATCATATTGACAAGCTTCTTGCCCGGGGGCTGGGCAATGATACGAATACCCGCCTCTAATACGTCCTCGTCTTCGATCAGTTCCAGCGTACCCTTGCCGCCGCCGAACAGTTCCTTGAATACCTTATCGAATTCTTTGTTGATTTCGGCGAATTTCTCATTGAACTGTTTGCGCATAGACGTATCCAGCTCATCTATGATGCCGACCAGAGTCTTCTCCGCTTCTACCAGATCATCATGCTGCGCTTTCAGGAAAGTGTATCGCTCCATCAGATTCTTGTAATCTTCAATAGCGTTGACATTGACGTCGCCCAGCTTCTTAATCTCATCCTTCAATGCGCTGATGTCTTTCTTCATGGCAGCAAGGTCCGTCATTTCCTCATTCTTAAGAGATTCCGCGTCGGAAAGCGTAATCTCATACTCGTCCCACATATAATTGATCTGGGATTCAATGGATTCCTCCATACGCTCTCTCTGGCTGTTTAAACGATAGACCTCTTTATCCAAAGCCGCCATCCGTTCAGACAATTCTTCTCTGGTGGTAAAGAAATTCTTCTGTTTCGCCGATAAATGTTCCTTCTCTTCGATATCCTCTTTGAGTTTCTTCTCCGCATCCGTCTGCGTCGTATGGGAAGCCGCGATCGTTTTCTCCAGTTCTACGATATTCGCCCGCTTGCGTTCCACTTCCTCCTTGCCCAGATGCAGTCCTTCCTGTACCTCCGTCAGTTCCGCACTGTGTCTGGCGATTTCAGCCTCCACACGTTCCAGATTCTGTCTCTGGAAATCCGCGCTCTGGCGCATTTTCTCGACTTCCACATCCCATTCGGATACTCTGGCGGACTGCTCAGACTCTTCTGCGCGCTTATCCTCCAATTCCTTCTGGAATTCTGCGATCTGCGCTTCTACCGTCTTCTCCAGCTTCTCGGAATCTTCCAGTTCTCTGACGATTTCATCCTTATTGACCTGGATCTCCTTAATCTGGAGCGCAATGTCCTGTTCCTCGTTCTGTAACGCTCCGAACCCTTCTTCCGTCTCGCTCTTCTTATCCTGTGCCTGAATCACATTCATTCTGGCGGTATTCTGCTCAATAAACTTGCGCTGTAGCTGCCCTTTCGTGTCTTCCAGCTCCAGCCGCAGCCTGTTACGCCTCTTCTTCGTCTCCTCAATCTCATTCAGAATCCGGTCGATATCCGTGACATACTGCTTTACCTTCTTCTCCAGTTCTTCCATTTCACGGCGTCTTCCCAGAAGATTGGAATTGTTCTTGAACGCGCCGCCGCTGATCGCGCCGCCGGGCACAAGGAGTTCTCCCTCCAGCGTGACCATTCGAATACCGTAATCAAATTTCCTGGCGATTTTTACGGCATTGTCTACATTGTCCACCACCATGATACGCCCTAACATCGCCTTGGCTACATTCCGGTATTTCTTATCGATTCGGACAAGCTTATCAGCCATGCCGATAACGCCCTTCTCCTTCAATGCCTCGGGGTTCTTGAATTCCTGGGGATGGGTAATGCTTGTAAGCGGCAAAAACGTAGCCCGTCCCGCTCTTGCTCTTTTGAGGAAGCCTATCATCCGCTTTGCAGTCTCTTCATCCTCCGTAACAATATTCTGAATGTTACCGCCAAGCGCCGTCTCGATGGCAGTCTCGTATTTGGCCTCCGCCTGAATAATATCGGCGACGACGCCGATGATACCCTTCTCCTTTTCTTTCTGCTCCATGACAGCCTTAACGCTGCCGCCGTAGCCTTCATAACGCTCCGTCAGGTTAGACAGCGCTTCCAGCTTGGATTTCTGCTGATGATACAGTACCTGCGTATCCCTGAGCTTCTGATCCTTCGATGAAAGTTCCTCCCTGATCAGTGCCAGTTGTTCTTCCATGCTTTCCTGCTGTTCATTCAGTTCACGTATCCCTACATTGACAGCTTCGAATTCTTCTTCCAGCCGCCTGATCGTTTCCGCCTGCTCCGCCTCATCTGATTTGGCACGCAGCAGTCTTGAATTCAATTCCGCCTTTCGGATATTGATCTGTTCAAGCATGGTATCATACCGGCCCATTTTGGACTTGATGGTAGCACGATTATTTAAAGCGTCGATAATAGTATTTTTACCATTTTCTATATTATTATTTAATTCCGCGATCCTGCCCTGGATTTCTTCCAGAAGCGCCCTTGCCTGCGCTCTTTCCTGTTCCAGCTTATAAAGCTTATCGTCGATATCCTTTTTGTCAGCGGCAATACCGCTCTTTTCACTGTTTTTCTCGTCCAACTGCTCCTGGATGCTGTGAATCCGGTTCTGCAAATGTTCCTCATTGCCCTCTGCGGAACGAATCTGCTCTTTTAAGACGTTGATCTCGCCTTCCAGCTTCGAACGCATCACGCCGGTATCCGTCAGGGTCGATCTTGCTGTTTCGATTGCCTGATCCAGAAGTTCTATCTGGCTCTCAATCTGCTCGTACTCAGACTTGATATTTTCATACTTTGTCGTGGTCTCTTCCAGATCGCCGGACGCGATACGCAGTTTCCCGTCCACGTCAGAAAGCTGCTCTCTGATGCGCACATTCTCCAACAGGAAAACATTAACATCCAGAGTCTTCAATTCTTCTTTTTTCTTCAGATAAATCTTAGCTTTCTCAGATTGTCTCTCCAAAGGCCCCGTCTGTTTCTCCAACTCGGACAGGATATCGTTGACTCGCACCAGATTCTGCTTCTCATTCTCCAGCTTCTTCTGCGCCGCATATTTCCTGCGTTTGAACTTCACGATACCAGCCGCCTCATCGAACAGTTCACGGCGCTCCTCAGGCTTGCCGCTTAAGATCTTATCGATCTGACCCTGTCCGATGATGGAATAACCCTCTTTACCGATACCCGTATCATAGAACAGCTCATTGACATCCTTCAGACGGCAGGGCGCACCGTTAATCATATATTCGCTTTCGCCGGAACGATACAGTCGTCTGGATACGGTCACTTCATCATAATCGATTGCGAGCTGATGATCGGCGTTATCCAGCGTAATGGCCACGTAGGCATACCCCAGCGGCTTACGCATCTCGGTTCCGGAGAAAATAACGTCCTGCATGGAAGCGCCTCTAAGCTGCTTAATCCGCTGCTCTCCCAGCACCCATCTGACCGCGTCCGCCACGTTGCTCTTACCGGATCCGTTAGGACCTACAATACCCGTAATACCGTTATGAAACTTGAAATTGATCTTGTTTGCAAAGGATTTAAACCCGTGCACCTCTATACTTTTTAAATACATATGTACCTCTCGTCCGTCATTTCACCGTCTGTAAGCCTTCTCATATACAGCTTAGCCTGCACGCTCTTCTAAACGCCCTCCCCTTTTCTGCGAAGCAGGGCTTCATACGCCGCCTGCTGTTCAGCAGCTTTCTTGGAATGGCCCGTGCCGACTCCCACCTTCTCTTCCCCTACCAGCGCTTCCACGGTAAAGGTCTTGGCATGTTCAGGCCCTTCTTCTTTCACCAGTTCATAATGCAGCGCGCCTTCATTATCTCGCTGCACGATTTCCTGCAAAATGGTCTTGGCGTCATAGAACAGCACCTTATGATCTAAATCCGACAAAATAAATCTGTGAATGAATTCTCTCGCTTCCGCGATTCCGCTGTCCAGATAAATCGCGCCGATCGTGGCTTCCATCACGTCGGAAATAATGGAATCCCGCATTCTTCCGCCAGTCGCTTCTTCTCCCTTGCCCAGAAGAATATAGCTTTCAAGCGCCATTTCCCTGGCGCAGAATGCCAGCGCCGGTTCGCAGACCATAGAAGAACGTTTCTTCGTCAACTGTCCTTCCGGCAACTGGGGGTATTCCCGAAAGAGAAAATCGCTGCTGACCAGTTCAAGCACCGCGTCTCCCAGAAATTCCAGACGTTCATAATCTCCGTTTTTATTTATTTTCTGCTCATTGGCATAGGAACTGTGGGTAAGCGCCTGTTTTAACAGACTCTTATCACGAAAGGTATAGCCTATCGTCTGCTCCAACTGCGACATTTTATTTTCCAACATACTAATCTCCATTCCGGAGCGTTTCTACGCGACGGGGCGATGAGAAATCCGCGCAGGCGGTTTCTCATCTGCCATCAGACAAATTTGTGACGCTCCGGCACAAATTTTGGATTGAACAATCAGCACTACAGACAAGGAAAAGCCCCTTCCTTTCAGAAAGGGCTGTCTACCTTATTCCCTGGAATCCTTAATTAACATAACCGCTTCGCCCACGGTACTGATCTGCTCTACTTTATCAGCCGGAATCTCTATTTCAAATGCATCTTCAATTCCCATAATAATCTGGTATACATCCAAAGAATCCGCACCCAAATCTTCTAAAAAGGTGGTTTCAAGCGTAATCTCATTGGGATCTACGCTCAATACTCCCGCTATTACTTCTCTTAACTTCTCCAGTTCCATCACAACAGCCAGCCTTTCCGATTTCTCTACCGTTTCGTATTATGCCACGTGCACCGATATATTGCCTTTAAATCAGCTCATCAGATTGATTCTCCGTCTAATCCTCCTGTCCGGATATTACCTCTTCTGCCAGAAGCTTCTCTTTGATTTTCTCATTAATCTTCTGCTCCGTAAAGGTAATGCACTGTAAAATGGAATTCTTGATCTCATTGGCTTTAGAGCTGCCATGCGTCTTAACGACCAGCCCCTTTAGTCCGAGTAAAGGAGCGCCGCCGTACTGTTCTAAGTCAAATGCTTTAAGCGTCGTCTTAAGCGCCGGTTTTACTAAGAGCGCACCGATCTTGCTTCTTAAGGAAGTCATCATGCCCTCCTTAACTTTCTTAATCAGCGTAAGCCCCACGCCCTCATACGTTTTCAAAATAACGTTGCCCGTAAACGCCTCGCAAACTACCACATCTGCGGCGCCTGCCGGAATATCCCTCGCCTCTACGCTGCCGATAAAATTGATATCAGGACAATTCTTCAGAAGCGGGAACGTCTCTTTAACTAACGCATTGCCCTTCTCCTCCTCAGCACCGATATTGACGATGCCGACCTTGGGATTCTTCACCCCCATAACATGCTCCATATAGACGGAACCCATCTTTGCAAACTGAACCAGATGGGAAGGTCTGGCGTCCACGTTCGCGCCGCAGTCGATCAACAGAGAGCAGCCTGTCGCCGTCGGAATAAGGGGCGCAAGCGGCGGCCTCTCCACTCCTTTGATACGGCCCACGATAACTTGTCCGCCCACCAAAGTAGCGCCGGTGCTTCCCGCGGATACATAGGCATCGCAGGTACCGTCCTTTACCAGATTCAACGCTTTCACCAGAGAGGAATCCTTCTTCTTGCGGATCGCCATAACAGGCGGCTCCGCCGTCTCTATGATCTCAGAAGCAGGTACGATCTCCACCTGTTCTTTCTGATATGTATACTTGGCAAGTTCACGTTCAAGCACATCCTTCGGGCCTGTCAGATAAACCTTCACTTTACTGCTTTCATTAACCGCTTCTACCGCACCCTTCACAGTTTCCATCGGGGCGTTGTCCCCGCCCATAGCGTCTAACGCCACTTTAACATACTCGCTCATAGATATCTCCCATTCTGATTCAATACATATATCTTCCATTTCCATTGTCCGCAGACTATACTGCATAGACATTATATATTAATATACTAAAAATACCCATAAAAATCAAGGTGCAAACGATATTGCGCGCCTGCCGTTAAATAGTCCCATGAAATAGAAAAGACCTCCGGGAATTCTTCCCGGAAGTCCTGAAACCATTCGCACAGCGATTAATCAACTGCGATAATTTCTTTTTTGTTGTATGTGCCGCATTTCTTACATACTCTGTGAGGTACCATTAAAGCACCGCATTTGCTACATTTTACTAATGTAGGAGCAGTCATCTTCCAGTTTGCTCTTCTCTTATCTCTTCTACCTTTAGAAGATTTGTTCTTAGGACAAATAGACATCGTTACACCTCCTTATTCGCGTCAAAGATATCTTTTATTACTGCCATCCTTGGATCAGGAACAAAAGTATCACAACCGCATGTTCCCGTATTCAGATCCTTTCCGCACTGTCGGCAAATCCCTTTGCAGTCAGGCTTGCAAAGAACCTTCATAGGCCAGTTAATCACGATTTCATTCTCTAGCAAGTCTTCCACATTCAACTGGTAACCATCCATGAACCGCTGGTCATCATGCTCATCCGACGTCTCATCAATCTGATCCGGCGCAAACACTTCTCTGCCAAATGTAAGCACAAGCTTCTCTTTCACAGGCTTTAAGCATCTGTCGCAGTTCATCGCAAAGACAAACTCCCCGGTTCCGTCGATTCGCGCCCGCCCCTTACCGATATTAGTAAAAGTAAGCTGAACCGGCGATTTATCAACCACACGGAAGTTCTCTCCACCAATAGATATCTGCGCAAACTCCGTATCTACCTGCTGTGATAACACCTTGCCCTCGTTAATTAACACGTCAGTTAAGTTCACGAACATAGTTGACTCCTATCCACACTCAAACAATTATACATAGGAAGGGGTAGTTTGTCAACTGGGAATTTTATATAGGAATTTTATATAGAAACAACTTTCCTACCCCTTTTGTAACAGCTCTAGGAATGCTGCTTCACAACCCTGCGCTTTCCCGTGCAGCTTTCCACTTCCAGCTTCCAGACTCTTGTATTGGGCATCACGGCCTGATTAAACGTGAAATCCTCTTTGTGATAATGCGCCATCAGAATACGGAGCGCCTCATATTTCTCTTCGTCCGGAATCTGCCGTATCATACCGAAACCGATGACACTTTCATACGCCATAGTGCAGTTGCCCTTCTCTTCGCTGGTATAGAGTCCGTGGTTGCAGTCCACCTCGAAACAGACCTTCGGATCACGTTCCATCAGTTCATATTTCTTCCCCTCCATAGCGCCATGGAAATAGAGCACGATTCTGCCATCCTCTAACCGCATGCCATAATTCACCGGAACGATATAGGGATATTCCTCATCATGCATCGCCAGCCTGCACACTTCGCATTTCTCTATTACTGCTACAATCTCCTGAAAATCCGTAATTTCTCTGTCTGAACGTCTCATATAATATTATCCTGCTTTTCTGAATCAACCTGTATCTTATCCTGATCCTGTTTCAGAGTGATTATTCAACCTGATCTTCCATGTCAGAGCAATTTCTCAACCTATATTCTTCCCAACAAGCGCATAGGTTTCTCTGGCTATGGCAAGCTCCTCGTTGGTCGGGATGACCAGTACTTTTGTGCCGGAATCCGCCGTGGAAATCACCAGATCCTCTCCCCGCCTGTTATTCTGCTCCTGATCCAGCGTAACGCCCAGGAATCCTAGTTTCTCGCATATCATATTCCGTATCAGCGGACTATTCTCGCCCAGTCCTGCCGTAAAACAGACCGCATCCACGCCGTTCATCGCCGCCGTATAAGCGCCGATATACTTCGCCACGCGATAGGCAAACGCCTTCATCGCGCGGACGCCTTCTTCTCTTCCTTCAAGATAAGCGTCTTCCAGATCTCTGAAATCAGAAGAGAAATTCCCCGACAATCCCAATACGCCCGACTTCTTGTTCAGAATATCCATGATCTCGTCGATACCGATATTCTCCTTGTGCGCGATAAACTCTATGATCGCCGGATCAATATCTCCGGAACGGGTTCCCATAATCAGCCCTTCCAGGGGTGTCAGACCCATAGACGTATCGATACACCTGCCGTTTTGAACGGCGGAAACGCTCGCGCCATTGCCCAGATGACATACGATAATCCTTAAATCCTCATATGCCTTCCCCAGCACCTGGGCCGCCCTCTTTGACACATAAGAATGGCTGGTTCCGTGAAAACCATATCTTCTTACCCTATACTTCTCATAATACTCGTAGGGAAGCGCATACAGATATGCTTCCTCCGGCATCGTCTGATGAAACGCCGTATCGAACACCGCCGCCATGGGTGTGTTCGGCATCAGCTTCCTGCAGGCGTCAATGCCGATCAGGTTAGCCGGATTATGGAGCGGCGCCAGTTCACCGCATTCCTCAATTGCCTGTATGACTTCCTTTGTAATGATCGTGGAAGCCGCGAATTGCTCACCGCCATGCACAATACGGTGTCCTACCGCGCCGATATCGTCAAGCGACTTCACGACCCCTGTCTTATCATTCGTCAATGCCTCTAATACCAGTTCGATCGCTTTGGTATGATCAGGCATCGGTACCTCTTTCTTCTCTTTGCTGCCGCCCGTGGGCTGATAGACGATCTGGCTGCCGTCAATGCCTATCCTTTCACACAGTCCTTTGGCAATAAGGCGTTCCGTCTCTGCGTCGATTAATTGAAATTTCAGGGAGGAACTGCCGCAGTTAATCACTAGAATATTCATAATAACTCCTCTTTTCCGTCTCGGTTCTGTGCCTTACGCAAGCTGCGCCTGAACGGCTGTCAGGGCTACTACACCCACAATATCCTCCCAGGAGCAACCGCGCGACAGATCATTAACCGGCTTCGCGATTCCCTGAAGCATCGGTCCATAGGCTTCTGCCTTGCCAAGTCTCTGTACCAGCTTATAGCCGATATTGCCGCAGTCAAGATTCGGGAAAATAAGCACGTTCGCCTTGCCCGCAACATCGCTTCCAGGCGCTTTCGATTTGGCTACTGACGGAACAAGGGCAGCGTCAGACTGCAGTTCTCCGTCAATACACAAATGCGGGTACTGTTCATGGGCAATTCTGGTCGCCTCTACCATCTTATCCACGAGAGGATGCTTCGCACTGCCCTTGGTGGAATGGGACAGCATGGCAATGATCGGCTTCGCACCTACCAGACTCTTGAAGCTCTTCGCGGAAGTATCCGCGATGGCCGCCAGTTCCTCCGCGGTCGGATCCTGATTCAGTCCGCAGTCCGCAAACAGGAAGGTTCCGTGCTCACCGTATTCACAATCCGGCACATCCAATATAAAGAAACCGGAGACCAGCTTCACGCCCGGCGCTGTCTTCAGAATCTGCAGCGCAGGTCTTAAGGTGTCCGCCGTAGCATGACAGGCTCCCGCTACCATGCCGTCCGCATCGTTAGCCTTTACCATGATCACGCCGAATGTAAGATAATCCTGCAGCAGAATCTCTTTCGCCTTCTCCGGCGTCATTCCCTTATTCTTTCTGGTTTCATACAGCAGATTTACATAATCATCCAGCTTATCCGTTGTTTCGGGATCGATAATGGTCACGCCGTCCAGATCTACCTCCAGCCAGCCAGCGCCGTCCATAATCTTCTCTTCGTTGCCGACCATGATAATGTCGGCGATCCCTTCCTTGAGAATATTCGCGGCGGCAATAAGCGTTCTCTTGTCATTCGTCTCCGGCAGAACAATCGTCTTCTTATCCGCTCTCGCTTTTTCTTTCATCAAATCAATGTAAGACATAACTTACCCTCCCAATTATATGAATCATGTATCTTCTGAAATGCTCTGTTCTTATTTTACAAAATTAGCTGTTTGTATACAAGATACTTTCTTTTATTTTTTGTTCAAAACCACATACAAAATGCTCTTTTTATGATAGAATAATATTATATTTACATTTCGGTTTCACAGCATGTGATTCTATGATGATGCGAAATGATGCAAAGGAGGAATGCAAATGAAAACTGTCGGCATAATTGCAGAATACAACCCATTTCACAACGGACATGCCTATCTGCTCTCTAAGGCAAAAGAAGTAACCGGCGCCGACTATTGCATCGTAGTCATGAGCGGCGATTTTGTACAGCGGGGCGCTCCCGCTCTGATGAATAAATATCTGCGCACTGAAATCGCTCTGCGAAACGGCGCGGACATCGTATTGGAGCTTCCCGTCTGCTACTCTTTAAGCAGTGCGGAATATTATGCTTCCGGCGCCGTTGCGCTCTTAGATAAATTGGGCGTCACGGATACGCTGTGCTTTGGCAGCGAATGCGGCGATATCAAGCTCCTTTCTGAATTTGCATCCCAGTTACTATCGGAAAGCAAGAAATTCAAATCGGTCCTCAATCTCCATTTGAGAAGCGGTATGTCCTATCCTAATGCCAGAAATATGGCCCTGCAGGCTTCCGCACCGCATCTGGCTTCCCAGATAGGCGTCATGTTAAGCCCTAACAACATTCTTGGTATCGAATACTGCAAAGCTCTTTCCAGACGGGCAAGCTCTATCGTACCCTATACCATCCGCCGCACAGGCGCCTGCTATCACGATGCCAGCCTGGATGCCGGCTACAGTTCCGCCCTCGCCATCCGCAGCGCGTTAGCGGCTACCGGAGAACTTTCCTCCATACAGGATCAGGTTCCGCTTTCCGCTTATACGCTGATGGAGGACCATTACGGCGCCGACTACCCGATTTTCTCGGATGATTTATCGACTCTTCTGCATTATCAGCTTCTATCGGAGCTGCCGGAGGGGTATACCAGCCATCCGGATATTGATCAGAAGCTGTCGGACCGCATAGCCAAAATGCTGCCGCAATATCAGGATTTCCATACTTTCTGTGAATTGCTCAACACCAAGAACCGTACATATACCCGCATTGCGCGCAGTATGATGCATATACTGCTTCACATACAAAGAGAAGAAATGACGACATACTGTGAGGAAGATTATATCTTCTACGCAAGAATGCTCGGCTTCCGCAAGGATGCCAAACCCCTGTTATCCGCCATCAAAGAAAACAGCGCTGGTCCGCTGATCTCCAAGCTTGCCGACGCTGATGCCCTGTTGACTCCCACAGGCAGGGAAATGCTGACCAAAGATATTTTTGCAAGCCACATTTATCAGCTCACCACACAGCACAAGTTCCAAACTGCGGCTCTTTGTGAACATAATGAATATAGAAAACAGTTGGTACGGGTCTAAGCCCCGCACCAACTGTTATTCCTCAAGCAGCTCCAGCGGAAGCCACTCTAATATCTTGTCGCTTAATTCCTTCATATTGATCGGTTTGGCAATAAAATCATTCATTCCCTCTTCCACGAACATTTCCTTTGCACCGCTTATGGCATTGGCAGTCAACGCGATAATCGGCACTTCCTGATAATAGCTTCCCTCCAATGCGCGGATTTTCTGAGCCGTCTCGACGCCGTCCATCTCCGGCATCATATGATCCATAAAAATCAAATGATATTCCTTCTCCCGTACCCTGGAAAGAGCCTCCATGCCGCTTTGAGCCGTATCGATCTGCATGCCGAAGGGTTTCATCAGTCCGACAGCGACACGGAGATTCACTCTGTTGTCGTCGACCACCAGTACCTTTGCCCCCGGCGCCTTGAATTTACTGTATTCCTGTTTTCTGTTCCGTCTGCTCCCCGTATCTTCATAGGCTCCGCAGGGGGCCGCATCCACCACTTTCTGCGGTACTTCGAAGGAGAAACAACTGCCCTTCTGATAGACGCTTTCCACGTAGATCTCACCGCCCATCAGATGCAGAAGCTGTCTGGATATCGTCAGCCCAAGCCCGCTTCCCTCTTTCTTCCGGTTGCGGAAGGTGTCAGACTGTTCAAAAGAATTGAAGATACGCTCCAAATCCTCCTCTTTGATACCGATTCCCGTATCCCTGACCGCTATTTTAAGCAGAACGCTTTCCGGCCCGTTCTCACAGTCAACCCGGATCGTTATCGTTCCTTCATCGGTAAACTTAACGGCGTTATTCACCAGATTAATCAACACCTGCTTAATCCGTATCTCATCGCCGAAAAGACTTCTGGGAATATCCGGCTCCACCTGAATCACAAGCGCAAGACCTTTATCCTTCACCTTGCCCTGCACCAGATTGCCCACTTCTTTAATCATATTCAATATTTCATACTCATTCTCCACGATCTGCAGCTTGCCGGATTCCATCTTGGAGAAGTCCAGAATATCGTTAATAATTGTCAGAAGCCCTTCGCTTGCGATCTGTATCTGTTCTATGTAATCCTTCTCTTCATCATCCAGCCTGCCGCGAAGCGCCATCTCCGCCATTCCTAAGATAGCGTTCATAGGCGTTCTGATCTCGTGGCTCATATTCGCAAGAAACGCGGACTTCACCGCCACCGCATGTTCAGCCTTTTCTTTCAGTTCCCGCATCAGCTTGGCCTGCGACACTACATCGGTCACATCCACAATAGATATCATATATCCGCGCACCTGCACATTGTCGCGTATCTCTGTATTTCTGATTTCGTAACTTTTATTCTGTAAATCAATGATCGTTCCCGACTGCTCATAGAGCGCCTGAATCTCCGAATCACTGACCATGTTTTCCCCGCATTTCATCTCCGGAAGCAGTTCGCGCGCCGCCCGATTGGCATAGAGGAAATTCATATCGCCGTCAGATACGATAATTCCCTCCTGCATGCTTTCAACCAGCAGCTCCTTCGCACTGCTTACCGTATCGAACAATCCATAGCATCTGACTGCCAGTACCAGAAAGACAGCGGACATCAAAACGCCCAGCGGCGTCAGATCCACTCTGCCCGTAACGCCGAATACAGAGAGCGCCAGCATAATCACCGGCGCCATTGCCGCAACGCTAAGCACCAGCCTGAGCATCCTCGCGTTTTTAAACCGGTACTGCTGCTCCAGAGGTCTGACGCAATAATAGAAAAACAGAAGAAGCTCCGCCATACAGAATATCATATAGAAATAATAAAGAGGCGCTTTCCCTAAAACAAGCGTATACCCTACAGGCGTAAGCTCCTGCCTCATGGATGTATAGTATAGCTGATGATACTCACAGGTCAGGATAACCGCGCACATAAAACAGTTGATACCCCCCAGCGCGCCCAGAAACCACTTCGGCGTCTTGATATCGCAATAGAGGATAATAAAAGCGACCATACAGAAATTCGCAAAGCACTTACCCAGATATTCCATCTTACCATACGCCAGAAGCGCATCCATCGTATCCGCCTGAATATACAGACATCTGGCGACAAAAATGATGATGCCGCAGACAACCGTCAATAACAGCGGACTTTTATATGCTTTCTCTCGTGTGCGCATGACGGATATCAGCAGAATAAAACATACAATAACGCCCACTATATGGATTCCCAACCAGATTAACTGCATACCGCCTCCTCTAATATTCATGCAAAGCTTAATACCTCGCTGATCTTATTGTTGATTCGCTCTTTGACAAGCTCTGCAATCTCAACGGTAGTCATTTCCTTATATTCCTCGAAAGGAATCGCTTTTAAGAAATGTACCTGCGTCTCTACTCTCTTCAGCGTCCATTCCTCAAACACCTTATAAGAATCGATTAAGGCGACCGGTATAATCGGCACCTTTGCTTTCACGGCACTCTTGAAGCATCCCGCCTTAAATTCTCCTAAAGTATTGTGGTTGTTGCTGTATCCTCCCTCCGGAAAGATAATGAATTTACGTCCGTTCCTGCTATCCTCAGCCAGCTCTTTGATAATGCCGATGGACTGTCTTAAATCGTCCTTCACCATTCTCTTGCCTTTCACAAGATCAATAAACTGCGACGTCAGAATCTGATGGGATTTCGCGTCGTCTATTACCACGGAACAGGGCTTGTCATGAGCATACATAATCCCCAGCGCATCATATTTCCCCTGATGATTCGGAAACATCATATATCCGCCTTCCCTGGGCAGATTCTCCACGCCGAACCTTTTCGTCGTGATATGCCCGGACTTCATCATTCTCAGAATCGCAAGCCTGGCATATTCGTAACAATCCGTCTCTGTATATTTCTCTGTATGTTTGGCCATATATGCCATCTTGGGAATCATATAGATTCTTGGCAGATTGCACACTATGACCTGTATAAAACGCAGCATAATTTCTCACTTTCTTCTCTTCACACTATTAGATCAATTCATTACAACAAGGGAGAGAACAATTTCAAAACCGGACCAATCACATTGGTTTTCACAAATTTCTTCTTGCACCATTCCATCGTGATCAGTTCCGATTCCGCAAAGGTTTCTTCCATGTCCTTCTTAATATCCGCAATCGCATCCGCCCGATACAGAAACACACCGCACTCGAAATGATGGTAAAAGCTTCTGTAATCAAAGTTAATGGTACCGACGGTTGCAATCTCATCGTCACAAAGTACGCACTTTGAATGCAGAAATCCCGGCGTATACTGATAGATCCTGACGCCTGCCTGAATTAACGTCTGATAATAAGACTGAGACAGCCAGTAGATCGTCTTCTTATCCGGCACGCCCGGCAGAACAATCCGCACATCCACGCCGCGCTTCGCCGCCAGTTCCAATGCCGTCTGCATCTCATAATTCAGCACCAGATAAGGGGTTAAAATATAGACATAACGCCTTGCATATCCAAGGATATTCAGATAGACATTCTCTCCCACTACCTCATTGTCTAAGGGCGTATCTCTGTATGGCTGCACATAGCCCGACGCCGCAGGCTTATGATCAAAATGATAATAAAACCGTTTGTAATCCTCTTCCGTATACCGGGACATATTCCACATCTGCAGAAACATCACGGTGAAGTTCCATACGGCATCTCCTTCCAGGCGGATTCCCGCATCCTTCCAGTACTCTCCATGGGGATGGGTATAATTGATATACTCGTCCGACATATTAATGCCGCCCGTATATCCGATTTTGCCGTCAATGACGACTATTTTCCTGTGATCTCTGTTATTGAGAATCAAAGACATCAACGGAATCAGCCTGTTAAAGGCTTCACACTTGATCCCCTTCTCTTCTATCATCATTTGATAATTCTTCGGCAGGATAAAGACACTTCCGATATCGTCATAGATCAGCCTGACCTCCACGCCTTCCTTCGCCTTGCGTTCCAGAATCTCCAGTACCGGACTCCACATCTCGCCCTCTCCCAGAATAAAGAACTCCAGGAAGATAAAGTGCCGGGCCGTCTCCAGATCCTGAAGAAGCTGTTTCCACCATGACTCCCCGTCGGAATAATACCGCGTCGCCGTATCAGCCCATACCGGCGTGTCCGCATAAGAGTACAGATAGCTGCTCTGGTTCGCCACCGAAGGGTTTTCTCCCTCGATCCTACGGAGCACCGCTTCATCCTGTTTCAGATTTTTCTTCACAAGTCCGTCAGTCCTTTGCATGCTGTCCCGCAGCTTCCGCGGTATCAGTACATGTCCAAAAAACAGATACAGTACCCCGCCAAGCAGGGGGAATGTCAGAATCGGCACGACCCAGGCCAGCTTTACCGCTGGATTATTGGGCTGCCAGATAATATAAACCACAGCAAAGAATGTTATCAGGCGCAGCGCAAACGCAATCTGGGCATAATGATTACCCCACTTGAATATCTCCAGCAGGAAAAACCCCACCTGCATCACGACAATAATCCCTGTAATAATCAATCTGTTAAATGCGTATTGAAATACTTTTCTCATTTCAAAAACCCGTTTACGATCTGTTCTTCCGCTTCTTTCTCGGTGAGTCCCAGAGTCATAAGCTTAATCAACTGTTCCCCGGCGATCTTGCCGATCGCTGCCTCGTGAATCAGATTTGCATCGATATTGTTGGCAGTAAGCTCCGGTATGGCGCTGACGCTGGCTTCATCCATGATGATCGCGTCGCACTCGCTGTGCCCCTGACATCTGCTGTTGCCGATAATCCGGCTCTTAAATAACTGGCTCGAACGCTCCTTCGCCACGGACCGCGACACCAGATTCACGCTGGAGTCTTCCCCCTCCATATTCACTACGAAGTCCGTCTCGGCATACTGTTTCCCATGCGTCATGATCTTCTCGTGAATCACTAAGGAAGCGCCCGCTGCCACTTCCGCCTTCGTCACCCTCTTCGTGGAATCGATTCCTTTGATCTGCACCGTCTCCATTTCCAGCGACGCGCCCTCTGCAAGATGTATCTCCGTCGTCGGATTCATCACACGCTCGCCGAGACCGTCTCCGGAGCCGTAATGCTTCTCCACATATCTGACTTTGGCGTTCTTGTCTATGAAAAACCTGTGGATTCCCGAATGTTCCGAGGCCGCGTCCCCTCCGTTATGGATACCGCAGCCCGCAATGATCGTAACGTCGCAGTCCTCACCCACGAAGAAATCATTGTACACGCTTTCCTTCAACCCGCTCTGGCTTAAGACTACGGGAATATGCACGCTCTCCTTCTTCGTTCCCGGTTTGATCCTGATGTCGATGCCCGACCTGTCCTCTTTGCTGACAATATCGATATTGGCCGTTGTATTCCTGCCTGCCATCTGTCCGTTGGCGCGGATATTGTACGCGCCGGCAGGAATCTCATGCAGTCCTGCCACCTGCTCCAATAAGCTTTGTTGTATTGCGTCCATTGACAGCGTCACCTCTGTTTCTATAATTTATCCGTTAATGTCCTGCATGGCTGCCCGCTTCCCAACAGCGCCGGCATAATTTCATCCTTCGTGCCAATCTGTCTGATCTCTCCGTCAGCCAGCAGAATAATCTTGTCCGCAATGTTTAAGATACGTTCCTGATGCGATATGATCAGAATAGAGCCATTCGTCGCCGCATACATCTTCTCAAACACGCGGATCAGATTCTGGAAGCTCCACAGATCAATGCCCGCCTCCGGTTCGTCGAAAATAGATACCTTCGTCTTGCGCGCCATAATCATGGCAATCTCAATTCTTTTCAGTTCGCCTCCCGAGAGACTTCCGTTTACTTCCCTGTTCACATAATCTCTTGCGCAGAGTCCCACCTCCGAGAGCATCTCGCATATTTCCGCCATCGTAGCGTCCTTGCCCAATGCTATCGACAACAGATCCTTGACCAGAATTCCCTTAAACCGGACCGGCTGCTGGAACGCAAAGCTGATTCCCATATTCGCCCGTTCCGTAATGGAAAGATCCGTGATGTCCACGCCGTCTAACAGAATCTGCCCGGAATCCGGCTTAAGGATGCCCGCCACGATCTTGGCAAGCGTCGACTTGCCGCTGCCGTTGGGACCTGTCACCGCCACGAAGCGTTCCTCTATCTTAACACTGACATTTTTCAGGATCTCTATCTCTTTGCTGCTGTCCTCTGCCGAGAAACAGATATTCTTCAATTCAAGCATATTTCCTCTCATTCCGCCGCCTTACACGGCTGGGATTATCTCTTAATCAGCTATCCCATAATAGATCATAATAACATAAAATCCGACGCATAGCAACCGTCAGTCCGCCACCAAACGGACTCTGCTTGCGTTTGCGGCATCCTTCGTCACAATCAGCTTCTTATCGATCCGCTCCTGCAGTTCACTCACATGAGATATGATTCCCACCAGCCGGTTTCCTTCCGTCAGATTCTGAAGCGCGTATACCGCCTGATCCAGGGCAGTCTCATCCAGGGAACCGAAGCCTTCGTCCACGAACATGGTATCCAGTTCTATGCCGCCGGATACAGACTGAATCTCATCGGAAAGTCCGAGCGCCAGAGACAGGGAGGCCAGGAAAGCCTCGCCGCCGGACAGAGTCTTTACGCTGCGCCTTGTGCCATTATAGTGGTCTGTTACGTCAAGTTCCAGCCCGCTCTGACTCTTCATATTCTCAGCCTGCCTGGAGCGTTCCAGTTCATATTGTCCCGCAGACATAATCATGAATCTGGTATTGGCGCGCCTGATGATCCGGTCAAAGTACTGCATCTGGACATACGTCTCCAACATAATCTTATCCTTTCCCGAAAGGCTGCCGCCGCACGTATCCGACAATTCCCGGACAAGATTCCACTGTTTCTCCAGACTGCACAGTTCCTTACTTCTTTGCTCAATACAAGCTTTGACTTTTTTGTTCGTTTCATACCGGTGCGTGATTTCCTGCTGTTTTGCCTGCAAAGCACGCTTACGCGCAAGCAGCTCGCCGCGCTGTGCCGTAAGCGTTTCCTGATTCGCTGCCGCCTGCTCCTGTTCCACCTGTTGGCGCAGCGTTTCCTGCTTCTGAAGGGCATCCAGCCAGGCGCGCTCTTTCTCCCTGTAACCCTGCTCCGCTTTCATAAGCTTCTCTTCATATACGGTAAGTGTGCTTCTGCAGGTTCTTATCTGCTCTTTGGCCTGTTCCTTACTCTCGCAGGGAAGCGCCCTGTATACGTCCCGCAGTTTCCCGGCCAACACTTCCTTTTCAACTTTCAGGTCCCGGATCTCGGTTTCCCTTATACCGCATTGCTCTTCCGCCTCTTTTATCTTCTGCTCCATTTCGGGCAGCGCCTTCTGCAGCGCGTCTGCCTTTTGCTGCTTCTCCTGCAGTTGTGTAATGCTTTCCCGCAGCGCATCCATATTATCTCCGCTCAGGCGCAGCTTATCTGACAGCTCCGCTTCTACGCCATCCCATGCTGCAGGAAGCCGGTTCTCATTCTCTTCCGCTTCCATTCCTTCCGTCTCTGCGGCAGTACGGCAGATTCCGGCAGCATCCAGACGGACGCGCAGCGTCTGTGCGGCGCTCTCCCAGGCTCCTCTGGCGCGGCCTGCCGCCGCGCTCGCATCCTGCATAGTCAGACTGCTTTTCTCCCAGCCCGCCTTCGCCTGTGCCACCTGCTCTTTGTCCGGCGCGTTCTCTGTACCCGCAGCAGGCATGGGATGATGCGTCGCGCCGCAGACAGGACAAGGCTTTCCTTCCTGTAATGACTGCGCCAGTACCCCGGCCTGCTCATCCAGATAATGCTGCTGCATCTGCTCGTAGGACTTCTTTCTCTTCTCATACAGGGCGTAAGCTTTCCGGTACTCCTCCTGCTTTTGCCTCAGTTTCAGATATAATCTCTCCGCTTCTTTCAACTGCGTCAGAAGTTCCTGCCACATCGTATGCTGCCGGGTTTCCTGCTCCAGTTGCTGTTGGACTTTTACCATCTGCAAATCCTCGCTCTGCAGCAGTTTTGTCTGCTCCTTAGCTTCCTTGTATCGTTCCTGCATCTGTCTGACATTTTCCTGCCGCGCTGCAAGCTCCTGTTCCTTCTGCGCAAGTTTCTCCAGCGTATGTGCCTGCCGCTTCTCCAATACCTCCGCCTCGTCATACGAGGACAGCCTCTCTTCTTCCATACGGATCTTCGTTTTCAGCGCCTCCATCGGCTCCTTCTGCCGCTTAAGTGCGTCAAGTTCTTCACGAAGCGGCAGAAGACATGGCTGCAGTCTGTCCGCCTCCGCAACGGCCTTATCCAGTTCTTCCCGCAGC
Source organism: Lachnospiraceae bacterium (assembly GCA_017626325.1). Classification (GTDB taxonomy): domain Bacteria; phylum Bacillota; class Clostridia; order Lachnospirales; family Lachnospiraceae; genus UBA3282. The sequence goes on along the minus strand of JAGAIZ010000044.1, from coordinate 28,786 downwards.
TTCTTCTGTGTCTGAAGCTTCCCCAGCGCCTTCTGATTCTCTTCCATGGCACGCTCTGTCTCTGTCAGGCCGGTGCTGATCTCTGACAATCTCAGACACTCCCAGTCAATTGTTCCATCCAATGCTTCCAGCAGCCCCTGCGTCATTGCAATATCCTCCTGCTGCGGCAGACATTCCGTCTCCCAGAGGATACCCTCGCGGTACTGCTCTATGCTTTTGCTGTTCTCCTCACACTTCTGCCGCAGAAGCCCGGATTCGTTCTTAAGCTTTTCCTGCAGAATCATATATTCCTTCGTATGAAAGATCTCTCTGAAAATCTTACTTCGCTCTTCGGTTTTCGCATACAGCAGGCGCAGGAATTCTCCCTGTGCCAGCATGGAGATCTGGGTAAACTGATTCTTGTCAATCCCCAGCAGATCGATTACCGCTCTCGTCACATCCTTGCTTTTCGTCACCACATGTCCGTCCGGATATGTCAGTACGGCCTCCGCACGGCTAAGCGTCATGCCGCCTCTCCGTTTCGCGGGGCGCATATATTCGGGACTTCTCGTGATCTCGTACTCCTGCCCATGATGCCGGAAACGCAGCGTGACATAAGTCGCCGTATCCTGCCCGGCATATTTGGAACGGAACATGGAAGTCTCCCTGGCATTGCCGCTCGCCTCTCCATACAGAGCGAACACGATAGCGTCAAACAGAAATGTTTTTCCTGCTCCGGTATCTCCCGTGATCAGATACAACCCTTTTGTGCCCAACTGATCAAACGGAATACGCGTCTCTTCCGCATAGGGTCCGAATGCGGATAAAATCAATGTCAGCGGTCTCATCTTTGCTCCTGTTCCTCCCATATTTCCGTAATCAGAGCCTTCATATACCGTCTCTGTTCTTCCCGCATGGGCTTATTGTTCTGCAGCTTATATAGTTCCTCCACAAGCTCCATCGGCGTCTTGTCCTCTTCTGCCTCATACAGACTGATCTGAACATTTCTTCTGGTTCTCATATTATCGTACTCCAGCCGCATCAGATTCGGATAGATCACCCGCAGCTTGCCTACGGCGTCGAAAACATCCTCTTCATCCGTCAGCGTAATCTGCACATAATCCTCCGTATCGGTATGATCATAGCTGCTTTTCCTCGTAACCTCTTCATAAGTTCCCCTGATTTTCCTCATATCATGCAGCGGCTTTACAGGATACGCTTCTACCGTTACGTTCCCCTTTTCCTTCAAATCAACAATCGTCACGCTTTTCTCATGGTTCACCTCCGAAAAGGAGTATTTCAGCAAAGTTCCCGCGTATCTGACCGTATCGCAGCCCACCGTCTGCGGTCCGTGCAGATGCCCCAGCGCCACATAATCAAATCCGTTAAAACAGGCGGCCTCCACTTGATCCATTCCTCCCACCGAATGCTCCTCCGAGTCACAGGTGGATGCCCCCGTTACGAACTGATGCGCCACCAGAAGATTCCTGTGCGCTTCCTCCAATACGACTTTGTCCATCACGAAAGCCACAGCTTCCTGATAAGTTCTGACCTTCTCCGCTTCTTCTCCCCAGACTGCTCTGACATAAGCCGGCTTGATAAAAGGCAGCAGATAAATATCCAGAATTCCATATTCATCCCTTACGCTGATCTTCTTTAGTTCCCCTGTATATTCCGCCGCCACATGCACACCGCTCTTCTCCATGAGCCTTGCTCCGAAAGAAATGCGTTGTGCGGAATCATGATTACCGCTGATCATATAGACAGGGATACGCTGCTCAGAAAGCTTTGTTAAGAACGCATCAAACAAAGAAACTGCCTCCACAGAAGGAATCGCCTTGTCATAGACATCTCCCGCAATCAATACGCCGTCCACCTTCTGCTTACGGGCAATCGTAAGCGTCTGCTCCAAAATATCCTTCTGATCTTCCAGCATGGAAAATTCATTCACTCTCTTCCCTATATGCAAATCCGCCAGATGCATTAATCTCATATCCGCCGTCCTCTTCCTGTTTGACTGGTATCTGTTACAACGAAAATTGCCGATATATGATTCACTCACATATCGGCAGTCTGGTAAGTTAGTTGAATATGTAGGGAGCAATCGCCGCTTCCACTTCGGAAATTCTCTGATTCGTCTCCAGGATTCTGAACTCCACCTTCTTGGACAAGTCCATAGAAAAAATACCCATTATAGACTTCGCGTCTATTACATATCTGCCGGACGCCAGATCGAAATATCCGTCAAACCCTTCTATTGCTTTCACAAAGCCCTTTACCTTCTCGATAGAATTCAAATCCAAAATATAACTTTTCATTTCTCTCACGCCTTCCTCTTCTGATATTTCTTAAAAGCCCTGCATTGGCATGAATTCCCTTATAAATATTTTATGTCATCTGACAAATTTTGTACAGCCCCCAATTAATGTCTCGATGTCTTTTTCGTCATCTTAATACGATACATGTCCTGATCAGCCATCCTGAGATAATCATCCAGACGCCTGCCGGAGGAAGGATCTGTCACAGCGATTCCCATACTGACACCTATGTCATATGTATGCAGCGCTTCATTGACCCGGTCACGGAACCGCATCGGCTCCGTCTCGTCTTCACAAGTAAAAAATACGATAAACTCATCGCCGCCAAACCGGTAAACGTACCCGTTCTCCGGACAATGCTCCGTCAGCACCTGCGCGATACGCTTCAGGATCTCGTCGCCTTTCTCATGACCATACTGGTCATTGATTTCCTTAAAGCAGTCGGCGTCCAGGAAAGTCAGGGCGCACCGCTGATTATGCGCGCAATATTTACGATACTCCGGTTCAATCATCTCCGTGTACGCAATACGGTTATACAATCCGGTCATCTGATCCCTGTTATAAATATCCCGTAATTTCTTATTGGCATTTTCGAGCTGCAGCTTCTTATAGACATTCTCTATTGTCTGCGTAATCGTACTGTGTATATCATAGAAATACGGATTATCATACAGGAACCTGCCATTCTTCATCACGGTGAATCCTACCGCGTGCTCACGGAAATGAATCGGTGTGAACATATAGGCGCTGCCGCTCCCGTTCTGTTCCAGATAGTCCATCAGTTCCCGTACGTCCTTCATCTCAAGGAACTGCTTATGGTCAGCCGCGCATGCTACCACCATTCGCTCCATATCATATCCGTCAACGGAAAAAGAATCTTCGTTGTCACCCTCATAAAGCTGCTTATCGACTACAACGAAATACCCGTCGCATTCCAGGTTCATAAAGTACTCCGCTATTTTATGGAAGATCTGCTCATAAGTATCGTATTGAACGATTTCACTCTGAAAAATAATCAGATTCTCTTCATTCCTGAGCTTCTCAACGTCGCCGATAATCTGATTCCTGGCGTACTCGCGATAATCAAGAAGTCCGCTGTTGGGACATCCGCAGCTTTCTGTAAAGACACAGGAAGAAGGGATAAAATGGTTCCTCGGCACATCCTTGCCTTCCCAGATTTCCATTAGAATATCCATACATTTATGCCCGATCACTTCTCTCACCAGCCCGACCGTAGTAATCTGCGGATCGAAATACACGGCTTTGTCCAGATTATCAAATCCGGTCACCCTGAAATCCCGCGGAACCGAATAGCCGAATCTCTGCGCTTTGTAGATAAGTCCCGCCGCAATATTATCATTGGCACAGACGAACACATCCGGCAAAGACGCGGCGCCGGCTTTCAGCTCCTTACGCATTTTATTAAAATATTTCACGCCTGTTGAGAAATCATAATCGCCGTACCAGACCGGATTGTCCTCTCTGGACAGCCCGAAAGCGTCCAGACTCTCCAGGTATGACTGCACGCGCAGCCCGTTCTCGAAATTTTCCTCCGGTCCTCCCGCAAAAATAAACCTCCTGCAGTTATGAACGGTAAACAGATGTTCCATAACCTCGGCGATCGTCTTCTTATTGTCGATTCCCGCATAGTAAAAGCCTTCCACATCGCTGGCAATACTCACTACAGGCACATGGCTTGCTCTGATCATCTCAACGGTCTTATCAAACTGCTTGCTGTCGATAATATTAATGCAGTCCATAATAATACCGTCAAACTCGCTCAGATCAGGAAGCTGATAAATATTGTACTCACCATGATTATGCTTCTCATCCTTGCTCCAGTTGCCATGACAATTATACTGGTACAGGCATATATCTTCTCCAGATTCACGAATATACCGCATAATGCCGTCTATCCACGCATACGTGATCAGCCGCTTCCAGCCGTCGGATATCATTGCTATTTTCTTCATATTTCATCCCTGCCAATACATGAAACCCCTGTTGATATGTTTACCATTTCAATTACAGATTGATACTATCCTGTCTATAGTATACCTTATAATTGTACAATTTACCATACTTAAAAACATATGCCGCAGAGGCATTTCAGTTATTGTCCAAACAGCAGCCGGATGCCGGCATGAAGCCTCTTACATCAGTGCATCTTACGGATGACAATTCCATTGCGCAACAGCGTATTATCTATATAATGTCTGGAGAAAAGAAGTTCTCCTTCTCTCTCTATCTCGATGTCCTCTTCTTCACAGTTGATAATCACTTCCACATAATTATCCAGCCAGCCCATCTTATTAAACTCGATTACCCTCGGTCTGTTAATCCGGTTCGGGAAATGGAAATTACGGCTCTTAAGAAGCGGTTCTTCCATACGAAGATGCAGAAGGCTTCTGACAATCTCTATCCGCTCGTCATATACGCCGTTGTCGATATCGTCCCAGGGCATACACCGGCGGCAGTCCGGGTCGTGTCCTCCCTCCATGGCAATCTCCGTGCCATAAAAGATACAGGGCGAACCAGGCATCGTAAACAGAACGGCAAGCTGCTGGAAATACTCATCCAGGTTCTTGACATCCGACCGAAGCCGCTTCGTATCGTGAGAATCCAGCAGGTTAAACAGCACGTCGTTCGTCTGCTGCATATATCCCGTATAGCAGCGGTTAATCGTATACTCGAAGTCTTCATTGGTCAGACTCTTGTCAATCCAGAAATCCTTGATGCTCTCCGCCAGCGGATAATTCATGACAGCGTCAAACTCATCTCCTCTCAGCCAGGGCATCGCGTCATGCCATATCTCTCCCAGAATATAGATATCCGGTTTGATCGCCTTTAAATGAGACCTCAGCTCTTTACAGAATGCGTGCGATATCTCATTCGCCACATCCAGCCTGATTCCGTCCACATCGTAATTTCTTACCCAGTTCTCACAGACACCGATCAGATACTCCCGCACCTCCGGATTATTGGTGTTTAATTTCGGCATGCTGTCAAAGAAAGCGAAGGTATAGTACTGCTTTGCATAAGCACATCCGCCCTCTTCCAGAAAAGGCCACTCATTCACCATAAACCAGTCCCAGTATTCCGATTCCGGTCCCTTCTCCTTCACGTCAAGCCAGGGTGCAAAAGACTTGCCGGAATGGTTAAAAACACCATCCAGCATAACCCGGATTCCTCTGCTGTGCGCCTCACGGACAAGCTTTACCATCGTCTCCTCTGTTCCGAAATGCGGATCAATCTTCGTATAATCCGTCGTATCGTACTTGTGTGAGGTGGGCGCCTCGTTAATCGGAGTCAGATACAGACCCGATATCCCCAATCCCTTAATATAGTCAAGCCTGTTGATAATTCCCTGCAGATCTCCGCCGAAGAATTCCTCATTCGTCACGCTCCCTCTGTTACGCCACGGAAGCGTTCCCTCCGGATTGATGGAAGGATCTCCGTTGCAGAACCTTTCCGGAAAAATCTGATACCAGATCGTATCGTTGACCCAGGCGGGCGTCACCGGAATATCCGCCGGATTCATCCACGGAAATACGAAGCACTGACGGCTCCTTCCCTCCAACTGCATCTGGGACTCAGAGACAAAGCCGTCCTCGAAATAGAACCATTTCTCATTCTCCGTCTGTAACTCGAAATAATATTTCAGCCTCTTATATTCCGGTTTCATGGTAGTTGTCCACCACAACTGATTCTTAAGCCGCTTCTTGAACGGAATGTTCACCGCATCTCCGCTCCAGCTCTCGCCGCCGCCCAGAATACCGGACTTAAAAGGATCCCCCTGAATAATATTCACATACTTAACGTCATATCCTGTCCTGATATTGATGACAAGCTGCTCTTCATCCAGCGGATAACAATAATTATCGTTCGCTCTGTGATATACCGCGTTAAAATCCATAAGATACCTCCGTTTTGCTATAAGATTAAAATCACGCTTCTCTTCATGGAAATATTTTCCTTTTATCTATTCTGTTTTTTCCGGAAAACGTTTTCCTTTTATGCTTTCATCATACTAAAATTTACTAAAAAAATCAAGCAGAATTTCATCTTCCGCTTGATTTTCTCCTTTTTCGCTCAATTCACGAGTCAAATATGTACATATTGCCTATCACTACAATTCCTGATTTGCAGCCTGTAATCCGCAGCGATTTTCGCTGCCGCTTAACCGATCATCATACTCAGCGCCTGATAGAAAACACATGCCGCCGCCCACGCAACGCCGCACTGCATGATAATGATTCCGATTGTCTTCCACGCCGAATTCATCTCCCGTTTAATGGTCGCCACAGCCGCTACGCACGGCGTATACAGCAGCGTAAAAATGAGAAAGCTTCCCGCCGAAAGAGGCGTGAAAATTGTTCCCAGCGTTTCCCCCAGATCGGACATGGAAGTGCCTGTCAACACGCTTAAGGTACTCACCACAGCCTCTTTCGCCGTGAAACCGCTGATTAACGCGGTAGCCGCCCGCCAGTCATCGAAGCCAAGCGGCGCAAAAACGGGCGCGATCAGCTTGCCGACCAGCGCAAGAAGACTGTCCGCCGAATGATCCACCACGTTAAGCCTCGTATCAAAAGTCTGCAAGAACCAGATAATCAGCGTTGCCAGGAAAATAACGGTAAACGCCTTCTGAATAAAATCCTTCGCCTTATCCCACATCAAGAGCAGCACGCTCTTAGCAGAAGGGAAACGGTAATTGGGAAGCTCCATCACAAAAGGCATCGGCTTGCCGTGAAACAGCGTCTTCTTAAGCACGACGGCACACAGCAGTCCGACCAGAATGCCGAACACATACAGCCCCATCATCACAAGCGCCTGATATCTCTGAAAAAATGCCGCCGTAAACAAAGCGTAAATCGGTATTTTGGCCGAGCAGCTAATGAAAGGGATCAGCATAATCGTCATCTTCTTATCCCGTTCGGAGGATAACGTCCTCGTAGACATAACCGCCGGCACGCTGCACCCAAAACCAATCAGCATCGAGACAAAGCTCTTGCCCGACAACCCGATCTTACGAAGCGGCCTGTCCATCACAAAAGCAATCCGCGCCATATATCCTGAATCTTCCAGAATGGACAGGAAGAAAAAAAGCACCACGATAATCGGCAGGAAACTGAGCACGCTGCCTACGCCGGCGAAAATACCGTCTATCACGAGACTCTGCACCACCGGATTAATACCATAACGGACAAGCGCGCGCTCCGTCACACCGGATAGCATATCTATTCCCAGACTCATCAGATCACTTAACGCACTGCCGATCACACCGAAAGTCAGCCAGAAGATCAACAGCATAATCGCCAGAAATACCGGAACGGCAAGATATTTGTTCGTCAGCACATTGTCTATGCGTACGCTTCTTCTGTGTTCCCTGCTCTCCTGACACTTGATGACTGCCTGCTCACATACCTTCTCAATAAACGTATAACGCATATCGGCAAGCGCCGCATTACGATCCATCTCGCTGTCCCGTTCCATTTCCACGATGCTGTGCTCCATCAGATCCAGTTCGTTCTCTGATAAATCCAGCCTGTCTATAATATCCTGGTCTCCCTCTACGATCTTAGTCGCCACAAATCTCGGCGACATACCGATCCGGTCCGCATGATCCTCTACCTGATGGCTGACTGCATGAATACATCTATGTACGGGACCTTTTTCGCAGAAATCCCTGACTCTGGGATAGCTTCTCTTCCTCGCCGTCTCTCTGACAGCGCGTATCAGATCATCGATCCCTTCATTCTTCACCGCGCTGATTGCAACAACCGGAACTCCCAACGCCTGCTCCATCTTCTCCAGGTCTATGGTACCTCCGTTATTACGCACTTCATCCATCATATTAAGCGCAACTACCATAGGAATCTTCATTTCCAGAAGCTGCAGTGTCAGATACAGATTCCGCTCAATATTGGTAGCATCCACAATATTAATAATGCCGTCCGGTTTCTCCTGCAGGATAAACTTACGCGTCACAATCTCTTCGTTAGTATAAGGCCTGATCGAATAAATACCCGGCAGATCCACCACCGCGTCGCCTTTCTCACCGCGTATTTCACCCATCTTAGAGTCTACCGTGACGCCCGGGAAATTCCCCACATGCTGATTGGATCCTGTAAGCTGGTTAAAAAGAGTCGTCTTGCCACAGTTCTGATTGCCTACAAGCGCATAAATCATAATTCCATCACCTCGAATTTCCCGGCATCCTCTTTCCGTATTGTCAGTTCATATCCTCTCAGGTGTATCTCGATCGGATCTCCCATGGGAGCAACCTTCTGCACCTTCACGATGGTTCTGGGTATAATACCCATATCCAACAGACGGTTCCTGAGTTCTCCCTCACCACCTACTTTTACAATCTTAACCTCTCTGCCGATGGCTGCCTTATCTAATGTCATATCTTTCCTCATTTCCGGTCGGTTCCCTGCTCCCAAACAGTTCCGACGCTTTTTATCATGAAATGTATTAAATGATAATTTTTATCAGTTGTTAGTCTACTCTAACCTTTGTATATTGTCAAGACATTATAAAAAACCGCCGTATGAATGATTCCTTTTCTCATTCATACGACGGCTCCCTTATCATCCGAACACGCTCTTAATATTTTCCCATGTCTCCATCCAGAGAAATGACCGGTGTGTTATTATACTCTGACGCACTGTAAGCTGCATTCTGTGTATTTCCGGATATTCCATTCATATATCCGTTCTGCATTCCTGCCGTCAGTTTATAATTCGCCATTAATTTTCTTAAATTAGCCGCCTGATTGGACATTTCCTCACTTGCTGCCGCGCACTGCTCACTTGTTGCAGAATTCGTCTGTACGACTGTGGATACCTGTCCGATCGCCTGGTCAATCTGCGAAATTGCCGTAGCCTGATCGTTGGAAACTACTGCTATCTCATTGATGATAGTCGCAACTTTATCGATACGCTCCACGATTTCATCCAGAGATTTCGCCGTTGTTTCCGCAAGCTGCGTACCGTTTCCTACCTTCCGGATCGAATCCTCTATCATCTCTGCTGTCTCACTGGCCGCAGAAGCGCTCTTGGCCGCCAGATTTCTGACTTCCTCCGCTACAACTGCGAAGCCCTTGCCGTGTTCGCCCGCACGAGCCGCCTCTACCGCAGCATTCAGCGCCAGAATATTCGTCTGGAATGCAATATCGTCAATTACCTTAATAATCTTGGAGATCGTCTGAGAAGACTCATTAATATCGTTCATGGCCTCAATCATGGACTTCATCTGTCCATTGCCGTCCACAGCCATATCCTTCACGCTATGTACTAAGCTGTTGGCTTCAGCCGCCTCTGTGGCGTTCGCCTTGGTACGCTCCGCAATCTCATCCATGGAAGCAGTTACCTCTTCAATGGCGCTGGCCTGTTCCGTGGATCCCTGCGCTAATGCCTGGCTTGCATTCGCAACCTGCTCTGCGCCCAGTGTTACCTGCATGGTAGATTCCTTAATATGACCAAGCGTAATATTGTTATCTCTGACCAGTCTCTGTAACGCCTTGCCAAGAATATCTTTCTCTCCGCGCGGCTCTACCTTGATCGTCAGATCGCCCTGAGAAATCACCTCCGCGATTCTCGCCTGCTCTCTGATTGCCGTCGCCATATTAGCGAAATTATCCATCAACGCTCCCAAATCATCATCATTGATCTTCTTGCAGTCCACATCCACATCACCGACTTCCAGCTTCTTTGAAGCTTCCGACAGCTTATTTACAGGACCCGTAATAGACTTAATCAGAATGATACAGCATATGGAAGCAATTACAATACTTACGGCGCAGATTGCAATCACGATAATACGAAGCCCGCTGATCTGCGTTTCAATCAAATCGCTTGCTTCTATGGATGCTTCCTTCATATCCGCCATCACAATGTCAAATTTATTCTCCGCATTGTTGGCTGAAGTAACGCCCGTCGTCAGAAGCTCCGTTCTTCCCTCTTCAATCTGTCCGCTGCTGACATAGGAAACAGCCCGTTCCACCGACGCTTCGTATTCGTCTATATACGCAACGCACTCTTCATAGGTCTGGGCAATGGATGCGTCGTATCGGTCCAATTTCTGTGCAAAAGCATTCAGATTATCGTTCGCGTCTTCTATTGCTTTGTTAATCGATTCAATCTCCGACTGCTGTCTCGCTTCGTCGTCCGCATACAGATAAAGCATATTGCGCAGGTGAACCTTAACTTCATTAAAGTTGCTGAACGCGTCGCTTAACTCAATCTGTCCTTCGCCATAGTTGTTATAGCGGGACGTATGCGCCCTGTTGGTAAGAGATACGACTTCCAGTCCCGCCGCCGCAATAATAATAGTTACAATTAACAGGCAACTGCTAAAAAGATATAATTTGTTCCTTACCGGTAAATCTCTGAATCGAAATTTTTTCTTCATATTTATAACCATGCCTTTCTTTCAGCCTGCAAACAGAATGTGCCTTCGCCGCACTTGCGCAGGATGTAAATTATTGTTCTTCCTCTTTTACTTCTTCCAGTACTTCCAGATCCTCATCCTTAATCAGCTTCTCAGGATCCAGAAGGAGCTTCACCGTATCTCCTGTCTTCGCAAGCCCGTATACGTATTTATTATGCTCATGCTCCTTATGTCCAATGGTGGGCGGTGGTATAATATCCTCTTCTCCGATTTCGTCCACCTCGGCAATCTTCTCCACAATCAATCCTACCACCGTAGATTTTACATTAATGACGATAATGCATGTCCTGTCTGTATACTCTACAGGTTCCATCTTAAACCTTACCCGAACGTCAATCACAGGAATAATTTTGCCCCTAAGATTAATCAGCCCTTTAATATAATCCTCGACCCTGGGTACCGCTGTAATCGGCTGCATGACGACAATCTCATTCACGTAACTGATGCCGATTCCGAAATATTCCTTCCCGGTTCGAAATGTCATGTATTTTCCCTTTGGAGAAGCTTCTTCCAGCTCTTCCTCCATAATTTCATCCGCCATATACTGACTCCTTTCCTTATCCTGCATCCTCCTGCTGTCAGTCTGTCTTTGTTTGCCGCTTTACTCTTCTACATAGTATCTTTCATATCATCAAAACATGATTGTATTTATTTTAGTACATTTTATTCTTCTTTTCAAGGTATCCTCCGCATTTGTTTCTTATTAATTCTTAACAGACACTCTTATTATTTACGAAGCCTCGACAATATCATTCCACTTACCACTCTTTCTTAATCTCTGTCTCTTCCACCGCATACTTCTCCAGGAAGCTGTCCAGATCTCTGCGGCTGCAAATAGCCGCCACCTCCGTAAATCTGCCTGTCTGTATATCCTTAAATCCCGCCACGCGCTCTCCGGTACAAATGCTTGCCCGTATAACAGGTATCTGCCTTTCTCTGTCATACGGCTCCTGTATTATCTTACGCCTGAACATGCCGCCCCCTGTCAAAGCAGTTATACTATAAACCGCTCTGTCTGTATACACAGTCCTTTTACTTTGTCCATACATTCCGAAAAGCACGGTATGTCTTCTGCATACCGATTCCAAAATCCGTATAGACCATCCCGATCTCGTCCTTGCTCTTCTGATTACCGCACAGTTCCGTCTCCTCTTCCGATGCCGGAAAAGGAACCGGCACGCCCTGTGCCATTGCCACATCAACAGGCATCTCTATCTCCTGCAGGCTTTCCCTTACTTCCGGTTCAGCCGCCTGCTTTAAGGTCTCTAAGAAGCTGTCATAGGTCGTCGCCTCGTCCTGGCAGAGATTATACGCCTGCCCGTACGCCCTTTCATTGCCCATACAATTAAGAATCGCCTGCGCCGCGTCCTTCACATAGACGAACTGAAACCTGCCGTCCGCATCCGTAAACCGCGGCAGCACATGATTCACCAGCATGAGCTGTATGTAGGCGGACTCTCTGGGCGCATAGTTGTAAGGGCCGTACAGAATCGCCGGGCGAAGCACTGTATAGGGAATCTTACGCTGCCCGCATGCCTGTCTGACCTCTTCCTCTAAAGCGACCTTGCCCGAGATATAAGCGCCCGCTTCTCCCGGAAACTGGCGGTATTCGAACGCCGCCTCTTCCGTCTTCACGTCTCCTGTCCCGCGCCGGTAGACGTCCACCGTGCTAATCAGGATATACTGACCGATTCTGCCATGAAGATGCTCCAGCACAAATTCCACATCGCCCGCGCCGTACGCGCAGAAATCCACTACCGCGTCATAATCGCCCTTACAGGCGTTAAGCGCTTGTGCATCGTGCCTGTCTCCGGTCACCTGTCTTACCCCGAAGTCTTCCATGGAATAGGTGCCCCGATTTAACACGGTAATCTCTATGCCGCCGTTATCTTCCTCCTCCATATAGCTGAAAGAATCTTCCGTCCCTGCCTGTCTGCCGGCATCTGCCGCGCACGCTCCGGCGGCATTCTCTCTTTCCTTCCCAGTCCGGGAAGCCAGCATTACAAACACCCTGCCGTAGAAATAGCTGCCGCCTAATACCAATATTTTCATAGATTCTCCTCTTCTTAAGCTTTTACGCAACGGGCAGCGCAATCCACTCCTTATTCTATTCCCGCAATATGCTCTGTATGATCCGCTTCGTCTTCGGCAGCCAGAACTGCACAAGCGGCCCCGTTAAGAACACCGCGATAATCGTACCTGCTCCTACCGTACCGCCCAGTATGAAGCCCAACAGCACGAAAAACAGATCGCACAAAACACGCACCCATCGAAACTGTAATTTCCTGCATTTATCTGACAGAATAATCGCCACCAGGTCATTGGGTCCTGTACCCGCGTTGCTGTTGATCACCACGGACATCCCAAGGGAGAGGATCACACAGCCCGCTATTACGCTGACAATCCGTACAGGCAGCGCCGCCTGCTCATTGATGATATCCCCGAACATCCAGGTGAACAAATCAATAATCGGGCCGCCGCAGAAAGCGCATACCACCGTGCCCGGCTTAATATATCCCCTGGTCGTAAGCAGCATAACCGCCATCAGCGCAATCAGCACGATCACATGCATTGTGCCTACCGTCAGCCCAAAGGTTCTGGCAAGTCCCTGAATAAAGACTGTGAATGTATCTGTGCCCATCTCGGAAAGCAGAAACAACGCCACCCCCAGATGTGCAATAACCAGTCCTGTGAACAGCACAAGCAGCGCCTTAATCCATTGGCTTACCGTGCGGTCCGATGTATTGGAAGCAAACTGTGCTTTTGGTTTCTTCTCCATAGACGCCCTCTCTGCATTATCTTATTTACAATATCTTTGCAATATCCTGTCACTGCGTCTTATCTGTTTATCTCAGATATATCGCTCTCAACACACCTCATTTAATTCTTAAAGCTATGTATGGGCGCAGGAATTCTGCCGCCGCGGTTGACGAAGGCTTCGCAGGAGAACGAATTCACCGGCATGATCGGCGCATAACCGAATAAGCCGCCGAACTCCACCTTATCGCCCAGCGTCTTGCCAATCGCCGGAATGATGCGTACCGCCGTGGTCTTCTGATTCACCATACCGATTGCCATCTCATCCGCAATGATACCCGCAATCGTCGTATTCGGCGTATCTCCCGGAATGGCAATCATGTCAAGGCCCACGGAACATACGCAGGTCATAGCCTCTAATTTCTCCAGGGTCAGCGCTCCTGCCGTCACCGCGTCGATCATGCCCTGATCTTCACTGACCGGAATGAACGCGCCGCTTAAGCCGCCCACATAAGAGGACGCCATCACACCGCCCTTTTTCACCTGATCATTTAACAGGGCAAGAGCCGCCGTCGTTCCCGGCGCACCGGCGTATTCTAAGCCGATCTCACACAAAATATCCGCCACGCTGTCGCCGATTGCAGGCGTAGGCGCCAGAGACAAATCCACGATACCAAAGGGGATCCCCAATCTTCTGGAAGCTTCCTGCGCCACCAACTGTCCCACTCTCGTTACCTTAAAAGCAGTCTTCTTAATCGTTTCGCATAATACTTCGAAGTTCTCGCCTCTTACCTTCTCCAGAGCCGTCTTCACCACGCCGGGACCGCTGACGCCCACGTTAATCACCGCATCCGCCTCCGTTACACCGTGGAACGCGCCCGCCATGAAAGGATTGTCATCCGGCGCGTTACAGAATACCACCAGCTTCATGCAGTCCATGCTGTCATTGTCCTTGCTGATGAGAGCCGTCTCTTTGATGATATCGCCCATGAGACGCACCGCGTCCATGTTGATGCCCGTCTTGGTCGAACCAAGGTTCACGGAACTGCATACCCGCTCCGTGGTGTGCAGCGCTTTCGGAATAGAACGGATCAGCAGTTCATCCGCCTTCGTCATGCCCTTGGAGACCAGCGCGGAATAACCGCCAATCAGGTTCACGCCCACATCCTTCGCCGCCCGGTCCATAGTCTGTGCCAGCGTCACAAAATCCTCGGATGTCCTGCATGCCGCGCCGCCGATCAATGCCATCGGCGTCACCGAAATTCTCTTGTTCACAATCGGAATACCGAATTCTTTCTCGATTTCCTCACCGGTTTTCACCAGCTTCTTCGCCGTCTCTGTAATCTTGCGGTAAACCTTCTCATTCACTTTCCGCAAATCGGCGTCGACGCAGTCCAGCAAGCTGATTCCCAGCGTAATTGTCCTGACATCCAGATTCTCCTTGGCAATCATCTCGTTGGTTTCCGCCACCTCGTATAAATTAATCATTGTATTAAACCATGCCTTTCTTCTGTCTCAATCGTTCCTGCAGGCGACGCCTGTATAACACGTGCCAGGCTGCTTGCGCCGTTTAGCTTCTTCTATTTATATGCGGTGCATGGAATCGAATATTTCTTCCTTCTGACACCGGATGACAACACCGATTTCCTCGCCCAACTTCGCCAGTTCATCCACAATCGCGCCGAAATCCTTATCTGTCTGGTTCGTATCCACGATCATCATCATGTTAAAGAAGCCCTGCACAATCGTCTGGGAAATATCCAGAATATTAATCTGGTTGTTGGCCAGATAAGTGCACACCTTCGCAATAATTCCCACTGTGTCCTTACCTACTACAGTAATAATTGTTTTTTTCATATGCATACCATGCCTTTCTCTATTGATAGACTTGAAAAAATCCTCCGCTTTATGGCGAAGGACTGAACTTTCGGCCAGACTGCTTCCAATGCATTTCCATTCTAGCAAGGGGATGGGGGAAAGTCAATATACGGGAAAGGAAGTTCACCGGCTCACTTCACCTCAATGACCTCCGACACCTCGCTTCGCTTTGCCACATAGAGCGGAAAATCATTGCCGTCGTACTTCGTGTCGGACATGGTTACTTCCACCCGCACCGACTCGTAGGCAAGCTCAGGCAAATTGTTCTCCTTGCTCAGATGCCCTAAGACGATGGCCTGCATATCGTCATGCAGAAGTCTGGTGAGAAGCTTCCCCGCCGTTTCATTGGACAGATGCCCACGCTCTCCCAGAATCCTCTGTTTCAGATAATAAGGGTAAGGCCCCGCCTGCAGCATATGCACGTCGTGATTCGCCTCCAGATACAGGACATCCAGCTTCCGCAGGCACTCCACAGTATAATCCGTATAACAGCCCAGGTCTGTGATAATGCCCGCCGACTGCGTCCCGTGACTCACCCGGTACGCCACCGGATCCGCCGCGTCGTGTGAGGTATGGATGGGGTACAGCGCCATGTCCTTGACAATGTATTTCTCATCCGGTCTGATCGTCTGGAAAAGCTCTTCTTCGATTACTCCCACCGCAGAGGCGTGTTTGATTGCTTCTATTGTCCCCTTCGTCGCATAGATGGGAATACCGTATTTTCTGGCGATGACTCCCAGACCGTTTATATGGTCCGCATGTTCATGGGTGACAAAGATGCCGTCAATTTCATTCATCTTCAGGCCCAGCTCTTTTATGCCCGCTTCCACCCGCCTGCCGCTGATTCCCGCATCGATTAACAGATGGGTAGTATCGCTTCCCACATAGACACAGTTGCCGCTGCTTCCGCTGGCTATACTACATAATCTCATAATTTCCTTACTTTTCTTTCTGTAATTTCTTTGCCGCTCGCCGGGCGAATTGTTTCCCCGGTTTTAATAGAACCTGACGTCTCTTAATGCTTCCAGTATATCTGAATCACATCACCGTTGCGAATCTGTTCCATATACTGCGCGGGTCTGCCGTTCAGCATAGTGACGATGCCGCTGCCCTGCGGTCTGGACAGGTCGAAATCAATATACCCGAATACATCCACGAAGACGTACTCCTTCTTACCGCTTAGATGAACCGCCTGACCGTTTACGGTCACATGTATTGCGAAAGGATCGCCGTCGGTCTTCTGCTCATCCGCAGAATTTTCTGCCGCGCCGGCTTGCTCCTGCACGGCAGGATCCGGTTCTGTCTCACCGTACTCTGCTCTTCCCGGCGTATCTGCTTCCTGCGCTGTCCGCACCGCATCCGTGCCCGCAGTATCTGATGCGGCAGCCTCAGAATTTTCTTCCTTTTCCTGTTTCACATATGTACCGTCATCCTCCGGCAGTTCGTTATAGCTGACCGCCTGATCATACTTATCTCTGTCGGAGAGCTGCAGTTCTTCCATCGTCCAGATCACGGAGAAGTTCTCATAGACCTTGGTATCCATATCCGCCAGCTTGTTATTCACATAGATGTTCATCTCCTGATTGATAATCACATCCATAAACTCCGCAATCTGGCGCACGGTATAATAGCTTAATATCTCGATATTATCATTCTCTTTGATGCTGTAATAACCGGACTGCAGTTCACCATTTACACTGGCGAACTTCGGAAGATCGATTTTCTTGTCGTTGACCTCCACACGCATCGTGCTGCCGAATTCCGGCAGTTGATTAATGTCCAACTGCGCCGCCCTGCCTGCAGTCGATTCTATTACCTTAATCTGGTCGTTGGCATGAATCGGCGCATAGATATCCGTTTCATTGCCATTCACCGTAATAACGGCGGCTTCTCCCAATTCGCCCCGAACGATACGCTGCCTGCCATTGACATAATAGTTCAGCTCCTTGCCCCGTTTCGGGAAGAGACCGTCATTCGGGAATTCCGCCTGCATCGCCGCATCCACGACCGCTACTTTATTGTTGTCATAGATCTTAATACGCTGTTCATTAAAGTAGACAAAGATAAAATTATTGCTCTGCTCATAGAAGCTTAAACAAATACCGATCGGCGTCACCATCAGCGAATCTCTCCGGGCATTCTGATCCAGGAACTCTATATTCAGCATCACTTCTTCTCCCCGGACAGCGACTCTCTCCTTCTGAATATCCAGTTCCTTTGCAAGCGCCTGCGTATAGCCGGGCAGCTTGCCTCCTCCTCCTACTACGAACACGGCGCTGACGGACTTATCGCCGTTAAGTTCCTTGATTTTATCCGCCACCTGCTTCGTCATGTCGGCTATCACCTGGGCCGTCACATGCTCTACTTCTTCTGTGGTAATCGTCTGTGTCAGTCCCATAATATCTTTGTATTCGATCTGATCCTTAACGCCCGTCTCTCTCTTAATATGCTCCGCTGTAGCGAAATCCACCAGACAATGCTTCGCAATGACCTCCGTCAGACTGTCTCCCGCAATGGGGATCATGCCGTAAGCAATGATGCTGCCATCCCTGGTAATCGAAATATCCGACGTACCCGCACCCACATCTACCAGTGCAATATTCAACATCCGGTACATCTCCGGGATGGCGACACGGATAGCGGCGATCGGCTCCAGCGTCAGATTGACGACCTCCAGTCCTGCCACGCCGACTGCTTTATATAAACCGTCCACAACGTCCTCCGGCAGAAAGGTCGCAATTATATCCGCACCAATGGTTCTGGCCTTGTGTCCCTCCAGATTGCTGATCGTATAGCCGTTCATGTAATACCGCACTACAGAATATCCAACGCAGTAGAATTTCATGTCCAGCTCATTGTGCTCTGAGAATTCTTCATAAGCCTTTTCTACGCCCATGGAATCCAGCGCATAGATATCTTCGCCGCCGATTTCCCTGTCTTCTTCCAGTTCCTGGTCCACTCTGACATTCACTGTCCTGAGCACACGTCCGGCAGCCGCGATACAGACGTCTTTCAACGTTCTTCCCAGCTTATCTTCCAGTTCCGCTTTCACATCGCTGATGGTTTTGCCCACCTTATAGATATCGTGTATCTGTCCGTCCAGCATAGACCGGGTATCATGCTCCCTGATACTCTGGGCCGCCACATAGAATTTCTCTCCCACACGATAACCGACAGTCCCTACGATACTTCTCGTTCCGATATCAAGACCAAATACTAATTGTCCTGGAAATTTCATTACTTCTGACACGAACCTTCCCCCAATTTCTCATTAATTTGCTGATAAACGCTTTCCAATGTTCCGCTGTTTTCTATTACCACAGGGCAATGTCTGTAAAACGCTTCCTCAGACAATTGTCCCTTTAGAATACTGTCAATTTTCTCATCAGAATAGCCTCTGGCGTCCTTAAGCCTCTGCCGCCGTACGTCCACGTCCGCATGGATATACCAGAGTTCGTCCACGATCCTGTCATATCCGTCCTCAATCAGAAGCGCCGCCTCTATGAAAAGATACTCCAGCGCATCCGCCGCCTTTTCTGTCTCAATCGTCTTCAGAATATATTCCTTCACAGCAGGATGTATAATTTCGTTCACCGCTGTGAGCAGTTTGCTGTCCGCAAAAATCCTTGCCGCCATCTTCTGTCTGTCTATTCTGCCATCTGCCTGCAGGATTTCCCCGCCCAGCAGAGCCACAAGCTGCCTGTAGCATTTCTGCCCCGGTTCTTCCAGTGTTTCAGCCAGGCGGTCAGCCATAATAACGCGGCAGTTGCAGCGCTCCTTCAAATACGTCAGGATCTCCGACTTTCCGGCGCCCACGCCTCCCGTAATGCCTATTACCTTCATAACATCCCGCTTTCTCAGGGCGAAATTTATTTCGCCCTTTTATTTGGCTTCATACCAATTCTCTCCGGTATGCAGGTCTATTTCCAGCGTCACCGCAAGCTGTGCCGCATGCTGCATTTCTTCCGTGAGAATCCGCCGCACCTGCTCTGTTTCCTCTGCCAGTGTTTCAATCAGCAGCTCGTCATGCACCTGCAGAATCAGTCTTGACTTGAGCCTCTCCCTGTGCAGTCTCTCCCACACCCGGATCATGGCAATCTTCATGATATCTGCCGCTGTTCCCTGTATCGGGGAATTCATCGCCACGCGTTCTCCGAAAGAACGCTGCATAAAATTGCTGGAGGACAGCTCTGGTATAGGACGTCTTCGCCCGAACATAGTCGTCACATATCCGTTCCTTTTCGCATTCTCCACCGTAGTGTCCAGGAATTTCTTCACCTGCGGATATGTCTCAAAATACTGCTCAATATACGCTGCCGCTTCTTTCTTGGATATACTTAAGTCCTGACTTAGTCCAAAAGAACTGATACCATATACAATACCAAAATTCACCGCCTTGGCATTACGCCTCTGCAGATCCGTAACCTCTTCGAAGGGCGTATGGAATACCTTGGATGCCGTAATACGGTGAATATCCTCATCCATCTTATACGCCTCTATTAACTGCTGGTCCTCCGACATATGAGCCAGGACCCTCAGTTCAATCTGCGAATAATCCGCATCCATAAACACATAGCCCTCCTGGGGAATAAATACCTTGCGTATTCTCCTGCCAAGTTCCATGCGCATCGGAATATTCTGCAGATTCGGTTCCGTGGAACTGATACGTCCCGTTGCGGTAATCGTCTGGTTGAAGGTTGAGTGAATCCTGCCGGACTCATCAATATATGCCGCAAGCCCATCCGCATAGGTGGACTTCAATTTGGCAAGCCCTCTGTATTCCAAAATATCCGATACGATCGGATATTCCGGCGCTAACTTCTCGAGCACATCCGCCGCCGTCGAATAACCTGTCTTCGTCTTCTTACCGCCCTGCAGACCCATTCTGCCAAAGAGCACTTCTCCCAACTGCTTAGGAGAATTGAGATTAAATTCACAGCCTGCCTGCTCATAGATAGAAGCCTCCAATTCGGCGATCCTGCCTTCAAGCGCCTGCCCATATGCTTTCAGTTCATCCGGCTTTACCAGCACGCCATACTGCTCCATATCAGACAATACCCTGGTAAGAGGCATCTCAATCTCATTCATCAGGGCAAGCATCCCCTGCTCCTGAAGCTTTGCCTTAAGAATCGGCGCCGCCATCAGACACACATAAGCGCCGAAGCAGGCAAATTCCATTATCTCCCGAGGCGCTTTGTCGTAAGCCGCGGCATAAGTCATTTTACCGCAGACCTGATTGCGGTCAGGAATCGTAAGCCCCAGATATTCGTTGGCGATATCCTCCGCAGTATAATCATTTTTCAAAGGATTGAGCAGATACGCCGCCAGAAGGATGTCGAAATAGCGTTCCTGTCTGTACGGCCGCATAACGTCACAGTCCCCATCCTTCGTATGCCACATGGTACTGTCCGTGCCATCCTCCAGAAAAAAATATAAATTCTTAATATCAAAAGCATTTGGTTTACATAATTCTTTTTTATTTAACGCAATCAGTTGATCAGACAGATATTGTGCCGTAACCAGTCCCTGACAGGGAATGAACCAGACTTCGTCCTCTGCAAGCGCCATGGCAATTCCCACACACCCTGCGGTCTTCTTGCCATCAGCCAGGACCGCCAGCCCTATTTCCTGCTTTCCTTCCGACTGCTCCCCCAGTATCCTGCACCGGTCAAACAACGCCTCCACGTCGGAAAGTTCTGTAATTTGCTTAAAATATTCCGTCTGTCCGTTTACAACCGCAGCATCCTTCTCAAACCTGGACAACAGATTCTTGAATTCTAACTGTTTGCATAAGATATAGGCGTCTTCCGTATAAAAGTTACCGATTCTGGCCTGTTCAAAATCATATTCCAGTTCCGCATTCACATCGATCGTCGCCAGCGTTTTGCTTAGATCCGCCAGCTCCTTATTAGCCGTCAGCGATTCCCGGATAGATTTCTTCGTGATTTCTTCTGTATGCGCATAGATATTTTCCAGAGAACCGAACTGTACCATCAGTTCTGTGGCTGTCTTCTCCCCCACCTTGGGTACGCCCGGAATGTTATCTGCCGTATCTCCCATCAACGCCTTCAAATCGATGAATTGAAGCGGCGTTACCAGATATTTCGCTTCCACATCCTTTGCATAATAATCCTCGATTTCAGTCTTGCCGCCCTTCGTCTTGGGAATGCGGATCTTAATATGATCCGTTGCGATCTGCAGCAGATCTCTGTCGCCGGATACCAGCGCAACTTCCATGCCTTCCTTCTCGGCACGCTTCGCAATCGTACCCAGTATATCATCCGCTTCAAGTCCCGGCTTCTCCATGATACAGATCCCCATCGCCGTAAGCATCTGCTTCATGACCGGTACCTGTTCACGAAGTTCCTGCGGCATCGGCTTTCTGGTACCCTTATATTCCTTATATAACTCATGCCGGAACGTAGGCGCATGTACATCGAACGCTACCGTCAGATACTCCGGCTGCTCTTCCTCCACAATTTTGAATAATATATTCAGAAAACCATAGACAGCATTCGTATGCAGTCCCTGACTGTTCGTCAAGTCCGGCACCCCGTAAAAGGCTCTGTTTAATATGCTGTGTCCGTCTATCAATACAAGCTTCTGCCCCATATATCTCTATCCCTTCAGCTTCCCTGTTTCGTCTTCTCTTCCACACACCGCACCGTCTTACATACGGAACACGATACAGAGCGCAATAATAATCGCGACCACAACTGCCGCTTCCAGACATATCAACGTGTATCGCAGCGCCCTGTTTATCCTGACTCTTTGCCATGCATTCTGCAGTTTCATATAAAGCGCCTTCTGCAGATTAAAATTATTGCCCTGCTCAAGCTGTTCCATGCCCTCTGAAACCAGGAACTGAATCGACAGTTCTTCCCTGCACTCCGGGCAGTTCTCTATATGCTCCACAAATTCCGCCAGTTTTCTTCCATCCAGTTCATCCTGTAGAAAGTAAGGTATTTTTTTCTCTGCTTCTTTACAGTTCATATTGATACCACTTCTTCCCAATAGATCATAGCTTATGTGTGCCCATATAGATTTTATTATATACCATAATAGGGGTTTTTGAAAAGCCTGTCACAAAAAAACCGGAGATTTCTCATAACCGAAATCTCCGGATCACCGCACATTCGCCGTCACATATTATGCTTAGCCGCACCGCTTCGTTATTGTACCGCCGTCGCAATACCGCTTGCATCCACCTCGTAATTTACATTATCCACCGTAACCGTCACATTTTTCTGCAGCGCGCCGGATGCGTCGTAATAATAGGTATTTCCATCCGGTCTGGTCACCAGTCCGGTCTGCATCACGGCATTTTCATCAAAATAATACTCGACGCCCTCTATCGTTACATCTTCCCGCAGCGCATGCCCGTCCTTCGTCGCCAGGAAATATCTTCCTGTTTCATCCTCAAACCAGCAGCCCTTCTGCACGAAACCGTTCTCATCCAGATGATACTTCTTATCTTCCCAGCTTACCCAGCAGGCACGCTGCATTCTGTAATTGGAATAAAACACAGTATGCTCTCCCCGGCTCGCAAAGCCATCCGCTATAATAATAGAAGAATAATCCTTAAACTGATAATTCATGTCCACTCTGGTAGGAATACCCGCTACGCTGCCATGGGATGTATTCTGCCAGAAGGAAGCGCCCTCATACTCAAGCGCATCCGCATACTGCGCAATCCACTTGTCATATCCTATATTGCCGATCTTATTCTGAAACATATTCTTATTGGAATATACCACCGGATAATACCCCTGCGCTTCGATCGTAGAGCAGAATGTATTGATAATCTCCTGTAGCTGGGCCTGGGACATGTTCTTATGGCAGGAATCCTCCACGTCATAAACTACGGGATAGCTGACCGTATAATTGCTCATCCACTGTAATAATAATTCCGCCTCGTTCTTCGCCTGCTCCGCATTCGTAGCATATGAATATAAGTAAACTCCCGTCTTAATTCCCGCCGCATTGGCTCCGCGCATATTGGCGTCAAAATAAGGATCTACGCCGGAATTCGTGCTGCCGGCTTTGATAAAAGCGAAACTCACTCCCGACGAAGGCACCTGGCTCCAGTCAATCGCCAGATTATGCTTGGACACGTCAATTCCTCTTGCAATGGAACTGCCCGCGCCAATTGCCTGCGCCTGCTGTACCGGTACAAACGCAAGTACGCCGGCGACGCAAAGCGCCATCACTTTTCTGCTTAATCTTCCCGCAATCGTTCTCTTTTTTTTCATCCGTATTCCCATCTGCCTTTCCGGGGCAGGTTATCCTTTCGTTGTTATGCCTTCAATGTAATGCTTTTCTGCACAAGAGATATCTCATGTCATATATTTCATTTTTGTTACAAATTGTTACTTTTCTTAACATTCCATTCATTAAGATAACATAATTATGATGGCTTGTATATAGTATTTTTGAAAGTTTCGATTTTTTATGATTTGTTCCGCGATATTATGCAACGTAGCGACGAATTCTTAGATAATACTTTAAAGAAACGCACCATAACAAAAAGCCCGGTAAATACCGAGCTTTTTAAATGCTGGTGGCGGGACTTGAACCCGCACGAAGTTGCCCTCGTCAGATTTTGAGTCTGATGCGTCTGCCATTCCGCCACACCAGCATTTCCAACAACCGAAATATATCTTATCATAACATCCGGTCGTTGGCAAGTTTTTATTCCCGTTTTCCTAAAAGTTTTTGTTTAAAAATCAAACTTATTGTAAATCTCAAACTCGTCAAACGTTGCGAAATAATCCTTCGGCGTCTCGGCGCGTCTGATCAACTGCACGCTGCCGTCTTCTTTTAACAGAAGCTCCGCAGATTTTAATTTACCGTTATAATTATATCCCATTGCAAAGCCATGTGCTCCGGTGTCATGAATATACAGATAGTCACCCATGGCAATCTCCGGAAGTTCCCTGTCGATCGCAAATTTATCATTATTCTCGCACAAAGAACCTGTCACATCATATTTGTGGTCACAAGGCGCATTTTCCTTCCCCAGTACCGTAATATGATGATACGCGCCATACATAGCCGGACGCATCAGATTCACCGCGCAGGCATCCACGCCGATGTATTCCTTATGGATATGCTTCTCATGAATCGCCTTCGTAACAAGCGCGCCATAAGGCCCCATCATATAGCGTCCCATCTCCGTATAAATGGCCACGTCTCCCATACCTGCCGGTACCAGAACCTCATCGTAGACTCTGTGCACGCCTTCTCCGATTTCCCGAATATCATTCGCCGTCTGATCCGGCTTATATGCGATTCCCACACCGCCGGATAAATTGATGAATTCCAGCGTTACACCAATCTTTTCTTTCAGTTCTACCGCCAATTCAAAAAGCTGTTTCGCAAGCTTCGGATAATATTCATTGGTTACCGTATTACTTGCCAGGAAAGCATGAAGGCCGAAATGCTTAACGCCCTTTTCCTTCAATATTTTATATCCTTCAAACAACTGCTCCGTCGTAAAACCATATTTGGCGTCGCCGGGGTTGTCCATAATGCCGTTGCTCATCGTAAATACACCGCCCGGATTATAACGGCAGCTCATCGTCTCCGGCAGTCTGCCTAAAATATTCTCTACAAAGTCAATGTGCGTGATATCATCCAGATTAATGATGCCTCCTACCTTGGCACAGTATGCATAATCCTCCGCCGGCGTATCATTAGAAGAAAACATGATCTCATGTCCGTTGATTCCAATGGCATTGCTCAGCATCAATTCCGTCAGGGATGAGCAGTCGCAGCCACAGCCATACTCATGAAGAATCTGAATCAGAAACGGATTCGGACAGGCCTTTACCGCAAAATATTCCTTGAACCCTTTATTCCATGCAAAAGCTTCTTTCACAGCCTGCGCATTGGCTCTGATCCCTTTCTCATCATAAATGTAAAACGGGGTAGGATAAGTCTTTGCGATCTCTTCCACCTGTTCCTTCGTTACAAACGGTAGTTTACTCATAACACACATTTCTCCTCTCGTACTCTTTAAACAATTAGCATAATAAAGCGTATCGCTCCCTTTGTCAACCTTATATATTCTCAATCTGCCAGTCTATCGGCTCTACCCCATTCGCTTTTAAAAAATCGTTGCACTGGCTGAAATGCCTGCAGCCGAAGAATCCCCGATATGCGGAGAGCGGACTTGGATGAGGCGCTTTCAGGATCAAATGCTTCGGATTTGTGAGCATCGGAATCTTACTCTGCGCCGGTCTTCCCCATAATAAATACACAATAGGCCTGTCCTGCTCATTGACCGCCCTGATTACCGCATCCGTAAACTCTTCCCAGCCCTTTCCCTGATGGGAATTCGCCTGATGGGCACGCACCGTCAGCACAGTATTCAGAAGCAGTACACCCTGATCCGCCCATTTCTGTAAATATCCATTATTCGGAATATAACAGCCCAGATCGTCCTCCAGCTCCTTATAGATATTCTGCAAAGACGGGGGAATCTCCTTTTGGTCCGGCAGGACAGAGAAACTCATGCCGTGTGCCTGATGTTCATTATGATAGGGATCCTGTCCTAACAAAAGCACCTTTACTTTATTCAAAGGCGTAAAATGAAAGGCGTTGAAAATATCCTCTGAAGACGGATAAATCACCCTTTTGCTATATTCTTCCCTCACAAACGTATACAATTCCCTATAATACGGCTTGCGAAACTCATCCTGCAAGGCAGCCGCCCAATCATTACTTAACATCGCCATGGTACATTACTTCCTTTCCCGAAAAAACGCCGGGTGCTTCGTCCCGGCGCTTCTTTGCCCCTATATTCTAACCGAGATACCTTTCTGTCTCAGATATTGCTTCAAATCACGAATCTCCAGCTCTTTAAAATGAAATAATGAAGCTGCCAGCGCCGCATCCGCTTTTCCAACCGTAAACGCCTCGTAGAAATGCTCCATCGTCCCCGCGCCTCCGGAAGCAATTACCGGAATCGACACATTTTCAGAAATCTCTCTTGTCAGCTCCAGATCATATCCAGCTTTGGTTCCGTCACCGTCCATACTGGTAAGAAGAATCTCTCCGGCTCCCAGACGATCCGCCTGCATCGCCCATTCTACAGCGTCGATTCCCATATCGATCCTGCCGCCGTTCTTATATATATTCCAGCCGGTTCCGTCCGCCCTGCGCTTGGCGTCAATTGCCACCACCACGCACTGACTGCCGAACTTATCCGCAGCGTCACTGATAAGCTGCGGATTCATAATAGCCGCGGAATTAACGGACACCTTATCCGCGCCTTCCCGCAGGATTGCCTTGAAATCCTCCACAGTACGGATACCGCCTCCCACCGTAAAAGGAATAAACACTTTCTCGGCTACTTTCCGAACCATCTCAACCGCCGTCGCCCTGGCATCGGAAGACGCTGTAATGTCTAAGAATACCAGCTCGTCCGCACCCGATTTATCATAGGCGGCGCCGACCTCCGCCGGATCCCCCGCGTCCTTAAAATTTACAAAATTAACGCCCTTGACTACCCTGCCGTTTTTAACGTCCAGACAAGGAATAATTCGCTTTGTGTGCATTTCTTTTACCCCTCAATCTTCAGGAAATTCTCTAATATTTTCATGCCGACATCCGAACTTTTCTCTGGATGGAACTGGCAGGCAAAGACATTATCTTTCTCCACGGACGCATGAATCAATGTGCCGTACTGAGTCGTTGCTTTCACAATATCCGCTTCCTGCGCCTGCAGATAATAGGAATGTACAAAATACACATACGAATTCTCCGGAATCCCCGCAAACAATCTGCCCTGATTCGGATATTGCAATGAATTCCAGCCGATATGCGGAATTTTCAGGTCCTCTCCATGCGGAATCAATATGATTCTGCCTTTTAACAGACCAAGTCCTTCGACCCCCGGCGCTTCCTCGCTGCTCTCAAACATCAACTGCAGTCCCAAACAGATTCCCAGTAACGGAACCTTATTTTCCACGACCTTCCTGATGATATCAACCAGTCCGTAATGATGCAGCTTCTCCATGGCATCTCCGAATGCGCCCACTCCCGGCAGAATGACATGATCAGCGCCTGATATAACATCCTTATCTCTTGTGACCACAGCATCATATCCCAGAGCATTTACCGCTTTCTCCACACTCTTGATATTACCGGCATCATAATCTATTATCGCTATCATCGTTTACTCCTGCTCTGCTTCTGTATGATTCGTACTATCGTCGCTGCTGCTTTCTGAGTCAGCCTCTCCGCTGCCGTCCCCTGCTAAATCCATCTCCTGTTCATTACCCGGGATCTCTTCAGCGTTTTCCAGCCGGTCAAGTATTTCTTCCTCCTCCGGCAAGACATCCTGGAGCTGCTCTGTCCCTTCTTCTGTAGAAACACCATCTCCATAGACGATGCTTTCCAGTCTCTGAGAATAAGTCACATTATCTTCCGACGCAATAATATCCAGCGCGTCTGTCTCAGATACTCCGTAGGACGATAATTGCTCAAGAATCTGTTCGTAAACCTTCTGCACTTCATCCGTGACATGATACTCCTGTGCTTTTAACGAAAGCGTCTGATAACGCTCTACACCGGAAAGCAGGGCGTCAAGCGCTTCCAGAGGCATATCCATTTTGGCGTAATTCTCATACGAATCAAGCTTACGCTCCATTTGCAGAATAATGCTGCTCTTCTCAAGAAGCTGCTGATCCTCTTCATCTAATTTCTTACCATACAGAAGATCATACACCTCGTCATATTTCTGATAATCATAGGCTATCCGCGCATCTCGTTTCTGCATGCTATTCGGGAGAATCATATCGATCACCACAATGCAGGCCGCCAGTGTCGCACAGAACAGGAATACAGAAATTACCTTCTTTTTAGAAAGCTTTTTCTCAGGCTCGCTATGTACTTCCTCTTCCGGATTCTTCTCTTTCTTTTTCTTCTTTGGCTTTTTGCGCTTGCTCTTTCCTTTATTTTCTTCCTGATTTTCCGCCTCTTCGCCCTCTTGTGCTTCTTCGGCGCCTTTCTTTCCCTTTTTCTTCTTCTCTTTCTTTTTCTTCTCTTTCTTGCCCTTCTTCTTAGCGTTCTTCTTATCCTCTTCTTTAAGTTCCTCCAGAAGCTGCTTATTTTCGTCCGAAAGACTGCCGATCGACAGATCTTCTGTTGCACTTCCTTCCTCAGGATTATCAATCAATACGGCTTCGTCTTCATCCTCTTCTAATAAGAATGCCAGCAATTTGGCGAATAATCCAGGCTTTTTAGTCGGCTTCTCCTCGCCTTCCGTTCCTTCCAGCAGACTTTCCAATGTATCTGCGTCTTGCTCTTTTATCTCATCTGCCGTCTCGTCCGAGCCTTTCTTTTTTCTGCCCTTCTTTGCTTTCCTTTCTTTTTTCTGTTTCTCCCTTTTTTCT
>JAGAIZ010000043.1 GCA_017626325.1 Lachnospiraceae bacterium | reverse complement strand
TACCCAAATCACGGATACCGTATACCGTCAGCCTGTTATCCACATCCACATTGGTCTGGTGGTTGAAGATATTGAGCGAACCATTAACAAAAAGCTCAAGGGATAATGCAATGTCCTTTGCTTCTTCCTCCGGCTGGTTCATCAGAATATCATAGAAATCTGACATAACGGGGATATATTTCTCCCTGCTTTTTGCAATCTCCATATACAGTTTTCTCACACAGCGGTCTATGATGGACTTCTGACGGGAATTAAGGCTCTCTCCCATACACTGCTCACACAGACCGAGCATAAACTCACCCTTTTCACGAATCATGCCCTTGCTGTCATTTAAGTCAAGACTCCAGACATCCATATCCAGCGGATTTACATAGTTGTCCGTATAAGTGGACATATTGACCACCGTTCCCCCGTAAGTATGGGCAATGTCAAAGTATTCGTTCATGGGATCGATACAGATAATTTCATCTTCTCCCGACAAAAATACACTGCCCATTTCCATCTTACAGAAAAATGACTTACCGGAACCCGGAACGCCAAAAACGAACCCGTTTCCGTTGATCAGCTTCTTTCTGTTTCCGATGTTGATATTCTTTGACACCTGATTGATACCGTAATAACAGCCGCTTTTATCATTCAGCTCCTGCACATTAAATGGCATCAGCACCGCAAGGGACTGAGTCAGCAGGGTACGCATGGTTTCCACCTGTCTGACACCAATCGGAAGTGCGGTATTTAGTGCTTCCCTCTGCTTGAGGTAATGCTCCTCAATGGTTACGGAATTTCTCTTGCCGATGGTTTCCACGGTTTCCGTTATGCTGTCCAGTT
Source organism: Lachnospiraceae bacterium (assembly GCA_017626325.1). Taxonomy (GTDB): domain Bacteria; phylum Bacillota; class Clostridia; order Lachnospirales; family Lachnospiraceae; genus UBA3282. The sequence goes on along the minus strand of JAGAIZ010000043.1, from coordinate 79,273 downwards.
CCTCTTTGGACTCTGCCATAAGAATAATGGTGACTGCCGCATAATAAAGGCACTGGTCATTCTCACGCACATCGTCCATGATCTCCTCGATCTCTTTCTTTTCAATTCTCTTGTTATAGGAGATTTCCGAAGAAAAATCGTTATTCTTGTTTCTTACCCTCTGCTGCTTGATGATGTCCGATTCAATACCGAGATATTTCTTCTGAAGGACTTTGGTTGTCATATCCTTTGGTATCGGTACGACATCAATGCTGGTAACGGAGTGTACCGGAAGGGAGGTAATCTCATTTAGGAACCTGTCCGAAAGACTGGACGGATATTTCTTGATGAACAACGCCCTGCAATACTTTTTCTCGTCCTTAAAATAATCCGGATAAAACTGTATCATCTTATTGCAAAGGTCATTACGGAAGTCCGCACCGACCTTTCGTGCCGCTTTAATGTCAAAATCAAACTTCCCTTCCTCGCCTAAGTGATAGAAGTCATGCAGCACCCTGATACGCTCATTTCCCGTAAGTGGTACGATTTCAGCTCCAAGCTCATTAAAGGCTTTGTGAACGGAGGCTTCGATGGTGGCAAACTGTGCCTTTGCCTCCTCAAAATTCTTACGCTCAATGGTAATGGTCAGATAACGCTCCTGTTCAATGCCCTGTCTGCCCTCGTGGATTTTCTTCTCCATGATGTCATTGTAGGCTTTCCTGAAATCATTGAATCCGTCCTCCCTGTCCTGTAAGAATACAAAGTCCCTGACCTGTTCCATGTCCTTGTTTTTGTTGTTGATCGTAATCTTAAAGCAGACATCAAGAGAGTTTAAGAACCTGCAGTATCTCTCAAAAATATCAATCTGCTCGATTTCGTTGGTGGTTGTGTAGTTAATGTCCTGAAAGCGGTAGCATTTGGAAAAGCGGTTCTTTGCCACCTCAAAAATACCGTTCTCCGCCACCTTCAGGATTTCGATTGTTTCCTGTATGGATTTCGGAGTCTTATAAAGAGGCTCACTTGCCTTTTTAAGCTCCTTAAATCCGTCTGTAAATAAACCCAATGTGACCTCTCTTTCTATGCCTTATACGGCATTCAGCCGGGACAATCCCGGCTGTAATAATCACGCTCTTTTCAGACCGTTTACTGTTACCGGAATCATCCGGCTTTAGAAAGCCGGTACATTCTTCTTACTTCATTTTCTAAGGTGTGCCTTTCCTACTGCTTCATTTTCAGAAGCACCACACCCACAGCAGCAAGTACCATTGCCGCAACTGCACCGATTACCACTCTTTTTGTCTTTTTCTTCATTGCTTCAAATTCCTCCCTGTTTCCTTTTTCCTTCGGGGCATTTTTCCCCTTCTTCTTTTTTGCCTTTGCGTTCTTTGCTGCTTCCTCCTGTACAAATTCCCGTATGGCAGACTCTCCTTCGGTGGAAAGATACGTCAGCGGACGGTTTGCAAACAGCATACGGCATTTTCTTTCCATGACCTCATAAAAGCTCATACCGTTAAAGGAATAAAAACCGCCCAGTGCAATCGGGGCAACCACAGGGATTGCCACATACACGCTGGGCGTTAATCCGATATAACGGTATAATAAAAGGACAATACCGCCGCCTGCCGCAACCGAAGCCACGGAAAAGATAAGCTGCTTTGCAGTAAGTCCCATGACAACCGATTCCTTGTAACGGTCAATGTCCTTGTTGATCTCAATTACCATTCTTTATCACCCCTATCTGCTTCTTTCTTTTTCCGGTTCCTTTTTTGTGACACCGATTGCCCTCTCATAGTCTGCCATCTGTTCCGGACACAGCTTACGGAGTTTTTCCGCATCAAACAGATAAAGGGGATATTCACAGTAACCGCTTCCTGCCGTAAGTCCCGTAAATTTCCCAAGTCCGTTTTCCGTCACAAACTTTTCCGCACCCGGAAGATTATTGGTGTCAAGATACCCGCAGTAATCCGGTGTCGGTGCATCAATGCAGACCGTTAAATCGGCAAATGGTTCCGGATAACCGTCCTCCTCGGTCACAAGTCCGATACAGATACGCTCACTGTTGTAATATACCTGAATATCCAGCCTTACGTCGTTATCTCCGGTATATTCCGAATGATAGATGAGCGTTTCCTTTTCTTTCTCCTCACCGGTTTTTGGTTTCTTATTCTCCTTTGCCGCATAAACGCAGCCGCCTCTTTCCATAATTTCTGCAAACTGGCAGATATGATAGATTTCACTGCCTATCTGTGTGTGGTACTCATCAATATATCTGCATATACACTCCTCTGTTTTTCCTGATGAATCCGTAATGACAATCTTTTCCCCGTCTGCAATGCAAAAAAGCTCGTTATAACCGGAATCAATAAAACGGATTCCCTTCTCTGCATTCTGAATGTGTCCGTCCAGCCACTCTTTCACATAGCAGTAACAGTAAAAATCATATTCTCCCGGTGCGGGCTTGCATCGGAGCAGAAACGAGTGTGTATCCGTATCCACCCGGAAGCCAAACTGCACATTGGTTTCATCGTAAGAGCTTTCCGGATATTTTCCCGCATACGTTCTCATGGCAACACGGTTCTGTAAAAGTCCGTATTTTTCAGAACGAAGGGCATTGATGACATCATCAAGTTCCCTCTTAAATTCATCCGTCTTATACTGTTTCCAGTGGTCATTCCATGTGGTAAAAAATCCCGTTCCCATACGGTCAAAATCTCCCCTGAGATGTCCGATGCAGCCTGTCTGTCCCATAATCTGCGTACTCTGTGTGTAAGTGTACTTTCTTTCCGTTTCCGTCAATGGTCTTATTTCCATTCCTCTGCCTCCTCTGCTTATAGTCCGAGTGCCTTGCTTGTTAATGACTGTGCTCCCTTGACACTTCCTACCGTAAGGGCAATCGTAAATGTCATTTCGCACAGATAGATGAGTGTCTGAGCCCATTCCGCATAACTTCCCGTAAACTCCGGCAGTCCTGCACTGATAAAGGCATTGCATACCACAATGGCAAGAGCCATCGTGACCGCCTCAAAGCATACGGATAAGAAATATTTGCAGTAGCTTACCGCCGTATGGCTCACCGTCCTGTTTCCTCCCATCGTGGAAAAGGCAATGGAACCCATCGGCACGATGACAAGCAGCTTTAAGAAACGGAAATACACCGTATAAATCATAAAGAAGCCGCAGATGATGATGATTACGGATAATAAAGCTGCAAGGATAAGCATGATCAGGCTTTCCCCGAAGCCGAGATTCTTTATGATGTCCGCCTGTGTGCTGTCAATGGAAAGCGTGGTGTTCGTCCCTGCCGTCAGGGCATTTACAAGGTTTCCTATGGTTGTGAAAAATGCCTTCATGATCGTGACATTGTTTGCCACAAACCACTCCGCAAGTGCAAGCCGGATGAACATTCTCAAAATCACCTCAAACCGCATTTCTTCCCTTATATCCACACTTTCCGAGCAGAACCCTATGACAAAGAACAGCACCACAAGGGATGAGCCTACCGCAACGAAAACCGGATTGACTGCCTCTATTGCCGCCCAGGGACCTCCGCCCTTAAAATCAACGGGAGACTGTCCGAGCATGGCAAACACCAGTGAAATCTGGTTATTCCAGAACCCGAACACCATTTCAAGCAAAGCAAGAATTTTGTCTCCAAGTTTAAAAATATCCACTTAAATTTCACCTCTTTCCTTCGGTAAGGGAACAGTGTCCTGTCCCCTTATCTGTGTTCTGTCATATTTTTAGAATCCGAGGAAAGTAAGGACTGTGGAAATACCCGCCATCATAACTCCGGCAACAATACCCTTTAATGCGGAGTTCATGGTGGAAGAATCCTGCTGCTGGTAGGCTTGGGCAAATTCCATGACGTTCTTTGCAAGAATGATGACACCCACTGCACCGATTACCGCAATGACGAGTGTCTTTAAATTTTCAAGGGGCTGTGTGATTGCCGACGTACCCGTACCTGCCGCAAATACCGTTATGGGCATGGCATTGACCGCCATATAACCTGCTCCAAAAGCTGCCGCAACTGCTCTCTTTGCCTTAGATAATCCCTTTGTGTTCTTCTTGTTTGTTGTAACTGTTTCCATTTTACGCATAAATTCTGTTCTCCTTTTTCTTTTCTGTTATCTGTTTCTATGAAATCGGGATACTCCCGTAATAAAGGTAAACCGGGCTTTCTCCGGTGCGTTGCTGCGTTGACCACCTCCTTTTCTGCCACATTCAGGCATAAAAAAATCAGACCTTTTTCAGCCTGACTCCCAAACACTCCTATTTTTTTGTAGTCCGGTAGGTTCTTCTGACCTCCCGAAGCTTTACCACATCCGTTTCCGGATAAAATACTGCAAGTATTTCCTCCTTTGTCATGCCAAGTGCCATCATCTTGTGCAGCTCCTCTTTCTGCTCTTTGGAATACTGCCACTGTGCCATACGGTTCATAATGGTATCGTCTCCCATTATCTTTGGTCTCTCCGGCTTTTCTGCCGGTATGGTTTCTTCCGTTTTCGTCTGTACGGAGTCCGGAGCATACTGTAATTCATTCCCCTGCTCCCGGTTGAATTTCTCCCTCTGCTCCTGTTCTTCCATAGTTAAAAACCGCTTCTTCATGTCAAGCTCTGACAGGACTACAAAATCCGCATAGCTTAAACTGTCAATATAGACATTTCCGCCCTGCTCTTTCAAATTTTCATAGTAGGCAACCGCCTTTGGTGTCAGTATCCGGTAAGGATGTTCCCCTGCACCCGTTCTGCCTGCCGGCAAATGCACATACGGCTTTCCCTTTCCGTCTGCCGTCTGGTCAAATGCAGGGTGTCCGAATGGAACATATTTGTTATCCATAATCGGATCAAAGCCACGGATAAAGACGATACACTTTTTGTTATCCAGTTTTCTTACTTCATCCGGTGTGAAAAGCTCCCTGCCAAGCACATCATAATTTCTTGATGAGCTGCCCTGCCTTCCCTTTGTTTCACCGGAGGATTTCTTGTCAATCGTGCCTTTTCCAAGCAGTTCGGAGACGTACTTATGCGTACTCTGCTCGTTGCCGCCAAGATAGATAAAAGTGTCGCAGTTGCCCGGAATTGTTTCCCAGGTATCCTTAAAAAGTGCCTTTAACTGGGCAAAGTTCTGAATGATGATGATACTGGAAATCTCCCTGCTTCGCATGGTGGAAAGCAGCGAGCAGTAATCGTCCGGCAGTGCCACATTCGCAAATTCATCTAACATAAAAGTCACATGAATCGGAAGTCTGCCGCCGCAGTTAAAGTCTGCCTGATAATAAAGCTCCTGAAATATCTGTGTGTAGAGCATTCCGATGATGAAATTGTAGGATTTGTCACTGTCGGGAATGACACAGAATAATGCGGTCTTTGTCTCCCCGTCCCCATTGACACCGATACCAAGCTCCGCAAGGTTTAAGTCATCCCTTGAAAGCATACGGAGTACCTGCTTGTTTTCCAGAAAGGCAAGTCTTGAGTTTGCACTGATGATAATGGAACGGACCGTATCGCCTGCACCACGCATACATTTGTTGTACTGCTTTACTGCCGGATGGTTTGCCCCAAGTGGTGAGGTTTCCTCTAAAAACTTCATACGCACATCCAGTCCGGATGGCTGATTTTTCTCTGTCACCTCCGCTTCCCCGATCAGTTGCAGTACCGTTTCAAAATTCCGCATGGCAGGACGTTCTTCCAGCCACACATAGTAAAAGATTGCCTGCAAAAACAGTCCTTCCGCCTGTTCCGATAGGTAAGCCTTTGATACTATCTCCAGCTTTTCCCCCGGCTAACACCGGACATGCGACTTTCACCGCATCCGGCGTCCCATCGTTGATGTTTACAGTGCATTTAAACGAATCTCCAAAAGAAAATATTTTATCCTACAACTGACATTCCGTTCTTCTGGCGAAGTCGGTTTATTTTGTCCAGTTGCTTTTTATCTGGTTTAACAGCTTCAAGATATTGCAATATATCTTTCTTCCTACCTTGTATAAGTGGCTGATATTTCTTGTTTACAAGCACCATATTCCTGTATTGTTCCTTTCCACCATTATTGCGTGATACTTTCAGACAGCAGGCTATTTCTTCTACACTTTTAAACTCCTCTCCGCTTATTGCACATTTCCCCTGTTGGGCGGCAAACAGCGACTGTCTGCAATCCAGATATTCCAGACTATGATTGTATATCAATTGCTTATACAATCCAGACATAACATATTTGTTGAGCTTTAAGTTTTCGTGTATTCTGCTTCTTCCATTTTCTGCGAAACAACACACATCTGAACTAATACCGATTGCAACTTTATATTTTACGAATGCTATGGGATATATGGGCTTGTTTATACCAGATACGTAGCGTATCATTTTAGAACTCCCATACCGCTCTTTTTCGCTTTCCGTCATAGCACCACCGTCTCTTTTCAGCTTGCTTCCCTTTTCGGTATTCAACCTGTTTGTAAGAACCGTCATGACTGCCCTATGCAAATCCCGACAATCTAAACTAATACATGTTGCTATCTTAAAATAATTCTGTATGCCAAGAACCATTTCATCATAGAGTGTTATCTCTGCTAATTGTGTGTATCCTTGGCGTGGTCTTGCAATTCTCTTTGCCTGTTCTACAAGTTTTTCTCTCTCTGCTGTTATCTTTTTGTCACATATATGGGAGTTGACTACATATTTATGAGCCTTTTCCCTAACTCTTATTTTAAAACCAAGAAATTCGGAATACCGTTTCCTAACATTAACGATTTTTGTCTTTTCTGGCGACACCGCCAGCTTTAATCGTGTTTCAATCCACTGTGTGACCGCAACCATTGTTTTTTCAGCGTCATTCCTGCTTCTGCAAAAGATTCTGAAATCATCTGCATACCTTACGATATACATTTCTTTCAGATTGGTTTTTCTCATGGTGTAGTAAGCATGACTTCTGTCAAATACCATTGAGTTTCTTATCTTACGCATTTTACCTATATCCTGCACGATTGGATTTTCCTGCCATTGGCTTTCAATCCAGTGGTCTAGTTCGTTTAGCACGATATTTGCCAAGAGTGGCGATATGATTCCACCTTGTGGCGTACCCTTATCTGGGATTACCGTTGAACCGTCTGGCATACGAATAGGTGCTTCAAGTATCCGCTTAATTACATAAATTAACTGCTTATCTCTGATACCCATTGCCCAAATCTGTTTTATCAGCTTGCTGTGGTTGACATTATCAAAGAACCCTTTTATGTCAAATTCAAGAACATAATGCAAATGTGACCTCTGCAAAAGCGAATAGGTTTTTGAAATTGCATGTTCTACTGACCTGTTCGGTCTGAAACCGTAGCTATTATTGCTAAATTTAGCTTCACAGATTGGTTCAAGTATCTGCTTGATACATTGCTGTATCAGTCTGTCCCATATACATGGAATTCCAAGCGGTCTGGTTGCACCGTTTGGTTTTGGTATTTCCTTTCTTCTTACTGGTTTAGGGCGGTAGCCATGTTTACTACCTGCAACAAAATATCTGACTTTCTCTACTACTGCTTCGGGAGTTAAACTCCCTATATCATTAATAGTGAGATTATCTGTTCCAGCCGTGTAACTGCCTGTATTTGATTTGATATTCCTATAGGCTAACAGAATGTTATCCCTGCCAAGAATGAGTTGCATTAGATTTGGAAAGATTTCTCCCTCTTTGCTTCTCTGGTATAGGTTGTCAAACGTAGATTGCATGTCGTAATATTCCGCATGCCTTTGGCTGTCCACACATAGTTTTTTCTTTTCCTTTGGCATAAGGCATCACCCCCTTTTTAATTGAAGTGACCCTTTTGGTCTTATTCGAATCCTTATGGCGATTGAATAATGCCTGTTTTTGACCAACGACTCGTGTCCATTCCTCCACCTCTCACATAACGCAAGTGGTATCATAAGTTCGAACACTACCTTTCAGCACTGGTTCATCTGCTTATTATTCTTCGTCAGATTATTCCATATGGAATCCAGTACCTTTCCCTGTTCCGATAATCCTATCTGTACATATATACCCTTAGGTTCCTGCTATGAGCCTGCCAGCTTGGTTATGCCTGTAACATAACATGGTCGTTCGTAGGGAAAATTTCTACTAAACCACACTGGCTACGCATTAACGTACCTGTACATTTCTATACAGTCTTCTTATAGACCCGTACATTCACAGGTTTGTCAGGGTGTCTGCCAGGACACTCATACTAACCATAGGTATTTTATAGACACTCGACCTATAGGTAACACAATCCACCTCTGGACTGCTTTCGGCAACCTTTGGCAGGTTGCTACGGTTACTCTCAGCCTTTGTCATGGGGCTTCATACAAATTCCTTTACAGAAGATGCATGCCCATCAAGTGTAAGCGTTTCAAGGCGTTACCCCATCATTCCACTTATCAAATTATCAGTTCATAAGCAACATATCTGTCGCTCATGCGTAGACTTTTTACCGTCTACGAACAAGTCGCACTCTCCCAAAACGGATCGGAGGGCGTTGCACCCTTTGGCGTGGTATTGCTGATAAGGTTTGTAATCAGCTTTACCACGTCCGTTTCCTCCCTGATATAAGAAAAGGGATTATAACAGTCCGATTTATCCATCTCCAACAGATTGATGACCTTCACATTGTAACCGTTGTCCTTTAACATCTGTCCGCAGCTTCTTAAAATTTCCCCTTTTGGATCGGTACAGATAAAAGAACAGTTGCGGGGCATCTGCATTAAGTTCGGCTTTACCTCATAAAAGGTCTTTCCTGCACCGGAACCGCCGCAGATAAGAATGTTTCCGTTCAGTTTCAGCTTCCTGAAATCCAGCGACATCTTCACATTCTGGCTTAAAATACGGTTAAAGGACTCGTCCTTATCCATCAGTATCTTATTGGCAAACTGCGGGGATTCAAACCTTGCCGTACCAAATTCCTTGCCGGGCATAAAATTACGCTGGCTTGTGACATACATAAGCAGTGCCACCACATATACCATCAGGGCAATGCCTACCGCCTGTATGGTACGCTCATTGTAATAATTGGCAAACGGGGCGGCACACACCTCATTAAAAGAGGCAAGAAAGGAATTGATGTCCCCTCCCGGCTCCCATGCACCATTAAGCAGGTATCCGGCATAGCCGGACAGGACTGCCCCAAGTGCAATGAACCACCATGATATTTTTTTCTTTTTCGGAGTCATAGGCTGCTACCTCTTTTTCGGTGCAGGGGCTTTCTGTCTTGCACGCATGGCTGCTGCTTTTTTCTCCGCTTCCTTATAACGCTTTCTGACCTCTGCCGCCACACTGTCATAGTGACCGGTATACAAATCTTTCCCCTTCATGGTTTTAATCACACGGTTATCCTCAGAATAAATCTTGTAGTCCTTATCGCTGTCAAGGAAGGTAAGAATGGTCTTTCCGTCGTGAATCTCCATTGCATTTTCCTTACTGATCCAGATATAGCCTGCCTTATCCCCATACATACCGGGAACCCTTGTTTTTACCGCATGGTCATTTTCCTCCACGATCAGCTTTTTCGTAACGGTAATATCCATCAGGTTTTTATTCTGTGCCGCAGAAATGGTCTGCATACGCTGGGCAAGCTCACGGTATCCGCTGATTCGCTTTAAAAAAGATTCCCTGTCCATGATAACCCTGTGTTTTCCATTATCCTCCTTATCCAGCACACCGATTTTTTCAAGCTGTCCCACAACATTTTCCGCCTGCTCCGTTGTGGTATTAAAGTTTTCCTTAATCTCCTCCACACTGACACTCTGTTTTTCCATTGCATACATACCGACCTTTTCCATCAGCCCCTCTAAGGCTTCCCCGGCTCTTGCGGCTTCTGCCGTGTGGAGGTTATCGTTTCCCTTTTTCTGCCCTTTCAGAAAGGACATCACCTTTTCCAGCTCCTTTTCATCCCCGTTTTTCAGGTAATCGTCAAAGGTGGCGAGCCTTGCCGATTTTAATTTCTGTATCATCATATTTACCCTCGGCACAGCCTCCGTGTGAAAGATAATCTCACTCATACCGTCCTTCTGGTTGATGTCCGGCAGCACCGAATATAAGATTCCGTACTTTTTCGCCATCTTTTCCACCTGCTTCATGTCATTTGTCTTAAACTGAAGCACCTGTAAATCGCCGCCCTTCATCAGAAGCTTACGCATATCGGTCTTTCCCATCGTCTTTTCATGGTCAAGAATGGCAATGAGAAAGTCGATTGCCTTTTTCATCTGCTCCATCGTGCCGCTTCCGATTTTCATGGCAATCTCGATTCCGTCATAGCCTACACGGATAATCTGCACCGCCTGTTGTATTTCCTCTGACATAAATTCCTCCTTATCTTGCCATTTCCTGTTTCTTAAACTGCTCCCTGACCTGAGTTGCCGGCATTTCCTTTAACTGCTCCGCCGGAATGTCCACACCGTATACGGCAAGGATTTCCGAAAGTGTCTGCACCGCCCTCTGCTCCTGTATGCGGTACATCTCCAGTGCCACAAGCAGATTTTCCACCGTTCTTACCCAGTCCGGCTGAAAGCCTTTTAAGATACCGTATTTTTCCATTACCCTGACCTTATCGGCTCCGTCCTCCATCAGTTCGTCAATCAGCTTGTCCGTAAGCTCCTTATCCCCGGTGGTAAAGGCAAACTGACATACAAACTCCTTATCCGCTTCCGTAAGGACTGCCTGCTTTTTCTCCATCGTTTCCGCCGCCTGTGCGATTGCAATAAGGCTCATTTGCTACACCCCCTGTTTCTGTCTGTTCTCATAGACTGCGATATTGATAATCTCCTCCATCTGCTCTGCCGGAAGTTTATGGTTGATAAGCACTAAAAGCTGTTCCTCCGTCAGTCCTTTTTCAATGGCATTTCGTATCTGCACAAGCTGTCCCGGTGCAAGGTCCTTTTCCGCAACCAGTTTTACGATGTTGATTTTCTTCTTAAAGGCAAGTCTTGAAAACAATGCCGAAAGGGAATGGTTTTCCTTTTTACGCTCCATGCGTTCCACAGGCACCACCGATACAATCCTGCCGGCTGCATCCACGACTGCCACGTTACAGCCCATTCCCTGCATGAGAGGAAATACCGGCATTTCTGTTCTGCCCGGACTTACTGTATCCGGTTTTGCCCCTGCCTTTGTTTCTGGCTGTGTTTCTTCCTTTTCCTCCATCTTTTGCGGCTCTGTTCTCTCTGCCACAGACTGCTGTGTGCTTTGTTTTTCCTTTTCGGCAGCCTCTTTTTCCAATTCCCCGGTACGCTTCTCCAATCTGTCCTTCTCCTTTCTTAACTGCTCCATCTCACTGTTCATCTGATCCTTCTCATTTCTGAGCCGTATGACCGCAGCCCTCGCTTCATTTAATTCATTCTGCTGAACCTCAATGGTAGAATCCTTTTCCTTCATCTGCTTTAACAGGTTATTCTCTACCTCAACGTCCCTTTCGGCTGTCTGTATTTTCTGAAGCTGCTCATTTAAGGCATCATAGCGTTTCTCCTGAAACTCTATCTTCTGAACAACCGACTTGATCTGCTCCATCAGTTCCTTTGCATAGCCTTCCCTTTCCTGCACGACGGCTCCTGTTTCCTGTACCTTTGCAACGACATTCTGAAACAGTTTTTTCATTTCAAAGGCGGTATTGCCGCTTTCTGCCATGACCTTTCTTATGATTTCAAGCGACACGCCCTTTTCATAAAATTCCAGTGCCACCGCCATCTGCTCTCCGGTCATACCCTCATCGGTAAGACATTCCCTTACTTCCTGCGGATACCCGTTTCTAAGACACGCTGAATACACCTTCATCTGTGCATAATCATATTTCTTTGAGGTGTACTGCTTTGTTTCCTCAATGGTAAGACCATACTCTAAATCTGATTCCACGAGTTTTAATACATCTTCCGTATTCTTGGGATTTTTTCCAAGCTGATTGATATATCCTCTGATATTCATATCACTCTCTTTGGATCGTTCCTGCATCTGCTTCCTCCTTCCAATGACATAAAGAAAACAGCCCTGCTATAAATGAGGCTGTCTGTCTTTCTCTACTTTTCTGTTTTCTTCTTTTTCCCTTGTCTGCTCCTTTCCGGTATCCGCACTCAAAAGATCCCTTAAAATGCGACCTGCAATGCGTTCCTCCTTTGCCACCGCTTTTTCTTTGTCCCGGACTTTCGCAATCTCATTTTTATAATGCTCCTTGAGCTGCTCCGTCTGTTCCACCGTATAGCCTTCCTTTTCCAGCTTCTCTAAAAGCTCTGCATACCGCTTATGCTCCTTTTCAAACAGTTTTTCACCGTTACGGTAACAGTTTTCCATTTCCTGAAGCTCCATAAGTTCTGCGGCAATGTCAAACAGCGGTTTCATTCTCGCCCTTTCCTTAAATATCCTGCTCTTTTCCCTTGAAGTATCTTTTTTCTTATCCGTCATGCTTTCTGCCACAGCCGCAACCCCTGCCGCCGTCTGCACCTCATGCCTTACCAAAAACAGATACTCCTCCTGTAATTTCTGCATCTTCCGGATGTCGTCCCGGTATTTCCAAGCCTGACTGTAAGGACGTTTCTTTAAAAGTCCCGTCCGGTAAAGCCTTGCAAAGTATTTTTTCTGCACACCGGACAGTTTCGCCCGCTTATAGCGTTTTATCCTGCACCATACAATCCCTGCTTCCTGCTCCTTTGGCAGCTTCCGGTAAGTGGAGAGGTTTTCCGTTTCGATTCGTTCCCGGATGCGTTCCTCCGTATAATTTTCCCCAAGACTTTTGCACCGCCTGAACCTCGTCAGCCCCATCGGCTTGATGGCAAGATGTTTTCCCTCACTCCGGTAAGCATTTTTAATCCCATACCCCATATCCGAAAGCATGGATAAAAAGGACTCATAGGTTGCCGCCTGCATGATACAGGCATCTATATCACGCTTTATCATATCTGCCCAGACAAACTTACCGTCCCTGAAATCGTTCCATTCCTTATAATTCTCGGACGGCTTTGCCCGGTCCTCGGATATTTCAATGGTGGAGAGTCCGTATTCCTCACAGAGTCGGTTCGTAATGGGCTGTATCTTTTTTGCCCAGTCGCCTTTTTCATAACGGTATTTCTTCCCGGTACGGAAGCTCACGCTGTTAAATATGATATGCCCGTGTATATGCTCCGTATTATCATGGACTGCATACAGTGCCTCATAATCCTGCCCCAGATACTCCTTTGTAAACCTCCCGATGACCTCAAAGGCAGTTTCGGCATCCACCTCTCCCTCCACAAAGGAAATGATCATGTGATACCCCTGCCTCTGGTCCGTCTTTCCAAACTGCACCTTTGTCTCTTTCATCTGCTCGTAGACATTTTCCGGCTGGCAGTTTATGGACGACATCCATCTGCCATTTCCCGTTTTGTGTTTCTCCACGATATAATCAAGAGCCTGCTTTAAGTGTTTGCCGGAGTAGCCTGATCCGCAGTCACCGATATAGAGTATCTTACTGATTGCCAAATGCTTTTACCTTATCCTTTCCTTTCTCTGCTCCGGTTCCCTGAGATACTGCTGTAACTCATGCTGACACGGAACATATACTTTCTGATTTTCAAGACAGATAAAAATATCCGCATCCTTCACAGGAGAAGCCTCATAAAATGCTTTATGCGAATATGGTCGTTTCTGCTGTCCATAATCTGCCCCCATCATGCCAAGCTCCACATCCCTCTTTAAGCGTTTTGTAATGGCAAAGAAATCTCCGTCTTTTTCCGTAAATTTCCCTGCCGGCTTGAAATGAAATCCCTGATATAAGAAATATCCGTTTTCCGCAAGCCGCTTTTCCTGTTCCTCCGTCAGTATCATTCCATTATCCTTATGAATGTTTTTCAATGTTTTCCGACACCTCCCTTACCAGAAGATTCAGTTTTTTCATATAAGCAGACAAAAGCTCCCTGTCTGCTTCCCGGTAAATCTTTGAATTGTGATTCCTTGTAATCTGGTTGATGTTATTGCCTATGGCATTCACTTCATTTATCAGGTCTTTGAGCAGAATCCGTATTTCAGGATAATCATTGGGCTTCTGCGTGATCAGCAGACGTAAATAATCCGCTTCACACATTCCTGCCTCTTTTGATTTTTCCGCAAGCTGTTTTGCTTCCACCGGCATCAGACGCAGGGTTTTCTTTATACAATGAATAGTGTCTGCCATATCCTACCTCGCCCTTCCCGGCTTCTGCTTTTCTGTCATGGAAACCTCCGCTTCCTTATCCACAGCCTCAATCATCTTTTTTACCGCTTCATCCACAGTGCCGGTTTTCTCCCATTCACTTATGATTTCTCCTGCGATTTTTATAGCAACCTCCGTTATTGATTTTCCATATCGGGTACGGTCAAACATGGCATCTAACAGTTTTTCCTCTGCTTTCAGCTCCTTAAGATGCTCCGACTCCCTTACATATTCATCATAATTTCCGGCATTCTCAACCTTCTCCTCTGCCTGCTCTAAAAGTTCATCATTCCATTCATATGCTGTCCTTATGGCATCATCAACCGGATAGGACAGCCAGCGGATCACTCCCTCGGCATAGCATAAATCACCACGGTACACCTGCCCTTCATATGCTCCCAGCAGATACTGATGACCTTCCATATATCCGAGCAGTACGCCTGCCTCCTCCGGTGTAAGCTCCGGTGTGTTTTCATCTTCTTTTGAAAACCATACAAGACTTTCCACCGAAAAATCCTCCGGCTCTATCTCTCCGTAATTCAGCAGAAATTCCGTTACGGATAAATCTTCTCCCGTAAATCCGAAATCATCATAGGAAAGCTCCACGATACCGTTCTCTCCCATTTCCATCTTATCCGTCATAAGCACTGCTCCGAAGTAATTTACCCTTACTCCCGTCTCCAGTGCCGCCGGATAACCGTCATCGTCTCCGTGGCGAAGCTCATAGCAGTTCATTCCCTTTGGAATGGTACTCTTATCCACACGAAGCTCAGTAAAAATTCCATAATGTCCCTTGATTTCCACTTCCTGAAACTGCTCTTTTGTCACATCAATGACATCCAACACGACCACCTCCTCTTAACTGTGTCTGTTCTCATTTCCTGCTTTCCCCAAAAAGTCAAATTCCTATGGGAATTTGCCAGATACGCAGGAGAGACTGCTCCTGCCTCTGGTTAGGGGACTGCCCCTAAAACCCCGCTTTTTATACCTAAAATCAGGCAGTCAACTTACTTTTTCAGTTGACTTTTGCATAGTAAGTTGACTTTTTCAGTTGACTTTGGGAAAATGCGTTGACTTTTTAAGTTGACTTTTTCCTGACTGCCCGCCATAAAATTTTTCCCTCTGGAAAGTGAGTTGACTTTTTGAGTTGACTTTCCAAAAATGAGTCAGCTTTTTCAGTTGACTTTGTAAGAATGAGTCAACATTTTAAGTTGACACCTATCTTGCCATTCCCAGACACTCCCCTCTTTGCAGATTTTCTCTCCTTGCCTCCTGTAACCACGCATTGTAATCCTTATGGGTTTTCGGCGGCGGACAGTCCTCAACCTCATATCCCAGCTCATAATACTTCTGCATGAGCTGTTCCGTTGCCTTTCTTCCTGCAATGTCATTGTCCAGACAGAATTTTATGCTCTGTATCTGCTGATGTTCCGAAAGAAAGGTAACAAGGGGAGCATCGGACACCATACCCAGTGCCAGCCTGTTTCCGGAAAAATCACTGTAAATGTCTGCATGGCTTAACAGGTCGATTGCACCCTCAAAGACCGCAAGCTCCGTACTTTCCTCATTCCATACATTGAAGCCATAGTTTTTGTCATTGCCTGACACATCACACTTAAAACAGTGTCCGTCCCTGTCAAAGACACCCCTCATGCTTGCAAAGCGTGTTTTTCCGCTTTTGTCATTTCCCTTGAAAACAATGTTGTGGTAACGGTATTCCTCATAAATGAGTCCTCTTTTTACAAACTCGTCCACCACTCTCTTTGACAGCTTCCTCTCATTCATAAGATACTGATACAGATAACGGTTATCCTCTGCTGCAGCCGGAAGGACAAAGGGTTTTCTCTCCTCTTTCTTTGGCTCCGGCACGATAACCTCCGGCTTCCACGCTTCGCTTCTGCGGTATCCGGCAAAATCAAGCAGCCAGAACACTGCTTCCTTTACTTCCATTCCGGCAAACACACGGAGAAAATCTATCTGCGAGCCTCCGTTTTCTCCCCGGTCATATTCCCTCGACCACCGGAACCAGCTTCTTTTGTTATAAATACGGATGGAATCAATCTCCTTTAAGGTGTGGTAACTTCCAATCCGCTTTACCGTATAACCGAGGCTTCCCGCAACAGCCGTAAGGTCAACGCTCTTTGCAATGGCAAGCTCCTCTTTCGTAAAACTGTTTCTTTCCTCCATCGTCTTACCTGCTCCTTCCCGTTTCTGCCACCATTGCCTTATCCTCAAAATCAAGATAACGGTAATCCTGTGTCAGCACCACTTCGGGAATCTTCATCATATTCTTTTCCTTAAAGCTGAAATATCTGGTATTGTCCCCGCCCACAATCACATGGTCTACAAGCGGAATGCCTGCCATATGGGACAGCTTTAAGATGCGGTCCGTCATTATGGTATCCATCTTTGAAGGCTCTAAGTTTCCGCTGGGATGGTTATGCACCATAATCATGGATACTGCATTGGAGAGAATGGCACTCTTAAATATCTCCCTCGGCTCTGCCATTGCCTGATTGACCGCACCCATACTGACAAAATTGCAGTTAATCGGTGTTCCGTCTGCCTTTAGGTTAATGACACAGACCACTTCCCTGTCCATTTCCGAAAGCACCTCTCCCACAACCGCTATGGCATCCTCCGGCTTTTCTATTTTCCTCTGCGAAAGAACAGGGGCATCCCGCACAAGCCTTACGGAAACCACCTCAAGCTGAAACGGTTTCTGACCTTCCATCGGCATCCCCCTTTCCCGGTTCCACACGGATAATGAAGTCTCCCTCCTGCGAATTGATAAGGCGGATAAGTTCTTCTGCCGTAACCTCTTTTATTTCCTTTTCCATAAGCCCTCCTATCTGGACTGTTTCGTTTCATAAACCATCGGCGGCTCTGATACGATACCGTCAAGTCTCTTGTTTGGTGTGTCGGTGGCAAGGCTTAATCTTCTCAAATCCTTATCATAGTGATATACCTGATTGGAGAGTCTTTCGTCTAATGCCACCTCATTCATATTTATTTCCGATACCATCTCGGCAAGTGATTCCGGTGTACCCATAGAAACGGGTACTGCAAGCACCTCATGAATGGAAGAAGGAAGGATATACAAATCTTCCTCAAGCTTCATGGAAAGGCTGTGGAGCCTGTCCTCATACAGCATGGAAGCCGCACCCTGCAAGCCTCTGTCATTCGTGATTACATACATCTTCTGTTCTTCCGGGATTCCCCCGATCATCATTTCCGCAACCTCCTGCGGCATTCCGTCTTTCATAAACAGCTCACACAACACTTCATTCATGGACTTCACGACAGGCGGGAACAATCTTCTTGTGTTCTCTGCCGCACGGTTGAACAACTGCTCCTCCGTAAAACCTAACTGCCCTGCAAGCTCATTTTTTATCATGGTGCTCTGGATACCGGTTTCATCCATTCCTGCCACCCAGCGATAGATAACGGAAAGATCCTGATATTCCCTATGGGGCATTCCGGCAAGCATTTCCTTATTCTGCTCCGTATTGATAAGCTGGAACACGATGTTGTCCTTCGCCTCGGAATAGTCAAGCGTTGGTCTTGCCATATCCATTTCAAATATATTTACCATGTTTTCCGATGCAGTCTGAAGCACCGCCTGAAGATCACCGCATTGTTTGTAATGCTCGTACATATCGTTGATATAAATGGTAGGGGACATACACATTCCCGGCTCTTTTGAAACCAGACTGATACCGTCAAGGGTATGGTTTACCTTATTCACCGGATTTACTTTCACTTCCATTTTCTGATACTTCTCCGGAAGATAGTCCTTAAATTTGTCCTTTACTACTTCCTTAAAAATTTCATAATTCATCATAAATTTTTTCCTCCTAAAATAAGAGGCACAGACACACAGCCTGCACCTCAAACTCATTCTTATTCTTTTTCTTCCATATCCTGAAGCAATTTTTCCACGCATTCCCTTTCGGTCATTCTGCCCTCCAGAAAATCCCCGTTCCTGTCATTCATTTCCTGCAACTGCTCCAGCACATAGTGCATCGCATCAAATGTGACATCATCTGCCGGAAGAATACAAGCCCAGCGTATCTGATAACAGATACTTTCATATATATCGTCCGGATTCCACATCAGCATTTTCGGATTGACATTCAGTGCCTTTGCAAGAACGGCATTTCTGTCCTCCCTGGGAGTACGGGTTCCACACTCATACTGTGCGATATAGATATGACCGTTTTTTCCGAGGTTGCAGGCAGAACCGAGTTCTGCCTGTGTCATTCCCCTGAAATTTCTTATAAATTTAAGCCTCTGTCCATACGTCATTCCTTCTCCTCCTCTTTTTTCTTAAAGAAGATGGCACCTGCTCCTGCAAGTACAGCCGCAAGTCCGATTCCCACATACAGCCACGGGTTCATGTTATCCCCGGTCTGCGGAAGCTTCGGTTCGGTAGGCTTATTGGTAAGACTGAGTGTGTAAGTCACAACCTCCGGTGCCGCATCGTCATACTGCAATACAACCTCGTGAGGTGTACCATCAAGGATATATCCGTCAGCAGCCTTTGTTTCCACCACATAATACTTTATATCCTCGACGAAATTTCCGTCCTTAAATACTGCAATCGGAAGTTCCTTAGATTCTGCGTGACCGTTCTTGTCCGTTACAAGTGTTTCAATCACGTTTCCGTCTTTATCACGGATTTCAAATTCCACACCTGCAATGCCTTTGCCTGTCACTTCATCGGTTTTCTCAATGATGATCTTACCGCTTACCAGCTCGTCCTTCATGGATACCTTCTGGATTTCCTTTGTATTCTCCACCGTAAACTTCACTTCATTGGCAATCTTATAACCGTAAGGAGCTGCTTCTTCACGAAGGATATATTCTCCGACAGGAATACGCTCGATATAGTGAGGCTTTCCGTCAGATTTCCATGTTTCCACCACATTTCCGTCTTTGTCGATAATGGAAAGGGTTGCATCCTTAAGCTCATATTCCCCGGTAATGTCTGTTTTGGAGATTTCAAGCTTTGTCGGGTAGTTTTCAAAAGCCGCTTCCAACTCGATAACCTTTACATCATCACCCTGATAAGAAGCGTCCAGTGCAAAGATTCCCTCATTTAACACATATCCCTTCGGTGCTTCGATTTCCTTCACATAATACTGTCCAAGCGGAAGGTCGCTTAAAAATACGCACTTACCGTCCGTACCCGTCACAGCCTTTTCCACAAGGGTATCTTTTGCCACGATTACCTTACCGTCTGCATTTACGATGTTCTCTGCCGCATAAAGACCGAATACTGCTCCCTCCAGCTCTTTCTTCGTTTCCGCATCCGTCTTGATAACGGTTACTTTCACTTTCTGTCTTTCATTGGTTACAGCCATGCCCGCATAGACAATCTTTGTATACTGGTCCACATAGGAAAGGTCCGCTTCAATCGGTGTATCATCAAGCACAAATCCCTCTAAGGTCTTTGTTTCCACAAGGTAATATTTTCCTAACGGAAGATTTTCAATGCTTGCGATTCCCTTATCGTTTGTCACGATTTTCGCAACAAGGGTATCTTTTGCATAATAAACCGTATTCAGACCGTCAGGGCTTATGATGTCCTCTGCCGCATATACCTCAAAGGTTACGCCTGCAAGGGACTTTTTGAAGTAATCAAACACAAAATCGTACCAGTGTCCTTTTACAAGGTTAATGTCCGTAAGGAACTCTCCGTCTTTATTGATGATGATGGTTCCGGTAGGCACATCATCTTTCAATTCCACAGGCTGCACTTCCTCGGTGTCAGAAACGATAAACTGTACCTCCTCTGCCTGCAAATATCCGTAAGGGGCAAATTCTTCACGCAGGGTATAAATCTCTCCCACATGAAGTCTCTTAATGACGTGTGCCTCTCCTGCTACGGAAGTCCATGTGTCAATCACATTTCCTTCACTGTCGATAACGGAAAGGGTTGCACCGGATAATTCTGCTTTGCTTGTCAGGTCTGTCTTTGTGATTTCCACCGTAGTCGGTGTATTGACAAATTCTGACTCCAGCTTCACCACCTTTATCTCCTGTCCCTGGTAAGCCGCATCGTAATCCACGATTTCTGTGGAAGATACATAGCCGAGAGGTGCTTTGATTTCCTTTGCATAATAAGTGCCGAGAGGATAATCCTTAACAAAATTTACTTTTCCGTCTGTACCGGATTCTGCCACTTCAAACAGGGTATCCTTTTCAATGATTACCTTACCGTCAGCATTAAAAATATCTTCCTTTGCATACAGACCAAACACTGCACCCGCAACAGGCAGTTCTGTTTCCTCATCCAGTTTTACAACGGATAACGAAACCTTCTGCCTGTCATTGGTAAAGGTTACGCTTTCTTTGATAACAGGTGTCTTATCATCCACATATACGAAAGTTACCACCTGCTCCTCACTGTTTAAGACATATCCGTAAGGTGCTTCCACTTCCACCACCTTATAGCTTCCAAGTGGAAGGTCTGAAAGCTTTGCTTTCCCGTCTTCCCCGGTTACAAGGGTTGCCACAAGCTCGCCTTTGGAGTAATACTTCGTTCTGTTTCCGTTTTCGTCCGTCTGCATATCGGCTGTAAAAATATCCTCTGCCGCATATACTTCAAACTTTGCTCCTGCAAGAGAGCCTTCCCTGTAAACAAATTCCTTATCGTTTGTGTCTGCAAACAGACCGCCCTTATAGGAATCAAGGATTTCTCCCTTCTTTTCCACTGTAAGCTCGCCCACCGCAGGCATATCCTCATACTCTACCGTTATGATTGCCTCATAGGTGTCCGGATCAACCTCATAAAAAGTGTCGGTGTCCACTTTTACGGTCACATAGTCCTCATTTACCACATATCCTGTCGGTGCTGCCACTTCCTCAATGCGGTAATTGCCAAGCGGAAGTACATCCGGCAGTATCAGATCACCGTCCCCGTCCGTAAAGAATGAAGTGTGTACTTCCTTTGACGGATAAGTGGTAATCATTTCCACATATTTGTTTGTGTCCATGTTGAAAATCTTAAATTCCGTATTCGGAATCAGTACCGTCATTTTCGTATCTGCATCTTTTTTGATGATACGGAGTTTCGCAGTAAACTCCCTGTCAATAAAGATTCTCCACACCTGCGGAGTCGTTGGATTGTTTTCCGTAATCTTTACCTCAAACGGTCTGATGGTTTCCATGTTGTGAGGTGTTGTGGATTCTGTTACCACATAAGTTCCGTAAGGAATGGCAATGGACACCACACGACCTTTTTCATCAGAGAAAATCTCAGTCTTTCCGTCTTTACCGATAACAACGGGTGTTGCAGAGTCAAAATCATAGCTGCCATCTTCCTTTACGGATAAAGAGGATTTCAGATAAGCCGTAAATCCTGCACCGGAAAGAAGTGGTGCCTCCGTATCCAGTCCGTTATCCGATACCTTAATCAACTGGAAAGGCTGCTTGATGACCTGTTCTTTGGAAGTGGTGCTTCTGGAAACCTCCGCAACCAGATCTCCCTCATAATCACATACAAGGTCATGCTCCTCCTCGTCTAAAAGATACCCTTCCGATGGCGTAATTTCCTTCACATAATAATTGCCAAGATACAGATTATTTACCTCAGCTTCTCCCTTTTCATCCGTGGTAAGCGTGGCAATCAGATCGCCAGCATGAAATACCACTCCGGTTGCACCGTCCGGATGCACAATGTCATTACGGGCATACAAACCATACACAGCACCCTCTAAGGAAGCATCGCCCTGTGGCACTGCCTTTCCTGTCTCCTTATCAACCTTGTAAATGTGAATCTTTGCTGTGGTTCTGTCATTTACAAAGGTATGGGAAAATGTTGTCTTTGCCGTAGTTTCAGAAAGATAATTGAAGTTGAAGCTGTAAACATCACTGCTGTTTCTGGTATAGGCATACGGAGCCTGTGTTTCAGAAATGTAGTAACTGTTTGCAATCGGTAAATCCAGTGTGTAGGCTGCTTTTCCATCTTCTCCCGTTGTTACGGTCTGTAATGCAGTACCCTTTGTCACGATGACCTGTCCTGCATAATTTACAATGTCATTTCCGGCATAAAGCGTATATTTACCGCCATCAAGAGGATTTTCCGTTTCGGAGTCCTTCTTTACAACGGATACTTCCGCTTTCTGTCTTGTGTTCTGAATGGTTGCTGCTTCATACTGTACCTTTACGGTCTGATCCTTGTACTCAATCTTTACTGTCTGCGGAGTGGTATTGATGGTATAACCGTCAATGCTCTTTGTCTCCGTTACCACATAAGTTCCCAAATGCAGGTCGGTAAGAAGTACCTTTCCGTCCGTTCCCGTCACAAGATTATCCGCAACCAGATCACCCTTGTTATAAACCTTTGTTCCGTCAGCCTTATAAATGTCTGCTCCTGCCGTAACCTTAAAAGTTGCACCCTGAAGCTTTTTCATTTCATAAGTGAAGTTGCTGCCATTCCATCCGGTAAGCACCTCGCCTTCCTTATAAATGGTAATTGCTCCAAGCTGCTCCTTGTCGGTGGCAGTAAAAGAAGTTGTTTTTCCCGCCTTTACGGTTAAGGTATGAACCTTGTCACTGATGACATAGCCCTTTGGTGCGGTAATCTCCTTCACATAATAAGTGCCTGCAGCCAGAGCCTTAGACTTTGCCTTTCCGTCTGTCCCGGTGGTAATCTTATCCACAAGATTTGTGCAGCCGCTGTCGGAATAGATACCGTAAACCGCACCGGATAACTTCACGCCACTTTCCTCGTCCTGCTTTGTGATTTCCCCATAACCGATGTTCTCCGTTTTGACCTTGAAATAGGCATGGATTGGATCAGCCTGTGGTCTTTCGGAAACAAATTCCTGATAGCCGGATTTGTCCGTAAGCCAGAACACACAGCTTGATGTTGTCTCCACTGCCCCGGTTGTGGAATCCATTGTTGCAACGGTTTCCGTTGTATTGACCTCTTTGCTGGAAATCGTTACCTTATTCCCGTTCTTTTCAACGGAATAACCACTGAGGGAAATGGAGAAGTTTCCAAGCACCCCGTTACTGTCCGTAAGGGTTGTTTCAAATCTCTGATTTGTTTCATTCCATTTCAGCTCATATACCGGAGCCTTGCTCTGTCTGGAAGCCGCAAAACTCGGTATTTCTGCATAATAGGAAGCATTGATCTTTTCTTTCAGGGATGTGTAATAATCATAGGAGTCTGACGGGTTCGGAGCCGTATTGCAGAGCTTCTTTGCCGCTGAATCCGCACTCGAAGTCCCGTAAATGTTTCCCACGATGATCCATACCATTGCCTGTGTTGCAATAAACTTGTCACACTGGGCATTGCTCGGTGCTTCCGCCTTACTTGTGCCATAGCCATAGTACAGGCAGTAGCTTAACAGCTTCTCCTGTGCGGCACTCATGCTCGTGTTTGCATTTTCATAACTGTTCATAAGCTGACCGCCGTCTGCCGCCAGCCCGAAGTTCATGCAGTATGCCGCATTACCGTCAATGACTGCATAAAGGATTTTTCCATGATCATAGCCGGACTTTAACTCGCTTACCTCACCGGAATCCTTTACCGAAGCATTCCAGAAGGCAATGTTTGCACTGGCACTGGCTGCAAAGGCTGTCGTCCCGTTGGTAAACATGGTCGTAAAGACCGTAAGCAGTGCTAAAAAACCTGCCATAAATCGTTTTAATTTCTGTTTCAATCTGATTCCTCCTCAAAATCGGGCAAAAAAACAGCAGGCTTGTCATCAGCCTGCTGTTTTGCCTCATATTTGATTTTCTTTTTATGCCCGGTAACACCGAAATTCATAGAAGTCCGTACCGCCTGTGGAGGTGACACCTGCGTACTCTATGTAGAAATAGGGACCACTCTCAAGACTGAGCATTTCTGCGATATAATCCGCAATGCCCTCTACCGAACCGAGCTTCCTGCCCGATGTGGTAGCTGCCCGGTTTAAGTCTGTTTCTACAAAGACACTGTAATATCCTGCTCCGTCATAAGGATAGTATTCATCATGCTCTGCCTGCGTTATCTCTCCGGCAGCAAGCATCTGATCCAAATCCTCCGGTATGGAAATCTTGCCATATGCTTTCGTTTTTGCTGTTGCAAGGGAAACTACCTCGTTAGGGTTATATTCCGCTGTTTTCACTTTTTCCGTTTCTGTCACGGTAGCAGGCTGTTCTTTCTCCTGCTCTTTTTCAGGGGTGGCAGTCTCAGAGTTTTCCGTCTGCTTTTTTGTCTCATTTTTGGAAGTATCTGCTTCCTGCTTTTCTGCCTTACTCTCCTCTGTTTTTCTTTCCCCTGCCCTGCTTTCGCTGTCTGCTTTTTCCCCGGACGGGGCATCAGTTTCGGACGGTGCTTTCGTTTCTGCCTCTGTATCTGTTTCCGTAGCTTCCAAAGCAGCCGTCACTGCACTTTCCGTCACTAAAGCTTTCGTTTCTTCCACTTGTGAAGCAGTTTCCTCCTGCCTGTTTTCTGTTACCGTATCTTCCTTTTCTTTGCCGCAGCCTGCCAAAAGCAGGGTACATACGGTTAAAAAGATAATAAATCGTTTCATAATACCACCTGTCCTCTCTCCCACGGGGGACAGACGGCTCATTCCGTAAACTGTCCCTTGTGGGGAACTGTATTTATTTGTTTACGGAATATCCCTTATCTCCTCATTCCTTATATCGGAATAAAGGGGCTGATCCCGTATACGGTTCATTGATTTCTCCTTTTTTAATCCATTTTTCTCATATATGCCATGAGTCTTTTTGCTGCCGCATCATTTCTGTATGCCATGATAAATTCATATCTCCACATATCCCTCGCCTCCTTTCCCATTTTCTTAACCTCCTCCCATAATTTCTGACAGAACCTCCACAAAAAAACGGATACCGATGTAAAATCCATGCTTTTCCGCAGGATAAGCTGCCTGATAAATCAACTCCCTGATTTCTTCCACTTCCTCCTCTGTCCGGCTTTCCCTTAACGGTTCCAAAAGCTCCGTCATAAGGGTGTCAAACTCTTTCCCAAGCTTTATGCTGTCCTCCTCATAAAAAGCCACCTTGTCATAGATTTTTGACAGTAAATCTTCCATAAGTTCTCCCCTTACGGTCTGGCAGAAATTCCAACGAAAGACAGTACAATCCTTGCCACGAAGTTAAGCAGAAGTAAAAACAGTTTTACCGCACCCGCAAGCAGCTTCAGTATCATCAGTACCGCATGAAGCACTCCCTTTAAGATGGTAAGCAGTACCACACCCGTTTTTCTTAAAATTCTTCCTGCCATGACCGTTCCTCCTTTCTTATCCCCAAGATGAAGCAAGCCCCATCATTGTTTCGTCCACTGCATCTTCCTCTTTTTCTTCCGGATCTTTAGTAACCGTTTTTATCTCCGGCATCTGCACCACTTTTCCTGCAAACATGGAAGAAGCCAGTATGCTTATCATTTCCCTTAAAATCTCGTCTTTCATTTCCTTTACCGCTTTTTCCACATCTTCTTTTGTGGCATAAATACTTTCCTGCTGCTTTCCTGTATCTTCATTGGTCAGCTCTTTTCCTTCCAGCTTTCTGATATAGGAATCGGTTGCATCTATCAGAAACTGGTTGACTGATTTATGCACGTCCGTATTTAAGTCCAGCAGTATTTTGTGTATTCTGCGATGCTGTTCATTTTCAAGATTCATACGCATATTGTGGTAAACGATGTTTTCTTTTCTCCTGCCCATTTACACCACCCCGAACTCTTTTTTGTGTGTGGAAAGATAAATCTTTCCAAGATACTCATAGCCTTTGGCATTTGCCCTGACATCTTCAATATACTGAATGTTTTTTCCCTCATAGCTGCCAAAACGCTTCACCACATTTGCACCGCCGCCGACAAACACAAGCTCCGTTACCTCAAGATTATATCCATGCTCCAGAAGAATATTGTAAATTTTATCAACATAGGCTTTTAAGCACTCCTGCACGATGGTCAGGTATTTCTCCGGCAGTTTTTCGTGCTTTCCGGTACGCATGATTTCCTGAATGTCCTCCTCGGAAATTTCCTTTCCATACTGTCTCATACATTCCTCATTGATGGACCTCATACACTTAATCAGTCCCTCCCTGATGGTAATGCACTCTGCTTCATTCGGTGCAGATTCCTCTATCGGCATGATGTCAATGGTCCAGCTTCCAATATCCACCACAACCACCCTTTTCGGCAGAGCCTTCATTCTGTCTGCCACTGCCGCATAGCACTGTGGAAATACGGACACCCTTGCGATTCTGATACGGTACTGCTCATTGTCAAACCGGAAGGTAATCTCCCTTTCCTTTGACAGATAATCAATGAAATCCTGCTTTTCTGCCCCGAAGCGTGTCAGTGGTAAGCCTACGGATAAGAGAATGTCTGCATTTCTCATTCCCCTTCTGTTCAGTTCCTTTGCCACTGCCGCAAGTGTCAGAATGTAGAAGTTTTCATTTTCTACTTTCAGTTCCCTCACTTCAAGCCGCTTTCCGCCTACCTTATAATAAGAACCGTTATATTCCACCACGTTGTTGAAAAATGCAGGCTCCGTTGTAATCTCCTTTACTCCGGTTGTAAATACCTGACTTACCGTTTTCATTCCGGACCAGCCGTGGTCAATTCCAATTACTTCAATATGTTTACCCATAAATGTATCCTCCTTAGCATCAAATTTTTTTATTTAATCTGCGGACCAACACACTTTCAACTGCATTGCTCACATCATCATTACTGTAATGCGGATAAGTATCATATTGTTTAATTTCATCACTAACCTCTCCGTAGATAATCTCTGTAATTTCTTCCGCATACTCTCTTGCCATAATCTTTTCAAGCCTGCATCCGATTTTTCCCCGTAAAGTACACTCCCACTGTGTTTCTCGGATTGTTTCTTTCTTATCTTTCATTATAAGTTGTTTCAGATATGCACCACTTTTTCCATTTTTCTCAAACCAATTTCGTGCTTCCATATCTGTATTCGGATTAAACTGTAAGGTAAATCTTAATACCTTTTTCCTATATTCCTCTGATTTTTCATACCGTCGCTGCTTTCTTTCCTCTACAGTCAGCTTAGACCTTGCCATAGCAATCACCTCTTTTCTTATGTTTTCCCAAGCAGTTCCTTCATACAAGGGAAGCAATACCCATCTGTCTGTGGGTAAGGACACTCATAGCATTTATTTTTCTTTGCTTCCTCCTTTATTTCCGGCTTTTTCATTTCTTCTTTGACACATTTTTTTGCAATACATTGGCTATTATTACCGTAAAAATATCTGCATCGCATACAACTTTTCAAATCTCGCTCCAGTCTTGCCTCTGCTGTCACAATATCTCTCGGTTTCGGAGACTTCTGTACCTTTACGTTAATTCCCATACACAGCACCCGCCTCTCTTTCAGCGGTGAGCCTCTGTATTTCCTCTAATCTTCTGTCTGCCATTCCTGCCGCTTTTGCAAGAGCAAAGAATGTAACCACTACTGCGATAACCGCCAATCCTAATATAATCTTTATCATCTGCTGCCCCTCCTGCTCTGTTCAGACTTCTTACGCTGTTCTTCTTCCATACGCTCTACATACTCCCGTATGTCTATCAGCTCACTTAAATCGTAGATTTTGGAATCCATCGCTCTCTGAACATTCTCCGGAGTACACTCACCATGCTCCGTAAGTGCCGCTATTACTTTCTGCCTGATTTCTTCCTGCACTGCATCCGGCATAGCTGCTATATAATGCGGCGGCAGATATGATATTTCCTTTTCAGCCTCCTTTTCAAACTCATAACTTTTTTCAAAGTCACGGATAAACTTTTCTTTTACTAAAACTGCTCTTGTCTTGTTTTCTTCACCGGCTAATTCCACCAGTTCATTCAGGAACTCAATTAACTCTTGCTTTGTCATTGCCAAACTATCTCCTCCTTTTCCGGGCAAAAAAAGTAGGACTAAGTCAGCAAGTCCAAAGAACAGCAAACACTGTTACCAAAACTTTGGTCAAAAGCTAATTTAGTCCTATCTAAATTTACAATATTCAGTTTTTAAGGCATAAAATGCCTGTTGCCAAAACCAAAAATACTGCGTGTTAAATAAATGCAAGTTCCGTTTTCTGAATTATAAAATGAGCTCATCCTAACTCAAAATAACCTTTGATTTGGCATTTTTTCGTAGGACTAAATCAGCGGGAACCCTTGATTTCATTGGGTTCTTACTAACTTGACATTATAATAACACGCTCCCCGGAATCAATCACTGCCACCAACACCCCTTTTCCTGTCAACTGCCGCGACAGCATACTGCCCGGCGCAAAGCAGGCAGCCGTATTTCCCGCTATATCAGAGAAAAACAGCCGCTTGGGTTTCTCTACATATTCAATCTGCTCCGTTTGTGCCAGAACCGCCATCTCGGATTCCGGTACAGTTAAGATTGCATAACCTGCAATCAATTCCTCCACGACAATCCTTCTCGCCGCCAGTTCCTGCAGCGAACCGTGATATTTCACGATTACCTCCCAGGTTTTTTCCTCCGTATCATATCCAACATTCAGTTCCAGCGACTGTTCCCGCTGAACCGCCGGCGTGTTCAGCGCCAGATTTAACAGGTTTTCGTTTTTCTGGGAATCCATACTTTCACACCACCGCCAATGCTATCATCCCCATCGACGCTATTATAGTTTTATAAGTATATTATGTGAGCACACTTTCCGGTTGCTTTCTTTGTGCCTGCAAAATCATTGTTTTCCGCTTTTTCTTACGTTTTTACTCAATTTTTCAACCTGTTTTCTTCTCTATTTTTGTTTTGACTCCGCATGTATCATATGCTAATATATTTCTACAAATATCACAAACCACGCATAATACGGCACGAATGGTACCGAAGACTGTATGAAAGGCAGTCTGTATCAAAACAGAATGCGCTGTGCACAGGAAGAAAACAACAACCAGGGATAAGGGCATCTATTATGGATAACACACTGACTGTCATCGATGTGAAAACAGAACAAATAGAATCCGGACAGGATCCGATCGAGACTTATGAGAATCTGTATGAGAAAAAGGAATTCGGTACGCTGGACTATCCTGTCAGCGTCTACTATCTGGATCTGCGCAAATCCTACATGAACCGGATCCGATGGCACTGGCATGAAGAAATGGAAATTATTATTATTAACGACGGTGTGGCAGAGATATCGACCGATGATTCCACCTACAAAATTGAGCCGGGACAGGGCATTATCATCAACCAGAACGTGATGCATTCCATCTACTCTCTGGACAATAAGAACTGTACCTTCTATTCTATTGTATTTCACCCGGAGTTTTTGTTTGGATATAAGGCCAGTTCCCTCCATGCGCGTTTCCTGCTGCCCATACAGAATTCCCAGCTATTTAAGGTCATGGTATTAAACGAGAACAATTCCTGGCACGAGCGTATGATCGACGCTTTAAATGACGCGATTGCCGCTAATGTAACCAAATCCTTCGGCTACGAAATCGCCACAAAGGGACATTTGTGCCGTTTCTGGGCGGAGCTGGTCAGCCGGCTGCCGCAGATGAACACGACCCCCGCGCCGTCCGTCCATACTTCTCTGGACGAGCAGCGTGTCAAACAGGCAATGCTTTACATCCGAACGCATCACGCCGAACCTATTTCGCTGGAAGAAATAGCCTCCAGCGTGCATATCAGCAAGAGCGAATGCTGCCGGTGCTTTTCCCGCACTCTGCAGATGACGCCCTTCGAATACCTGATGAAGTACCGTATCTTCGAAGCAACCAGGAAAATGTCAGATGTGCCAAACGCATGCATGTCCATCGCAGACCTGGCTTCTTCTGTAGGTTTTAATAACACAAGCTATTTTAACAAGCTGTTTAAAAAATATCTGGGATGTACTCCCACCTATTACAGAACGCACAAGCTTCTGTCCAACGCGGAAGATAATGGCAGCCCTTTCAGCATTCCGCTGATGTAACGCTGTGACAACGCATCCTGCATTCCGCTGATGCAACACTGTCACAGCGTATCCTGCATCCCCGCTCTTATCTTTGATAGAACGCCTGCAGCGCACGGATCAGATATTCTATATCCTTCGCCCCTGCCGTTTCACAGGCGGAATGCATGGCAAGCTGCGGCAGTCCGATATCTACCGTGTTCACAGACACCTGTGCCATCAATATATTACCCAGCGTACTGCCTCCTATGATATCGGAACGGTTCGCATAGACCTGATACGGGACCTGTGCCTGATGACAGATATCCTTCATCACCGCCGCCGAATACGCGTCGGTTGCATAGCGCTGAGAACCATGAAATTTAATCACAATTCCTTCATTCAGATACGGCTTATTCTCCGGATCCGCTTTTTCAGGATGATTGGGGTGTACGGCATGCGCGTTATCCGCCGAAATCAGGAAACTGTCCGCCAGCATACACTGGTAATGTTCTTCTCCTATGTGCAGTCCTGACCGGATGCGTGCAAGCACATCTTTGAGAAACGTCGAGTCGGCTCCCTGCTTCGTACCGCTTCCCACTTCTTCGTTATCAAAAACCGCCAGCATATTGATATAATCCCCGCTCAGGCTTTCGCTTAAGAGCAAAGCCTCCAGCGCCCCATAGACACATTCCAGATCATCCAGTCTCGGACCGCAGATCCACTCTTCTTCTATCCCCACTCTTTTACAGCGGTCTCTATTATACAGGAAAATATCCTGCCCCAGAATATCACGTTCCTCCACACCGGCTTCTTCTGCCAACAGCTTCAAATATCCGCCCTGGTCTCCAATGCTCCCGACACATGGCTGCATATCGATCTGCGGGTTATATTCAACACCCTTATTCATATCACGGTTCATATGAATTGCCAGATTGGGAATTACTGCCACATCCCGTTCTATATTGACTAGCTTAGTCACCATCTTCTCCTGTTCTTTCACCACGACCCTGCCGGCAACGGACAGTGGCCGGTCCAGCCAGGAAGACAGGATCATACCGCCGTATTTCTCCACATTCCACTTTAGATATTGCTTCTCCACGGTAAGCTCCGGTTTTTCCTTTAATTTAAAACAGGGTGAATCACTGTGCGCCGCCACGATATGAAATCCTTTGCTCAGTGCTTCCGTCTCCTTTTGCTTCGGAATGGAAAAGGCAATCAGCGAAGAATCGTTCCGTTTCACATAATACCTTTCTCCTGCCGCAATCTGCCAGGGCTCCTTTTCCGATAATTCCCGGTAACCAGCCTGCGCAAGACGTTTTCCAATCCGGTCAACTGCCTGATAGCAGGTGGGGCTGCCGTCAATGAACTGAAACAGAGACTCTATATAATCTTTCATGCTTTCTCTCTCTTTTCTGCTTTCTATTTTCTTGTTTTAAAGTTCCATCCGTTCTCTGGTTCTGATGAAATACGCGCTCCCGTGATATTCTCCTGCCTCATACAGCTTCGGGATGATTTCTCTCATACGCTGATCCAGTCTGTGATATACTATTGGTGCGTCAAAGCACAGTCCTTCCAGATAATCTCTTTGACGCTTATTCAGGCATTGCAGGTTTCCGAATTGACAGGATATATAGCTGTACATCTCGCCATTTTCTTCGCACTTCTGATGTAACACAACTGTCAGTTTCCGGTCACGTTCCGGAACATATCTGGTCTCTTTCCATAATATGTCTTCCGAATGCCGTATTTTACGCTCTTGTACATAATCTGACACAGATGACAAATCCGGCACGGATGTCATTCCAAATTGACTTCTTCGGTCACCATCTATCCTGCGAATGCTCCTTCTCCCATACGCGTCCTGCTCCTGCACATAAGCTGCAGGCGCCGCCAGAAGCGCTTCAGAAGGTTCCTCCCGCAATAAGACCCTGCTTTCGTACAGATACTCCATCATTATCCTGCGTACTTTGGCGCGCGGCGCGGGATAGTCCAATCTGTCCACGATCTGATCTAACGTATATCCAAGCTTCGTCAAATGACGGACAGCGCCGCCGCATGCCGCATCCAAAGCGAAATTCGATAATGCAGTTTCAAAGAAATGATTCTCATAACTCATAGCTTTCCAAATCATCCGGCACACAGAGATTTCCGTGATAATACAGACATCCCTCCGCCGTATACAACGCTTTACGCTGCGCTATATGGCTGTCTTCCGTATGGTACAGGAGCAAATTAGGGATTCTCAGCTTCTCCGCCTGCTCACAGGCTTCTTTCACCGTAGTATGATGTTTCTCATAGGGTTTGAAAATATCCGCGTCCCGATACATGCAGAACGCCTCAAGCATCAGCCATGTACTGCTTTCCACATATTGACTATTACAGTCATTATATGGTTCATCGCCGCAGCAGGTCAGTTTATGTTCTCCGTCATAGTATATACTGAACCCAAACTGCTTATCCTTCGTAGAATGTATGTCAAAAAAAGCCGTCCGACAGCCCAGTATCCCGGTTTCCTCCCCATCTTCCACTACACGCAGACAGATCCTGCTGTCAATATGCTTCGTGACCTTATTCTGCAAAAGCGCAAATACCATGTTGCGAAGAATCCCGATCACTTCATCATGTCCGTAAACAGTCACATTTCCCGTATACTCGCCTTTATTGATACCCTGGCCAATTCTGCGGATCATCCATACAATCCCCATGATATGGTCGATGTGCTTATGGGTAATAAAAATATGGTGTACAGACTTATAGTCGATCTCCGCCTCTTCAAGCCGTTTCAATATAGTATTGCCTCCGCCGCCGTCCACTAAGAACGTCTCTCCTTGGTCCTGCAGCGCAAAACAGGTATTATAGCACTTCGTGACCATTGCCATGCCAGTGCCCAACATCGTAAGCTTCATCTTCTTTTTCCCTTCTCCGGACGGTTCTTACACAAATCACAGATCCTTTCCCGCACTCTTACAAATATCCTTAAGACAACATTTATCACAGTATGGCTTCGTCCGGGCGGTACATACCGCCCTGCCGTGATATACCAGCCTGTGACACAGATCGCTTCCTTCTTCCGGCGGAACAATCTTCCACAATGCCATCTCCACCTTCTTCGGCTCCCTGATGTTATCTACCAGACCGATTCTGTTGCAGATGCGGATACAATGGGTATCCGTGACAATCGCAGGCTTGCCGAATACGTCGCCCATGATCAGATTAGCGCTTTTGCGCCCCACCCCCGGAAGCCTTAATAACGCGTCAAAATCATCCGGCACCTTTCCGCCGTATTCTTCCTTCAGCATCTTCATACACGCGCTGATATCTCTCGCCTTACTGTTTCCCAAACCGCAGGGATGCACGATCTGTTCAATCTCCTCCACCGGCGCCGCCGCCAGCGCATCAACATCCGGGAACTTCTCATACAGCTTCTCTACTACCACATTCACTCTGGCATCCGTACACTGAGCCGCCAGCCTCACGCTGACCAGAAGCTTCCACGCCTCATTATAATCCAGCGTACACCCCGCATCAGGATACTCTTCTTTCAGTCTTTCTATCACCGCAAGCGCTAATTGTTTCTTCGTCATGACACTCCCTCTTTCATTCTCTGATGTATGCCGCCGCAATCTCCCCGATATACTGCACATGATAATCCTTGTCTGGATACCATTTCGCATCGTTGTCGCCGCCCGCGAAACACTCAGGCTTCATCTCCTGCACATACGCTTTGCGGCAGACCAGCACCAGATCCGCCTGCTCGAAAGCGGTCGTACGGAAAGCATACGCTGTACCGTAGGCGCTCTCCGCATCCTCGATCACTACCGGCGTCAGTCCCGTTTCCTTTGCCTTATCACAATCCCTGCCGCTGTGGGAACCGCAGAACGCTAATGCCTTATGATACGCTTCCTGATAGAAGCTGACTGTAAAATACTCATTTTTATCCACATATTCTTTCGTATAACGCTGCGGCCTGATCACTGTGGTAAACGTATTCTTCCCCCACATAACGCCGGCGAATCCCCAGGAAACCGTCATGGTATTCCATCCCTTCTCATCTCCGGCTGTGATCAAAGCCCATTCCTTTCCTATTTTTTCAAAAGGATTGAACGCCAAATCTCCCAATTTCTCCCCCGAAATCTTCTGAAAACCAAGTTCTTCCATACGCCCCATATTTTCTTCTCCTTTCAGTTTTCATTTCTTTTTCCATATTATCATTCGCAATTTCGTCCAGCGCAAAATGCTTATTTTTTCCTGCATAGGAAGCAGCCGTCTTCATGAGAATAAATCACCCCTACCGCCTGTAGATAAGAATAAATAATCGTAGTACCCACGAATTTCATACCCCGTCTGCGCAGATCTCCCGAAACAGCGTCAGACAACGGTGAACTGACTTTATCATTCTCATAGACAATCTTATGATCCGTATAGCTCCATAAATATTCCGCAAAAGAACCGTATTCTGCCGCAATTTCCTTAAAAATCCGGCTGTTGTCAACTGCGGCGCGCAGCTTCAGCCGATTGCGGATAATCGTTCCATCCTGCCTTAACGCTTCCAGCCTTGTTTCATCATAACCGCATATTTTATCGATGTCAAATCCATCGAAGGCTTTACGGAACGCTTCCCTTTTATTCAACACACATTCCCATGATAATCCTGCCTGAAAAGACTCTAACAGCAGCATTTCATACAAACGCTGGTCGTCATAAACCGGTACGCCCCACTCTTCATCGTGATACCGTATATACAGCGGATTCTTTGGATTCGCCCAGCGGCATCTTAATTTATGATCTGCATATTCCATTTTCATTCGTCTCTGATCTCCATATCTTTCTCTTTCACAAAGAAGGGAGAGCATAACCCTGATTCCGGTTCGGCTCTCCCTATTATGTATTCTATGCTGCCGCGCGCCCGCGCTTACTGTCCTGTAATATTCACAGCGTGCATATACGCGTCGGAACCTCTCGCGCAAGTCACGCTGAGCTTCCTGCCGCTGACTAATACCTTACAGTTCGTTACACTCTGCACTCCATCCATTTTCAGTTCCATCAGACCATACTGGGTATCCAGATACAGTATATCCTCTGAAGATTTACTGTTTACGGTTCCCGTCACCGCAGAGGTCGAAGACGTATCGAACGACGCTCCCGACGAAGCATTCTTAACCCCTACAATACTGACGGCATGCAGATAGCCGTCTGAACCATGATAGTAAGAGACCGCCAGTTTATTTCCTTTGGTCAGGACCATGCCGAGCCTTGCGTCCGTAGTATTCTCAATCGCAAACTGCATTTCTCCTTCATTCGTGGTCAGATACAGGAGCGTTTCCGTCGTCTTGTCCGATACCGTTCCGGTAACCGAGCCGGATGCCGTCTTTACAGAAGAAGCATCTGACGGTGCAGGCGTAAGCCCTGTATTAACTGATGCCGCTGTCGAAGAAGCCGTTGTGTCGGCAGATGTTTTGACCATGTCCGCAATGGTGACGGCATGCATATAAGCGTCAGAACCTCTGGCACAGGTCACGCTGTAATACTTGTCCGCTACCAGTACGGAGCATCCGCTCATATCAGTTGTTGAATCCAGCTTGATCTCCATTTCTCCGGCATCTGTATTGAGATATAAGATATCTCCTTTCGTCTTCTGGCCTATCGTTCCCGTCACGGTAGATGTAGAAGAAGCCAGCGTTACCTTCTGAGTCTGGGCCTGCGCGGTGATCTTCACCGCATGCAGATAACCGTCGGAGCCGTGTGAAACAGAGACTCCTATCGTATGATCCGGAAGCAGTATTTTACATTCGCTGGTATCTGTACCGCTGTCCAGCTTGATCTCCATATCGCCGTCTTCCGTATGAAGCTTTAACAGTTCGGATGTCGTTCCCGATAAAACCCTGCCCTGTACGGTTGCGATCACCTCTTCCGCCCGCACCGTCAGCCGGTTCGCCGGAATCATAAGCACGCTGAGCGCCAGACAGACCGTCAGTCCCAGTTTGTATATTACTCCTTTTTTCATATAGTAATCACGCCTTTCTCTTAACCTGTCAATCCGCGCGCAGATATATCTCCACACGCGGCATAACCAGTTGGCAAGTATAACAGTGTGCTGTATCCTCCTTCCTGGAAAGGCACGATACAGCACACCAGTGCTCTTTTGTAAACGGACATATGGATTACATAAATATGTCATTAGAGTTTACATAACTGTTTATGCAACTTCATCATACAATATTAACAGGCAAAAATCAATAGCCTTACTATATAAAAATATAGATTTTATGTCTACCATTCTACGAAATGATAGCTGTCCAGAATCTGGAAATATTTCGCCAGCCTTTCATACAACGGGTCAGCTTTCTCACCGAACGCCTCCTGCACGGAAGCCCCCAGCGCTATGATATCCTTCTCACCGTCCATCAGCGGCCAGACGAAGCTTCCGATTTCGTCCAGATGAATGTGCGTCACCTTCGGTTTGTGCAGAAGCTTCTGCGCCATACGGTTCATGATGCCGGTATTCTCTATATCCAGCGTTACAAGCCCTTCCGCATCAGCGGACCATTTCAAACCCTGCGGACGTTTCGGCTTTCTCTCCAGATAATTCTCTGAAGCTGCTTTCTTCTTATCTTTCATAACGCCTTACGCTTTCTTTTTTCTCCAAATGGAGAATTTCAATACAGAGAGAATAACCAGTGCAAATACGACCAGACTTCCAATATTTGCTGCTGCCGCCGGAAGATTCAGCTTACCGGACAGATCAATTACTGCATCCACGCCAAATACCGCCAGTAAGGCAAGCAGAATACCAACCAGTCCTTCCCCGGCAATCATACCGGAGCAATATAAAATACCATCGCTGATAATCCGCTCTTTTTCTTTCTCTTCTTTGTGCATGCGGTCATAACAAAGACGAATCAGTCCGCCTACCATGATGCAGGCGTTCAACTGTACCGGCAGATACACGCCGATTGCAAACGGAAGTACCGGAATACCGACCACTTCCACAGCGATCGCCAGGAAGACGCCCATAAATACCAACGCCCAGGGCAGGTTATTCTCCATAACGCCCTCAATAATCATCTTCATCAGCATAGCCTGAGGCGCTCCCAATTCCTCTGTACCGAATCCCCATGCGGAATCCAGCAGATACAGCACGCCGCCGATGGCGAAAGCCGCCGCAGTCACGCCAACCAGCTCACCGATCTGCTGTTTCTTCGGCGTCGCGCCTAAGAGATAGCCCGTCTTCAAATCCTGTGACGTATCTCCGGCAATCGCCGCTACGATACAGATAATGGAACCGATCGCAATCGCGCCCTGCATACCGTGCACGCCGTTGTCCCCTGTCATTTTGAGAATAATCGTAGCAATCAGCAGCGTAGCAATTGCCATACCGGATACCGGATTATTACTGCTTCCTACCAGTCCAACCATACGGGAAGATACCGTAGCGAAGAAAAATCCGAAAATTACTACAATAATCGCGCCCAGCAAAGTTACCGGGATCGCCGGAACCAGCCATACCAGAATCGTCAGTACGCCGATCGATACAAGAATCACCTTCATGCTAAGATCCTGCGCCGTACGTTCCGAACCGCTTCCCATGCCGCCCTTCATACTTTTGACAGCGTCGCGGAAGGTACGCACGATAAGCGGCAATGACTTAATCAAACTGATAATACCGCCTGCCGCCAATGCTCCCGCACCGATATAGCGGATATAGCTGCCCCAGATCGCACTGGCGCCGCCTGCCGCGTACATCTCTCCGATAGGAGCCGTACCCGGATAAAGCGTCAGGTTCTCACCAAACAGCACGATACCCGGAATCAGCACCAGCCAGCTCACCAGACCGCCGGCGAACATATAAGAAGAAATCTTCGGGCCGCAGATATAGCCCACACTCATAACAGCCGGATAAATCTGCGTACCAAGTTCTCCCGCATATCCCTTTACACGTACAGAAATCTCGCTGGGCACCAGTTTAATACCGTCAATCACGAATTTAAAGACTGCCGCCAGTCCCATACCGGCGAATACGGTAGAAGCGTTTGCTCCGCCCTCTTCTCCGGCAAGAAGTACCTCGGCGCATGCCGTTCCTTCGGGATAAGGCAGAACACCGTGTTCCTTCACAATCAGCGCGTTTCTGAGGGGTACCATGAAAAGTACGCCCAGCAGGCCGCCCAACAATGCGATCAGGGTGATCTCAATAATGCCCGGCTTGTCCATCCTGCCCTCTGCCGCCCATAAGAAAAGCGCAGGAAGCGTAAAAATCGCTCCCGCAGCCAGCGACTCTCCCGCAGACCCTACTGTCTGTACCATATTACTCTCTAAAATAGAATTTTTGCGCATAACCACACGGATTACGCCCATTGCGATCACTGCAGCCGGAATAGATGCCGACACCGTCATACCTACCCTCAGACCCAGATAAGCATTCGCCGCGCCGAATATTACAGCCAGAAGAATACCCATAACCATCGACGTTACCGTAAACTCAGGGGTCACCTTCTCAGCCGGAATATAGGGCTTGAATTGATTTTTGTTTTCCATATTCCCTCTCCTTTTCGTATGTATATCTTCTATCTTATAATAAAATGCACTTTTATGCAAGATAACGTTTGCACCAATAGATGCTTAATCCAAAAATACGTTTGTCCTGTTCACTCTGATGCGGCCCGGCTCGTGTGTCTGCATTAATAGTATACCTTCCCTTCTTCCAGAATTTCGGCCCTGTCATCCGTCACGCAGACAATCGTCACGGCACAGTTCCTGTGCACACCCTCACCCCAGAAATCCCGGATTTTGGTAGGCCGCATATTGGCAAGCAGCGCTTTTAACGCACAGCCGTGGGTAGAAATCAGAACCGTACGCTCCCGGTACAGGGGATTATGCGTTAATTCCCTGTAAAAATCTCCCGTCCGCGCAATTACTTCTTTAAAGCTTTCCCCGTTTGGCGGCGTTACATACAGTTCCGGCGCCCGAAAAAAATTCAGGAAATCCGCATCCGGCACACAGGGTATCTCTTCTGCGCCCGCCGTGCCTTTGTAAGACATCCCTTCATAATCCCCGAAGCTGATTTCCTGTATCCGCTCATCCGTATAAAAGGGGCAGTCCC
The DNA here is from genome assembly GCA_017626325.1 of Lachnospiraceae bacterium. Lineage (GTDB taxonomy): Bacteria > Bacillota > Clostridia > Lachnospirales > Lachnospiraceae > UBA3282. The sequence continues at coordinate 40,133 of JAGAIZ010000043.1, read as the reverse complement.
TGTTCCCCATAATAATCTCCGCCGTCTCCACAGCCCGGTAAAGAGGCGACGAAAATACCGCGTCAAACTTAACCTCCCGCAAGGCCCGTCCTGTTATCCTTGCCAGCTCTCTGCCGTATTCGTTCAAAGGGATATCCGTCTGCCCCTGCAGACGCTTCTGTTTGTTCAGATCTGTCTCTCCGTGCCGTATTAAGTATAGAATCATCGGTTTTATCACTCCTTCTCAAAGTCGGATCGTTCGCAAAGCTTCTCTTTGCTCTCCGGGCAAATAACAAGTTCATACCGCATATCCGTTTTCTCCGTTCCTTCCACCAGACGAGTCTCTTTGCTGTTTATGAATCCATTGGCTTCATAAAATTTCCTGGCCGGTGTATTCTCTTCAAGCACCCACAGAAACATCCGCTCTCTGCCTGTTTCCCTGGCTTGTGCTATGGCGTACTGAATCAGCTTAGTTCCCACCCCCTGTCCCTTGAAAAAGGGCTCCACATAGAAATCGGTAAGCTCCACTGTTTCCTTCTCCAGCTTCCTGCCCAGAACGCCTTTCACAATACCGTCATCATAAACAAGCATCCCCTTTAAGCATGCCGGATCGTTATTATACTTCTCAATAACGTCAATCACCCTCATTTCATTAAAGGACACAAAATCGTCCTGAAAGATCGGTCTATAGGCGACTCTTTTGCCAAAGATCATGATTTCTGCGATGCGCGGTATATCCTGTGGTTTGGCTGTTCTAATCATGCTGCGGTTCTCTCCTTTTTATAACAGAACATTCGCCTGTTTTAATAAATCCCAATTTCCCGGCTAGTGCTGCGGATGCAATATTCTGACAATGACAAGCCCATACGGGAACCTTATTTGCAGATAAAATATATTGAATCATGGCCTTTGCAACCACTGTGGCCAAACCCCTGTGCCGATATTTTTCACAAACTTCCACCCCGATATCAATCTCCCCATCACTTACAGCAGCAGAAAATGCCCACGCGGCAATATCATCTCCGCTGATCAGACAATACCCTTTCCCTTTTTCAAGAAACGCTTCTGAACAGTCCCAGGAAAAATACGGTGTAATTCTTCCTTCCATTTTGCTAAGAAGTTCCACGTCAATCTCCCTTAGTTCATAATGATGAGGTACTTTGTAATGTATATCCCGGTTTTCATTCCTATATTCAAAAAAATATCTGCGCTCAGTATCTGTATTCGCTTTCCTGCAAAAATAATCCGCAATGCACTTCCCATCAGAAAACAAAACAAATCTCCTGTTATCCGTGTTCTTCTCTATGAACTGCTCATAAACCGCTCCCAGAAAGCTTTCGTCGTACGCTCCTGCAATAAAAGCAAATCCACTATAATGCCAGAATAAAACCGTATTGCAATCTACTCCAGATTTCACAAAGATGTCTCCCTGCTGATAACCTTCCGCAATAGAAAGAGGATACACCTTTCCACATACACATTCCTTTGCAAAATGGATATAATCAAAATAGCTTTGAAAAGCAATCTTCTCCATTGATGCCTCCGTAACCATACTCCTGATCTTCATACTGATTTTTACACGAATTTATAATACTAATATTATATACGAAATCAGCATGGAAGAGAAGGGCAGATGAAAAGTGACCGGCTTCACGCATTTCGTACTTGTTTATATGCACAGGAATAAAGTATAATGTAGACAGCTTCACACGGAGAAATAAACGAACCTGCCAAGAGCTTATGAAGCAATGGCATTATTGTTGATTATACTAGGAGAGATATTTGATGAAAACAAAAAAATATGTATTGATTGGGATCATTTTTTTCTTACTCGCCTCATTATTATTCGTCATATATCATGGAAGAAAAGTAGAATATATTCTTCTGTTTGAAGGGGAAATTTCGTCCGTTAATGACTCTTCCTTAACAATACAGGGCTTTCCGCAAAATGACGCCGGTATGAGAGGTCAATATATCATTACAAAGAATGATAGTATCTCTATTAACGATTCTAATGGTAACCGGATTGATTTTTCATCATTGGCTGTTGGAGATCATCTGGAAATACGCTATATGGATCATATTGCCAAGTCTAAGGTAGAACAATATGGTCTTAAGGACGGCAAAGAGATCCCCAATGTCCAGCAAATAGACGTGATAGAGTAATTGTTTCAGTTCAGGATTACGCATTTGCATTGTTACAGAATCAGAAGAGAGCCGGAATCTTTTGCAGATAAGATTCCGGCTCTTCATTTTTATTCCGCACTCATAGCTTATTCATTCATCTTAGCGAGTTTTGCCGCCTGGTCTGCCGCAATGCACGCGTCCAATATCTCCTGAATATCGCCGTTCATGACTTTATCCAGCTTATACAGCGTCAGGTTGATGCGGTGATCGGTAACTCGTCCCTGAGGGAAATTATAGGTTCTGATCTTCTCGGAGCGGTCGCCTGTACCGATCTGGCTCCTGCGCATTTCCGCCTCCGCGTCATGACGCTGCTGCTGCTCGATATCGTAGAGCTTCGCTTTCAGCAGGGCGAAGGCCTTGGCCTTGTTCTGAATCTGGGACTTCTCGGTCTGGCTGTATACCACGATACCGGAAGGATAGTGGGTCAGACGCACCGCAGAGTCCGTGGTATTAACGCACTGACCTCCGTTACCGGACGCTCTCATTACATCTATTCGTATATCTTTATCTTCAATAACGATATCTATATCGTCATCCACCTCCGGCATAACCGCTACGCTGATCGTAGAAGTATGAATACGTCCGCCCGACTCTGTCTCCGGCACACGCTGTACACGGTGCACGCCGCTTTCATATTTCAGCACAGAATACGCGCCCTGTCCGGTTACCATGAAGGTCACGCTCTTCATGCCGCCGATACCGATTTCCTCCACTTCCATGGTCTCCACCTTCCAACGGCGGCTCTCCGCATAATGGACGTACATACGATAAATCTCCGCCGCAAAAAGGGCTGCCTCGTCGCCGCCCGCTCCGGCACGAATCTCCACGATAACGTTCTTATCATCATTGGGATCCTTGGGCAGAAGCAGAATCTTAAGCTCATGCTCCAGCTCTTCCACCCGCTTCTTCGCCGTAGAAAGCTCTTCCTTCAGCATTTCCTTCATATCAGGGTCAGATTCCTCGTTTAACATCATCAGGGAGTCTTCAATATCCTGATTGCACTTTTTATATTCTTTATAAGCATTGACTATAGGGGTCAAATTGCTCTGTTCTTTCATCAGCGCGCGGAAACGCTCCTGATTCTCCGCCACGGTAGGCTCGCTCAATTCATTCATGATTTCCTCAAATTTCCTGAGCAGGTCGTCTAATTTATCAAACATAATTCCCTCACTATACTTTCTTTCCTCAAAATCATTTCTAATAATACACGCCGTACACCACGCGGTCAAGTCCTGCATAGTCCTTTACCACTTTGACGTCCCGGTATCCTTCTTTTTGCAGGATTTCCTTCACTTCCGCCGCCTGATCGCAGCCGATTTCATAATAGAGCATCCCGCCGCGGCTTAAGTACGCCTTCGCCTGCTTCGTAATCTCCCTGTAGAAATATAGGCCGTCCGCTCTGCCGTCCAGCGCCAGAAGCGGCTCGTATTCCCGCACCTCCGGCATCAGAGTATGGATTACATCCGTTCTGATATAGGGCGGGTTGGAGACTATGATGTCGAATCTTCCGGAAACATCGCTGCCTGCCCCGGCAGGCGCTTCCGTCTCATCTCCTGCTGCCAGTGACTCAAACAGATTCCCCCGCAGGAAAACCGCATCCATCTCCGGCTTATCTTCCCGCAGCCTTGTATAATTAGCCTTGGCAACCGCCAGCGCCTCGGCTGACAAATCCACTCCCACGCCGACGCAGTCGTTGGAATACTGCAGCAGGCTTAGCAGAATGCAGCCGGAACCGGTGCACATATCCAGAATCCGCATCCCATCATGGAGATTCTTCATTACCTCTTCTACCAGGATTTCCGTATCCTGCCGGGGAATCAGCACATTTTCATTGACTGCAAAAGTCAGTCCCATAAAATCCTGCACTCCCGTCAGATGCTGGAGCGGTATATGCCGCCCTCGTTTCTCTAACAAAAGACGGTAGCGTTTCTCTTCCTCTATGGAAATCTCCCTGTCCCCGTGGACAAGCAGCGTATTCCTGTCTGTACCGCAGACGAATTCCAGCAGCAGCCTGGCGTCCAGAGCCGCCTCTTCAATCCTCTGCGTCCGCAGGAACTGCACGCCCTGCTGATACAGTGCCTGATACGTTATTCTATCATTATTTTCCATAAATCACTCCATGATGCCTGCCGCATCACAAACCTTGCAGAATCAGCGCTGTCCGCTGTCGGCCTTCTCCGATGACGCTTCCGCCGATGCCTTTCCCATCTCTTCTTCCGTCTCTTCCTCCGGTTCATCCTTCAGCCAGGAATCATCTATTTCATACCCGAACGCTTCATACAGATACGCTTTCCAGTCAAACACGGCTTCCACCGCTGCAATAGCAACCTCCACCATGCTCTCGTCCGGTTCTCTGGTCGTCAGTCTCTGCAGCCACATGCCCGGTGCGGAAATGATTCTCACAAGAATATTATTGCTTTTGCCCGCCAGCCGGATGATCTCATAGGAAATACCCGCAATCACCGGAATCAGCGCGATACGAATCAGCACGCGGTAGACCGGATTCTCCACGCGGATAAAGAAGAACAGAATCACACTGACTAACATCACGAAGAGCAGGAAACTGGTGCCGCACCGTTTATGCTGCTTGGAGCTTCGCATGACATTTTTGACCGTCAGCGGCCGCCCCTTCTCAATGCAGTTAATGCACTTATGCTCCGCCCCGTGATACATATACACCCTTCTGATATCCTTCATCAGCGAGATGCACAGCACATATCCCACGAAGATCACGATACGCAGTACCCCTTCTATGATCGCCATAAAAGACGCGCTTCTGATATATTCTTCGAAAAGTGATGTGACGAAATAAGGCAGAACCATGAAGATACCGACAGCAAGCACCAGTGACAGCGCCATCACAATGCCGCTGAACACCTTCTCCGCCTTATCCTTGAATAATTTATGGAACATCTTATCAGCCGCCGTCTCCTGCGCCTCTTCATCCTCATAAAAGGAGGCTGAGAAGTTCAGACTCCGCATTCCCAGAATCAGGGAATCCAGAAACTGGAAGATGCCTCTGACAAAAGGAATCCCCATCAGCTTGCTGCCGTGCATGATTCCCACATAGTGCTCCACTTCCACCTCGATCTCTCCGTCCGGCTTCCTGACCGCCACGGCGTACTGATCTTTATTTTTCATCATAATGCCTTCCAGCACAGCCTGTCCGCCGATGCCGGAATATTTCATTTCTTTCTTTTTACCCATTGTAAACCAACCATATCTTTCCCGCGGACTGCCGCCGGCTTATCCGTATCGCATCTGCCGTCCGCTTTCTGTCGTTTCTGTATCCGAAGGATTTGCCGTGTGTCTGCGCCATATGCAAGAAAAGGTTGAGATCTTCACCTCAACCTTTTTCTATCGCTCTTATTTGCTTTCCACACCGTACTTCTTATTGAACTTATCAATACGTCCGCGAGCCTGTGCCGCTTTCTGCTGTCCTGTGTAGAACGAATGGCACTTGGAGCAAACCTCTACGTGAATTTCCGGCTTGGTAGAACCTGTCACGAATGTGTTACCGCAGTTGCATGTTACTGTTGCCTGATAATATTCAGGATGGATTCCTTCTCTCATCTCTTTCACCTCTTCTAAACTCAAAAGTAAATAGACGTTACCGTCACTGTAAACTTCTCATCCCACGCCGTCTTAAACCGACAGCTTTTACATTGTAGCATAGGAAATACGGGTATGCAAGTCCTTTTTTATAAGAAGTCTAGATAAATTTCATTTTTTTGACCATATTTACGAACTCAAAATTATTTCTCGTTTTGGAGAACATGTCTAACAGTCTCTCCACCGCTTCATCAGGCTTCTGTCCGTTCAGCGCCTTACGGATGATGTTGATCGCTTCCAATTCCTCCGGCGCTAAGAGCAGATCCTCTCGTCTGGTGCTCGATTTGGGAATATCGATTGCCGGAAATACTCTCTTCTCCGACAGCTTACGGTCAAGCACGATCTCCATGTTGCCGGTACCCTTAAACTCTTCATAAACCACATCGTCCATTTTGCTGCCCGTCTCCACAAGCGCCGTAGCAAGGATCGTCAGGCTGCCGCCTTCTCTCATATTACGCGCCGCGCCGAAGAAACGCTTGGGCATATGCAGAGATGCCGGGTCAAGACCGCCCGATAAGGTACGTCCGCTGGGCGGAACTACCAGATTATAGGCTCTGGTCAGACGGGTGATGCTGTCTAACAGGATCACAACGTCCTTACCATGCTCCACGAGCCGTTTCGCACGCTCGATCACCATTTCCGACACCCGCTTATGATGCTCCGGCAGTTCATCAAAGGTAGAATAGATCACCTCCACATTAGGTCCTGCAATCGCTTCCTTAATATCCGTTACTTCCTCGGGACGCTCATCGATCAGCAAAATGATCAGATGGGAATCCGGAGCTGTTTTGGTAATGGACTTTGCCACTTCTTTTAATAAGGTAGTCTTACCGGCCTTAGGCGGGGATACGATCATACCTCTCTGCCCCTTCCCGACAGGACTCATAAGATCCATGATGCGCATGGCAACCGACGCGCCGGGCGTCTCAAGCTTCAGCCTCTTATTCGGAAAAATCGGCGTCAAATCTTCGAAGTTCGGACGACGCATTGCCACCTCCGGACTGTATCCGTTGATGGATTTGACATATAATAATGCGCTGAATTTCTCATTCTGCGTCTTGATTCTCGTATTGCCTTCCAGAATATCGCCCGTCTTAAGTCCGAATCGGCGAATCTGGCTGGGCGCCACATAGACGTCATTTTCGCCGGGCAGATAGTTCTCACATCGGATAAAGCCGAATCCGTCGCTCATGACCTCAAGAATTCCGCTGGCAGTCACGCCGCTGTCCAATTCCGCCGGATATTTCTCTTCCTCCCCTGCCGCAGCAGGCTCGAACTTCCTTCCCGGAACCGGCTGTCCTGTACTCTGCGCTCCCGCGCCGCGCTGCGTGGCTGCATTGCTCTGTGTTCCCGCGCCGCGCTGTGTACCAGCATCGCCCTGTATTTCTCTGCCGCGCTGTGTTGCCGCGCCGCTCTGTATTTCTGTACCGCGCAGTGCCGCCGCGCCGCGTTTTGTTCCTGTATGATCAGACGCATCCGCGCCATCCTGTGCCGGCACTACGGATTTCACCGCTACTTCCCTGCCTGCCGCTTTGTCTTTCTCATCCTCGGCAAGCATCGCTTCCACGATCGCCGCTTTCTTCATCGTAGAAATTCCCTTAATTCCTCTCGCCTTTGCAATCTCCTTCAGATCGGCAAGCGCTAATGATTCATACTTTTCTCTCATAAATTCCTCCCGTATTTTCATCTTATCACTTTATACTGACATCCGTTCCTGCGCTTTCACGCACCGGTTTACCGTCGTTTCACCGTATACTGCAGCCATGATTCCTTCTCAATCTTTCGTCTAGGGGTTTTTACCTGATATGACTTAGAAAATAATACGCTATGTATTTGATTATTATACAACACATCTTTTGAAATAAAAAGTGTTTTTTATAAAAAAGAAGGCAAAAAGAAGGCAAAACGGCAAAAGTAAAAAAGAGTTAAGTGTGCAAAAGTGCAAAAGCAGTAAGTATACAAAAGCGCAAAAGCGGTAAGTGTGAAAAGGTGAAAAAGCGGTAAGTGGATATTGCAGAGGAAAGCCAAATAATATATGATGGAACTCAGAGAAAAAATATATTAAAATATATCAGAACCATAATAATATGCCATATATAACAAGTATACATTATACACATATTTATAATTATGAAAGAAACGAGGTATTCCCATGACAACAAATGAAAAAGCACTGGAATTACACAGGCAGTGGAACGGCAAGTTAGAGACCGTTTCCAAGACCCCCGTGAAAACCCGGGAGGATTTGGCCTGCGCCTATACACCGGGCGTTGCCGAACCCTGCAAGGTGATTGCGCAGGATCCGGAAGTTGCTTATACCTATACCTGGAAATCCAACACGGTAGCGGTCGTTTCAGACGGCAGCGCGGTCCTTGGACTGGGCAACATAGGTCCCTACGCCGCAATGCCTGTTATGGAAGGCAAGGCTGTCTTATTCAAAGAATTCGGCGGCGTCAACGCTGTTCCTATCTGTCTGGACACGCAGGACACCGAGGAAATTATCAAAGCGGTCACCTATCTGGCGCCGGGCTTCGGCGGCATCAACTTAGAAGACATCAGCGCTCCCCGCTGCTTCGAAATAGAAGAAAGGCTGAAAGAAATTCTTAACATCCCGGTCTTTCACGATGACCAGCACGGCACAGCCATCGTCGTACTCGCCGGTATCATCAACAGCCTCAAGGTCGTTCACAAACAGAAAGAAGACTGTAAGGTAGTCGTAAACGGCGCTGGCAGCGCGGGTGTCGCCATCACCAAACTGCTGTTGACCTACGGTTTCACAAATGTCATCATGTGCGACAAAGTAGGGATTATCGGCAAAGAAACAGAAGGTCTTAACTGGATGCAGCAGAAAATGGCAGATATGACTAATCCGAACAATGAAAAGGGAACTTTGGCAGATGCCCTGAAAGGCGCCGATATCTTCGTCGGCGTATCCGCTCCCAATATAGTAACACCCGATATGGTATCTTCCATGAACAGGGATTCCATTCTGTTCGCCATGGCCAATCCGGTACCCGAAATCATGCCGGACGCCGCCAAAGCCGCAGGGGCCAGAGTCGTCGGCACAGGCCGTTCAGACTTCCCCAACCAGGTCAACAATGTCGTTGCGTTTCCCGGTATTTTCAAGGGCGCGCTGGAGGGCCGTGCGGTACAGATCACGGAAGAAATGAAGCTCGCCGCCGCTCATGCCATTGCCGGACTGGTACCGGATGAAGAACTGAATGAAGACAACATCATGCCGGAGGCATTTAACCCGAAGGTTGCAGAAGTAGTGGCGCAAGCCGTTAAATCTCATATCAAGCGATAATATAACACATGTTTTTATTTTAATTTATTTAAATCGGATGATCAATATGACGCTGGAAAACTGGCAGGGCAGGCCCTACTACTCTCTGGATGCCTATTGTAAGAATACTTACGGCGAAAAATTATATAAAATTGCCTTAAATGCCGGGCTAAGCTGTCCTAACAGGGACGGCACGCTCGGCATCGGCGGCTGTATCTTCTGCAGCGCGGGCGGAAGCGGCGACTTCGCTGTCAATATGAACGAATACCCTTCCATTGCCGATCAGATCGCCGCCGGAAAGGCGCTCTTCCGGCATAAGCGTACAGGGCAGCGTTATATCGCCTACTTTCAGGCGTACACCAATACTTACGGCCCTCTTCCTTATCTGCAGAAGATATACGAGGAAGCCTTGTCGGAACCCTCCGTGGCCGGTATCTCCATTGCCACCAGACCCGACTGCATCCCGGACGATATTATGACTCTACTGGTCAATATCAAGGCCAAATTTCCTGACAAGTTTGTCTGGATTGAATTGGGTCTGCAGACAATTCATGAAGAAACAGCCCTGTTTATCAGGCGCGGATATTCCTTGGATATTTTTGACAACTGTGTCATGAGGTTGCGCCACGCCGGTATTCCGGTAGTCGCCCATGTGATTCTGGGCTTGCCGGGCGAAACCAAAGAACACGTGTTATCTACCATTTCCCATCTCAACGCCCTGGGCATATGGGGAATTAAATTACAATTGTTACATATATTAAAGGGAACTGATATGGCGTCTGTCTATGTCGCCGGAGCTTATGCGCCGCTTACCAAAGATGCTTATCTGGATCTGGTCATCGACTGTCTGGAGCATCTTAGCCCTCAGACGGTAATTCACCGTCTGACCGGAGACGGCCCAAAAGATCTGCTGCTGGCTCCGCTGTGGAGTCTGAACAAGCGCGACGTACTCAACAGTCTGCATCGCCGGATGAAAGAACGCGGTTCCCGTCAGGGCCGCCAAATATCGAAGCAATGAGACATCATCATTTAGAAAGAGGTTTTTATGACGCGGGATCCATTGACTCTCTACAAATTAATCATACTCTATATGCTGGATCGTGTTACGTTCCCTCTGACCAAGGCGCAGGTAAGCGATTTCATATTGGAGCGGGAATACACTAACTTCCTGACTCTGCAGCAGGCTACCGCTGAATTAATCGATGCGGAGCTTGTAATTGCCGAGTCCAGCCGCAACCGCACTTATTTGAAGATAACGGAAGAAGGCCGGGAGACGCTTTCATTCTTCCGCAACCGTATCAATGCGTCCATCCGTCATGAAATCGATTCCTTTCTGCGCGATCACGAACTGGAAATGCGCAATGAAGTCTCTATTCTCGCAGACTATAATAAGACTTCTTCCGGCGAATACGAAGCCCGCCTGGCCGCCAAAGAAAAAGGCGTTACCGTCGTCGAGGTTACCTTATCTGTCCCCGACGAAGATACCGCCTCCGCCATCTGCGCCAACTGGCATAAGAACAACCAGGAAATCTATCAGTATCTGATCAGCCGGTTGTTCTGAATCCTTCTTAATGTTTCGATATCACTTCGCTCCAGCTCGATATTCCAATCACCTTGAGCGCGAAATCCGTATATTTCGCGGATTCCGCCGTATCCACGTACTTAAACGCGTTATAGATGGATTTCCGGCTGCCCCCCTGGGTACTGATTCCCAGCGCCAGCCCCTGGGCCACCTCCGACGCCGCGTCCGTCTGTCTGGAAAACAGCATACTGTCTATATATTGATTGGCTTCTATGATCTTATACGCATATACAAAGGACGCCGCCTGCAGGTCCTGTCCCGCCGAGGACGTATATCCCATCTCGCTTAGGATCACGTGTCTTACTTCCCCGTCTTCCGTCAGATATTCTTCCTTCTGTAAATAATCCGTCAGCACATGAATATTCCGTATGGAAAGCACAGGCGTCGTCTCCGAGTTCAGTATATAGGAGCCTGCCTTGCCGCTGGTGCTCCACGCTTTGGCGCTTGTCAGCGGATAATTGTACGGATGCTGCGCCACACCCCAGTCAATATTTCCGTATTCCGCAATATACTGGTTAAAGCTGTCCAGAATTTCCTTCGAACCGTATCCATTACTGGAATACAGGCTCTTGCCCCACTGCTGGTCCAGAGAAATATAGACTCTGGCGTTTCCATTGATACTTAAAATCGCGTTGTAGAAAATACGAAATGCCTTTCCGTATTCTTCTACGTAGCTGTCCGTATCCATATATTCAATATAGTTCCATTCTTTTCTGGCATTGATCTCATTTCCGATGACCCAGTTCATGACCTTGCCGTGACCGCTGCCGGAATAACGGCTCGCGAGGAAGGACGCAACTGCAGCAATATATTCCGTTCCCGCCTCATCCGTCGCGTTAAAAGCATAATAAGGCGCGCTGCCGCCGCTTCTGGCTTTCGGATGAATCAGCTCCATGTACCCCGGACTCATATCGTTTAAAATAATAGCTGTTGTGGTAATGCCTTTGTTCGTCAGTGTGGAGAAAACATAGTCGTACTCCGCCACGATCTGACCATTGAAAGCATAACTCCTGCCATTGTACGTATAATATACCGTCGGATAATATGCATTCGTTGTATTCCCCAATATTCTGCTGAGCGGAATATTGTACGCCGCATGCTTCACACCCAGATCATCCAGTTCGGAGCTTTTCAGCTTCTCGGGATCTACCAGAAGTCCCTTCTTGGATGTCGTACTGCCAAAAGAGGGACTATACTTGGCAATCGCCTCAGGATTCGTAATGTAGCGCGGCTTGCTGATCGCCATGAATTTGCCGTCTTTCTTGACTGCCACCACGAATTTGGAGAACAATCTGGAGCTTACTGTGTTGTAATTAAGATTGACTGAGAAAGTCAAATCAACATCCTTCTGCTCTTCCACAATATACTCATCACTCGTCAGTCCGGTTTCATAGCTCTTTTCTTCAAACAGATAATAATAACCGTCGTCACTGATCGCTACGCCGTCTGCCGCCATCCTGACGTCCACCTTGCCTGTTTCCGTGTTGATGACGCAGCTCTCTATTCTGGCGAAATCCTCCGCGTTGTCCTGCGTCAGTTCGACCTCCGGCGGCCTGTTATTGATACCTTCTATCATATAACGTGCCGCGTCTACTAACGCCTGCGTCGTATCTTTACCGGCATTCTGTCTCACACTGTCTTTTCTGTGCTGTGTCTTGCTGTATTCCGCAAGTTCTACGGCTTCCGTATGTACCATTGCTTCCACCGCCGCATTCTCCATCGCTTTCTGCGAAAGATAATAGTGGATTCCCAGCCCGCTGCCTGTACCGATGATCGCCGCGCCGGTCACGCAGGCCGCAATGATAATGCCGACCTTCTTCTTATTGACAGGTTTCTTCTCCTGCTCCTGCTTCTCTTCGATGGTATACTTCTCTTCCACCGTAATGGTGCGTTCCACAGCGCCTTTTTCATTGATGGTCACTGATGATTCCACTGTCACGGATTCTTCCAGCACCTGTCCCTTTTGCTTTTCCGCTTTGATCCGTGCCTTCTCTTCCCGCAGCTGCTTTTTCAGCCGTACTTTCTTTGCTTTGGCTTTCTTCTTATTCTCAGCAACCTTCTGACGGTCGATGACTCTTTTTTTCTTCTTTTTCCTGGGAGTGTCTCTTTTATCATTTCTCATTATGAGCCGCTTCTTCCTTTATCCATTTCATATATTCTCTGATCTCGGCTTCATGGCCGTTGCCCGTAGGCGTATAGAATTCCATGCCAGTCAATTCATCCGGCAAATACTGCTGTTCCACGTAGTGATTCGGATAATCGTGGGCATATTTATAACCGGTACCGTGTCCCAGCTTAGCCGCTCCTTTGTAATGAGCGTCCTGCAAATGCACGGGAATCGGCAGATCGCCGCTGTGCTCCACTTCCCGCTGTGCGGCAAAAACAGCTTCGCACGCCGCGTTGCTCTTCGGCGCGCACGCTACATATGTCACCGCCTGCGACAGAATAATCTGCGCTTCCGGCATACCGACTCTCTCCACAGCCAGAGACGCGCTGACCGCCACCGTAAGCGCCATCGGATCCGCGTTCCCTACATCCTCCGCCGCACAGATCATAATACGGCGCGCAATAAAAGTAACGCTCTCCCCCGCATACAGCATACGGCTCAAATAATAGACCGCCGCATCCGGATCAGAACCACGCATGCTCTTTATAAACGCGGATACCGTGTCATAATGGTTGTCCCCGGTCTTATCGTATCTGAGCACCCTCTTCTGAATGCACTCCTGCGCAACCTTAAGCGTCAGATGAATCTTACCGTCTTCGCTGCGGTTCGTCGTCATAACGCCAAGCTCCACTGCGTTCAGCGCATGTCTGGCGTCTCCGCCGGACAACTCCGCCAGAAACTCCACCGCTTCCTCGTCTATCACGGCATCATAAGCGCCCATCCCTTTTTCCTTATCATAGACCGCCCGTATGATCAGTTCTTTGACCGCTTCTTTGGATAACGGCCGTAATTCAAAAATAATGGATCTGGAAATAAGCGCCCCGTTTACTTCAAAATAAGGGTTCTCCGTAGTAGCACCGATCAAAGTCAACGTGCCGTCCTCCACGAACGGCAGCAAATAGTCCTGCTGTCCTTTATTGAAGCGGTGAATCTCATCGATAAACAGAATCGTCTTCTTACCGTACATACCTCTCAGATTCTTCGCCTTCTCCACCACTTCCTCCATATCCTTTTTACCGGTCGACGTGGCGTTGATCTGGTTAAAATCCGCACTGGTGGTATTCGCAATGACTCTGGCAAGCGTGGTTTTGCCCGTGCCCGGAGGGCCATAGAAGATAATCGAACTGAGCCTGTCCGCCTGAATTGCCCGATACAGCAGCTTATCTTTGCCGATAATATGCTGCTGTCCCACCACCTCGTCTAATGTGGACGGACGCATCCTTGCCGCAAGAGGCGACTCCTTCTCCTGATTCGCGCTCCGCATGTATTCAAACAAATCCATGATTTCTATTGTCCTTTATAGCGTTTCTTTCTGTTTTCGTAATATTTAGTAACACAATTTTAACATATATATTTTCTATCTTAACATTTATAACGAATATACGCAAATATAATATTCTGGAATCAGCAGTTCAGCCATGCAGAAATGATTGTTCGAAATGACCGTGGGAGCTTGCTCACTAAGGGCATTTTGTACAATCATTTCTATAGGGCGGACGCCCGACATGAAATAAGTTGTCGGGAATAACAAATATTTTTGTCAATCATATGCAATCCGACAACTTATGAATGGCATGGCTGCCAAGCTTTACAGGCCGCTGTACAGCCGGTACAATTTGGCATGGTCTTCCACCGGCCTCCATTTGCTGTTGGCATTGGCCGTGACGCAGACATAGCCTCTGCCGTCCGCATCGACCGCATAGCTTGCCGCACAATGTCCTGACTGCACCACATAACCGGTCTTGGCGCAGAGCACCTTCTCTCCGCCCTCCTTATCCTCTATGCGGCGCAGGAACAGATTCGATAAGTCTATTCCTTCGGGGTGCTCCTCCGTTGCCGAAGTGGTATATCTATGCGCTGCCATCACTTCCCTGCAGATCTCGTTGTCCATGGCAGCCTCCATGATCATCGCCATATCGTAAGGCGTCGTATAATGGTCGTCATCATAAATACCCGCGCAGTTCGTAAAATGTGTCGTCTGGGAAAGTCCCAGTTCTTCCACTTTCTCATTCATCAGTTCCACGAAGGCTTCCTGACTGCCCGCCACATAGACTGCCAGACCTACCGCCGCATCCGCGCCGGAGGGAAGCACTGTTCCGTAGAACAAGTCTCTCACCGTGATTTCTTCCCCGTCCAGGAAACCGGCGGCGCTGCAGTCGTTCACATAGGCGTAATCTGTGATTTCCAGCGTCATCGTGAAGGGATCATCCAGATCGGCCTCATCAATATGTTCCGCCGCCACAAGCACCGTCAGAATCTTCGTCATGGATGCCGGAACAATTCTTGTACGGGCGTTTCGCTCCGCCAGAATACGCCCCTCTTCCACGTCGACCAGAACCGCATACTGGCTGTAGAAGACGTCTCCCGACGACAACGTATCTCCAAGCAGCACCGTACCGGAGGTTTCCTGCGCCTGATAGGACTTCTCTCCCGTGCCGTTGTGCCCTGCGGCGTCCATACCATCCGCGCCTGCCGCGGACTCTTGGGGCGTCACGCCATCCGCGCTCACTTCTCCCGGCGCGGTGCTGGTTCCGCCGTCTGCGCCTGTTCCGCCTGTCAGCCTGCTGCCGTCCTGCTCTGCCAAAGCCCCAGACCCGCCGTCCGTCTCTGCTATGCTCTCTGAACTGCTGCCCTGTCCGGCCCCTGCAATATGGCGTATAAGCCGCACCGCCCCAAAGATCAAAAGGACTGCCGCAAGGAATAAAGCCGCCAAAGGCGCTAACTTCTTCATAAGCCTGCGGCGGCGCATCTGCTTTCTCTTATCTGCCCGCATCTGTTGTACCCGCTGCCTGTGCCTTTCCCTGCGTACCGCTTCATCGTCATATTGCTGTGCCACCTGTCCATACTCCTCCTATTCTGAAAATCTCCGATAATCGCGCAGTATCTTCCAACGCATCTTCTATCATATCACAAATGCATGGGGGTTTTACAACATTTTATCAGCAGCAGTTCATAATGCCTCATCATCCCGAAGACGATTTGTAAAGGACTTTTTAATCATGTTCACAGAATATTTACATTTAGAGCAAAAAATAAGGCTGGGAACCTGTTTCCAGATTCTCAGCCTGTGTGAATACGGTTGCTTATGCTGTTTTATCTGCATTGAGTTTCTTTACTTCGTCAAAAGAACGTCCATAAATAGAAACGATCTCATCCAGGGCATATTTCCCAACTTTCAACATACGAAGCGCAACTTCCATCATGTCCTCTTTAAGCGTATGGTTTCTCATATCTTCCATAGCCTTACGCATGACTGCGATTCCCTCCTCGTTTTCTTTGAAAAAGGTTTCCCTTTCCCCATCACGTCGTTCTCAGTTATGAAAACAACATAGGTTTCCGGCTGCTGCCGCAGCAGTCGATCACATAGAACATCTGCTCCATTTCATACTCGGTAATCCGCTCCACTTAATGCTTTCCATGCGGTTACTCTGTATCGAATGGCTCTTATCTCCATTCATTCTATTGCTGGTCTGCTTCCCTACAAATATTTTTCAAAATACTGTAACGTAGAATACTTTAATAAAGTTCCGTTAATTGGATCCTTCGGGTTTTCTTTCGCCTGCTTATACTTTTTTATGTATTTTTCCATTTTTTGTTTTATTTTAAAATCTTTTCCTCTCAGAGCATCAAATTCATTCTGCCTTAAATGCGGTTCTCTTTCCATATCCACAAATGTATCATCTGCAATGACAACTGCCTTGGAAAAATCCACTCCACAATGATTCTCCTTATCCGTCCACAAGACATGAGGATGATGGATGTCTGACCTTAGCGGAATAGCAAACTTAACCCCATTTATTTCCACAATCACCTGTATATAGGGACGTGTTTTCTTCTGCTCCATTTCCGGATACTGTGCAGAAGGATATGCCTGGTAAAAATCATCTGAGAGAAAAATAAACCGTTTTTCTTTTGCCATTTTCTTCTCCTAACGGAAAACAACTCCTGTAAACAGGAGTTGTCTTCTCAGTGAGCTTTCCTTTTGTTTTACTTGGTCACGCTCTATGACCAAATCTTCTATTGAACTTTCTTTAAACTCACGTTCTATGAGCTATTCTTCTAAAAAGAATATAACATATCTATATGTAGTTAGTCAAGAATTATGCCCTTTTCTGTTTGATTTTTTTTGAAATTATATAAAACATTGTACCTTTTATCATTAATTACTAATCAAACAGCAGCTCCTCCACCGTCACAAACTCATACCCCTGCGCTGTCAGTTCATCCACGACTGCAAGCGCCGCAGTCACACTCGTTTTATACTGGTCGTGCATGAGAATGATATCGTTTTCTCCCACCTTGGCACAAACTGTCCTTACAATACAGGAGGCATCGCTGCTGCACCAGTCCAGGGGATCTATCGTCCAGAGCACCGGAAACATGTTAAGTTCCTTCTCAAACTCCTTGTTCCAGCTTCCGTAGGGCGGACGGACATAGATGGTATCCTCTCCGGTCAGCTTACGAATCACTTCATTGGTCTTCACAATTTCCTGCTTGAAGGCTTCCGCGTTGCCTGCATTAAGCTGGGTATGATGATACGTGTGGTTGCCAATCAGGTGTCCGTCCTCATGCATTTCCTGCACGATCTCGGGATAAGCTTCCGCATTTTCTCCCGTAATAAAGAACGTGACTTTGACATCACGCTCTTTTAAGCCCTCTAAGAGCTGCTCTGTATAATAAGGATGCGGACCGTCGTCAAAGGTAAGCGCAATTTTAGGCTTATTCATTATGTCCGTTTCCTGTTCCTCTCTATACATAACATCCGTTATATCATTCATAACATTAATAATTTTATCTCTGCAGGATACCATTCCCGCAGTTCCGGCCGCTATTACCGCAACCAATAACGCCGCGCCTGCAATCATTTTGCCTCTCACGCCCATGCTTCGTCCAGCCTTTATCTGCTCTTGCCATATAGTATATGCAGCAGTTTTGCGGTGCAGAAATCATGCCGACCCAAATTCTCATTTTCCTTTGCGGAAAATAACATAATTCTGGATCAGGAAGCTGATGCAGAACAAAAGGCACTCTGTCAGCAGTTTCGCCGGATATACGGGAACATACAGAAGCTGCACCAGCGTCTCCAGAATCAGCACATTTAACAGGAAAATCACCGCCGCCAGGCCGAAGTATTCCGCTGCCGTGCCGAATTTACTGTCCGTGCAGAACACGAAACGGCAATTCATGCTGTAGTTATAGAAAGCGCTGATGACTCTAGCGAGCAGATTCGCCGCAAACACCCAGACTGCCGTATGAGGCAGTACAAGCATCATCAGCGTAAACAGCACGTAATCCACCACGAAGCTGGAAAAGGACGATAAGGTAAATTTCAGAATATCCTTATAGATTCTGAAAGAGTCCTTCACAACCCGGAAATGGGAGCAGGAATTGTCCCGATCGTGGTAGATAGTCTGAATCTCCACTTCTTCTATGGGAATGCCTCCTTTCGCCGCTGCCATCAGCACATTCATCTCATATTCATACCGCTCTCCCGAAACGGCGAGCAGCTTATTTATGAGCCCTGCGTCAAAGGCGCGCAGCCCGGTCTGGGTATCCGATACCCAGACGCCGCTGACAAGCCCAAAGACCATTCTCGTAATCCGGTTCCCCAGTCTGGATTTCAAGGGCATATCCTTTCCCACCGTACGCACGCCAAGCACCAGACTCCCGGGTCTAATCTTCGCACAGGCAAACAGCCTGCTCATGTCCTCCGCAAGATGCTGTCCGTCCGCATCCATAATACCGATGATTTCGGCCTCCGGCACTTCTGTCTGAATATAGGCAAGGGCTGTCTTAATCGCCGCTCCTTTGCCCCGGTTCTGACTATGCCTTAATATTGTACAGATATCTGCCGCCCGGTCAAATATCCGGCGGTATGTCTCGCCGCTGCCGTCGTCTACCACAATAATCCGACAGCCCCGTTCCCAAAGCTGATTGGCAATGCCCAGCAATGTTTCGTCCGGCTGATAAGCCGGTATGACTACGACCTGCATATTTTTCCTCCTTACTGCAGCCTGGCTCCTCCTGCCTGATGTTCTCTTTGCCGATTCTCAATTCCTCTGCTTCTGCATTCCTTCTCCTGCCGTCCGCCGCGCTTTCTGCTTTTCCTTTTCTTCATTCTTCTCCTTCATCTTCTGCATACCAAGCACCAACAACACACCTGCTGCTGCCGCCGGAATATGGAAGCTTCCTATACTAAGCGCTGCCTGCGGCGTCTCCAGCGTAGTCGGTCCCATGACGACAGCATACAGGGACCCCATCATCATGCCGATAATCGTCCACACAGTCTGGGAGCGGTACTTGTCCAGGCATATCCGAATCACCCTGACTGTCGTCAGCGCCCCCGCCACAATGCCGCAGCCGAAGATACACAGGCCGGGCAGATAAGACAGCTCCATAGACAACATGCCTTTAATTGCCGTCATCACCGGCATATATGCCCCAAAAATCAAAAGCAGCGTGGAACCGGATATGCCCGGAAGAAACATGGCGCAGATGGCAATCATCCCGTAGAGGAAAAGCCGCACCACCGTACCCACGGAAAGCTGGCCCAAATCCACTGTCATTGTGCCCGCGCTTCCGTTCAGCCACGTAATGCCCGCCACCGCCGTCATGCCAAGAGAGCCGAAGAAAAGCCCCATTCCCGGTTCCCGCAGGCTATCCTTCTCCTCCCTGACAATGAGCGGAACAGAGCCCACGATGAAGCCGATAAACAAGGAACTGACGATATAAATGTACCGCTCGAACAAGACTGACAGCACCATCGCCGAAAGCGCCATGCCCACGACCCAGCCTGCGCCCAGCTTTAGCAGATACACCGCCGCTTCCTTCCGTTCTTTTCCTTTTCCAAAGGCAAGCCCATGAATCGATCCGATAAACCGGTCGTAAAACCCCATAATAAACGCGACTGTTCCGCCGGATACCCCCGGCACGCTGTCCGCCAGCGCCATACTGAATCCATTGATTCCTTCCTGTAACATAAAAAAAGCCCTCCTGTCTGTTTTCTGCGCTTATCTTAACAAGCCGCGTTAAACAAACAGGAAGGCTGTTTCTAAACAAAAGTTAAATTTTTTATTTGTTCAATCGATACCCCGCTCCCCATACGGTCTCCAGAATCTTCGGATTCTTACTGTCCTCCTCGATTTTCTCCCGGATGCGGTTAATATGCACCATCACTGTGGCGCTGTCCCCCACATAATCATATCCCCAGATTTTCTCAAAAAGCTGTTCCCTGGAAAAGACGATATTCGGGTTACTGGCAAGAAATTTCAGAAGTTCAAACTCTCTGTTGGGAAACCTGATTTCCTGCCCGCCCTTATACGCCTTCCAGCTCTCCGGCAGAATCCGCAGATCGCCAATCCGTATTTCCTCCGGTTCTTCCGTTTTCTTACTGCCCTGCATCCTGTCATACTGGCGCAGATTGGCACTGACTCTCGCTACCAGTTCCGCCGGATCGAAGGGCTTGGTGATGTAATCGTCGGCGCCCAATCCCAGTCCTCGTATTTTATCCAGAGTCTCCGTTCTGGCGGTAACCATCAGAATGGGGATGTCCACCTTATCCCGGATATCCCTGCAGATATCATAGCCGCTTCTGCCCGGCAGCATCAAATCCAGCAAAATCAAGTCAAAAGTTTCCTCCGCAAGCGCCGCCGCAACCTGCGCTCCGTCCTCCACGATTCTCGTCCGGAATCCGGCAGACTGCAAATACGCTTCCTCCACCATGCTGATATCCGCATCATCTTCTACAATCAATATTTTTCTGCCCTCTGCCATGCTTTCCTCCGTATCAGCAGATTTATTCCTGCTCAATGCCGCCGTCTCACTCTTTGACCGGCAGCTCCATCTCAATCACAAGTCCGCCCTGATTCCTGGCCCGGACGCTGCCGCCCATGGCCTCCATCAGATATTTCACAATATAAAGTCCCAGCCCGTTTCCATCCTTCCGGTTTCTGGATTCATCCACACGATAAAATTCATCAAACAGAAACGGCAGTTTTGCCTCCGGAACACCAACGCCGTTGTCAGAGAATCGGATCCCCACGCCCTTCGGCGTCCTCATCAGCACAAGCTTCATACAAAGAGGCTTCGCTTCGCTGTACTTCCTGCTGTTCTCCACCAGATTATCAAACACTCTGCAAAGCTCCTCCGGGTCTGCGGATACGTGCACCAAAATACCGCCCGTCTCCACCTGAAGCGACTCCTCCCGCTCTTTAAGAATCTCCTGCTTTCTCTGTCCGTAACAACTGAGAAACTCCCCGATTTCCAGCCTTTGCAGGCAAATAGGCATATTGCCCGATTCCAGCTTGGACAAATAAAACAACCTGTTTAGCAGCATATCCATGTCTCCCGTCCTGCGATATGCCGTCTGCAGAAAGCGCCGCTGCGCAGCCGGGTCTGACGCCACGCCGTCCAGAAGCCCCTTCACAGAACCCCGCACGGCAGTCAGCGGCGTGCGAAGGTCATGAGAGATACCTGCTATCATATCAGTCCGGGCTTTCTCGTATTTCCGGTTTTTCTCCCTCTCTTCCAGTATATGACTCTGCATATCATTAAAGGTATCGCACACATTCTCAAATTCCGCCGCTCCCCGGTAGGTTATCGGCTGCGTCAGCTCGCCGTTTCTGACCCGCTCCGCCCCTTCCGCCAAAGCCTGCAGAGGCTCCATGATATGGGCTGTCAGATTACTTGTAAAAAAACGGCTGACCAGGATTAACACCCCGACGCAAAGTACACAGTCCGCAGCAAACAATAACAGGAACTCATTACGCCGCATCGTAAATTCCCGGACCAGTTCCTCGATGTCTTCCGCAGCCAGAACGGATTCCGCAGAATTCGCCAGTTCTCTCTCCACGAATTCCCAGTATCCTTTGACAAACAGAGCGTTAATCAGCATCCAGGCCACCAGCATCACAATAACCATAAAGGTATTTGACCGGAAAATTCTTCTAGTTACAGTATTGGCTTTCATCACGGTTTCCCCCCTCGCACCCCGCGTTCTGCCAGATACTGTTTATCACAGACAGCAGGCAGAATCCCGCCAGAAGCTTGCGGGACAGGCTGTTGCCCACAAAATTCATCCGGGGATTATAATAGTCCAGCACAAGGAAGGCCAGAAATGTGAGACTGCATACAATCACCAGATGCGTAAGCGCCGTTTTGAGCATTATAATGCTTTTTCGCAGCGCTGTTTTATTGCTTTGCCTTTCCCCCATGGTTGCTCTATATTTCATCGCTTTATATTCCACTCCTTCCCTGCTCTCTTACTATCATAAACATCAGCCCCGTACAATGCAGCTGCCCCAGGGCTTCATAGACTGCGGCTCCGTGATGAACTATGGCTCCGCAATCAACTACGGCTCCGCAATCAACTATGACTCCGCAATGAACTATGACTCCGCAATGAACTATGGCTCCGCGATGAACTATGGCTCCGCGATAAAAATACAATCGCAGATATCCTTACTCAGTTCGTATGGCTGATTGGCAATCTGTCCGTTAAAGGTCATCAGAGAACAATGTCCGCCATCCAGGTTATACGCCGCCCGGCAGCCCATTTCTTCAAAAATCTGCGACATTTCTTCCAGGTACATCCCCCGGGAATACCCTTCCTGCCGTCCGTC
Source organism: Lachnospiraceae bacterium (assembly GCA_017626325.1). Classification (GTDB taxonomy): domain Bacteria; phylum Bacillota; class Clostridia; order Lachnospirales; family Lachnospiraceae; genus UBA3282. The sequence goes on along the minus strand of JAGAIZ010000043.1, from coordinate 17,700 downwards.
AACCAGTACCATGCAGTAATGCCCGGGTTCATAATAGCCTATGGCAGTCCTTGGATGGGACTGCCTGATGTAATCCTCAGTATTATAGTCACTGGCATCCGTTTTTCTTTTTCCTTTCTCATCTAAGAGCGCCGGGCCGAAAATCCACGTCTGATAAGCGCCGTCTGCAATGACCTGATCCGGTGAAAATTCCTCCGGGGAAAAGGTCTGCATCCTGCCGTCATAATACAACACACAGACATCGGACCGGGTACTCTCCTTCCGGTACACAATGCCGTTTCTGATAATCGTGCCGCTCTCCATACGAGAATCGTTACTGTAGGAATCTCCGCTGATTGCCGCTATGGCGTTGAATCTTGCGGACATCTCCTCCAGACCTTCCCGATAACCGATTCCATAAGTGTCCTCCGCGAATCCGGTTCTGATACAGTCAATACCGGCAATATAAATATCCGCCACATAATAAGTCACGATATCCGTGCCTTCCCCCAAAGTTTTCTGTTCAATAAAGACCGCCACATCAGGACTGGAATAGGAAGAATCGCTTACGCATATTGCATCGGTAAAATGGTCGCGGAACTTCTCTTTCCAGGGCTGAACTTCTGCGGACCGTTCCTGCTCCTGTACATTTCCTGCCTGCTCCGGAACCGACTGTCCCTGTGCATTCCCTGCCTGCTCCGGAACCGGCTGCCCCTGTACATTCCCTGTCTGCTCCGGAACCGGCTGTCCTTCCGTCTCCACCGTCACCTGTTGATTCAGGGCATCCAGCTTTCTGGGCATCCGGTACTCCCATATATAATTTCCTATCACAAAAGCGCCTGCCAGAAGGATATCCGCACAGGCAATACTCAGCTTTCGAACTATTCCAGACATACTGATTACTCGTCCCTCCTGTTTTTCTTCCTTCCATCATAAAATCCATGGCTAAACAAAAAGGACAGACAACCTAAACAATTTCTAAACAAACCCTAACGCGCCGTTCTGTTTAATAACACGCGAAATCCTTTCGTATACCCTTCCCCAAACCGACAGTCCAGCTTCAGTTCTCCGCCGTGCATCTCCACGATTTTCGCCGTAATGCTCAGACCAAGCCCGCTGCCGCCCTGGGTCGTCCGCGCCTTGTCCGCTCTGGTAAAAGGTTCGAAGATATGCTCTGCAAACTCCGGCTCTATTTCCGGCCCGTCGTCCGCGACAATCAATTCGCCGTCCGTAAGCCGCACCAGTACGCGGCCGCCTTCCCTGCCGTAGCGCACGGCGTTGGTCAGCAGATTGGTGACCGCCCTGCCCATCTGGACTTTATCCATCTCATAGCTGACAGGCTCCTCCGGAACCTCTATGATAAGCTCTATTCCCTTATCCTCGAAATCCGAATACAACGTCGCGGTATTTGCACGAACAAGCTCCGCCAGATCGCCCTTCTCCCGGTGCAGTGCATAGCCCTCGCTTTCCAGCTTCACATATTCAAATAAGAGCGTAATCAAATCGCTGACCCGCATGGATTTGGCATAAACAGCGTCCAAATACTCCTGTCTTCTCTCTTCCTCTACCACACCCTCAGACAGTGCCTTACTGTAGCCGCAGATGGTGGTAATGGGCGTTTTGATATCGTGGGCTATATCCGACAGGAGAAGGTTTCGTCTGCGGGTATAAGCAAGCTGCTGCTGCCGTTCTTCCTCCCGCAGTTCATTGACCTTCTTAGTCACTATACGATAATAATACCATGCGCCCACCACATAAGGCACAAGACTTACTATCGCCAGAAGCAGCAAAATTCCCAGAAGCGCTATCCACAACAGGGTTCCCCAACCTCCCTGATAAAAGGGGGAATCCACGTTAATGCGGAAAGAATTGCCCAATGCCATGCCAAGCTCTCTTTGTACCCAATTCGACGCGCTGTCGGGAAGGATGCCCGCCGCAATATACAATAACACTTGTAATAAAACAGTCAATATATTTCCCTGACTGCTGATTTCAATCTGCTGTGACTTGAGCAATTCCAGAATCCCGGGCGTAACGCCGATCTGAATCAGCATTCCTGTCAGTTCGCCATAGACGTAAATACATACCATAACAATGAGAAATCGTTGAATCAGAAACCATCTTAAGGACTTTTGCTTCTCTTCCATTTTACTCCCCTGTCTGTCATTTTCCCTCTTTGTCCAACCGGTAACCCAGCCCGCGGATGGTGGTGATATACTCCCAACTGTCATTGTCCAGCTTTGCCCGCAGCTTGGAAATGCAGACCATAATGTTATTGTCCGATTCCATATATTCCTGTCCCCAGCCTTCTTCAAATAACTGCTGTTTGGTAAATACCTTGCCCGGATTTTCCATAAAAAGCTTCATCACCTTATATTCCACGGAGGTAAGCTCTATATTTTCGTCGTTCCTATACAGCAGGCATGCTTCCAGATCCAGCCGCAAATCCCGCACGCGCAGCTCTTTGACGGCTTCTGTACTGTTCCCGCCGGCTCCCAGTTCATAGAAACGGCGCAGATGGGATTTTACCCTGGCCACCGCCTCTAAGGGCACAAAAGGCTTCGTGATATAATCGTCCGCTCCCAGATCCAGTCCCAGTATTTTATCCGAATCGCTGCTCTTGGCCGACAGCATGATAACAGGAATATTATTACGCTCCCTGATATTGCGTAGCACCCGATATCCGTCAATGACCGGCATCATAATATCCAGAATTGCCAAATCAACGGTTTCCTTTTCCAGAAGCGCCATCGCTTCCATACCGTCCTTCGCCTCGCAGACCTGATAGCCGTCTTTCTCCAGATACAGACGCAGCACATCCCGAATCTCCGCCTCATCATCCGCAATCAATATTTTATAGCTCATTGCGCTTCCTCCTGCGTAGCTGTACGTTTGCTGCAAAGAGCCTTATATAAACCTGCATTGGTCAGATTCTGATAAGGCGCGATATAAAAAATCTCCAAAATACCACATGTTATCGCTCCAAGCATATGCCACAGTATAAAGGATAAATCGAGTACAAAGGCATTCCATTTCTCCCCCTCCATCATATCCCTGCTAAGCTGCAGCGCTTCCTTATAAGGCATCTGCGGATGTTCTGTCAGAATATACGGCACCATGCGGTACTGATATTTCTTATAGATCCCCGGAATAATAAAAAGCAGCGACCACAAAAACACATGTAAATCCATGAAAAACATCGTCTTGACAATGTTCAGATAAGAATGATCGAAGCTGTAAACAACCTCCTTGACCTCCGCTTTATCATCAACGCTTTTTACCATAAAACGCTGTACGCCGACAATAACCGGGTTATACAGAAACGCCGCAAAGGCAAATGCCACAACGAAAATAATCAGGAAAATAACTACAAAAGCCACGATCATGACAACCGCCATGATCACCCGGCCCTGTCGGCCAGCATCCTGATTTGCTTCCGCGACGGACTCTGTCTCTCCTTCCGCAGACAGCCCGGCGTCAGCTTCCGTCTCATAGCTTTCTATCAGGAAACTGCCCTCCCCGGTTTCTTCCTGACGATCCGTTTCTTCTGTCTCCTGAATACCTGCGGCGAAATTACTGCTGTCAACGCCATACGCCGATGCGCTATGGCCGCTGATTCCGCCTCCCAGCAATATCAACAGCGCCGACACCAACACGATTTTCCAATAATTTCGTTTCAGGGCCGTCTTCGCCTGCTCCTTTAATGCTCTCCTCGTCCACATATGAATCCTCCATTCTCTTTAAGCGGGTTTCAGAAATTTGTATATCCGCTTCGCTGATACTGCCAGATTATCACGCTTTTCTTAAAGAAAAACCCGAAGAACCTTAAAGTAACCTTATTTTGCTATTCCTGTCCCTTCGAACTTAATCAGGCGATAACCCCATATATTTAATATATAACTTCTCGAAGTTCTCCTGCTTCGCCAGATTCATGCTTTCTGCTGCGGCAAGTCTCTCTCCCAGCGCCTTACGGTCAACTCTCTTCTGACAGAGATCACATCCAAGCCTGCACGCTCCCGCCAGCGAGGCGTTGCCCACAGCCTGTACCCTGCCTCTTAACCGCTCCGGCAGCAATCCGATCCGAAACGCCGCTTCCACGTCCAGATAATAACCGAAACCGCCTGCCAGATACACGCGTTCCACCGCCGGACGTCCCATAGCCTCCCACAGAAGCTCCACGCCCGCCCGGACCGCCGCCTTGGCAAGCTGCAGATTACGGATATCCTGATTCCGCATATAGACGGAAGTATCTTTCCACGGTACTGTAACACCTGTTTCAAAATAAGCCTCCGCCAAAAGTCCCGTCTCATCGATTATGCCCTGTTCCAGCATAGCAGCCGTTATGGCAATCATATCCGTGCCGATGATCCGCGCGCCTGCGCCGCCCTCGAAGGCCGGTCCCGCTGCTGTGGCCGTCACAATCATACGCCGCCCGTCGGTAATCGCCATCTCGCCGTTGGTACCAAGATCAATCAGAAGACGGACTCCCTCCGGCTTCTCTTCTCTCTTATCTGTCCGGCAGCCGCCCAGCATATCAAGCGCATACAGTCCCGCCACAATATCGCCGCCTACAAAGGCGCTGATTCCCGGTGCAAGGCAGACCGGCATGGGAAACCCTTCACGCACAATTTCCTGCAGCCCGATTTCCACAGGCGTAAAAGGGCTGACGCCCAGAGAGGAAACGTCATAGCCAAGCAAAAGGTGCTCCATGGCTGTATTCCCAGCGATGCACATGCGGACGATTTTACGGGCGCATTCAGTAACATCTGTCATTTCGTATGTCATGCCGGCCAGCTTTCTGCCAAACTGTGCCATACCGCGTTCCAATACCCCCCACGCCATCTTTTGCATTGCCTCACTGTGTCCCGCGCAGGATGCCTGGATTCTGGACAGGACATCCGCGCCATAGCTTCTCTGCGGATTCATCTCACAGTACGTATCAACCGCCCTGCCCGTCAGCGCGTCGCAAAGCTGCATGGCGATGGTGGTGGTTCCCAGGTCTGCAGCAATCACATATTTCTGATCTTCTTTATTCTCTGCTGATTGCAAATGATCTGATTTCATATCACTCGTTTTTCTGTTTTCAGTTTGTTTCTTTTGTTGACTTATGTAGTCATTATCCCCTGACAAATCCGTCATTTCAGAAACGATCTCTATTTCGGGCTCTTCTGCCAATGCCAGCCGGATGACACAGTCGCTTTTGGGCTTTGACAGACATGCCAGCCTGTAGCCCTGTCTTAATTCTTCCGGCTCCATCACGCTTCTTTCAAGAGGCGTAGGAAGTGTGATGCCTTTCATAAACTGGATTCTGCACCTGCCGCAGTCTCCTCTGCCGCCGCAGAAGTTTCCGCTTATCAGCCCGTTTTGCAGCAGAGTTGACATGAGTGTCCGGGAAGAATCATGTGTCACAATGACAGCTTCCCCTTCTCTAGTCATCGCCGAATCATACATACCGTTATTCAATTTTCCGTCCACCGCAGTAACGACCGTTACTTGAATCCCGTCAGACAAACTGATTTCTCTCCTTGTCATAATGATAATCAATCTTTGCTAATTTGGATACAATCTCGTCCTGATCTGCATCCAGATCATCGCAGAGTGCGGAAAGGCTTCCGTAGAAGTCCCGCAGCTTCAGATTGATAAAGCTTAGTAACATTACCGGATCGTTGGGTATCATAATATTCTCCTTTTCCGTTCGCTTCAATCGTTCCATTATTTGAGTTCCATCTGCACCGTATAGCTCGTGCCGTTCGTGGACACCCACGCTTTACTGCCGCAGATCAGAGGCATCGTGGGCGGCAGATGTCCGATATCCACATCCATAAGCACAGGCACGTTGTATTTCCGCAGCATCTCATATACCGCCTGATAATGGTCGATGCCAAATTCCTCCGCTTCCATGCCTACCCGTGGTCTGCCAATCAAAAAGCCGCTGCAGTGCGTAAACCAGCCCGCATGGTCTATCTGCCACAACGCCCGGCGGATACTCATCAGATTCAGATCACAGGCTTCGATAAACCAGAGGATACCATCCTGTCTGTAACGCCCGATAAATTCCTCCACTCTGTCGTATTTCGTACCAAGCAGCGTAACCAAAATATCCAAACAGCCGCCTAATAGTCTGCCGGAAAACATAGTGGAGAAAGGAGCCTGTCCGGCGCTTTCCGCCCTTCCGATGTTCCCCGCCTGATTCGCCAGGCTCGCCACATTCGTTCCAAGGCCGGGCAAAACATATTTAATTTCCGTCTTTTCCGTCAGATGATAGGGTGCAAGCGGGTGCTCCTCATCCTTCAGCGATTCCTTTTCCCACTGATCATATCCCTGCATGATGAGCTTCTTTCCCTGCAATAGCGCCATCGCATCCTCCAGCGCGGGATGTGCCGGTTCCATGCCGAAGGTCGCCGCGCAGGGCGCATAAACAGACGCCGTATCGCACAGGGTCGTCAGCAGAAATGTAAAATTCGTATTGTCCGAATAACCCATGTACCACTTCGGCTTTGCCGCGCGGATTCTCTCAAAATCCACATAATCCAGTATCTCGCACATCAGTTCTCCGCCGCCGCAGGAAATCAGACAGTCATTGGTCTGACTGCAATAATATTCTGTCAGCTCCCGTCCGCACTTCTCCGGCGTATTACTAATACCGATTCCTCCCTCCGCATAGCAGTTGGGGCCAAGCTCCAGACGAAAGCCCGCTTCCTTCCATTTCTCCTGTGCGTGAATAAAACCGCTCTTATACGGCTCTGTCGCGCATCCGAAAGACGGCGCTACAAAGCCGATGGTTCCGTTTGGCTGTAAAAACTCAGGATATCGCATAGAAACCTCCATTCCATATAAGCAATCTGTTGTTAATAACAATATACTGAAATTGCAAAAAGAGCAACAACATTTCTATCTTACCGCAAAAACGCTTACCCCAAAAGAGGGCGTTTCTAAAGTCATATGCTGACTAAAGAAACGCCCTCTTTTATCATATTTCCTAATGATATCATCTGTTCTGTATCTGCTGCTTCAAACCTCTGCGCGGGCTTTGCCTGTCTTCTGCCCGGGCTTTGTCTGTCAGGTACGGCCGCCTTTCTTCCGCGCCGCCAGCGCGCCGCCTTCCAGCACAATCTGAATCGTATCCTTCGCCGCCACCTGATCTGCCAGTATCAGCTTCGCAGACAACGTTTCCACGTATTTCTGGATGTAACGCTTCAGCGGTCTTGCGCCGTATACCGGGTCATACGCATTCTCCACGATATACTGTTCCGCCTCCGGCGTCAGCTCAATCCTAAGCTCTCTGTCCGCAAGTCTCTTATTCAGATCCTCCACAATCAGATGAATAATGCCGCCGATATTGCTCTTGGTCAGAGGTTTGAACAGGATCGTTTCATCCAGTCGGTTCAAGAACTCCGGCCGGAAATGATTCCGCAGATCTCCCATCACCAGTTCTTCCGCTTCCGGCGTGATATTGCCGTCTGCGTCGATACCGTCCAGCAGATAGCCCGCGCCGATATTAGAGGTCATAATCAAAATGGTATTCTTGAAATCCACCGTTCTTCCCTGAGAATCCGTGATACGGCCGTCGTCCAGCACCTGCAGAAGCACGTTGAACACGTCCGGGTGCGCTTTCTCGATCTCATCAAAAAGCACTACCGAATAGGGTTTCCTTCTGACGGCCTCGGTTAATTGGCCGCCCTCTTCATAGCCCACATATCCCGGAGGCGCTCCGATCAGTCTGGACACAGAATATTTCTCCATGTACTCGCTCATATCGATTCGCACCATATTGTTTTCATCATCAAACAAGGACGCCGCCAGCGCTTTGGCAAGCTCCGTCTTGCCCACGCCGGTAGGCCCTAAGAACAAGAAGGAGCCGATTGGCTTCGTAGGGTCTTTGATTCCCGCCTTGGAACGGATGATCGCCTCCGTTACCTTCGTTACGCCCTCGTCCTGTCCGATGACACGCTTATGCAGTTCGTCGTCCAGATGCAGCGTCTTATTCCGCTCGCTCTCCGTCAGCTTCGCCACAGGAATTCCCGTCCATCGGGATATAATTTTGGCGATCTCTTCATCCGATACACTCTGATGCACCAGCGACAGCTCTTCTTTTCCAATTCGTTCTTCCTCAATCTCAAGCTGCTGCTTTAAGGAGGGCAGCTTGCCGTAGCTGAGTTCTGCCGCCTTCTCATAATCGCCGTCACGCTGAGCAATCTGAATCTGGCTGTTTACCTCATCAATCTGCTCACGGATCTTAGATAATTTCTCCACAGAGGCCTTCTCGTTTTCCCACTGAGCCATGCGGTTTTTCAGTTCTTCCTTATATTCCGCCAGTTCCTTCTGCAGACGCTCCAGTCGTTCTTTGCTTAAATGATCGTCCTCTTTCTTAAGCGCCGTCTCCTCGATTTCCATCTGCATTACCTTACGGCGCAGTTCGTCCAGTTCCGTTGGCATGGAATCTAACTCTGTTTTAATCAGCGCGCACGCCTCATCCACCAGGTCGATCGCCTTATCCGGCAGGAACCGGTCGGAAATATAACGGTTGGAGAGCACCGCCGCGCTGACTAACGCGTTATCCATGATTTTCACACCGTGATAGACCTCGTACCGCTCTTTCAACCCACGCAGGATAGAGATGGTGTCCTCCACCGTCGGCTCCTCCACCATAACCGGCTGAAAACGCCGCTCCAACGCCGGATCCTTCTCAATATACTGCCGGTACTCATCTAAGGTCGTCGCACCGATACAGTGCAGCTCGCCTCTGGCAAGCATTGGCTTCAACATATTGCCCGCGTCCATAGCGCCGTCCGTCTTGCCCGCGCCTACAATAGTATGCAATTCATCGATAAACAGAATAATCTGCCCCTCGCTGTTCTTTACATCGTCTAACACCGCTTTCAGACGTTCCTCAAACTCGCCCCGGTACTTGGCGCCTGCCACCAGCGCGCCCATATCCAGTGAGAAAATCTTCTTATCCTTCAGGCCCTCCGGTACATCTCCCTGTACAATCCGCTGGGCAAGACCTTCCGCTACCGCCGTCTTACCCACGCCGGGCTCGCCGATCAACACCGGATTATTCTTGGTTTTCCTGGAAAGAATACGAATCACGTTACGGATTTCGTTATCCCTGCCGATGACCGGATCCAGTTTCTGGCTCCTTGCCTTTTCCACCAAGTCCTGCCCGTACTTCTCAAGGGTATCGTAAGTGGCCTCCGGGTTGTCGCTTGTAACCCGCTGGTTGCCCCTCACAGTAGAGAGCGCCTGCAGGAAACGTTCTCTGGTAATGCCAAACTCTCTCAGAATCTCCTTAATCTCCCTGTTGGGATGTTTGATCATCGCAAGGAACAAATGCTCCACGGACACATACTCGTCACCCAGCGCCTTAGCCTCATCCTCCGCTCCAATCAGCACCTTATTCAAATCCTGTCCGATATAAATCTGTCCGCCCTGCACCTTCGTCCGCTTCTGTAAGCCCTGCTCGACACGGTTGACGAAATATTCCTTCTGTATCTCCATCTTCTCAATCAGCTTCAAAATCAGGCTGTCATCGATGGTCAGCAGACTCAATAACAGATGTTCTTCTTCAATCTCCTGATTGCCGTATTCATAGGCAAGTCTCTCACATCCCTCCACAGCCTGCATGGATTTCTGCGTAAATTTCGTTAAATTCATAGATAATCCTCCCTTCTATATTATCTGCAAATTTATATTTGCCCTTCTACACTACCTGCATACCATTATCTGCAGCTTTTCTTCTGCATGACTACATAATCTTCTCTCACGGCTCCTTCCGCATAGAAGTCCTGTTCTACTCTCGATATAACAGCTATCGATTGATTTAACAATAACACCATTGTTAGCACTCGTCAAGAGTGAGTGCTAATTCTTTTATGAAAAATTTGTGAAGTCCCTGTAAACCGAAACTTCACAATTTCCTTCTGCTTCTATTTCACAGCTTCCGCACGTATCCGTTCTTTTGCCTGCTCCTTCGCCCGCTTTGCGGCCTGTTCCTTCGCCTGCTCTTTCGCTTCCAGGTAAGCTTCTTTTGTCGTACCCAGACCCGCGCATGCCTCCTCCAGAGAAAGGTGCAGGTTTTTCATGGCATTGTCTATATTGGACACCAAGGCCCGGGCTTTGCCGATGTCAATGCCTTCCTCAATTCCATGCATTCAATCCCGGCGTCCAGCCGGTAATAAGTAAAATCCGCCGTATCTAACAACCGGCCGCCATCATCCGTGATTCTGGCTTCATACACGCCGATGGTACCGCCCTGACGCACTGTTCTTGCCTCGCAGTAGACATACGCCGTATCCTTAACCGGGAGCAGATAATTCATCTTGCCGTCTATGGTCGTCACATAGTTGCCATAGGTCGCCGCCGCGATTCCTGCGATAGTATCCGCCAGCGCATAGACACAGCCGCCGTGCATGCCGCCGTAAATATTGCCAAATTCCTTCCTCATGGGAATCCTTCCCTTGGCATACCCTTCCGATACCTCTAATAACTCCAGCCCCAGCAGTCTGGCAAAAGGATTTCTGTCTGTAATGGTCTGTACCTTTTCTCTGTCAATCATAATGCTTCTCCCTTTCGCTTACGGGTTACAATTTCCGCAAGGATCGTCATATCCGGCCGCGACCGCTTCTTCCCTGGTACTGAAGATTACCTGGTTTTCAGCTTTAGGCAAAGTATGGCAGGAAGCCCTGTGCAGCTTGCCGTTTCGCCTGTTGCCGATATAGTTTGCTCCCGCTGGCGCTTCTCCTGTCACAAAACTGCCCGCACCGTCTGTCCCGGCGCCTGCAATCTTCTCTGTGCTCTGCGATGCCGTGCTGTTCTGTGTATCTGCCTGCACCGATGCGCCTGTTGTACTATCGCCTGAAGAAGCCTGTACTGCCCCGGCATCTGCCTCCTTGTCTCCGCTCTGCGCCGTCGTGCCATCCTGCGTATCTGTCTGATCAGACGCTTTCTGCGCAGCGCTTTGCACGTCGGCGGGTTTGTCTGCCTGCTGACTCCCGGCAGATGGATTTCCGTCTGTATCCGCACTCCGGGTATTTTCCCCTGCCTTCCAGGTCTCGGAGGGCGCGCAGTTCCATGTCAGCTTCTCCCCATCGGAGACCGCCACAACCGTACCCTGCTCATCGGTACGGAATACCTGTACGCCCATAGCGCGCAGATTGTTGAGCGTCTCTGCATGAGGATGTCCGTAGCTGTTGTCTTCTCCACAGCTAATCACCGCATATTCCGGCTCCGCCGCCTGCAAAAAAGCCCGCGAAGAAGCGGTACGGCTCCCATGGTGCCCCACCTTCAGGACATCCGTCTCCACCGAAACCTTTCCCTGCAGTATATCCGTCTCCGCTTCCTCTTCTGCGTCTCCCATAAAGAGGAAACGATTAACACCGTGAGTCAGGAGCACCACAACAGAACTGTTATTCGTATCCTCATACTCCCTGCCCGGCGAAACAATCGTAAACTCCGCGCTGCCCAGCGAATAGCTGTCCCCCGGCTCTGGCAGGGTATTCTCATATCCTTTCTCTTCCATCGTGTCGATCACGTCACGATAGGTCGCCGTATCGTTCGCAATATCCGGCATCATAACCGTCTCGCAGTCGAACTTATACAGAACCACATCCAGGCCGCCGATATGATCCGCATCTGGATGGGTTCCAATCACATATTTCAGCTTAGAGACACCCTGTTTCGTCAGATAGTTCTGTATCGCCGTACCTTTGCTGTTATCTCCGGCGTCGATCAGCATATACTCGCCGCCGCAGGCAATCAGCGTGGCGTCCCCCTGCCCGACGTCCAGGAAATGCACCGTAAGGCCATCCTGCTCTGGCACTCCAGTTTCTGCCGCCGCAGACTCTGTCTCTTCCTGCACCGCAGCCGGACTCGTCAGCACCGCCGCGAAAAACAATATAATAACACCCGGTATCGAGATTCTTTTCTTCAATTTCCTGCCGCTCTTTGCAATCACGCCCAATACCAGCGGATTGCAAAGCAGCGCCGCCGTCAGCATACACAGCCCGCTTACGAACCGCTCTGTAAAAAGCGCCGCCGCCATCAACAATAAAAAGGCAGACAGTACCCATAAAAAGATATTTTTGACCGTTTTCATCCTAATCTCCATGTCAGAAGCATCACAAATTTTGTTTTCCTATACAATTTGAAATATTGGGATGAAACTATTATATCACTTTTGAGCAGACGCGCAATATTACAAGAATCATTCCGTCCAGGTTTGATCTATCGGCTGCTCTATCGCATTTTCCAAGTTTGTATTTGCTTCGTTCGCATTTGCCAGGCCATCTTCTTCTCCGGCGTCTCCATTCTGCCGAATCTCTTCCTGTTCCGCTTCCTCTCGCGAAATCTCTTCCGGCGTACCTTCCTCCCGCGCGCTCGCCTCCAGCTTATCGTTGGCTTCCCGCAGTATGTCTATCTGCGCATTCTGTGCATTCCGGGCTTTCTGCCGCAAAGATGCGATCTCTGTCTCCTTGCGTTCCGTATTGCCGCCCCGCGCAGCATCCAGCTTCACCTCCGCTTCCAATGTACCTGCTCTTCCTTCCATACGGCTTGCCACACTTCCCTGCATCTGCGCCGCTTTTCTGGCTCCATCTGCGGAAATTAGGGCTTCCGCCGCTACTGTGGAAAATCCTGCGCCGTTCTCGCTGCCTGCCGTCCTCCCCGCTCTTCCGTCGCCATTGACAGAAGATGCGGTTCCCATCAGTTCATCCATCGACTGCATCTTCTCCTGACGCTCTTTCTGCTTCTGCTCCATCTGATGCTGGCGAAGCTGCATGGTCAGATCGCTGATTTCCCTCTGTAACTCCTGACGTTTCTTCTGCTTCTGCTCCATATTCATCTCCCCATTGGCAGAAAGCTCTTTCAATTCTTTCTGGGCTCTCGTAATTTTGTCCCGGATTCCCTTAGCCACCGGATCTTCTTCAGCGCCTTTTCCTATCCGGCCGGGCTGTGCCTGATATGCGCCGTTTACCATTCCTATTGTCATAATAATCCTCCATTCCTACCGCAAATTTAATGCCATACGACACCATGACTGCTATCCTGCTATATTCTGCATCGGCTCTCTGCGCATCAAAAGTAATATGCCTTGTTGTGAACTGCCCTTTTGAGGCTGTGTACATCCTACTATTATCCAATCAATTTTATCCGCGCCTCTTCTCCAGGCAGACGCTTCAAGCCTGTAACTTCAACAGCACAGCCAGCGTGAAAATTCCGTCCTCCGTCCAGAATTCAACTTCCCCATCATACTTACCGGCTACCTTTCGAATATTCCTAAGACCGTAGCCATGTCCCTCGCCGTCTGTTTTCGTTGTATCAAGCAAGTTCTTTTCGGTATCGATTGTTATTTTATTTGCATAAGGGTTGCTGATAAATATCGTGTACATATTCCCCTGAAATGAACTCCAAATATGAATATCTGACCAATCCCCGGCTTCTCCCCTGTCCTCCCGGCAGGTTTGCACCGCTTCGATGGCATTTTCCAGCCCGTTATGCAGAATGATGCTCAAATCAAACACGTCTACCGCATATTCTTTGGGATATTGGAACTCACAACACATAGTGATTCCCCTGCTCTCAGCTTCCCGCATCTTTTCTTCAACAATAACATCCGTTACCGGATTGCCGGTTCGTATTTCCTCACAGGCTGCGCTGTACTGCTCCTTCATTGCGCAAACATATGCCTGCACGCCCGTCTGAATCCCATTTCCCGTAGTCTGCCCTGTTTTGCTTCCAGGTCTTGTATTAACCTGTGCTGTGTTCCCGGCTTGGGCCGCATCTTCTCCGCACAGCCGTTCCAGTACCTGTATGTGGTTCCCCATATCATGCTTGATGCTGCGTATCTCCTGATACAGTTCCTCCACCTGACGGATATGTCGTTTCATATCCCCCATCTGTTCCGCAAGCAGCGCCTTTTCCTTCTCTTCCTGCTCTCCTGCCTTAATCTTCTGGAAGAACACAATCACACCGACCACCGATACATACATCGTCACATAGAACAGAACATTGCACCACTGGTAGCTGATTGGCGCCTCATAAGTACTGTAGCCCGCAGCTTCATACAGACTGTCCATATATTTGTATACAACATATGCCATCAGGCCTGCCACGGACGGCATCACCATAAGCCCCCATTCGGAAAGCCGCAGTTCTTCCTGCCTATACCAATACGCTTTTGTTATCCAGACAATCGCTCCCAGCAATAAGACAGCTCCCAGAATTATTTCTATAATGCTTGTTATTAAAAATAATCCATACTCTGTCCGCATATCCTCCCAATATCCCGGATAATACACACACAGCCTCCCCAGCACCACTCCAATACAGCTTTCCACTCCAAAAGCAAACCACCTGACAGAGAAAAAAGTCACCGCAAGAAACACCTTCTGCAAGTACCTTCTCCTGTCTGTCAGACAAAGGAACAGGAAGCCCAGCAAAATACTGACTCCGCTGACGGGCAGCAGAGACGACTCGGTCGGATTAAAATAGCTGGGTGTCATAGGAAGCATATAAATAACGCCCACACTCCATGCAATTCTTCTTTTCCCTGTAAATGCCCTCACCAGATAACCATACGCGAACGCAGAAATCAAATCCAGACAGATACAATAGCACAACACTGTCAATTCATAAATACGGTTCCAATCGTACATGTTTTCTCTTATATTCCTCCTGCTCTTACCAGGCTCTCCCCAAGCTCATGAGACAGCAATATTTAACATCCCGCCATGTCCTACCGCCCGAGAGCCGCTTCCCTGCCTTTACAATACTTCAGATAAGCCCTCACAAATTCTCTGTACTTCTTTCTGGCAAGCAGCACTTCACCCTCTGATGTCGTGATACTGCGGGCATCGTACTTCTCTATGTATGCCATATTCACCAGATAGGACCGATGGGGTCTGAAAAAAGCCTCCCCTGCCTGTTTTTCCAGAACAGACAGCCTGCCATAATATTCAATATCACCTGTTTTTGTATGCAGAAGCACCTTACGGTTGAATACCTCAGCATATATGATATCCATCATACATACTCTCGTACTGACACCGCCCTGCTTAACAATCGTGCACGCAAGTCCGTTCTCACCAGCTTCTTTCTTTATCTCACCTTGATTTGCCTTTCCTGCTCTCTTTGCCTTGTATAAATCATCTTCTGCCACGTCCGTTTTATTCCTGTCATTTGGCCCGGCAATCCGCCTGTTCGCTGCAGCCATACCCGCTGCCCGTTCCAACACCTCATAGAGCTTTTCCTGCGCAAAAGGCTTCACCAGATAATGAAACGCTCCTACGTCAAATGCCTCAAACACCATATCTGACATTACTGTCACAAATATGATACACAGGTTCTGACCGCGCTCCCGCAGTCTTTTCGCCGTCTCCATACCGTCTATACCGGGCATCTCGATATCCAGAAACAGGATGTCCGGCATCACTTCCTCCAAAAGCACCTCTTCTCCTCCTGAATAGAGACAGATCTCTTCTTCCGGATATTTACGTTTTATCAGGCTGGCGAGCATTTCCCTTATCTCTGCCGTATCATCACATATTCCAATCTTCATGGCTGCTTCCTCATACCTGTACAGAATCTGACTTCATCACGGTTATACTGAACAATTCAAGTATACCGCACTCCAGATCTTTCGCGCACCGGAATCTGCTGCCAAAGGTAATTATTTTGTTGTGAAAAGTCATGGCATTGCTGCAATAGTCCGCAGACGAAAGAAAACACCGAATGATTTACTGTATCATTCGGCGCTTACGTTCAAATCAGATATAAAGTTTTCACGCTTTCTCCCTGTCCTTTTCCAGCAGTTCATAGAACTCTTCTGCCGGCATTGGCCTGGCATAATAATAGCCCTGCACGATATCGCAGCCAATCTGTTGCAGCAATTCGACCTGTTCCTTCGTCTCCACGCCCTCCGCCAGAAGCCCCAGCCCCAGCTTATCCGCCATGGACACCACCTGCGCCAGAATCAGCCTTCCCTTGTCGGACACCATCATATTATCCATAAACTTCTTATCAATCTTAATCACGTCAAAGGGCGTCTCCAGCAGGATATTCAGAGAAGAATAGCCGCTGCCGAAATCATCCATCAGCAAGGTAAAGCCCTCTTCCTTCAAGCGGTTGGACATTTCACTAATCTGCTGTCCGTTAACAGTCTCGGTAATCTCCAGTTCCAGATTCTTCTTATTGATTCCCGTCTCTTTAATCAGATCTTCCAGCACTCTGATAAACTCGTCTCCCAACAAATGATGTCTGGACACGTTGACGGAGATCGGACAACTTCCGATGCCGCTCGTTTCACAGCGCTTTACAAAGCGGCACGCCTCACCCCAGATATAATAATCCACATGTCTGATAAAACCATTCTCTTCAATAATCGGAATAAATTCATTGGGAAAAATCATTCCCCGCTTCGGATGCGTCCAGCGCACCAGCGCCTCCGCGCCCACGATATGGCCGCTGCCGATACTGTATTTGGGCTGCAGATACATCTGGAACTGCCGCTCCGTAATCGCCGCCTGCATATTGTCCTCGATAAATCTTCTGTTATAGAGAAGCTCCTTGAACTGCTCCTGATAAAAAGCGACATTCGTAATAATATTCTCCTTGGCCGCCTTACGCGCCATGGCTGCCCGGTCCTCCATCTGCCGGAGCTCCATGCTTTTATCTTCCACCGTATAGACGCCGAAGGTGTACTGCAGTGTCACATGCTTAAACTCCCGCAGTTCGATTTTAAGCCGCTCTATCAGCGCGAGAGTCTCCTCCTCCGACTTGCGCTCCGTGACAATCATGAACACGTCGCTGCGCAGATTGACAAAATACTGCTTCTCATTACAGATTTTCCCTACCTTCTCCGTAATAAAATCCAGTATCTCATCTCCGAATTTCTCGCCGTATATATCATTGATAACCTTGAATTTCCTGATATCGAACTGAATAAAATCGATTTTCTCCTCCGTCTCATGAATCAGGCTGCGCACGTCTCTTCTGAAACGATTGAACCTGTTCACCCGCCTGAAAGCGCTCTGCAGTTCATCCTCTATAGGCAGTTCAGAGAGTTCTCCGCCCACATCCGCCAGCAGATCCTGATATTCTCCCATCATATGGTCGAGAATCTCCACACTGCTGTGCAGCGCTCTGGGACAAATCCTGAATTTCATCCCTTCCTGCCGAAATCTCGCCAACTCCTCCGGATTGGAAATATCCAATCCCAGGATCTCCCGGCATTGCAACGCCCCGTCCATCTTCTCCTTGAATTTCCTGATAAATTCATCCGTCTTCTTATTACCGAATATCTCCTGCTCCTGATCCTGCGGGTCATAGAAACCGAACGCCATTCCCAGAATCAGCATGGAAGCCGTGACACATCCGCACATATCCCCCTGCCGCATCCCCATACCAAAACAGGTGCTGATTTTCATAGCAGTCTTCAAATCCAGCCCCAGCTCCTCCGCATAAGCGCCGAACATCGCCTGCGAACAATGATACCCCTGTCTTAATAATGTATTGGCTCTCTCTTCGTGCGTCATACTAATCCCCATTCCTGCGTAATTCCTATCAGTACTATTGTACTACTTTTCATAATCGAGTAGGAGGCTAACCATTAGTTGATTAGCCGTCCTCTCACACCACCGTGCGTACGGTTCCGTACACGGCGGTTCCTTAGTTTTCACAAACCATTAGATAATGGTCAAGCATGGATGTATATCCTAGCTTGGCTAT
>JAGAIZ010000003.1 GCA_017626325.1 Lachnospiraceae bacterium | reverse complement strand
TTATGACCCGAATTATCAGACCACGGATTTTGACGTTGAGGTCATGGACAATATTATTCCGCTTGCGCCGGACAAGCTCGAAGGGCACGAGGATGACGGTGTGACCACGATCCTGTGTCTGGGAGACGATCCCTTCTCCTTAAACCAGGGTGAAGGCGGACTCGCCGAGCAGATCGCCGCCAAGACGGGCGCTACCGTATATAACGGCTCCTTTACCGGAACTACCATGGCTGCCCAGTTCGAGGATTACAACGACGGCTATATTCTGGACGCTTTCTCTTTTGCCTATGTGGCGCAGAGCCTTGCCTCCGGCGATTTCGATCTGATGAAGACAGCCGCAACCTACAGCTATGACGAAGCGTTTCCACGCACCACGGCTATGCTGGAAAGTCTGGATATGGACACCGTCGATATCCTCTGCATCATGTACGACGGAAGCGACTATATCAACAAACGGCCCTGTGACGACCCGAACGCGCCGGAAGACATCATCACCTATACCGGAGCGCTCAGAGCAGGCGTCCGCGCGATTCAGGAAGCTTATCCGCACATCCGTATTGTTGTGATGTCCCACACTTTCTGCCATACCATTAACGAAGAGGGCAACTTCGAGAACGGAGACCGGGTGGATCTGGGCAATGGAACGCTAAGCCATTATCTGCAGAAGGAACTGGATGCTGCCAGCGAATGCGGCGTTTCCTTTATCGATAATTTCTACGGCTCCGTCAACGAAGACAATTATCTGGATTACATGACGGATTATATTCACTTCAACGACGCCGGAAGGGAACTGCTGGCAAGGAGATTTGTGGAATGCATTTTCCCTGATCTGGCCGGGGATGCGGAAGAATAACTCTGATAGCAGACTGCAATACAGCATTAGCATTCCTTCGGAAAACTTTGATATAAACAAGAAGCCTGTGCGGTATCTCAGCACAGGCTTCTTTCATCATAATCACACCCATTCCCCAAAGCTATCTCCGCCGGCAGGAATCTCTCACCCATTAATATTCCACCGAAAACAACGCCTCATAGTCGAACCTGTCTATGATCTCCCGCATCCGCTCAAGCGCCTGCGTCATCTCCGCGGAATCCGCGACCTCGCAGCTTCCGTCCGCGAAACACTGGGTCATATAATAATTGATATCTCTGTGATAATGGCTGTAATCCGCATAATGATTCAGATCTGTCACGATCCACTCCTGATCGGGGAAGTAAAACACCCGGACATTGTCATAGGCAAGCAGCCGGTCAGCGATGTACTGATACTCCGCCATCGTCGCTTCCAGATGATTCTCCCGCATGACATCATTCCAGTATAAGATACTGTAGGGCGGGAAGAAAATATAGAAGACGGTATCGGGATTCTGCTCGATATAAGGGCAGATATTCACGTCCAGATTCTTACTTACGCTCTCAATATAAGCGTCTGCGGGCGTTTCCGTCTCCACCCGCTCCGGCTGCTCATAGTTGTGCATCACCCACTGTATATTATAGTATTCATCCGTCCACCAGCTCTGGTACACCGTCGCCAGATCGGTCTTGTCAGGATCGGCAATGGGACGCAGGATATAATTCAGAAACACATCCTTATTCCACAGATACCCCGCGTCATTCCAGACAGAATCGTCATACAGGTACTCCGGAATGGGATACTTCGTCTCCTCCACACCGCCGGTGTACGTCATCACATCCACTCCCAGGAATACCGCCTTTACCTCATTGTCACTGGCGAATATCCGCTCCATAATATTCGACTCATCCTTAGGATATGCCCCGCTGTAATTGAGCTTGACAGCGTCAAGCCCCATCAGTTCATCAAACCAGTGGGTATTAAAATTCACCGTCATGGAGGAACCCAGAATCACACTGTCATATTCCATGTTCTTCGCCATCCCCGGATTCTGGCTCAACTGATTATCCACCAGATAAGGAAAATCCTCCAGCGGCGCGTGATACTGGAAAAAAGGATCCACCCAGACCACCGCCGCTGCCTCTATGGCAAGTCCCGCTATTATTGTAAAGGCTGTGACCGCCAGCCACTTCTTATGCTTGTTCATCAACCGCTTAACCCTTTTCTTATTCCGCTGTCTGCAGCTATCCGCCTTACCCGCCGCGGATGCCCGCATCAAAAGTTAAAATACAGGAAGGTACTCACCTCCGAGAAGGTCAGCACGCACCAAATCATAAGTACCGCATAAAATACCGCCGATACGGGCTTATATTTCATCCGTTCCACTCTCTGCGCCGCGTTTGCGCCGCCCATAGCCAGATAAACCCCCGCCGCCAGGATGACTGCCATCAGGATATATCTGCTGTACGCCAGTTGGTCGAGACGCAGTACCTTAATTACATACCAGAATTCATCCAGCCGAAAACACTCCGCCAGATCCATAGACACCCTCTTCCACGGGCCCTTCACCGCTGTAAGCAGCATCTGATTGGCCTGTCCGATACTCTCCGCCCTGAAATAGACCCATGCTACGCTCACATAGATAAACAGCATAATACGTGACACCCATGTTATAACTATATCTCTGACATGTCTTATACCGCTTTGCCGCACAGCTTTACGTGTGCATTCCTCTTGATCAGAAAGGGGCGTCTTTCTCTCCGAAGCATCCCGCGTCACAGCCGTCTGTCTCCGCGCCAGACGCTTCTGCCAGAACCTGGTTGCCGCATAGAGCAGACCATGCAGCGCTCCCCATACAATATAATTCCATCCCGCGCCGTGCCACAGACCGCTTAACAGAAACACCGCCAGCAGATTGCAGTACGTACGCGCTTCCCCTTTGCGATTGCCGCCAAGGGGAATGTATACATATTTCATAAAGAAACGATTCAGGGTAATATGCCATCTCTTCCAAAAATCTATGATGTTCGTGGCTTTGTAGGGCGAATTGAAATTGACCGGAATCTCAATGCCAAGCATCTTGCCAAGTCCCCGCGCCATGTCGCAGTAACCGCTGAAATCAAAATAAAGCTGCAGGGTATAGAAAACAATAACAAGCGCCGCGTCCAGACGCCCAATCCCCGCAATCTCAGCATATCCGTAGTCCACCCCGGCGCCGAAGGTATCCGCTATGAGCACCTTCTTAGCAAGACCAAGGATAAAAAGCCCCATACCCTCCGAGATCTTCTCCCACATGACAGGCCGCTTTCCTATCGCGCGAAACTGCGGCAGCATCTCGCTGTGATTCACGATAGGGCCCGCAATCAACTGTGGAAAGAAGGATACGAACAGCGCGTACTCTGTCAGCCCGCAGTCCCGGATTTCGCCGCGGTAGGTATCCACCACAAAAGAAATCTGCTGGAAGGTAAAAAAACTGATTCCAAGCGGCAGCAGAATCTCCCGCATGAGCAAAGAAGTACCGAATATGCTGTTGATTGTCCCAAGAAAGAAATCAACATATTTAAAATAAAACAAAATTCCCAGATTACACGCCACGGACAAAATCACAAGCCGCTTGTCCTGCCGTCCGGACAGAAGCCGGTGAAACAGATAATTCACCAGAATACTTCCCGCCATAATCAGCAGATAAGACAGATTAAAGTAGCCGTAAAACCAAAACGACATAATTGTCAGAAATATTTTCGCCGCTTTATCCTGTCTGACACGCAGCAGTCCGTAATACCCCAGCAGGCACACCGGAAAGAATAGAAAAACAAAAATATAGGAATTAAATAACATGTCCCGCTAAATACTCCCGTCTGAAAATAGTCCGTCTATCACAACATACAAAATACATATGGCACAACATATATAACATGTGTGTCATATTAGGAATTCAACAACAAATATACCAGCCATATTCAGGAATCCGACAGCAAAAACACCCGACATATTCAGGAATCCGCCAGCGTCATATCCTTATAGATGACGAATTCGCCTACCTGCCCGTATACCGCAAATCCATAGTCTGTCAACGGCTCCTCTATCCTGCGGTCTTCCTTCAATACCACATACGTACAGGGATATTCTCTTGTCAGCGTCACGAAGGTCTTCGTCTCAATCACCTCCGCCTGCTCCATCGCCTCATACATGGCATTGTAATAGCCCCATCTGTTAATCAGCATCTCCCTGCCGTAAGGAAGTTCGATATTCGTGCTGTACTGCCGCACATAATAGATCAAATCCGCCGGCACAAGCACTGTAATACGTCCTTCCTCCGGTTCCATCAAATCCACGATATCGACAGCGTCCTGCGGCAGATGATAGGCATTATCCGCTTTCGTAATGTGTTCGCTGTCATACACATAATTACCGCAGGCAATAACCGCCACGCACATGACTGCCAGTCCGATTCTCAGGTGCCTGCCGCACAGCCTGACCATCCCGTAAGCGCTGACTATGCTCATCTGCAGAAGCCACAGAAGCCGGTAATAGGTTTCCGCGTCGTCTAACACCCGCACGAAAAGCTTACGAAACAACGGACAGAAAAACATAAGAAGCAGAAGCGTCGGCGCATAGACGAACACCGCCCTTCTGTGCCTGTCCTTCTCCGTCAGCCACAGATACAACAGCATAAAGAGATAGATACCCGCCAGATATCCATTCTCATGAAATCCCATATAATTCTTAAATATAACTACACTTTCGAGAAAAATGCCCCACATGTGTCTGCTCCATTTCCGGTTTCATCATTTTGTTATCTATTCTGCCCGGCTGCCGCCTCAGTCCTGTTGCTGCCGCTCTGCCCGGCTGCTGTCTCAGCCCAAGAGATAACTATAAGCCATAATCACATAGATTCCCATATAGATCAGATTCGGGATGCAGGCGGCGCCTATCTTAACGAGTACTTTAAAGTCCCGTTCCACGATCATCAGACAAAACGCCGTCACCGCAGTCAGTATCGATACGATAAAGATCGCGATGGAACTGCAGATTCCCGCCGTCACATTGACGCACGCCAAAAGCAGCCACAGCCCCGCTTCCGATCTTCTCTCCTTGCCGATTCTGTCATAAAGGGCCAGAAACAGCCACAGAAACGCCGGAATCACCAGACTTCCCGCAACTGCCTTCCCCTGCCATGTCCTGGTCAGAAAGAATGTCTCATTCGTATAGATAGATACATTACCGAAAATCTGGAACATACACATGAGAATCATAAATACGGGAAGCTTCTCCCTATTTCCCGCCGTTTTCCTATCCCCTGTCTTTTTCCTGCCGGTACCCGCCGCCCGCTCTTTCTCTTCTCCATCCGCTCCGTCAGTCTCTGTCCGAAACAGGATTCTGCCGATCTCATAATACATAAGGTACGTCAGCGGAATCAGCACAAGCGGCATGACGACATGAGACACGATCGTGGCATGTATATCACTTTTTACAGCGATAAAAGCAACCCACATAGGGAACACCGCAAGCGCATGGCGCACATCCAGCCCTGTAGAACCGCCCGTAAGGGGCAGTATGCGGTACATCACATCCGCCTGCTGCGCAATCAGAGACGCTACCACATAATAAGCGTCGTCGCCGTCAAAGGAAGCGTACACAGCCGCTTTGTATAACTGGAACCCTGCCAGGCCAAAGAAGATGAACCACTCTATCCGCTCCGCCCATACCATGGGCGATTTCTCCCGGCTTCGCCCGGTAAGCAGCCCCGGATTTCCCGCCTTTGCATTCCGATACCACACAAGCAGCCCTGCCGCCGCGCACAGGATGCTCAGAACCGTAAAGCAGTCCGACGCCACACTGAAATTATGATACTGCACCCACAGCACCGCCGGAATCGTAACGATTCCGAAAACAGCCCACATGCAGAAATAGCCCGCAAGTATCACCAAACCTGGATTCCTCCTGTCCGGCGACAGGAAACGAACCGGTATCAGCCCGATACAAAACGGGATGACCAACAGCCAGAACAGCAAACTGATAATTGAAAACATCATTCTCCTTACTACCGCGCCGCATCCGGCGCATTCTCCTTCTATTGTGTATCTATTAACATCCGGTCGGCAAACCTCTTACGGTCTACGGTACTTCCATCCGCCGGATTCATCACCACGATCTCTACGTCAGAGACAGAATCTGTTTCTTCCGCCTTGGCCATATACGCCTCTTTCCATACAACTGCCTCTTCTCCGGCATATTCCGTAACCGCATCCTGCTTCACCACAAGAAGATACGCCCCGCCATTCTGCATGGCCGCCTGCATCTTAATAAGCTCCGTCTCCCCGGCAAGATTCTCCAACAGCTTAACATAGATATCATCGCTTCGCCAGATCCCGGAATCCCCTTCGATGTAGATATAACAATCCATATCACAGACTGATAACATCATCAGATAATTCTGCAAAGATTCCAGCCCTGTCGTCTGCCGCACCTTATAGCTTCTCCATGCCTCATAATCCTCCTGCCATCTTCCATACGCCTCTTCTTCCCGGTGATCGGCGATATGATATGTTTCCCGTATATATTTTCCCAGATATTCTGTTACCTTGCGCGCGCCGGAAGCATTGAGATGAGACTGGGCGTCACAGCAGTCAACCTCATAATCTACTATATCCATATCCAGGAAATTAATATATCGGACTCCATATTCCTCTGCAATCTGCCGCACATACCGTGCCGCAAGCTGATCCTCTCCGGCTGCCGGAAACGGCATGAAGGTCAGCAATACGCTGATATCCCTGTTCTGACATTCTTCGATCAGCCTTCTCAAATAGTCTGTACCTGTCGTATCCAATGTACAGCTTTCATCCTCGCCGATTCTGGCCGTTATCTCCGGCTCCTCCACCACATTCCGAAGCTCCGCGCCTTTCTGGACGCCGTCTTCCGGCATGAAATCACCGGCGCCAAGCGTATCCCATCTGTTATGATAAATCGAGAAATTCCACAGATATTCCATTCTTTCTTCCGTAGTCTCATACAGATCAAATACCGCTCTCACCTTATTTCCGCTAAGCGGGATCGAGTCAAAAGACTGATGCCCGAATTCTCCGCTGGTCTTATCCTCCCTCTCCAGACCGTAACAGTCCACGACCACCAGATCCGGCGACGCATAATCCAACGCATTGATCATAACCCAGTAGGTCGCAGGCAGAGGATGCGCATGTCCTGCCAGATTATAGGAGGTTATCCCGTACTCCTGCCACAATTCCATCGGAAACACCGCATTGATCACATGGCTTGTACCCAGAAACAGCACATCGAAGTCCTCCGCCTGCTCCATGAAAACATGATTCTTCTGATATGCGTTTTTGAGTGCCAGTAAGCTGGTCAGCTTCCATATTCCCGCTGTCATGAATAAGATGGATACCACAATCCAAAATGCTCTTTTCACAATAATGCCTCCGTTTAAAACTGAAAATAGATAAAATTGGAGGCATCATATCCAACGCCCCAGATACCAAACAGTAAAATACCCAGTACCGCCAGTATCATTACCAAGCTCTGTGCCCAATCATCCTGCGCCGCCAGCACCTCCCGCAGCTTGATTCCTTTATATTTGCACAGATCCGCACCTGCGAGAATCAGAATTCCCCACAACATGAGGTTAAAGTTCTTCTGGTCCAGTCCGCAGGTATATAAAGAACCGTCTATCCACACCCACGGATTATGCACCGTGAGTATTCCTCTGATAATTCTAAACGCCTCTCTTACCGTAGACGCCCGAAAGAAAATCCATGTAACATCTACCAGCAGAAAAGTAACGGCCGTCTTCAACAGTCTGTGGCTTATGCTGCCCGTCTTAATCCCCAAAACCAAAACCGCCTTCCGTTTCACCGGGGTCATTACATCTCCGATGATCTGATAGATTCCATTTAACAGGCCCCATATCACATAGGTCCAGTCTGCGCCGTGCCAAAGCCCGCTGGCTCCAAAAGTAATGAGGATATTAAGGTATTTCTTAAGCCTGCCCTTGCGGTTGCCTCCCAGCGGAATATAGAGATAATCCCGGAACCACCCCGACAGCGAAATATGCCATCTGCGCCAGAACTCAGCGACCGATACTGCCAGATACGGCGCATTAAAATTCTCCATCAGCTCAATACCCAGAATCCTCGCCGCTCCCATCGCAATCACCGAATACCCGGAGAAATCACAATAAATCTGTACGGCAAACAGGAAAGACGCCACGATCAGACAGACTCCCGTGTAGGTTTCAATATCCCCATATGCCGTATCTACAAACAGCGCGATTCTGTCCGCCAGCACCACTTTCAGGAAATAACCCCAGACCATCAGAAACGTGCCCTCTCTGAAGTTGTTAAAGGTCAGTTTCTTCGGCTGTGCCAGTTGTTTTAACAGATTCCCGGAACGTTCTATCGGTCCCGCTACCAACTGCGGAAAGAAAGACACGAACAGCGCGTAGCGGAAGAAATTCTTCTCCGCACGGATATCGTCTCTGTATACATCCACAGTATATCCCAGTGCCTGAAAAGTATAAAAAGAAATACCAACCGGCAGCAGCACGTCAAACGCCGGCACATTTATGGTAATATGGATTGCTCTCAGCAATTGACCGATATTTTCCATTCCCCAGTTCATATATTTGAAGAAGAAAAGAATGGAAAGATTCAAAACAAAACTGACCGCAACACATATCTTTTTGCGAAACACACGCTGCGACGCTTCCATCTCCGTCTGCCTGATCTTGTCCATAACAACGCCCGAGGCATACGTCACCACCGTAGAGAACAGGATAAGCAGCGCGTACTTCGCATTCCAGCACATATAGAAATAATAGCTTGCAAGCAAAAGCCAGAAATTCTTAAGCCTGTCCGGTATCAGATAATACAGTACTACCACCACCGGAAGGAAAATCAAAAACTGCAGTGAGTTAAAAAGCATTTATCTCTGTATCCTCTCGTAATACAAAATATCAGTATTACTATAGCATATACGCCCGGAGTTTTCTATAAAAATACGAGAGGAAATCATGCGGAAGAAATCGTGCGGAAGGCGAATAAGCCGAATAATCCAAAAAGCCAGTCTGTACATCTTCTCTCAAACATGATAAACTATCTATATCTATGGATAAATATGGTCACACATTTCTGCGCCCGTTTTGTCCGCATCAATGCGAGGTATTTCATGAAAAAAGTATATGTGATCGGCGCAGGTCCGGCCGGACTGACTGCCGCATACGAATTATTAAGACAAAGCAAAGAGTATGAAGTCATAGTATTGGAAGAAAGCGACGCCATGGGCGGTATCTCCAAGACCGTCAATTACAAGGGCAACCGCATGGACATGGGCGGCCACCGTTTCTTCTCCAAGGTGCCTGAGGTCAACGAATGGTGGAATCACATGCTGCCGCCTCAGGGTTCTCCGACTTACGACGACATCGTACTGCACCGCGAGATGGCTCTGACACCGGGCGGTCCCGATCCTGAGAAGGAAGATAAGGTCATGCTTCGCAGGAACCGTGTATCCCGTATTTACTTTAAGAAGAAATTCTTCGATTATCCGATTTCTCTGAAACCGCAGACCTTTATTAATATGGGATTTCTCTCTACCGTAGAGGTTGGCTTCAGTTATCTCGCCTCTCTGGTTCACAAGAGAAAGGAGAATTCCCTGGAAGACTTCTATGTCAACCGTTTCGGCAGGAAGCTGTATTCCATGTTCTTCGAGAACTACACGGAGAATCTGTGGGGACGCCATCCAAGCGAAATCGCTCCCGATTGGGGTGCACAGCGGGTCAAGGGGCTATCCATTACCGCCATCCTCAAGGATATGTTCGGCAAGATACTTCCCGGCAGGAAGAATCGGGAAGTAGAGACGTCCCTGATCGAAGAATTCAGCTATCCGAAGCTTGGACCCGGTCAGCTCTGGGAGGTAACCGCCGATGAAATCAGGAAGATGGGCGGCACGATCCTCACAAACTGCAAAGTAACCAAACTCCATAAGGATGCTCGCAATCACATTACTTCCCTCACCTATGAAAACAACGGCTCTGAGGTAACCGCAGAGGGCGATATTTTCATCTCCTCCATGCCCGTCAAGGATCTGATCGCCGGCATGAACGATGTCCCAGCGACGGAGGCGGAGATTGCCGCCGGACTTCCTTACCGCGATTACATGACGGTAGGACTGCTGCTGCCTAAATTGAACCTCAAAAATAAAACCAAATTAAAAACCATCGGCAATATCATACCGGACTGCTGGATCTATGTTCACGACCGCAATGTACAACTGGGGCGTATGCAGATCTACAATAACTGGTCCCCTTACATGATCAGGGATCTGGAGCATACCGTGTGGATTGGTCTGGAATATTTCTGCTTCGAAGGGGACAAGTACTGGTCTATGTCCGACGAAGACTTCACCAGGTTCGCGATTGATGAAATCGTGCGTATGGGAATCATCGATTCTCCGGACGATGTGATGGATTCCCATGTGGAACGTGTGAAGAAAGCATATCCCGCGTATTTTGATACCTACAAGGATATCGACACGCTTGTGGATTATCTCAAATCCATCGACAACCTTTACTGCGTGGGACGCAACGGACAACACCGCTATAATAACATCGATCACTCCATGGTGACTTCTTTTGAAACAGTTAAGAACATCATAAATGGCATTTCCGATAAAACCAATATCTGGAATGTGAACACCGAGAAGGTATACCACGAAGAAAAGGCTTAACAAAGCTATAAAATAAAAGGGCCTGACCGTTACAAGTGAAAGCCCCGGCAATTTATACAAAAGACCCGGCATGAAACTGCCGGGTCTTTCGCATATAAAAATATCGCTTGCTGTATTTCTATTCCCGTACAATCCGTATCTCGTATCTGCCCGCTTCATTCTGCACTGCCTCCAGCGTCGCGAGATTCCCCTGAAGCGTCCTTTCGGCCGAAACTTCCACCGAATCCTGATAATAATTCACATCATTCTCAGGAATCCACGAAATCCCCGCACACGTAAGCTTGACCTTAAGATACTGCAAATAGAACTGATAATCCGAAACCATGCTCAGATCGCGGATATACACACCGTCTATTCCTTCCAGATCATCTGTGTCAAAGTTGAAGTCCGTAGTCATCTTAAGCCCCGGAATCATATCAGAAGGGTAAGTTCCCCGGTATCCCAAACATGCCCAGTTCACTCTCACGTCATTGCATTTCTCCAGAACCATCTTGGCATTGGAGAAAAGCAGCACAGCCGCCAGGCACAACGCCAGCTTCTCAGCTATTCCCCTGCACTGTCTGACCCGCAGAGCCGGAATGCACAGAAATGTATACAGGTACGGCGAAATATAATAGAGCAGTTTCCCTCCGCTCCAGTATTTCGCATCCACACACATTCCCACGACGATCACGATGCCCGCCAGCGTCATCACCCACAGCATCCACACCGGCTGCTCCATCCTGCGAAACAGCGGTCTGACAATACAGAATACCACAAGGAGAGCCAGAAGCGCTACCAGCCCCGTAAACGCCATCGATATAAGACCGGAATACCGCTCATAATTGACAGTCATGTTATACATACCGGAAGTTGATACAATGCAGTTCGCCAGCCTGCTCACCGGGCCTTTGATCCTGCCTTCATCGATACCGTGCTTCCCGAGCCACCATGTATTAAAATAATTCGCCCACGCCTGCCTGCCGTCACTGACAGAACTGTTGATCTGCCCTGCCAGGAAGGATGTAATCCGGTAATTCGCAATAATCAGTATAGAAAGCGCGAGTACGGGAATCCCGGCAAGCTGCACCGCTCGCTTTGCTTCAAGCCTGCTTCTGGTTCGAAGCAGCAGACAGACTCCGGTAATCAGATACAGCGCGCCATGCATAAGGGCGCTCTCGAGGTACAGCGCAAGCCCGGCTGACGCAAGCAGAATCACCAGTATATATAATCTTCTGTTCCACGCCCGTCCTTCAATGACCTCCTGCGCGTATTGAAAGAATACCGCCGTCAGAGCGGTCAGCACCGCAATAGAAGACATCTGTGATACCGCGTCGATATCATACTGCAGTTGTCCCCATAATCCGACACAGTACAGAACCGCCGCCAGGAGCCATATGGCCCTCTGCCAGACCGGCCTGGCTTGCCGTTCTCCCAGCACAACGCCGAACAGATAGAGCAGCGCTGTCAGAATCAGCGCTTGGACGAACATTCTGTACAGATAGACCACCCAGTAGATCTCTCCGGCAGGATTGGCGCGCATAACCGCTATCATCAGCCCCGCCGACGGACGATCCTTGACCGCCCAGTTATATCCGCGCCAGAGCACATCGCTTACCAGCTCGATCTCCTCCCTGGTCCTGCTCTCATACCAGCCGATCGGATGCATAGACAATGCTACCGTTTCCTCCACATACGTCTGCTGATCGGTGCAGTTGCCGCGATACACATAATACTGATCTCCGCCCAGAATACCGGGAAGCAGCAATACCAGCCACAGCACGGATACCATACCGGGCACAAGCAGATCCTCTTTCCCGATCTCATGCCGCCTGATCAGATCTATGAGCGCCGCTGCTGCCAGCACGCACCAAACCGCCCGGATCGCCCCAACCGGCAGCCTGCATGTAAAATAGCCAAAAGTTGACACCAGTGTCAATTCTGCAAATCCCGTCACCAGGGAAAGCAGACGATAGCTGCCGTCCCGCGTCTTGGCAAACAGCCTGTTGACCGTCCACTGACCTGTCAGCCAGACGATTATGATATATAGAAGCGCAATTACAAAATCTGCTGCCATGTGGTTCTCTCCTTTTATCGGCTGCGCGTATCCCGGATGGCAGCGCCTACAGCCTCAGCAATACATTTCATGCCCTTCGGCGTAGGATGCACACCGTCCGAAGTCATTTCCTGCAAATTATCGGTCTCAATGCCGCAGTGATACAGATCGACTGCCGGATACCCTTTATTCTCCGCAATCTTCTCGATCTGCCTGCTGTAATCCTCCGCCGTAAGTCCCTGTCCGTTCGTAAAAGGAACATATGGCGTTTCCGTTCCGTAATCTCCCGTCTGCAGCAGCGTACAGCAATAGATCTCTGCGGCGGGATAGTAATTCTCCAGTTTATCCAGCATGAGCGTATACGCATCTGCGAAGTTGTCTATAAAGCCTTCCTCCACCGCCCGCGTTCCGTCATTATCGCCCAGCGTAATGTTCCCCAGAAGATCGTTGGTTCCTATAAACACTATGATAATATCAGGATACGCGCCGTTCTTATCGCTCAGATCGGTGACCCGGAAATCATCGCATCCCACCTGCGGATCCTCTGCATCAGTGGAATCTCCGGCGCAGGTACTGCCCGCGCTTGACGCGTTGGCGCACAGCTTCATTCCTGTATCGTCAAACAACTGAATCCACCAGGTATCGAGAACATCCGTCACATCCCCGCTCATGGGGTAGAAATTATTATATCCATATGGAATCCAGTTCTCATACGTGGAAATACTGTCGCCGTGAATGGATACCGTCAACCCTTCCAGGCTCACTTCCCCGCTTGCGCCGGATGCAATCCCGCTCTCATCCGTCAAGTCCTCTGCCGCATCGCCCACATCTCCATCTGTACGATCCGCCGTCTGGCTGTTTCCGTTTTCTGCCGCCTGATCCGGCGACTGACCGTTCCCGCTTCCTGCTGCCAGCTCCGACGACTGACTGCTCCCGTTTTCTGCCGCAGTGTCCGACGCGGCGGCAGCCGCATCCTCCTTCCGGGAAACCGCCTGTTCCCCCAGACTGCCGTCTCTCTCCTGCCCGCATCCCGTACAGGCGCAGATGGCGGCAGTCAGCGCCGCCCCCACGGCAAACCTCCATATACTGTTGCGCTTCATACCTTCTCCCTTGTCTGACCGTAATGTAATACAGCTCAATCTCTTCTACTTTACTTATCCGAATCTATCTCTTCTTAAACATCGATTGTCTTGCGCCATGCATCTTGTCCCTGTGCTTCAGGACATCGTCCACGGCATCCATTCTGAGTCCCGCGTCGATGAAATCACAGTACTTACAGAACGGATAATTCTGTCTTCCTTCGGTAATCGCCTGACGCAGTTGTCGGTATTTCTCGCTGTTCCATCCTTCCTTCAGGGATACCTTGCTTAAATCCGCAAGATCTGTCACCTCGAAATTATCACAGCAGCAGATACCCAGCTTACCGTTTGGCATGATCCACAAATCCGTAAAAGGCATCAGACAGGTCTCCTTGATAACCTTCCCCTTAGACTGTTTGTTCGGCGCGCTGCCTGCGCGGTTCGTAAGCACTTCCTTCAGGTAACGGATCTGTATCAGAATGTCCACGTCCCGAAACTCTTCCGGGTGTGCCTTTACGTACTCATAAATCTCCTTGATATTGTCATGCATTTTCATATTCAGGCAGTAGTTATTGATAATCAACTGATCCACATAAGGAACAATCGTCTTCACCTTGTCTATGTCTAACAGCAGTCCGTTGGTAGACATGAAGATGAATGTGTCCGGCAGTTTCTCTCTGGCATACTTATGGAATTCCACAATCCGCTTATCAAGCCACGGCTCATTGTTGCCGTAAAGGGTCAGATGCCCTTTATAGCCCCACTCGCTCAACTGGTCTATGATCGAATAATAAAGCTCGTCCTCCATCTTCTTATAAGGGCGCTTCTCCGCATGAATATTGGCGGTGCAGAACTCACAGGTGCTGTTGCATCTGTTGACGGTCTCCAGATTCACCACTAACGGATGGGGCGCCTCCTC
This sequence comes from Lachnospiraceae bacterium, assembly GCA_017626325.1. GTDB lineage: Bacteria > Bacillota > Clostridia > Lachnospirales > Lachnospiraceae > UBA3282. The sequence goes on along the minus strand of JAGAIZ010000003.1, from coordinate 198,557 downwards.
ATGCTCCATAAAATAATCAATATACTTCTTCTGTGATTTCCTTCGGCTTGCAAACTGCAGCTTCAGATAGCTGTCGCTTGACAGCTTCGGAAGGTATTTCTTGGCATTCCAGCCCACTACGCCGCCGAAATTGTGTACTCTGATTGGCATATCCGTGTCCTCTCTTATTCTCTTATCATTGCTATCAATTATGATATTCCAGATTATTATACTATACCCTGTCCGTCCGGGCAACCTGGCAGCTTACCGTGCGTCTCCGTTCAACCTAATCCTCCATGTCAGAGTGATTTTTCAATCCAGCCTCATACACATACACCGTACAGCTTCCGTCCTCTGCAGTATACGTCCCGATCAGCGCAAGCCCGAGCTGATCCGTATTAGACACTTCGATTCTGGAGAAAATGTAGCGTCCTCTCAACGCCTGGAAGGCTTCCGTATCGATATACAGCGTCTGATCTGTAGCAGAAAGCGTCTTGGCGGAGCTTACCACACTCGCATCGGTTCCTGAATACAGGTACGCTCTGGCTCCCCAGTCGTCATAGTAGATGCGGCTTGCCTCCACCCGCTCCAGCGCCGGAGCGATGATCCTGCGGAAATCCTCTTTGTACTGCTGGGAATAGAAGCCCAGATAACCGTCCAGCGTAGCGATGCCATTGTATTCCAGCACTGCCGGATGCATACCGTAGGCGACAGCCCACTCTCCGTCATAACCGATGTCTTCTTTGATCCGCCCGAACAGCTCCACCGCATAAAACTGCTCGTAATTATAGGCGTCCACTTCCACACCGTGATGATACTCATACAGCTTATTGTAACAGGTCGCGTACAAGTCATTATATCTGACAGGCGTGACGATGACCGCAAGCGCCGCTATACAGATCATAATATTCGCCGCCCATACAGTAAGGATGCCTCTGTCATACAGCCGTATCAGAATCAGAAACAGCGCACAGTACCATAGAAACGGATTAAAGAAAACCGTCCTGTTAAACTGCCACCCCTGAAGCGGCGGCACAAGCGTCTCCACCAGACTTCTAAGCGGTTCATAATCATAGAGTCCATAGATAACGCTGTTAAATACCAGAAACAGCATCACGAAATTAAACGGATCATGGAATATCCGTTTCCACTGCTTCGAAACCAGATACCACAGATTCTGCGCTGCGAAGCAGACAAGACAGATGGGCAAGACCACCTTCGTATGCACACCGTCCGCATGAAAAATACCGTTTTTCCACACGTCATACGCCTCTGCCGCAGCCTCCCCCACAGAGAGGGACGGATTCACAATCGTGGAGCGGATCGTTATCTCATCGCTTAAGAGCATCTGCCCAAACAGACGATATTCGCACACCACATAACCAGCCGCCAGTACGAACAGCGCACCGGCCAGAGATTTCGCGAACTTCCTGTCACGGATGGAAAGCCATAGAATCGCGATCACGAGATATCCCAGTATAAAGATTCCATGATAGGAGAAATACGATACCAGCGGATAGGCAAATAAAGCCAGATACCACCCCATCCCCTGCCGTCTGTATATTTTGACAAGCAGATATACGCACAGCGGAATCGACGCAAAGGCAAACCCGAATGCCGGGAAAAACCAGATAGCGCCATACACGAAGCCTGTCATATAGATGATCGGACGATAAAGCATATACCGGTCAGGATACAATTCCCCGGCAAGCAGCCGGAAAGAAAATATTCCTAACAGTATTTTGCCAATAACGCCCAGCACATATGCAGTATATGTCGGGAATATCATATAGAGCATGCTGTAGAGGGAAAGCTCCGAAGGCAGATTATCCCTGCTGATGCCGCCCAGAAACGGCACATCCACGCCATGCTTCCAGAAAGAGCCTGTGTTCTTAAGCATCTGATACTGCGCCAGAAACAGATCCATATTGTCATGAACAGCAATATAGCTATGCTCTCCGAACCCGAAGAACACGCCCGCCGCAAGAAGAAGAAATCCTGTGATCGGAAACACAAACCAATATTTCGTAAGCCAAATAAACCATTTACGCCGCGCCAATCCCCGCATACGTTTCTCCCTTTACATTTCCAAGTTTAGGTATTCGCGAAACTCCTTCATCATTATTGAAATTGCACAAATTGTATAACCAACACAGCCGCGCTTTCGCTCCGTTCCAGACGCAGCGGATACTAGGCTCGAAAAAACCTCGCCAAGTACCGGCGTCTTTCAAGGGGCTTGCTTATGGTTATACAATTTGCACAATTAAAGTTATATTGTGAAGAGTTTCGCAAACGCCTATTCCAAGTTCTTCCGAAGGAACCCTTGCTGTCTGTTCCTTATTGCTTTTTCCTTGCTGCCGGCTCCTTATCATCTTTTGTCATGTCAATCCAGCTTCTCATTGCCGGCAGAACGGATCCCTTTCTTACGGAACACGAACAGCTTCTGCCCGAAGAAATTCATCACAATAAACAGGCACATGCCCAGAAGCATTGCCACATTTTCCACGATCACGACAGGCTGTGACGCGAGCAGATGCTTTACCGTCGGCTTCGCAATTCCATAAGCGACCGCATAACATACGATGATGTTCAGCGCGAAGCGCCAGGGAAGCATTTTATCCTTATTTTCCACCTTAAAGGTCAGCCTGCTGTTCATGAAATAAGAATAGACACTACCCACGAAATAGGAAATGCCGCTGGAAAGCCAGTAATTCAAATGTACCAGATTATACAGGGAAGCCATAATAACCCATCCGATCAGGGTATTCATCACGCCCACAATGCCGAAATGAATCACTTCCATAATGAAATCTTTATAGTCCCTATACAACTCTTGTATTTTTTTCATAAGTTTTCCTTTATATATGATATAATCAATACAACTAAAATACTCTTATATAATTAAGATACTCTAATATTATAGAACACAACAATATTACAGATCACAACAGGAGACTGCCATGCCAGCATTAACAGTACACCATATCGGTTATTTAGTCAAAAAATTAGATAAAGCAATCCAAACCTTCCATTCGCTCGGCTATGAAACGGAACAGGATACGGTCTATGATAAGTTCCGCAAAGTAAATATCTGCTTTCTCATCAAAGACGGCTGCCGCGTAGAACTAGTGTCTCCGGTCTCAGAGGATTCCGTCGTGTCAGGGCTGATGAAGAAATACAAGAACTGCCCCTACCACATCTGCTATGAAACCGCTGATTTCGAGGCCGATTACGCTGCGCTGACAGCGGACGGATTTCTCGCCATCGACACGCCCACGCCTGCACCTGCGCTGGGCGGACGGGAAGTCGTGTTCCTGAACAGTCCCGTGATCGGTATGATCGAATTAATCCGGTAACGCCATAAGCTGATACATTCTCCGCTGTGCCAACCAGCCATCACTGTGCGGCCTGCCGCCGTCCGTCATCTGATTCTGCAGGCAGCATCATTCAAAAGCGCCGTCCCGCACATACATGGTGATCGTTCCGCATTTGTTCTCCGTAAAACCGGACAAATCCAGGCTCGGCGTATAACACCAGTGACGGTCCTCTTCATTGTACATCACAACGATATCGATATCCTCAAAGTCCGCTTCTTCGTCCTCTCTTGCGCCGAAGGAGCGGTTGATTTTGCCTTTTTCCTCTTCCCAATAGAAAATCTCATCATAACCGTGCAGCCTGAACCAGTAATACATCGTCCGGTTGCCTTCCAGATTCGGCGCGAAGCAGGAAAGCACTTTCTGATCTGTCCCGCCTGCCAGCTCCAGCGTATGCTCCATCATCGTCCGGATACTCTGTCCGCGATAAGCAAAATACCGCGCCTCCCTGATCGTCACCCTGCCATGCGCCGCCAGCATCAACAGAAGGCACAGCAGATAGAGGATACGCCTCTTGCCGCTTAGCGCCTTCAGATTACAGCCTGTGATTACAAAGAAAAACGCAAATCCAAGCACACAGGGAAGAATATAGCGCTCCGTCATGGAAGTCTTACTGTAAGAGACGCATTGCGGCACGATAATGGACGCCGTAAGAAGCGCTTCCCAGCCCAGCTTCTTCACCTGCTCCCAATAGGTCAGAAGAATCAGTATCATCACAACACCGAATCTCACATACCACTTCAGATCCGTATGCGCCGCCAGACTCCACGCCTGTCTGTACTGCTCCAGCGTCAGGCTCTCATCCAGTCCCACATAAGAATAGTTGTTCGTGCCGATCACGAAAACAAGCAAGAAAATTTCTGCCGCAAAGAGAACCCCCAGCGTCAGAAGATACGGCAGTCTTGGCCGCACCGCCATCCATAGGTTCTTCCACGTCACCTTCCTGCCGCGCATCTGCTCATACAGCACATAAAGCCCCACAAAAGGAAGCAGCAGAATAAACGGCTCCTTATAAATTGACATCAAAAAGAAGGCTCCCATACTGGCGAAGCTGTACCACCGCTTCCCCGTCCGAAGCCATTTAAGCAGCAGACAGAAGCCAATGGCAAACATCATGATATCATAAGATTCCTGCGGCCCTAACTTCCACCAGACAGCCGACTGGTATCCTACCATCACCGTCAATGCGAAGAGGAACGCGTACGCCATATTGCACTTCATCTCTCTGGCGCAATAATACAATGCCGCCAGCGCAATCACGATCTCAAACGCCTTGATAACCGACATTGCTGTCAGATTTATTCCGAACACCGCCGCCATGAGCACCCTGTTGATATAGTATAACGGTCTGAAACGCATCGTCAGATCATAGCCTACGGCCTCTTTCATGACATCCCACAGACTTCTGTGCTCTAACGTCATCCAGTCCACGTATTTGGCGAACTCCCAGTCGTCTACCAGATGGAAACCGGAAATAAGCGTTCCCGTCCCGATGACCACGCCGAACACAAGCGCCAGAAAAAAGCCCCATACAACTGCGGCTTCCTTCTTCTTTCCTAATCTGTCCAACGCGGCGTACATATTTTGAAATTTGGTTATTATTTTCTCCGCCATAACAAACCTTGCGTTTCTCTGTGTCAACCGATCTGGCTCATAATGATATCAGCCATCTCGCCCACATTTTTCATTGATACGACCTGTCCCATGTTGAATTTCATCCCAAACTCCTGCTCCACAGCGGCCAGAAGATTAATATGCTCTAAAGAATCCCACTCTTCGATATCGTCCGCCGTAGTCGTCTCTGTCACGGTGATGCTTTCATCGTCAAATACATCCTGAAACACTTCATTTAATTTCACGAACACTTCTTCTCTGGTCATATAATAATATCCTGCCTTTCTCTTATTCTCTGCGCTTCATACTTTAGGAACCGCTCCCTGCGCCAAAACCTGTTCTGCTCTAATACGCGTCAATATAACTACTATATCGGTTTTTGCGTCTTTGCGCAACCTTTTGTTCCTTCCTTAATATTTCCTGAATATCCCGGTCTTAACATTCTTCCTGAACCTTCCGACCCGGCATGCCTTTTTAGCAAGCTCTCTTTATCCAATATCATTCACGGCGATCACCGTATTTTTGCACACGTAATCGTCAGGAATGGTAAACTGCCATGCGCTATTGCCCTTCTCATCCTCATACACTCTGGCAAATCCCATAAGACCGTAGAATTCCCGGACCATCGCATTCTTCGCGGTGGGATAATAATACCCCATGATCGTGCCGATGCCGCATTCCCTGCACGCTTGTACGATACTGTCCATCATGGCATATTCCATATCACGTTTTAATACCCGGCAGCTCATCAGCCACAGTTCCAGATGCAGCACATCGCATTCTTCCGCCGGAACCCTTCCCTGCGCCGCGCCGCCCTTCCGGTATGCGTCCGTCTCCGCCATCGTGCCCTTCCTGCCGATCACCACAGAGACCACGCCGTTATCCCCGAACTTATCCTCCAATTTCCCATACCGCGTAATATAGGCTTCATCCGCAGCGAATCCTTCGATATCGCTCTGGGTATATCTTCTGGTCGTTAAGTTAAACTGGTTGCTCTTATTAGACAACTGGGCTATCCTTGCCATATACATCGGCTCAAATGCCCTGATCGTCCCCTGCATGCCGAGAGATAACAGGTATTCCCTGTAATCTCCGAAATTCTGCTGCTGCCTCTGGCGCTGTATATTCGCCTTATACATCTCATTGCGCTTCCTGTCATCCTCAGACAGACTGACCACCTCGAAGAAACCCGAGTGATCCAGCACACGGATATACTGCTCCGGCGTGCCGATCTCGGGAACCGATACGCCGCTTACCTGGCGCTTGATGATCTCACGCTCCGCCGGGTTATCATCCACGAACACCAGACTGTCCGGCATAATATTGAGTTCATTCGCAATCTCCACGATATTCCTGCTCTTAGGCTCCCAGTTCGCCTTGATGATAATAAAATCATCGGGCCGCAGGCTGCCGTCAGGATGATTCAAGCCGGCAATCGCATTGTCATATTCATTCTTGGAATCCACGTTAAGCATAACGCCGATATCTTTGAGCGCCTTGATATAATTCTGAAACTCCGAGTAGACCTGCCCCATAGAGGTTTCCTGCCCGATCTCCAGATTCTCCACTCCATCGTCGCCCACGACGCCGCCCCAGAGGGTGTTATCCAGATCAAGCACCAGCGCTTTCTTATTTTTACCAAAGACTGCCTTGATAATATTAGCCACATTATAAGCAAATTCAGGAATCGCCTGCATACACAGGGCGTACTTATACATATGCCAGTACAGCGGATCCGCCCACCTGTCAAGTCCGTAAGCGGAGGCCATATAATTGATATCGTTAATATAGAAATCCTGATGCTCTCTCGCATACCCGTAAAACAACTCGTTCAGACGGTTAATAAAGCGTATTCTGCCATGCTCGTCCACCGCGTCCCGGTTCCCCAGCATTCTGTAGAAAGGATACTCAAAATTATTCTGGATCACCGGACAATGGTACTTCTGCGCGATCCTGTCCCACATGATACGGAAATGCTCATACTGCTCCGCCAGCATGTCCTCTATCTGCGCTTCGCCAGCCGCCATGCCCGGATAAGCCGTAATATTACGGTTCGACGTATGAATAAAAATCAAATCCGGCGAAAACGCCTCCAGCTCCGGATTATCAAACATTACATCCTGCCAGTACTGGGCGTACTCCGACTCATAGAACTGGGGCTGTATGCCCTGATTTAACAGAAACACCTCCAGCACCCGGATAATGTCATGGGTCGTGCTGCCGCCCAGCACAGCGATCTTCTTATGAAGGAAGCCCGTTCCCTCCTCCAGAAGCTGCCGCCTGATCTTCTTCGACTTCTTCAAGATATATTCGCTGTCAAAAGGATATTCCAATTCCTGCATCGGTTCTTTCCACCTGCCATTCCGTTGATATCATATTGAATATGCTTTGTTCATTTTATCATATGCCCCGCCTTTGATGCAATCTATTCATTCTTTTCCGCGATTTCCGCAATTTCCCTTTTCGTTCCTTCTTAGGCAGCATGGCAAATTTATGCAGCAAAACGCGCAGCCATTGATAACCTGTTGTACATTTATAACCTTTTAATACCAGGCTTCATACCCTTTTCCTTTTTTAATTTTTCTTGTTGTATGCTTATGCCACACAAGGAAAACGAGGTGAAAAGGCATGACCATTCTACAAACGATTCGAAAATATGAGCGGGAATTTGATTTAAAGGCAGAGCGGTTTCTTTGGAAGCATCCGTTTCTCGGATCTCTTTGTATTTTTGTCGGAATGCCGGTCTTTGTTTTGATCTGTGTATGTGTCAGCACTGCTGTCATTGCGCTGCCCGCAGCGTGGTTGTTTGGTGTCCTGTAATCTTTATCTGATTTTAAGACCGGCAGGAAATGCCTAACGCTATTTTTAGAGAAAAAAAGGTATGATGCATTCAGCATTCAAAAAAGGAGGAAAAATGTATGCAAATCATGATCGCAGTCATTGGCATATGCGCGGCGGCAATGCTTACGTGGTATGTCTGCATTTTAATGAAGGGAGATGATCAGATATGATGACGCTCATCCAATATGTTTTGTATCTCGTCATTCTGACAGCGCTGGCGGTACCGCTTGGCGCTTACATGAAAAAAGTAATGTTCGGAGAAAAAACATTTCTATCTAAAGTCCTCACGCCCTGTGAAAACCTGGTTTACAGGGTAATGCGGGTTGATAAGGAAGAACAGATGAACTGGAAAAAATACGCAGTCAGCGTACTGATCTTTTCCGGTATCGGGCTGGTATTTTTGTTCCTGCTTCAAATCCTGCAGGGAGTCCTTCCCGGCAATCCGCAGGGACTTTCCGGCGTAAAATGGGATTTATCCTTTAATACTGCTTCCAGTTTTGTGACCAATACCAACTGGCAGGCATATTCCGGCGAGTCCACATTAAGTTACCTGACCCAGTCTCTGGGCCTTACGGTTCAGAACTTTGTCTCCGCCGCAACCGGAATCGCAGTCCTGTTTGCCCTGATCCGCGGTTTTATCAAAGTAAAAGCGTCTGGTCTTGGCAGCTTTTGGGTGGACATGACCCGTATCGTCATCCACATCCTGATTCCGTTAAACCTTGTCATTTCTCTGCTGCTGGTGGGCGGCGGTGTGATCCAGAATCTGAAAGGCGCCCAAACCGTATCGCTGGTGGAGCCTGTCGCTGTCAGTGCGGAGGGCGAGATATTGGAAGGCGCAGTAATCGACGAGGAAGCAGGCACGGTCACGGCAGACGGCATCCTTGTTCCTGACGCAGAAATCGTAACGGAACAGTTTGTCCCCATGGGGCCTGCGGCGAGCCAGGTTGCCATCAAACAATCGGGTACCAACGGCGGCGGGTATATGGGCGTCAACTCTGCCCATCCATTGGAGAATCCTAACGCCTTTACAAATCTGATTGAGATGATTTCCATTTTGCTGATTCCGGCAGCCCTCTGCTTTACCTTTGGTTTAGCGGTAAAAAATAAAAAACAGGGGATTGCCATATTTGCCGCCATGTTCCTTTGCCTATGCGTTGCCCTTTCCTGTATCGCAGTAAACGAACAGGCAGGCACGGCGCAGCTTGCGCAGGACGGCGCAGTCAATCTGTCCATGACCGGGCAGGCCGGAGGAAATATGGAAGGAAAAGAAACCCGTTTTGGTATCGCGGCTTCCTCTACATGGGCGGCATTTACCACCGCAGCTTCTAACGGGTCCGTCAATTCCATGCATGACAGCTATACGCCTCTTGGCGGAATGATAACCATGCTGCTTATGCAGCTTGGCGAGGTGATCTTCGGCGGCGCCGGCTGCGGTCTGTACGGAATGCTGGCATTTGCCATCCTGACGGTATTTATTGCCGGGCTGATGGTGGGCAGGACGCCGGAGTTTTTGGGCAAAAAAATCGAACCCTTTGAGATGAAGTGGGCGGTGCTGGTTTGTCTGGCTACGCCGATTGGAATCCTGGTTGGAAGCGGTATTGCGGCTGTGGTGCCCTCAGTCATGGACAGTCTGAACAACGGCGGGGCGCATGGTTTCTCAGAGATGCTGTACGCCTACAGCTCTGCCGGAGGCAACAACGGTTCGGCTTTTGCGGGCTTTAACGCCAACACCGTATTCCTGAATGTCAGCATCGGCCTTGTCATGCTGTTTGTAAGATTTCTGCCTGTTGTGGGTACACTGGCCATTGCCGGAAGTCTGGCACAGAAGAAGAAAATCGCCACGACCGCCGGTACACTGTCTACGACGAACGCCATGTTCGTATTCCTGTTGGTTTTTGTCGTGCTGCTGATCGGCGCGCTCAGCTTCTTCCCGGCGCTGGCGCTTGGTCCGCTTGCTGAGTTCTTCGGCAGTACCATGTAAAGGAGGGTAATGTATGAACACAAAACATAAAAACGCTTTTGTCGATCAGAAAATGCTCGGCAGGGCAATCAAAGATTCTTTTCTCAAGTTAAATCCGAAAACACAGGCCGGAAATCCTGTCATGTTCCTGGTATTCGTTTCCGCGATCCTGACCAGCGTTCTGTGGGTCGTGTCGCTCTTTGGCATTAAGGACGCCCCCGGAGGCTTTACTTTGGCAATTGCCGTCATCCTTTGGTTCACCGTTCTGTTTGCCAATTTCGCGGAAGCGATTGCCGAGGGCAGAGGAAAGGCGCAGGCAGATTCGCTGCGGGCTTCCCGGAAAGATGTGGATGCCCATAAGATTTCCTCTGTTTCGCAGAAAGACACCGTTACGATCGTGCCTTCTGCCGCATTAAGAAAGGGCGAGCTGGTCATCGTAAAGGCCGGTGAACAGATTCCGGCAGACGGAGAAGTGATAGAAGGCGCGGCTTCCGTGGATGAAAGCGCCATTACCGGAGAATCCGCTCCGGTTATCCGGGAAGCCGGCGGCGACCGGAGCGCCGTGACCGGCGGAACGACCGTTCTGTCCGACTGGATCGTGGTCAAAGTGACCAGCGAGGCCGGTGAAAGCTTTCTGGATAAGATGATTGCCATGGTTGAGGGCGCAGCGAGAAAAAAGACGCCCAATGAGATCGCACTGCAGATTTTCCTGGTGGCGCTGTCCATTATCTTTATTCTGGTAACGGTATCCCTTTATACCTATTCGGCTTTTTCCGCAAAACTGGCGGGCATTCCGAATCCCACATCCGCAACCACGCTGGTAGCGCTCCTGGTCTGCCTTGCGCCTACCACCATCGGCGCGCTGCTCTCCGCCATCGGAATCGCGGGTATGTCAAGGCTCAACCAGGCCAATGTCCTCGCCATGAGCGGCAGGGCTATTGAGGCAGCCGGTGACGTGGACATTCTGATGCTGGATAAAACCGGAACGATCACGCTGGGCAATCGGCAGGCTTCGGAATTTATTCCGGTAGACGGTGCGGACATCAGAGAACTGGCGGATGCCGCGCAGCTTTCTTCTCTGGCGGACGAGACGCCGGAAGGCAGAAGCGTTGTGGTGCTGGCAAAGGAACAGTTCGGGATCCGCGGCAGGAATCTTCAGGATAAGGGAATGCGGTTTATTCCGTTTACCGCCGTGACCCGTATGAGCGGCGTGGATTTTGACGGAAATGAAATCCGTAAAGGCGCGGCGGATGCCATGCAGGCATATGTCACGCACGCGGGAGGCATGTATTCCGAGGAATGCGATAATGTTGTCAAATCCATTGCCTCCAAGGGCGGTACCCCTCTGGTGGTGACGAAGAACCACAGGATTCTCGGCGTAATCTATCTGAAGGATATTATCAAGCAGGGGGTAAAGGAAAAATTTGCGGACCTGCGGAAAATGGGAATCAAGACCATTATGATCACCGGCGACAATCCGATCACTGCCGCAGCCATTGCCGCAGAAGCCGGTGTGGATGATTTCCTTGCGGAGGCGACGCCGGAGGGCAAGCTTTCCATGATACGTGATTTTCAGGCTAAAGGGCATCTGGTTGCCATGACCGGTGACGGGACCAACGATGCGCCGGCATTGGCGCAGGCTGATGTGGCGGTGGCCATGAACAGCGGTACCCAGGCGGCCAAGGAGGCCGGCAATATGGTGGATCTGGATTCTTCCCCCACCAAACTGATTGAAATTGTTCGGATAGGCAAGCAGCTTCTGATGACCCGGGGCAGTCTGACAACCTTTTCCATTGCCAATGACGTGGCGAAATATTTTGCCATCATCCCGGCGCTGTTTATGGGATTGTATCCACAGCTTTCCGCGCTGAACATTATGGGGCTGCATTCTTCACAGAGCGCGGTGCTTTCCGCGATTATCTATAACGCGTTGATTATCATTGCCCTGATTCCGCTTGCGTTAAAGGGTGTGAAATACCGCGAGGTTTCCGCTGGAAAACTGTTGTCCCGGAATTTGCTGATCTACGGGCTTGGCGGTCTGATCGCGCCGTTTATTTTTATCAAACTGATCGATGTTTTGCTGGTTTTAGCCGGCTTAGTCTGAAAGGAGGCTGAAGCGTATGAAAATGGTAAAATCAATTTTGCCGAAAGCTTTGATTATCTTTTTGATTTTCTCCGTTATGTGCGGCATTCTCTATACCGGCGTTGTTACCGGACTGGCGCAGTTACTTTTTCCTGCCAAGGCTAACGGCAGTATCATTGTAGTGGATGGCAAAAAGTATGGCTGCGAGCTTCTGGGTCAGCAGTATACTGACGACGCCCATATGTGGGGAAGGATTATGAATATCGATGTTTCCACGTATAAGGACGAGGACGGAAGAACTCTGCTGTATGCCTCCCCATCTAATCTCTCTCCCGCCAGCGAAGAATATGAGGAACTGGTTGCAGAGCGGGTTGATAAACTGCGGGCGGCTAATCCTGCTATGGATGAAACCGCGATTCCGGTCGACCTGGTCACCTGCTCCGGCAGCGGCCTTGACCCGCATATCTCTCCGGCGGCAGCCGAATATCAGGCAGCGAGGATCGCTGATGCCAGAGAAATTACGGTGAATGAAGTGCGCGCTGTTATCGATCAATGTACGTCAGGCAGATTCCTCGGAATTTTCGGCGAGGAAACCGTGAATGTTCTCAAGGTGAACCTGATACTGGATGGTATTTTGGAGAAATAGATTGAAAAATCACTCTGATGATTCCTAAAATTTCCACCGTATTCCTTCATGAAACGGACACTCTGCGGCAAGGACTGGAGCGATTTAGCGCTCCAGTCCTTCTTTATATCATCTTAATGCGGTTGCAAAGATTCTTTTACCTTCTTTATCAGAGGAAGCGTATGATAAAGACCGTATAAGCCTGACTGTTTGTGCCGCCGACTTGTCCCGCTGACGCTGGCTGCAGGCGGCAAAACTTCCCCCTGAAAAGAAACGGTTGGCTAAAGGAGATAACGATACGATGAAATCTATACTTCTGATTGGGTTAGGACGATTTGGCAGACATATTGCCATACACTTGAATGAGCTGAATCATCAGGTTATGGCGGTAGACCGTGTGGAGGAGCGGGTAGCCGCGGTACTGCCCTCTGTAACAAATGCGCAGATCGGCGACAGCACAAACGCCGCTTTTCTGGGAACTCTGGGAATCCGCAATTATGATGTCTGCATTGTGGCCATTGGAAATGATTTTCAAAGTTCTCTGGAAACCACCTCTCTGCTCAAGGAGCTTGGCGCAAAGCTCCTGGTATCCAGGGCAGCCAGAGACGTGCAGGCAAAGTTCCTCCTGCGCAACGGTGCAGACGAGGTGGTCTATCCCGAAAAGCAGCTTGCCAAATGGACAGCCATCCGCTACAGTGCCGACCACATTTTGGACTACATCGAGTTGGATGAAGAGCACGCGATCTTTGAAATACCGGTTCCGGAAGATTGGACAGACAAGACCATCGGACAAATTGACATTCGGAAGAAATACAGCATTAACATTATGGGAATCAAAAAAGCCGGCAAACTGGAGCTTTCTATCACTCCCGATGTGGTTCTGGGATCAGGAAGTACGATGCTTGTGTTGGGGCGAAACAGAGATATTCAGAAATGCTTCCATATTTGAAGCTTCTCATTCACAGGAGGTGAGACTATGCAGGATGTGCTATTGCTTGCTGCCGTGGCGGCAGTTTTTGTTTTCGGATGGTTTCTGATGGACAAGCTGGATCGCTTTCTTGAATTAAACCGTCATATGCAGGAAGGACAGCTTTCATCCGCCGGTAATATTCTGCGGCTTGGTTTTTGCGATCCGACGGCTGCGGACAGCATTGCCGATGTTCTTGCGTATTACGCGGAAATGTACCCGGATATATCTGTCCGCATTTACTGCGGAACAGAGGCGGAATTGCTCAAAAGTCTTTCCGCCGGCAGATCGGATGTGATTTTTTTGCCCCAAAATACTGAAATTCCTGCCAATATGGAGTATAATTCCAGGATAGTCTCTTTGAATCGCACCCCTGTTAGGATGAAATATGGCGGGCTGCCCCTTGAACCGATTGCAGACGGACATATCATTCAGAAGGTGTTATGGATTGGTGAAGCTGCATCCGCTTTCGCCGGTTGTTTATGAAATGCGTGGAAAATAAATTCTTTGTGCCGGCACAGGAAAAACAGAAATTGCCGGTACAGTGTGACCGTATGAAGAAGGCAAGGAGAATCGTAAATGGAAATGCCAAGACAAGACCCGGATCAGCTTTTAAGAGTAATTCAAAATGATACAGCAAGTGAAAAAAAGGGTAAATTGAAAATATTCTTTGGTTATTCCGCGGGTGTGGGCAAAACCTATGCCATGCTGCAGGCGGCCCATCAGGCCATGGAGCGCGGAATCCAGGTGGTTGCCGGCTATATAGAACCGCATTCCAGACCACAGACAACGGCTCTGCTGGACGGTCTGGAACAGCTTCCTGTGAAACAGGTGCCTTATGGTGAGATAACGCTTCGGGAGTTTGATATTGATAGTGCGCTGAAACGGAAACCGCAGTTGCTCCTGGTAGATGAACTGGCCCATACCAATGCGGAGGGCAGCCGTCATGCCAAGCGTTATCAGGACGTGCAGGAACTTCTGAATGCCGGGATTGATATTTACACCACTGTCAATGTCCAGCATATTGAGAGCCTGAATGATACGGTTGCTTCTATTACAGGCATTTTCGTGCGGGAGCGTATCCCGGATTCCGTATTTGACCAGGCGGATCAGGTAGAGTTGGTGGATGTTGAACCGTCAGAGCTTCTGGAGCGCATGGCAAGCGGAAATATCTATCGGGAAGAGCAGGCTGCACGGGCAGCGGCGGGATTTTTTACGCTTCAAAATCTGACCGCTTTGAGGGAGATTGCCCTGCGCCGCTGTGCGGACCGGGTCAATCTGCTGACAGAGAGCGTAAGAATCAAGAGCCGGGGGGACTATCACACCGATGAGCATATTCTTGTGTGCCTTTCGTCTTCTCCGTCCAATGCGAAGATCATCCGTACCGCCGCGAGGATGGCGCGGGCATTCCGTGGAAACTTTACCGCCCTTTTCGTGGAAACGCCTGCAGCAGCCGAAATGAACCAGGAAGACAAGAAACGCCTGCGGGACAATATCCGGCTGGCAGGACAGCTTGGCGCTCATATAGAAACCGTCTACGGCGAGGATGTCCCATATCAGATTGCGGAATTTGCAAGACTTTCCGGCGTCTCCAAAATTGTGATCGGGCGCAGCGCCGCAACCAGAAAAAGCATATTCAGCAAGCCTGCTCTGACGGAACGGCTGATTGCCGCCGCTCCCAATCTGGACGTCCATGTAATTCCCGATGCCGGTGCGGGGAACCGTTATCAGAGAAAGCCGGACATGCCATTGCGTATGACAGCCATGCCGATTCGGGATGCCGCCAAAAGCATATTGATCCTATTGGCGGCGACCTTAGTCGGCTATGCGTTTTATACCATGGGATTCTCAGAAGCCAACATTGTATCGGTATATATATTCGGCGTTTTGGTCGTTTCGGTCATTACGACCAATCGCTTTTGCGGGTTAATTGCTTCTATTGTAAGCGTATTGGTATTTAATTTCTTTTTTACAGTCCCCCGCTTTACCTTTCGCTTTCATGATCCCGATTATTTGGTAACCTTTCCTATCATGTTTATGGTTGCGCTGCTGACAGGTTCCCTTGCCATCCGTTTGAAGAACAATGCGAAGCAGGCGGCGCATGCAGCATACCGCACCAAGATATTGTTTGAGACAAATCAGCTTCTCCAAAAGGAGCCGGATGAGCAGTCTGTTGCAAAAGCGACGGCAGGACAGCTCCTGAAATTACTGCGAAAAGATATTGTAGTCTATCTGTCAAACGGACAGGAGCTTGACGCACCCGCTGTTTTCCGGACGCCGGACAGCACACAGCCTGATCTGTCTTCGGAAAATGAAAAAGCGGTGGCGGCCTGGGTGCTGCACAACAATAAGCATGCCGGCGCCACAACCAACACCTTATCCAGCGCCCAATGCCTGTATCTGGCTATCCGGGTCAATCAGCAGGTGTACGGCGTTGTAGGAATCGCAATGAACGAGGTTCCGCTGGATCCCTTTGAGAACAGCGTCCTGCTGTCCATTCTCGGCGAGTGCGCCCTGGCATTGGAAAATATGAAAAACGCCCGGGAAAAAGAAGAAGCCGCAATTCTGGCCAAAAATGAGCAGCTTCGTGCAAACCTCCTTCGGGCTATTTCTCATGATCTGCGCACACCGCTTACTTCTATTTCCGGGAACGCCGGCAACCTGCTGGCAAATTATCAGAAAATGGACGATGATACAAGAAAACGGACGTTTACGGATATATATGACGATTCCATGTGGCTGATCAATCTGGTGGAGAATCTGCTGGCGATTACCAGAATTGAGGGCGGACAGGTTCATCTGACGCAGTCCGTGGAACTGATGGACGAGGTGGTCACGGAAGCTTTGCGGCATATCAGCCGCAAAAGTAAGGAACATACCATCCGGGTCAGTTTCTCTGAGGATCTGATCCTTGCAAGCATTGATGCCAAACTGATCGTTCAGGTTATTATCAATTTACTGGACAACGCCATTAAGTATACGCCGGCAGAATCTGTGATCGAGGTTCATACTGAAATGGACAGAAAAGCCCGGCAAGTCATCGTTTCTGTTTCTGACGATGGCCCGGGCATTCCGGACGATCAAAAGCCGCATATTTTCGATATGTTTTACAGTGGAGCCAACAAAGTCGCGGACAGCCGAAGAAGCCTTGGTCTGGGTCTGTCGCTGTGCAAGTCTATTGTCACTGCCCACGGGGGAACCATCCGGGTAGCAGATCATGAGCCGCAAGGAACCGTCTTTACATTTACATTACCGGCAGGGGAGGTTGAATTGCATGAATAAATCTTTAATATTGGTTGTGGAGGATGACCCTCCGGTACGCAACCTGATTACAACTACATTAAAAACGAATGATTATCGCTATCTGGTAGCGGCAAATGGCGAAACCGCCCTTTTAGAGGCGGCTTCTCATAATCCTGATATTATACTGCTTGATCTGGGGCTGCCGGATATGGACGGCGTACAGGTAATCCGTAATATCCGTTCCTGGTCCAATCTGCCCATCATCGTAATCAGTGCCCGCAGTGAGGACAACGATAAGATTGAGGCTCTGGATGCCGGGGCTGACGATTATCTGACCAAGCCTTTTTCTGTAGAGGAACTTCTGGCGCGGCTTCGGGTCACCCAGAGAAGGCTTTCCTACATGACAGCGGAAATGCTGTCTGCCGGTTCTGTTATTATCAACGGGAAGCTGAAGGTAGACTATGCCGGAGGATGCGCATATCTGGACGGTCAGGAACTGCATCTGACACCGATTGAGTATAAGCTGCTGTGCCTGCTGTCCAGAAATATAGGCAAAGTATTGACGCACACCTTTATCACGCAAAATATCTGGGGACGGAGTTGGGATAATGATATTGCTTCCCTCCGCGTGTTTATGGCAACGCTGCGGAAGAAACTGGAGCCAACGCCGGATTCTCCGCAGTATATCCAGACCCACATCGGTGTGGGGTATCGGATGATGAAGGTGGAATAGGTTGAAAAATCACTGTATTTATTCTTCCGGCCTGAAATCAGCGTTGATCAGCCGGGCCGCATAATCCGCATAGACTCTGCTGCCTTCCGGCGTCAGATGTACGCCGTCATCCAGATACTGATCTGCCGTCTCCGCGTTGATGCCGCTTTCCTCGAACGCATTGTAGAATATTACATTCTCATCCTTATGCTGTTCATAAATATACCCGGTACCTCTTGCAAAATTAATCAGCGGACCGAAGCCGTAATCGATGGAATACCCGTCTCCCATAAAGGTCGTACCGTTAAAAATCTGACAATAATGCGGCGCGATCAACAGGATTTTGGCGTCCGGGAAACGATCCTGCAGCAAAACGACCGCATTCTCCAGCGCGCCAGTGTATGTGTGCACATCGTCCACCGCCAGCGTATCTCCCCCTTCCAGATACCGGCTCTGCGGTATCTGCCCGGTCAGGAAATCATTGACGCCATACTCCAGAATAAAGTAATCCGTCTTATCAAAATCGCACTCTTTCAGGATTTTGCCCGCGGGATAATCGTCGAAAATCTCTGTATTGATATTACCCAGTATCGCGTTCACGACTCCCAGAAGACACCTGGAATCCCATGTCGCATAATTATACTGTTCCGTAGGCATCAGCGCCGCCGTAGTGCCTCCCATCGCCATATTATAGACCTTAGCGTTGCATTCCTCTCCGATAATGGCTGCCACTCCGCTTTCCGTGCGGTCATTGTCCATAATACTGTCGCCCAGAATGACGATCTGCATATCGTAATCTTTGTCTTCATCCGGGAGATCTTCATCTTGCTCATCGCTGCTATCTTCCGTCTCGGCTTTGGCTACAACCTTGGACGTCTCGGTTTCCGACTGGTCCGAGCCGCTGACAGCCTGCTCCTGTTCCTGTTCGTCGGTCACCACGCTGGTACCGTCTTTGATCTGGTTCCATTCCTGCTTAAGCTCCTGCATAGCCTGGTTATTGGATTCTTCCAGCGCAAGGCGTTCCTTCTCCACCTTCATCTGTGCATGTCCATATCCGATCTCAATGAGAGCCAGAATACAAAACCCAATGAGTACGGTCAGCAGTAGTATGTTATTCTGATACTTTCCTTTTCTCCCATGTCCTCTTTGTTCCATATCTATAATCCGCCTTTCTTCTCAACCCGGGAATCCGCCGCGTGCCGGTTTATGTACTTAACAGACACAGCATATTTATTTCCTTTGTAACTTTATCACATTTTCACACATTTGAGTATCCCTCTTCGCCTTTATTAAAAAAACATTTCACAAATCTTAAGAATTGGCCGCCATTTCTATTTGTACCAATTCGTACTATAGTATATAATGAGAAAGGTAAAATTATGCATATAACAACATGTTATTTATAGCACGCCGTGAAAGGAAAAACCTATGCCGTTCATTACACCCGGAGCCGATCCTGACATCACTCCCTTACCCACCGGACAATATAAGAGACGCCAGACCGACAGAAGTAATTCTTTCGGAAGATCGATGATACTGCAGCGTCTGGTTTTTATTGTTTTCGTCATCCTCTTCTACTGCATCGAGTTAATATGGATCAAACCGGTGGACGGTATCAATGACGACTGGGGCATGTACAGCACCCTTTCCGGCGCCTACTTAGGCTATCCGGACGCTCACGTCCTCTTCTTCCTCTACCCGCTGTCCTGGCTGCTGTGCCAGTTGTATAAGCTGTGCAGCTTTCTTCCCTGGTACGGACTGTTCCAGCACGGCGTACATATTGCATGCATCTTCTTTATCTACGAACGCACGATGACTCTTTGGCGCAGACACAACGCTTCAGATCCTGTCTGGAAGCCCGCGCTGTCCATTCTCTGCG
The DNA here is from genome assembly GCA_017626325.1 of Lachnospiraceae bacterium. Taxonomy (GTDB): domain Bacteria; phylum Bacillota; class Clostridia; order Lachnospirales; family Lachnospiraceae; genus UBA3282. The sequence continues at coordinate 179,280 of JAGAIZ010000003.1, read as the reverse complement.
TGCTGTTCTTCCTGATCGACCTCAATACGCTCTCAGAGGCACAGTATACGACAACGGCGGGCTTCGCCGCGGCAACGGCGCTGTTTAGCTTTATGACCACCCGGATGAATGTCTCCACGGGAGAATTCTTACGGCGTAATATTCCTACCCTGCTCTTCGCCCTGACCGCCTACAGTATGCGGCAGAATATCTTATATCTGATTCTTCCCATGGCCGGAATGCTCTGGCTGGCCAAATGGATCATTGCTTACAGAAACGGCAGCGAACACATTGCCGCCAAGCTGATAAGCTGCGCGGTGATTCTTCTTGCCGGCATGGGCGTTCTGTTCGGACTGCACCTTGCCGCTTATTCTGAGCCGGAATGGGCTGATTTTCGTAAGATAAATCACTACAGAGAACGGGTCGGAGACTTCTATACCTGGCCGGAATACGAGGAGTGCGCAGATGAGCTTACCGCTCTCGGCTTATCCGAGGAAGACTATATGTACCGCAGAAACGGCGCCCCCTATATCGGCTATGGCATGTCTGTCGAAGACTGGAAAGAGATGCACGATATTGCCCGGGACTGTTATCTGAAGCGTACCAATTTAAAAGACCGCGTCAAAAACATCCTCACCGGAAGCATCACCGTGTTTCTTTTTCAGGATGGTATGCAGCCTGCCAATGCGCTGCTGGCGCTCCTCTTGTTCGATACCTTCATCCTGATTCTGCTCAGGCGGAATTATAACGCCCTTCTGGTATATCTGTTCTACTTCTTCGGGCGCATGGTAAGCTGGGGGTACGTACTATATGAAGGGCGCTTCCCCAAACGAATCTCACAGCCCCTGATTACCGCAGATTATATGATCCTGTTCGGTATCCTACTAAGCTTCAATCTGCTCCGGCTGGAGAAAACCAGGCGTTATGCCGTCATACTGCCCTGCCTTCTGGTGATCAGCATATCCTCTCTGTACTTTACCAAGACGGATATCGACGCCAACTATCACGCCAAACAGGCGAACTGGGAAGGGCTGAAAGACTATTGTCATTCCCATCCTGACAATTTCTACATCTGGACCTATGACGGAAATACTCTGGATAACTACTGCGAATCGCCTTTTGATTTGACGCTTGACACCTACAACAATTTCTTCTATACCAACTGGGGCGTGGTATGCAACCCCAACAGCTTAAAGAAACTGTCAGCCCACGGAATCGGAGATTTCGGATTGGATCTGATAGAAAACGATACTGTATATTTTATTCTGGAGGAATCGCCCTACCCGGAAGAACATCCGGTCATTATGTATCTGCGGCACCGCTATGACGCTTCACTCGTAAAGGCAGACAGCTTCACCGCCGGAAATACAATCTATCATGTATATCAGCTTCGGAAATAACGCTCCGCGCTCATAAAGACAGTTCAGAGCGCTGACCGAAATCGGCCAGCGCCAATCCCGTGACCGCGAGCATCACCGGATAGACATACCGCACCAGCACACAGGGGCCAAGAAACAACGTCCCCAGCAATGCCGCCAGATAAACAGCCGGAATCAGGCATTGATACCGCTTCCGTCCGATACATACAAGGATGTAGAAGACGAGCAGATAACAATAGAAAGCAGGCTGCATCACAACAGACAGAAACGGCAGATACCGCCATACGGCGTCGCCTCCCGCGAAGAAACGGTATACCGCCTGCAGAGGCTGCAGCTTCTGGTGTCTGTAATATCCCGGCGCCAGCGCCTCCATATATTCCTGCTGGTCACTCGGATAGGTGATCTGCAGATATCCCTTAGCATAGGAATACACATCAAACAAATAACTGGTATCTTCCAGATACCACAAGCCCTTACTCTTAAGCATGAACGCTTTCACATATTCCCCCGGATACCGTCTGCCCAGAGACGTCCAGAGACGTGCCAGATTCTTAAGGACCTCCGGGTCATTCGAAATATCCCTCTTACTGCGGTCAGCAATTGCCGCCACATACTCCGGTATATTTCCTTCTCCCCAGACAGCTTCTATCAGTTCATGATCTTTTGCAGTCAATTCCTCTCCATGATACGCAGCCACTCTGGCAATCTGCTGTGCGGGCACACTCAGCATTTCCCTCGCGTAAGTGGTATTGGTAGCGCCCGTCATCTGAATCAGTCCCATGTTCAGGACCAGATATAAGATAAACGACAGCGCATGGATACCCATCATTCTGCGATAGACATATGACTTGCGCGCCGCCGCACCATAGACCAGCACGAACAAGACCCATGCATAGATACTGTTATTGCGAAACAGCAGTAATAAGACTGTGATGGCTGCATAGGCTGTCAGCCAGCCTGCCGATAAGACTCTCTCCTTATCTCCCGTCACGGCATCATATACCCACACCGTAAACAGCATCACCAGCACCGCATAGATGCTGTCCTTCGTAATGGAAACAGCTAACATCCCATGGGTCGGATAGAATGCTGCGCAAAGCACGTAGCAATAACACAGGTATCGATTCACATTCCGCCCGCGCAGGAAGACGTATACATAAGCGAAAGCGCCCGCCATAACGGTCATCTGCAGCATGGAATAAACCGCCAGACCAATCCGGTCCGCGTTCCCGATAAAGGACAGCGCCTCTCCTGCCTTAAGGCAGAGCGTAATCATCAGCGTATGCACAAGGGGATGATGCGTGGTATAACCGCTGACCCTGATCTGATCCAACTGCGGAATCACATCATATGCCATAATCGCCGGAAAATACGTGGCGAAGGGAATCATAAAGCCGAGCATGATAACCGCAAACGCGCCCCAAAAATCTCTGATACTATGCGTGCTGATACCATGCGCCCTGTTCACAGCATGGCCGCACCGTCTCTTTGCCCATGCAAGCAACGTGTTCAACCCTGCATAGGACAGCGGCGTAAGACAGACTGTCCACAGGCAGATCTCCCAGCCGCTGACGTGCGCTTCCATCCCCGGATTACTCCACCACACGCCAACCGTCTGCAGCGCCGTAAATACCGCCGCCAGAACGATTCTTACCCGGCTCATAAAGAATGTTTCCTGTATAAACAGCATCTTTTTCCATACACAGTATAAGCCCGCCAGAACTGCCAGCGGGAAAATCCCCATCGTATAAAGCTGCCCTTCCGCGCGCAGCAATAAGAAAATACGGCAGGTTACCGCAAGAGCGGCACACGCCGTAAGTATTGTAATGCACAGTTCTTTCTTTGTATAACGTTCCCGTATCGTTCCCATAACAATCCGACTCTCTCCCCGTCTGCAGCCCAAACGCCGTATGACGCTTTATTCCCGCAGCTTCGCTGCACTACATGTTCGCTGCCCCGTCAGCCTGCTGCCGGGCTTATGACTTCTCCTCATGCTGCAGCCTGCTGCCGGGCTTATGACTTCCCCTCGTGCTGCAGCCTGCGTGTGACAAGCGCCAGACGATATTCGAAATCCCGTCTGTTCTTCAGCGCCATGTTCGACAGAATCAGTCCGGCAAACAACGACTGGATGGCCGCCAGCGCAATAAATCCGCTGACAAATAAAGTAGGAAACCGAAGCACAAGCCCTGTCTCAATATAAGCCACAAAAATCGGAACAAACAATATCACCGCCACGACTGCCAGAATCAACGCGCACAGTCCGAAAAATTCAAGAGGCTTATAGTCTCTGTACAGCTTCAGTATCGTATGCAGCACCTTAAATCCATCGGAGAACGTATTCAGCTTAGACTCGCTGCCTTCCGGTCTGTCACGATAATCAACGATCACATTCTCGATCTGCATATTGTTGTAGACCGCGTGAATCGTCATCTCCGTCTCTATCTCAAATCCGGTGGACAATACCGGAAATGTCTTGACAAATCCGTAACTAAACGCCCGGTATCCGGTCATAATATCCTTAATCTCACAGTGGAACAGCCGGTTAATACTGCTGCGCACAATGGAATTGCCGAAATTATGAAAAGGTCTCTTATTCTCCGTAAAGTAGGTAGAGGACAGTCTGTCTCCCACAACCATATCCGCATTGTGCGCAAGCACCTTATCCGCCATCTCTCTGGCATACTCCATGGGATACGTATCATCTCCGTCCACCATGATATAACATTCCGCCTCAATCTCACGGAACATCCGCCGGATGACATTGCCCTTGCCCTGCATATATTCATAACGGATTACCGCCCCTGCTTCCTTCGCCAGTTCCACAGTACGGTCGCTGGAATTATTATCATATACATAAATCACCGCTTCCGGCAGGGCTTCTTTCGCATCCTTTACCACCTTGGCAATTGTCTTCTCTTCATTATAGCATGGAATTAAAACCGCTATTTTATCCATCTTGACTCCATTCCGAAACGCCGCTCCCAGAGACATGGACAGACCGGTACGCCGCTTACGCCTTCCTGTCCTGGTCACAATAACGCTTCACAAATATTTCCAAATCAAATATATCTTTTATCTTATCATAAAAACCTTAGATTTACTATCGTATTTTACCTAAAAGCCCTGATAAATAAACTCCGACGCGCTGTAGCCCGGGCCGTAGCACCCCAGCAGAATCACATAGAACAGCAGCGCATACCAGATCATCCACCGGACCGGCAGAGGTCTTGCCGCGATGCGGTCACGCACAGAACCTTTCTGCTGAAGCAAAGACACACCATACAGCATAAGCAGGGATACCGCCGCAATCGCAAGCTCTACCGCGTCCAGCCCAAGCTGCAGAAGCGAACCGTCCCATAACGCCTGCGGATTCCACGTCGTTACAGCCTTCGCCAGCATGGCGAAAGCGTCTCCCACCGATGCGGCGCGGAAGAAAAGATCGCCGATGCAGACCAGCAAGAAGGTTCTGAGCACACGGATTATCCTGACAGCCCTGCCCTTTGCATCGATATGAAGCCTGTTCATCAGCTTCTCACAAGGCGGCGCAAGCAGCTCTTCCATCACAATATAGAACCAGTGAAGCAGACCGGAACCGATCACATATTTCCAGTCTCCGCCATGCCAGATTCCCACCGTCAGCCAGAGGATAAACATCGCGGCAAAGGTCGCGTACTGCTTCCCCTTCTTCTTGCCGAATTTCTCTTTCCAGGACTTGTTCAGATTCGTAAAGAACCGGGAACGCAGCACAGGATAGAACACATAATCCTTCATCCATACGCCCAGCGTGATATGCCATCTTCTCCAATATTCCGAGATGCTTGAAGCAAAAAACGGCGTATTGAAATTCTCCGGCAAAATAATGCCGAAGCTCTCCGACATGCCAAGCACGATATCCATGCAGCCTGAGAAATCCGTATACAACTGAAACGCGTAACAGATCGTCGCCACCCAGATATAGACTCCCGGATACTGCGCATACTGCCCGTAGACCGTATCGACTAACATCCCGAGCCTCTCGGCGATCACCAGCTTCTTGAAGAATCCCCAGAGCATACGCTGCAGACCGCGCGTCACCTGACAGTAATCAAAGGCATGCGGCTCAAAGAACTGCTCTCCGTGCTCCCTGTACTTTAAGATCGGGCCGGATATGATCACCGGAAAATAGATGCCGTACAAGGCCAGCTTGAAATAATTCTTCTGCGGCCTGGCAATCCCGTAATAGACATCCACCACATACCCAAGCAGTGAGAAGGTATAGAAAGAAACTCCCAAAGGCACCAGAAAATCCACGCTTTGAATCAGCGTCCCGGAGCTTCCAAACAAACGCGCTATGCCGTCTATCGTATAAATGCCGAAATTGACATATTTAAGCGCCGCCAGAATACCGATATTCACCAGTACGGTCACGATAAGCGCGCGCTTACGCTCCTTCTCTTTGTCAGCAGGCAGCTTCGCCAGCAAACGGATACCCAGATAACAGACGCTCACCGATACAAAAGGATACAGAATCAGAAGCGCATTGCCCGTCGTCAGATAATACACTGCGCTGCATACGAGAAGAAATCCCCACTGGAATTTCTTAGGGATACTGTAATACAGTATTAACATCGCGGCAAAAAAACATAAAAAATAAAATGAGGTAATTCCCATAATCTAATCCATTCTTAAGTTCATTCACATACTATTTTGTATAAACCAATAGAATTTTATCATAAATGAGATGCAAAAGAAACATTTTCGGCTATTTTTATATTAAAAGCCTATCCCTGCGCCGACCTGCCTGGCTGACCGGCCTGCGCTACTTGCAGTTTGCATATTCCTCCGAAATGCATTAAAATGAGTGGTAACAATAGTATTGCGGTTTGGACGAAGCGTCTTAAACTGCGGAATGGAGATTGCTATGAAAAAGATCCCCCTGCCGCTCTGGCTCAAATTAGACCGGAATTATATGAGGGTTTTCTATAGCCTGATTCTGTTATTCGGAATCTATGTGCTGCCCATCCTTCTGGCGGACCGTTATTATCAGGACGATCTTTCCAGAAGCCTGCGCGGTGTCACAGGCTGGACCAGCGACGCCCGTCCTCTGACGGAATGGATCATGAAATGGCTCTGCGGCGGGACTCCCATCGGCGATATCGCCCCGCTGCCGCTGTTGATGTCCATTCTCATACTGGCTTATACCCTGACGCTGTATCTGCGTCAGAACCTGCCGGACGTCCATTCCGTATGGATTTTGTCAGTGATTGGATTCCTGGTAATCGCCAATCCCTTCTTCCTCTCCAATCTGTCCTACCGGTATGACTGCGTCACGATGGTTCTTGCCCTGTGCGCCGCTGTCATTCCCTATGCGCTCCCATCCGGGACAAACATCCGGAAGATGAGCTGCTTTTCCTTTCTCATGTGTATGGTCATACTGACTTCCTATCAGCCCTGCTGCGGAATGTATATTGCGCTTGGCTGTCTGGAACTGTTCTTCATGATACTTGCCGCTGACATTGACTGGATCCGCCTTGTCATGAGAGCCGTATCTCTCGGCACAGGCGCACTTATCTATTATTTTATTATCATGCCGCACTATATCGCGGACGGCGGCTGGCAGCAGAGCGCATATCAGGTCTCTCTTGACAGCAGCGCCGGACTGCTTGATTCCGTACGCCGGAATTTTGACCGCTTTCTCTACCTGATGAAGCTGTATCTTCCGGGCGTCCCCATGCCTGTCATTCTGTCTGCGCTTCTCCTGATGGCAGGCGGTATGCTTGTGGCAGTCATGACAATCCGGCGCACCTGCGGCAGATTCCGATACCTGGGTGCTCTCTACACCCTGTTTCTCCCGGTACTGATCACGGCAGGCTCCATCCTTCCTTTACTGGTGCTTACGCCTTCTATCTTCAGCATGAGCGCACATACTCTGATCGTACTGTGCGGTTTCTGTCTCTGGGCCGGAATTATGATTTACTTCATCGCATCCAGGGCAGAGAAACTTACGATCATTCTGTTAATTCCCTGCCTGCTCTTTAGCCTGACCTTCTCCTATACTTACGGAAACGCCATGAAGAGCCAGAAGCAATATGATGAGTATATCACTTACGGTATTGTCCGCGACATAGATGCAATGAACACAAACGGACAGTACCACCGCTTAACGATAGACGGAAAGATGCTTCGTTCAAAGGAAAACGCTATGCTGTGTGAAAAATACCCTCTTTTCCAGCACATTATCCCCATGTATATCTCCAATTCCTCTTATCTGGGCGGCGCACAACTGCTGCATTATATGCGGTATGATCTGGAATTTGACAGTCTGAGCGAGCAGGAAGCGCTGGCTATAGAGCAGGATACTCCTGTTCTTACTAACGCGGTCTATTCCTGCTATACCTATGAGGATAAAATCATAATTCACTTTAACGAATAAGGAGAACGACTATGTTATTTAATTCCATAAGCTTTGGCATATTTATCACAGGAGTGTTTCTCCTGTATTATCTGGTGCCACACAGGTACCGGTGGATATTTCTGCTTGCCGCCAGCTATGTATTCTATATGAATCTGCATATCGGCTATGGCATTCTGCTGTTTGCCGCCACAGTGCTTACCTACGTACTGGCGCGCCGGCTGGAGAAGGCAGCTTCGACCAGACAGAAGAAACGCTGTCTGATCGACGGTATCGTGCCTCTGGTGCTGATCCTTCTCTTCTATAAGCTGGGAAGCCCCGGCGTCAATCAGCTTAACAGTCTGATCGACGCCGGGCGGCTGTCCCTGCAGCCCATTACCATGCGAATCCTTCTCCCTGCAGGCGTCTCCTTCTATTTCTTCCAGTCTATGGGCTATCTGATCGACGTCTATCGGGGTAAGATTCCGGCGGAGAAGCACTTTGGCTATTATGCGCTTTTCGTTTCCTTCTTCCCGCAGCTTCTCGCCGGCCCTATCGGCAGAGCGGATTCCCTCCTGCCGCAGTATAAGAAGGAACGGCCTTTCTGCTACAGTCAGGTAACCTACGGTTTGAAGCTGATGGCATGGGGATATTTCAAGAAGCTTGTGATTGCCGACGTCTTCGCTCTGACTGTGGACAGGCTGTATGACAACGTGCACAGCTACGTGGGCCTCGCCTTTATCATTGTGACCATCATGTTTGCCATTGAAATATACTGTGATTTCTCAGGCTATTCCGATATCGCCATCGGCTGCGCGAAGCTTTTTGACATCGATCTGATGACCAACTTCAAAAGTCCCTACTTCTCTTTCTCCATCAGGGAATTCTGGAGCAGATGGCATATCTCGCTCTCCACATGGTTCCGCGACTATATCTATATTCCTCTTGGCGGCAACCGGGTGAAGAAATGGCGACACTGTCTGAATCTGTTAATTACTTTCCTTGTCAGCGGCTTCTGGCACGGCAGCAGTCTGACATACCTTGCGTGGGGCGGTCTCCACGGGCTATTGCAGATCCTCGAAACACTGCTCTTTCCCCGGCGCAAAGCAAAAGAGACGGCTTCGTCTGACAACGCGACACGCCGGACAGTCCGCAAACACTGGTGGCAGTTACCCGTCACCTTTCTATTGATATGCTTTACCTGGATTTTCTTCAGGGCCAATACCTTTGCAGACGCGGCCTGGGTTATCTCCCGTCTCTTCTGGGACGCTTCCCGCCCGCTCAATTACTTACAGACGGCGATCGTCTGTCTGGAACTGTCTCCCGCCGCCGCAATCGGCATGACCTTATCCGTCCTGCTGCTTGGTATCTATGATTACGCGGCGTTAAAATGCGACGTCATTGAAACGTTTTCCAGACAGAAGGGTTATATCCGTTACCCGGTCTATGTGCTGCTGCTCGTCGCCATCGCGTTATTTGCGCCCAAAGGCGTTGCGACTGAATTCATCTATTTCCAGTTCTAAGCCCTCCGGGCCATCCGGCGGACAAAGCACGGATATGAAAAGATACTATTTCGTTTGAATGGAGGATTCTTACATGAACAAAAAGAAAGATATCATACGATTTCTGCTGAAGGTCATCCTGATTCCGGCAGCGGCTGTACTGGTTCTCCTTAGTCTGAACAAGCCTTATCTGAAAATAGACGAACAGAAATATGCCGACGTCACCAAATTCGATATGCTTGGAAGAGAGTACTGGGAGATTCATGTAGGCAATCTGGGCAGTTCCCACGGGGCCTACGATTTCAACTACGACGCGATCAGAGACAAAGGCTATATCTGCTTTAACTTCGCCAATACAAGCCAGTCCTACGATTACGATTACGCAATCCTGCAGGCCTACGGCCAGTATATGGTCAAGAAGAGCGTCCTGTTTATTCCGGTATCCTATTTCTCTTTTAACAATGAGGTGGTGAGCGATAGCGAGCGGCAGGCAATGAGTATCCGTTATTACCATTTCCTTCCGCCGCAGTACATCCCGGATTATGATCCGTACGTCGATCTGGTAACGCACAAAATGCCCGTTCTTTCCGCGGGAGAGGATATCTTAAAGCTGCTTCCGGATCTGAATCTGAGCCTGACGGCACAGGCTGCCGACGACGGCGTTGACGCCGAAGAGTTTGCACGGAGAGCGCAGGAACGCTACAGCAGACATTTTGATAACAAAGAAGAATATTTCCTGCCGGAACGCATTGATGAATTATACGCGATCATCGGCTACTGTAAAGAACATGAGATTACGCCTGTTCTGATCACAACACCGTTCTCCAGATATTACCGCGATCTGGTATCTGAGGAATTCCTGCAGGAATTCGACAGAACCGTGACCAGGATCGCAGCCGACACAGACGTCAGCTATTATGATTACTCCGACGACGAGAGATTTCGCGATCATCTGGAATATTTCTCGGATTCCGACCATTTAAACGAACAGGGCGCGGTATATTTCATGGAAATCCTGCGGGATGAAATAAAAGAACTGGAACGGTACTCTTAAGTATCGTTCCGGTTCTTATTATCGTTCTGATTTTTTTCGTTCTGATTCTTTCGTCCGGTAATCCGGGACATTTTGTGAACAGCCGCCATTTCCACGTGTCTGTCCTGACGCAGATAGAAATCCTTCGCCGCCTCGCCGCCGATCTCGGATGTCACTTCCTCCGGCAGCGTCAGTCCGGGATGGAAAAGAATCTCCAATACTCTGCCGTCTCTCTGCGCCTTACGACTTACCTTCGGATACAATCTGACAATCCTGTCATAATCCATGCGGCCGCTCATAATCAGCCCCCATAGGTACATCTGTTCCATATCGTGTTCTTTACTGTAGCGGTCCGCCCGGTAAGAATAGAGCGATAAAAGCCTGTTTTTCACGAAATTAACAGGACGGTAAGTCTTCCACAGAGAAGCTTCGGACAGAAACGCTCCCAGCACTTCTTTGGAATTTCTGATATATTCCGTCTGATAATGCTCCTGCTCCAGCACCTCCACCAGGGCTTCCCACACCACGGGTATCATATGGGCGTGCTGATGGCTGTCTATTCTGAGTCCGTGCTGCTTATACGGTATCCCATGTCTGTCCGCAATCTCCATACATGTCCGGACAGCCTCCTGCGTCCGTTCGATCTGCGCCTTAATTTCCTTTTTAAGCTGCCCTTTGGCCTCTTTTCTCTTCCATGGTAAATAAGAATATTTGAAAAGTCCTCCCCAGGAAAGCCCCATCAGGCCGCTGTCCGCTTCCGCAAGAAGCGGAACCTGCGCGCATCCCGCAAGACTGTGTCCTTCCACGAAATCCAGATGCACCGACATAAGCGGCAGAAACGGAATGTTCGGTATTGCCTCATACAGCATATCCATACACTGTTCAAAGCACGCCATATTCGGAACAATACTGATACTGTCTAATTCGCCTGCCCTCATGCATTCCAGCATATCCCCGGAAGTATGAACGGTCAGCGCGTAATCATCTGCATGAATGTCTGTTTTAATCACTCTTCTGATCCTCTTTCCACACGAAGGTATCGATGATATACCTTGGTCTGTGTTTGGTTTCCATATAAATCTTGCCTATATACTCTCCGATAATGCCAAGAGACACGAGCGTTGCTCCCCCGGTCAGCAGGGACACCAACAGCGTCGTCGTATAGCCGGGAACATTGTTCCCCTGCACCCAATCCACGATCACTGTAATGCCTACAATCCCAAAGAACAGGAAGAAAATAAATCCCAAAACAGCAATCATCCGAAGGGGTCTGATGCTCATAGAGGTAATCCCGTCTAATGCGAGCGTCATCATCTTACTCAACGTATATTTGGAATGCCCCGCCTCTCTGGCTTTCACATCAAAATACACCACATCGGAGGGAAAGCCCATCGTGGGGATCAGCCCTCTCAAGAACAGATTCGTCTCCTTGTATTCCGACAGGGCATCCAGCGCTTTCTTCGACATCAGGCGGTAGTCCGCGTGATTGGCAATTACTCTGCTTCCTAAAAGATGCATCAACTTATAATAAGCCGTCGCCGTCCCCTTCTTAAAAATGCCATCCGAATGTCTGTCATTGCGTACCCCATAGACGACATCGCTTCCCGCCATATAACATGCAAGAAACTTGTCAAGCGCTTCGATATCCTGCTGCAGATCGGCGTCAATGGTAATCACGGCATCCGCATATTTTCTCGCCATCATCATACCCGCCAGGATCGCGCTCTGATGTCCGTAATTGCCCGACAGACTCACCACGGAGAACATAGCGTCCCGATCGGCAATCTGGTGCAGGAGACGGAGCGTATTATCCCTGCTGCCGTCATTGACAAACATAATCTTGCTGGCCGCCGCAATCTTGCCCTCCTGCTTCAGCCGCTTCAGCTTGCCGCCCATGATCTGCGCCGATTTCTCTACGACCTCTTCCTCGTTATAACACGGCACCACCAAATATAAAACCGGAGTTTCCCGGCTCACCGCGCCTTCTTTTCTGTTTTCCTGCATTTTTGCACTGGCTTCCATCTGCTCTTTCCTTTTCTGACATATCTGTTATACGCTGCTGCGTGCTTATCGTACGCGCTTGTTGTTCCTGATATTATTTCCGGTACAGATTACCGATTATACTCTGTAGTATTCCCGATACCACTCCACGAACTTCGTCAGACCTTCTTCGATAGAAGTATCCGGTTTGAAGTCGTAGTCCCGCATCAGTTCCGACACATCCGCATAAGTCTGATAAACATCGCCGGGCTGCATCGGCAGATATTCCTTCACGGCGGTTCTGCCCAGACATTTCTCCAGCGTTTGTATGAAATCCATCAGCTTCTCCGGCTTGTGATTGCCGATATTATAGATTCTGTAGCTGGCTCCCTTTTCATTCCGCGCGGGCGGGTTGCAGAGAATATTCTCAACCCCCTGCACAATATCGTCAATATATGTGAAATCACGATACATATCGCCGTTATTATAGATCTGTATCGGCTCTCCCGCGAGTATCTTCTTCGTAAACTTATAATATGCCATATCCGGTCTGCCGAAGGGTCCGTATACGGTAAAAAACCGAAGTCCCGTCACGGGAATCTGATACAGCTTGCTATAGGCGTGCGCCATCAGCTCATTTGATTTCTTCGTCGCGGCATAGAGGCTTACCGGCTCGTCCACCTTATCCTCTGTAGAAAAGGGAACCTTGTCGTTGCCTCCGTACACGGAACTGGAAGAAGCGTACACCAGATGCTCCACCGGAAAATACCGGCACGCCTGCAGAATATAGAAAAATCCCATCATATTGGACTGCATGTACGCCTCCGGGTTGTCGATACTGTATCTGACCCCCGCCTGCGCGCCCAGATTCACCACGATCTGCGGACGGTATTCCTGAAACGCGCTGATTACGGCGGCATTATCCGCCAGATCTCCTCTGATAAACGTATACCGTTCATATTTCTGTAAGATCGCCAGACGATCCTCCTTGAGACTTACCTCGTAATAGTCGTTCATGTTGTCGAAGCCGATCACCCTGGCCCCTTGCTCCAGCAGACTCTTAGACAAATGGAACCCGATAAATCCGGCTCCCCCCGTAACGAAATATGTTTTATTAACATCCAATGGATTCATGCTGTAACCATGCCTTTCTCTCAGTCTTGCGCAATGTATGCGGCGCATAAGCCCCGGCAGGAATCTATGTGTCAGCCTGCCTGTGCCTGATTATCTGCCGATGCTGTAATATTCAACGCCCGCGTCCTTCATCCTGCGCACATCATAGACGTTGCGTCCATCGTAGACAAGCGGAATCCTCATGCACTGTTTGAATGTCTCCGGCGCTATCTCCTTAATCTCGTTCCACTCCGTAAAGACAAAACAGATATTGGCGTCCTGCAGCGCCTCCCGGGGCGTCCCGGCATAGCGGATCGTTCCCTTCCTATTCGGTCCTTCGGGATATTTCTTCCTGAAATTATCTGCGGCAACCGGATCATAAGCAATAATATCCGCACCCTTCTGCAGCAGCAGCTCCACATTGTCCAGGGAGGGCGCCTCGCGCAGATCATCGGTTCCTGCCTTAAAAGCAAGCCCCAGCACCGCCACCTTAAGATGTTCAAAGGTGATCATTCGTTCGCTCGCCTTATAGAATAATCTGGTCTTCTGCTCCGCATTAACGTCCACCGCCGCTTCCACGGTACGCAGCGTGTAGCCGTGCTGTCTGGCGATATATTTAAGCGCCTTCGTATCCTTCGGAAAGCAGCTTCCGCCGTAGCCAACGCCCGCGTTTAAGAATCTTGCGCCGATTCTGGCATCATAACTCATTCCCTCCGCGACCGCGTCAATATCCGCGCCTACCAGCTCGCACAGATTGGCGATATCATTCATATAAGAGATCTTCAAAGCCAGGAAATCATTGCAGGCATATTTAATCATCTCCGCAGAACGCCTGTTGACAGATACAATCGGCAGGTTAAACGGCTCGTAAATCTTCTTCAGCAATGCTTCCGCTTCTTTGCTCTCTGTTCCGATAATGATCCGCGCCGCATGCAGCGTATCATGTACGGCGGAACCCTGCGCCAGGAATTCAGGATTAGAAGCCACTTCAACCTTCACGTCCCTTACAAGGAAATCTCTGATAAACTGCTCCACCTTGTCATTGGTTCCCACCGGAACCGTAGATTTCACGACCACCAGACAGTCTCTCTCTACCGATTCCGCGATCTGTCTGGATACCGTGGCGATATAACTCAAATTCGCAGAACCGTCCGGCTGCTCGGGCGTACCCACGCCGATAAAGATCGCCTCCGCATCCTTATAAGCGCTCTGATAATCCGTGGTATAATGGAGTCTGCCAGCAGCGTTGTTCTTCCGCATCAGCTCTTCCAGCCCTTCCTCGTAGATAGGCGTCACGCCGGAACGCATCATCTGCACCTTGGCCTCGTCCACGTCCACACAGGTCACGTCATGTCCTTTCTCCGCAAAGCACACACCTGCCACCAGTCCTACATATCCTGTTCCCGCTACTGCAATTTTCATGATTATAACCATGCTCCTTTCCCGTTTCGCAATTACCTATTCACAATCCTGGCCGCTACAGTCTCTCTATGCCAAGCATATTCTTTATCTTACGCAGCCCCCGTTCCCACAACGCAGGGCCATGATAGCTGCGCGCCGCCGCCTCGTCGAACAGCCCCCGCAGATCGGGCTGACTGTTCACATAGTCCCACCAGAGGCTGCCCAGATTCGTATCGTACCGCTTCCACGGCTTGTCCCCTGCATAATGGATGATCACAGGACTCCGCATAGCTTCTTCACACTCCTTAGCCGTGAAGACGCCTTCCTCCACAAATCTATTATAATCGTTATCTTCCATATAAGCCAGTCTGTTGTACACCGGCGGAAGATAGACGATTCTGTCCCGGCAGGTAATATTCAGGATATCCTGATCCTGATAATACAGCTTCTCCCTGGCCAGTTCATTCCACCGCTCTTCCATCCGCTGTTTTCTGATCTCCTCCAGATTTAACAGCGTTACGCCTGCGTTGATATAGCTTCCCTTCTGCCCTTCCAGAAGCTTCCAGTAAGGTCTGGCGCTGTTCCATTCCCACTTATCCGACAGATTCACAGCCCCCTTCACCGCCGCCAGCAGGCTGCCGGACAGATCTGTGAGCCACAGGGGAAGCAGGCTGCCGCAGAGCAGCACATCCACATCCATATAAAGTATCTTATCGACTTCGGGCAAAAATCTGTGCAGCATCAGGCGCAGATAGGTGCCTGCGGAAATGCCCCGTACCTCATAGGAATCACCGTAAGGATTATCCACACAGCACAGATGAAGCGCAGATTCCCGGTCTCTGGCACGCAGAACCGCTTCCAGCCGCTCCCGCACGATGCCTGCCTCTTTCGTGCAGATACAATAGATATCATAATGCGTCTGTTCCGTCCTCCCCCTGTCCAGCAGGGAAGCTGCCGTAACCAGCACCTGGTCTGTCAGGTTTTCATCAAAACAGAACGCTACTTTAATCCTGTCCACACATCCGCCCCCTGCCGCTTCTGCCGCTTTCTAAGCGCCGTACCCATAATACGTTCCGCCGCGCCGACGCCTGCCGCCAGTATTCCTGTCAGAAGCAAATATTTAAACGTAACGTTAATATGATAGATACTGAATTGATATGTCTCGTCATAGCTGTCGGAGAAGCTCAGCAGCGCGCTGCCGTACAATACGTAGAATATTCCGTATGCCAGCAGCAGAATGACAAAGCTGTTGCATAAATACTGCAGCACAATCGCAAACGCGTTCTCCCTTTTCATCCGGGTGTTGCCGCTGATCCATACGGCAATCAGCCCCGGCACCATCAACATAATAAAACTGATCCACTGCATCGCCAGTTCTCCCTTCTGATCGTCCCCGGTCCCAATCGCACCGGATGTGTCCTCATCGTCCTCCATATCCGTCTCTTCGTCATTTCTTATGGAACGGCATTTGATCCTGACGTCCTCAAACACCCTGTAGGTATCAGGGTCGATCTCCTGGTCATTCGTAAGCCGCCATTTCGCTCTGCCGTAATAATCCGTGATGCCCTGGAGCGTCTGCGCCGGAATCAACTCTCCGTCCCGCACATAAACGTGGGCAAACTGCAGTCCGCCCACCACGAACTCTACTTTATGGAACTGCTCTTCTCCGTTAAAAACCTGATTAAGATTCTCAAGCCTTGTCATAAAATAGTATTCCAGATAGCCCAGCGTCCCGTCGAAGTCCGGGTAGACCGATGCGATATATCCGCGCTTCTCCTTCCACCGTATCTCGTTCATACGCCAGGAAGGCTCCAGATACGCCTTGATATCGTCGAAATACTGCGTGCTGTATTTTTCATACTTTTCTTCCATGATATCGCGAAGCACACTGGCTACCTCCGCCCGGAAGGCCTCGCTCCGGTACAGATCCTGAAACCACTCCTCACCGTAATTGCTCCCCAGTATATCGTCGCCTCTCTCGTCGTTGTCGAAGGCGATATCAAAATCCCATACCGGTCCTGCCGTGAGTTTCGTCTGATCTGTCCGGTCCGCTTTATAGAAATACGTGCTGAGCGCATTGCCGTCCGGGTCATTGCTGATCTCATTCATAATAAAGAGTTTGGCGAAGGAATTGATATCGATATAATCCAGATATTCATCGCTGTCCGCTGCCTTCGTGATGCTTTCCGCAGCCCGATTCACATAATCCGCGATATAATCATGGGCTTCCTCTGTGGTATCCTTCGGCGACCGTATGGCATAGGTTCCGTAACTGATCCCGAAAGATTTGTTCGGATCCTTCTCCCTGAAATCCCGCTCGATCACATAGCCTTCTTCCGCATCGATGTCAATACGGTTAGCGCCTGTCTCTATCTTCTCAATTACCAGATACGTGCCCATATATCTGCCGTTAAAATACATATCCGTAAATTCGCTGTCTACCGCATAGGGCACGCCGAGATCCTTTGCGAAGTCATATGCAAGCTTATTGCGCATCATGGACACATCCAGCTTATTCGCCTGAATAATCCAGTTCTGTGCGCTTCCCATATGCATCACGTCCGCAGCGTCCGCAAGCTGAACATTATACTGGTTCTTCCTGCCGATTCCGCCCCAACTGGTATTCCCTCTTCCTCTGATCCGGTTCATAGCGCTCTCACTGTCAATCCCGCCATCCTCCGTCACACAGGTAAAATACCCCGACTCTTCGTTCCCCTTGACGGCATCCACATAATCCATAGAACCGGACTGCGTATCGATAAACACCGCAGGCATATTCTGCGACTGCATAAACACCATGGCATAATGCAGCGTGTTCTGCTTCTGGTCTGTGATGTCCAGCTCATATTCCATACCGATTTCTATCTGCTGTAAGATTTCTCCTGCCGTAAGCTGTCTGCCGGAGAGCCGTACCTCGCAACCCTCGCCAAACACAAATGACACTTTTGTCAGATCTGCATAAGCAGGCAGAAATGCATAGCAGACTCCCTCCGACACATACAGACTGATTTCCCGGGTAACGCTGTCGCACCCTGCCGTCACGCTGACCGGAAGATAGTCTTCTTCATAGGGATCCGCTTCTTGCGCATCCTCTGCGGACGCAGTTTCAGTTGTCTCCTCCGCAAGAATCACCACCCGCTGCTGCCCTTCCTTAGCATACTCATCTCCATCTGTCCCCGGATAGCTGATACAGTACAGAATGGCTCCGGCAAATAATACAAGCAGAATAAAATTTGCTATTCTGTTTTTCATCTTAATCTCCCATTCCTGCTCAGCCTGGGCATCCGGGCGCAGGCACAAATAACTGCGTAACACGTATCGGAAATTATGAACCGTTAAAATAACTGTCCAGATAATCCATACGCTTTATTATCATATCCTGTAACACGCCGCACGAATCATTATAAGTTTCCTGCTGCGCCTCTCTGACAATATATCCTCCGTCCGCCAGTCTCTTCTCATAGGCATACGCCGCCTGCGTAAGCACCTCCGTAGACAGCACGCTCTGTCTCAGTTCGTTCCACCGCTCAGTTGTATAAGCCGCCACAGACGCATCCTGCTCCACAATCAGATGATAGGCCTCATCCTCCATAATATTCTCCGCAGCGGTAAGAGACTGCCAGCCGATTCTGGAAGGATACAATCCCCAGACATATTCTGTCGGCTCCGGCCATCTGCGGTATAGATAACCGTTCCCCTGATTCTGTGCGATCACATAATATTCTTCCTGACTATTGCGAATCCCACAGACTGCCTGCAGATAAATATGATAGTTGATATAATTGTCCAGATCGATCCGGCTTATATTCTCCCCCGACAGATCAGCAAGCACGGACTGATAAGCGTCAAGCTGTGCATAGTTCTCCGGTATATCCTCGTCTCCGACCACTTCAAAGACCTGTGTGCCATCCTCCAGCATATCCTCGCATTCATATATCCGGTCTGTCTCCTGAAGCCCCAGGAATCCCTTGCCCGCCTTGGGCGCCAGATAATACAGCCCGGCATACCGGTCATTGACTATGACCTCCGCCAGACCCATACCGCGCTGTAAGCTCTCGTCCCCACAGACGCCGTTCCAGACATAGACGGACAAAAGTGTTCTGACAAAAGTGTCATCTTTTTCAGAAACCTGATACAGCTTCCAAGAAGTATGCTTTCCCAATCCGAGCAGCGACAGATTCCTCTCCTCTTTATAAGCCTTCTTATAAAGCCTGAACGTGATCGTCCCCGTATTTTCATTCTGCTTTACAGTCACCGCGGACTGTTTCACGCTCATGCCGTTGATATCCGTATCATCAGGATTGTATACAACCATATCTCCCTGCGCGTAAGCCGCGGTAAGCGAGTCGGCTTCCGCTCCGATACTAAGAACAGGCAGTCCTGAGAAAACCAGATTCGCCGTCGTGCATGTGTCTGCGGTCAGAAACCACAGCTTAAACACATGCCCCTGCGCAATCGCCGACTGTTTATCCCCAAGCGCCTCGTCACGCTGTATATAAATCTCACAATTATCGCCCATAGCCTGAAAGGTTCCGGCATACTCTGCTGCCTCCGTTGACTGGCTCACATAAAAAGTATTCCCGGACCGGTCATAAGGAATCCGCTGGCCGTCCAGTTGTATCAATTCATCCACATTCTCCGGCTTGTCCACAAAATGCATCTCAGCCGTCTTTGCTTCCAGCCACTCCTCAGTCTGAACCCGCAGGCCGCAGAACTCCATATTATCTACGACATGGAACAGCAGTACACAACAGGCGAAAGCTATGATCAGACAGCCTATCCAAACAGGTCTCTTCTTCATTATCCGACACGTTCTCCCATTTCTAATAACCAGTTCACACCGCTGACATGCTCACAGGCCTTAAGCGCCCCGACTGCCTCTTCTTTGATCTCCCGGTATGCGGACACTTCGCATATGATCTCACAGCGCTCGCCTGTATAATTAGACGCTCTCACATGCACCTTCGGATAATACGGCGCAAGACACTGTTTCACCTGCTCTAATTCCACTTCCTTCGTACCGCGCACAATAATCAGGTACTTTCTCTGTATGCTTGCGTAATAGCTGAGCGCCAGCAAAATAATGGCAATAAACAGGGTGGATACGACAGCCAGCTTATAAATCTGCGCACCCACGCACAATCCCTCTACGATCGCCCAGAAGATGTAGACCGTATCCGCCGGATCCTTAATGGCCGTTCTGAATCTCACAATCGATAACGCGCCCACCATACCCAAAGAAATCGCTATATTGCTGCTGATCATCAGCATGATTACCGCAGTAATCATGACGATGGCCACGTTGCTCGCATTGAATCTGCTGTTATAACTGACGCCCGTATAGGCAAGTCTGTAGGTAATGAAGATAACCGCTGCAATCACCAGCGCCATACAAAGTACAAACAGAATCCTGTCCACGCCAAGCGCCTCTCCGTTTGCAGTAAACCACTCCAATATATCCTTCTTTGACATCTGTTTTTCCTCCGTTGTTCTATTTATACAATATATTGTTCCAGAATCGGGCGTCCGCTTCCATACTTGCTGACTGATACATTGGTCAGATGGTATTTCGCCAGGATACGCCTGATCGGTTCTATCAGCTTCTCATTAAACTTCACTTCCAGAATCACCTGATCGTCAATGGTGGGAATCCACGGTATCTGCTTCTCAAATAAATCCAGGCAAAGCTCCGAACTGCGGACATTTCTGTCAATCGTAATACGCGTGTTGTATTCTCCGTACAGATAAGCGCATCTGTCATATTCTATCATGACTGCGGGACGGTAACACCCCAGCGTCATATCCGTGTATAAACGCCACGCAGTCTCTTCCGGCCGTTCCAGCAGTCCGCCGTAATCGCCTTCCATATACCGCTTAGCCTCCGTCCTGCCAATCAGCAGGCTCTCCTTGTGCTGCAGCGCCCCGCGCTTTTGTTTGCATTCCAGCTTGACAGTCTCCGTATCCTCATCATAAATCCGCATACGGATCTTCTTTCTGGATTCCACACCGTCTAACTTCTCTATAAAATCCACCTGATTGATGGAATCGAAATACAGACTTTTCACCCGGTAAAAGCCATCCTGCGAATATGCGTCCGGCATCAGCAGTTCCTCTAACTCCGCCTGCAGCATAAGGCTGTCCCGATAACTGATCCAGTATTTCAGTTCACTTCTAAGTACAGAAAGCATCCCGTCTCCTTTCTGCTTTCTTCCGCTTCATAAACACTCTTCTTATTCTACCCTTATACTAACGAAAAATCAAGTTTGCAAGACTGATAAAGCATTCCGCGCCATAAATATTCGATAACCGCGCCCTGTATCCGACGCAGTTCTTCCTGTATTCATCATTCTCTCCCACAATCTGCTCAAGCGTCCCGGCAGACCAGTTATCCTCCACGATTCCCAGCCGGTACGCCTTGATATAAGCGGCGTTATAAGGTACTGACGTGGTCACGACAGGTGTGCCCGCCGCAATGCTCTCCACGATCGATACCATATTATTGTCCTTCGCCGTGGAGACCAGCAGGGCCTGAGACCGCGCCACGATGGGCATCAGCTCTTCATGCGACATCCTGCCGCAGAATATCACATGTTCTTCCATTCCTCTTGCGGCTGCCAGCCTGCGGAGTTCCATTTCCTTATCCCCGTTTCCGATCAGATACAGACGGAATTCTCCGTGCCCTCTATCCACAAAATCCGCAAAGGCGAGAATCGTCTTATCAATCCGTTTCCTCTCAATAAGCTGCGATACCACCACAAACTGCCGCTCCCTGGGCACGGTCCCATCAACCGGAAAACGGTCCAGATCCACCCCGTGATCGATCGTCATATCCGTCACGCGGTGCGAAAACTGCCTGATAAACGCCGCTGCCGCCTCCGACCGGGGCACCACCGCCGCCCTGCTCATACACAGACGGGCCACGATGTGATACCAGAACCTCGAAGGAAGCTTATGCAGCATCCGGTTGTGCGCCGCAAGTTCATGCCAGATCAGCGTCCTTGACGGACACACTCTCGCCGCCGTATAAGACCATGTAGCAAACACCTCGCTGCTGATAACCAGATCATATTCCTTATGCTGTCTTAAATAGTTCCTGAGCGCCGGCATATATGGCAGGCATCTGGGCTGGAACACCTTATGCCATATGGTCCGCATCCAGACGACCGGGAATGGGTATTCTTCTTCTCTCTGCGGTCTGTAGTCCTCCGCCGCAATAAGCGTGACCTGATGCCCCGCCTTAACAAACCCCATACACATCGTATAGATCATCGTATCCCGGATGGAATCTACTCTGGGAATCCGGTTTGTTTCCGCCGTATATAGAATCGGATTAATCACCAATACGTTTTTGCCGTCACGATTATTTTTCAATATGCTCCTCCATGCTACTCCATTACGCCGCTGTAATCAGGGCGATAACCGGCTTATACTCTCTTCCTGTCCGAAACCGCACTGACCGTATCAAGAAATCTGTCCGCAATCTGCGCCACTGTATTTTCCTCTCTGAGACGTCTGCACGCCATACTGATACGGCGTGACAATTCCGCATCCCCGGCAAGCTCAAGCATGGCGTCCAGAAGCGCCCTGTCGTCGCGCACAGGCACCAGAATGCCATTGATATGATCCTGAATATACATCTTAGAGCCGCCGATGGGGCAGTCTGTAGAGATCACCGGCACTCCCTGCGCCATGGCTTCCAGCATGGAATTCGATACCCCTTCGTAATCGGAAGACAATACGAACATCGCCGCCCGGTTGATATCTTCCTTCACATGATCCGAAAAGCCCTTCCAGACCACCTTGTCCGCAATCTCCAATTGAACGGCGTACTGTTTCAGTTCTTCTTCCAGTTCTCCTTTGCCGTACACTTCTAATACATAGTCGCTGTGTCTCTTCACGAAACCGGCAAACGCTTTCAGAAGCAGCCTGTGGTTTTTCTGCGGATTCAGTCTGCCTACCGCCACAATCCTTTTCTCTCTGACGCCGTCATAAGGCTCTGTACCGCCCGCCTCTATGGGATTCGGAATTACCACCGACCTGGCCGCTATTCCTGCCGGGAAGCTGCCCGCCGCATCCGGCGTCTGGCATACCACTACGTCCGCCCTTCTGTAGAACAGGTTGCGGAGCTTCTTATGATCATACTGATTCGGGTCATTGCGCTCCGAAACCAGGAACAAGTGCCTCTGACCGATCGCCGCAATCGCCGAAAAGACAGTTCCCATCACGCTGAACGCCCATATCTGACAATTCCTGTTCTCACGATAATACCGGCGCATCCGGCGCAGTCTTGCCAGTCTGCTCCTGATCCTGCCCCCGGAAGGCTCCCCCACGCTGACTACCTCGACCCGTTCCCGCAGAGGATACGCCGTATCATGTCCCGCGAACAACAGAATGCCGACCTCTCTGCCCCTGTCGCAGTATTCATTGGCCAGAAGCGCCACCACCCGTTCCGTGCCGCCTCCCGGCATGTCCGGTATTACAAATACAATCTTATCCATTGATTTCACACCTTCTATTGTCTGTCCTCCGCTTGCAAACAATCCGTAAAAAAGCTACAATAAGGTCATCTTAACACATAACTTACGAACACAACACGAATGGAGGATTACGATGTCATCTGATCCGTTTCTAAGCATTATTGTACCTGTCTATAACGTAAAGAACTACCTTTCTGTCTGCATTGACAGTATTCTGGCACAGACCTGCACAGATTACGAGCTTATCCTCGTAGATGACGGTTCCACGGACGGTTCTTCGCGGCTGTGCGATGATTATGCCGCCGCCAATCCCCGGATACGCTGTCTGCACCAGCCCAACAGCGGCCACACCGCCGCCAGACAGAAAGGATATCAGGCAAGCCGCGGCGAATACGTCACCTTCGTTGACAGCGACGACTGGATCCGCGCCGATATGTATGACAGGATGTGCCGCGCCGCAAAAGACACTGGCGCGGATATTCTGCACTGCAACTATATCGCCGCCGCTCCCGACAGGGAGATCACCTGCAGCAGCCCTTTTCCTGCAGGCTTCTATGATAAATCCCGTCTGGAGAAGGAAGTCTACCCCCGCATGATCTATTTCGGCGACTTCTTCACCTATGGTATAGCACCCAGCCTTTGCAACAAGATCTTCCGCCGCTCTCTGCTGGAAAAGCACCTTTTTCATGTTCCGCAGGACATCATCGTAGGCGAAGACGGTCTTGCCTCATATAGCTGTATGCTGGATGCCGAATCCATCTATTTCTTTGAAGAAGCCTTCTATTATTACCGAAGCAATGCGGACTCTGTCAGTCATCACAGCATGCCGCACAGCCGCCTGCTCGAAAACCGCAGAATGTTCGACACCTACAGCCAGGTGATTGACTTCTCCAGATACCCGTACATGGAGAAACAGTTAGATTATTATTTTGTATATCAATGCTTACTCACCTTCATACCTGTTTTTGGCGATATGCTTTCATCCGCCCGGGACTTCCGGCAGCGTTTTATGGAAGAATGCAATTACCCTCCAATCCGCAAGGCCTTTCACACGGTTACAGCAAGCAGCATCAACGGTCTGCACAATAAGCTGTATACCTTCTGCATCCGGCATCGCCTCTATCGATTGTTCCGGCTGCTGTTACAGCACTGATGCGGCGGTTCCGGCAGTTACGGCACTGATGCGGTGATCCGGGCAGTTACGGCGACTGACTGTCCTCATGATAGTACTGCGCCCTCGCTTCCGGCCCGTCGTCCAGCGCGATGGTATTCCGAAACAAATTCGTTCTGCTGACGCCCAAAACGACCAGGAACACACAGGCTGCCCCGATCGCCGCCCGGCGCACGCCCAGTGGAAGTCCTCCTCTGCTTCTGCTCTCCTCCACGATTCTGTGAAGCGTTCTGATCCAGTCCAGGAATCCCTTAACAGCGTACGGGATGAAAAGAACAAAATACGGTATGGTATAGGAAGCGCTTGCCTCCCATACCATGTGAAACAGATATCCGCCCAGAATAACCACCGCTGCCATCATCTCATACAGATTCCGGCTCCTCCAGTGAAGCAGCAGATACAGGAGCATACCTGCCAGAATCCACGTCTGCACATAATTCAGACCGACAGAGAGAAGCACGCTTCCCCTGCCGTCAATAATGCTCCTCACCGGCGCTTTCATCGAAGTGGCGGATTTTCTTCCACTCATTCGCTCCATACTGATAAATGTGGGATTATTCCACTGAAATGCCGTCTTTCTGGCAAAAAAGCACACGCCCTCATCTATCGGATCGGCCGCCATACGTCTGATGATCTTCTTAAGATCAGCCAGAGACTGTGCATTGGCAGCTTCCGTGTCAAAATCATTGCCAAAAAATACATTGCCGTTATAACCATTATAATTTCCCGGTCCCCGGGGCGCCTCCTGCAGCCCCATAACGACCCATGAAAGCATAACCTCTCCCTCCGGCATAGCATATCCTGACAGATGTTCCACATATTTCTCCGTTGCCAGATTACATCCCCAGACTCCAAGTACCATCATGAATACGAACCCTGCAGACGCAAGTCCTTTCCTGACCGGTTCCTTTCTGACAAACACCAGATCTGCCGCATCATAAATCACAAAACAGGCAATTGCTATCAGGTAGATGAGACAATTCATCTTAAGTACCGCAGCAAGCCCGATGCACAGCGAAGCGCCTGCCATATAGCGCAGTCTGCGGGTTCTCAGATACTGTGCCGCAAGACACATAGCGCCCAGAGAGCAGGCCATCCCCGGCAAAATACCGTAAAGATACGTGATATAGAAAAACAACGGCGTCCATCCCATCAGGGCCAGATAAGAGAGGAACGGCATCGCCTTATCCTCCCGCCAGCAAAACCGTACAAACCATGCCAGCAGATAGTAGCTGACGACGAGCGCTGCCAGATTTACAAACTGAGGGCCGATCGTATTATCAACACCGAATACAAAGGACAACAGATAATAAAAGAGCACAATGCCTGACTGAAAAGGATAACAGAACAGATAGTTTCCCTCTTCAAAAGCTGAGAAATCTCCTGCCCGCCACTGCATTGCCGCCGCATACACTTTCGCCGGATCAGAGCCAGGCTTAAGCTGCGTCAGCATAATCCACGCACTGCCCGCCAGAAACAGCAGGATGCATACAAGCCCCAGCATCTGATTGCCATGTCTGTCGAACCATCCTGACCAGGACCGCCGTCTGACAAGCCGTCCGTATAACAGCAGAGCCGCCGCCGTAAGCACAAGGAACACCGCAAGATGCAGCCCAGGACTGTCCGCAATATTCCGGGTCATCGCCTGCGCCGTTCCGTCCTCTCTGACAACTCTTCCTATAAAGCTCGTGCTGAAAATACTGTGCAGGAACAGCAGAAAGACAATCACTGTCAGAAAAGTCCTGATTATCGAATTTGCAATATTGTACAAAGGATTTCCTGTTTTCATCAAAGCACCTTTACTCTTTCATTTAGAACTGACGCAATACTCTCCACGTTCTTCTGATCGTAATCAGAAGCGGATGCGCAACCTTATTCTTACGAAGCGCCTGATAAGCTTCCTTAAAGGAAATCAGGTAATTATGAAGCCCCGCGTTGCTTGTCCCCCCGTAAAACATGGAAATCAATATTTCGGGGACATAAGCAAGACGGTTCTGTCCCTCCTTCAGAAAACGCACCATAAATTCATAGTCCGCGGCACAACGGTAGCTGATATCATACACGCCATACTTCTCGTATACTTCGCGCTTGAGAAACAGCGTAGGATGTCCCGGCATCCAGCCCTCTTTCAGGCTTCCCTCACCCATATGCCATGTTCTGACTACCCGGTCTCCCTGCATATAGACGAGGTCAGAATGCGCTCCCACACATCCTTCTCCGGCATGCTCGATCGCACCTACCAGCTTCGTAACCGCGTCCTGCACGCACAGTCTGTCATTGCAGACCGCCACGATGTCTCCTGTACACATGGCCCACGCCTTGTTCATCGCATCATATAATCCACGGTCATGCTCCGAAATCCACCGCACCGTAATAGGATCGTCCTTCTCTCTGTGCGCATCGGCAAACCGCTCAATCAATCCCGGCGTACCATCCTGAGACCGGCCGTCTACAATCACTACCTCTATATTCCCATAATCCTGGCTCTCTATGCTCTGCAGCGTAACTGCCAGATTGTCCTTATCATTATAAGTGGTTACGAGTAAAGATACCTTCTGCATATCAACCATACTTCCTATGTATTGTACCTCAAATCATATATCACTATCAAATTTTACCTTATTTTCCCGGAATATACAATCTAACCGTGCAAATCCGTCAAAGTTTCGTCAAATACAGTCGCTGTTCACTCCGTTCACAGCAGCATCCGCAAATCCATCCTATATTCGCTGCACGAATGGGATTTCTTCTGCGCTTTTCCCTCAATTTTGTCTGCAACTGTAATTGTAATTGTATATTTTCCTCTCTTTTTACAACAATATGTTGTAAGAGTGCTTTCATTATTCATTTTCACGCATTTACCCATACAACTTTTTGTTGTGTGCTACTATTTTTAACAGTAAATTGTATTAAGCGATTGTGAAAGGAGGCTGCGGTGCGATGAAAGAATTACGTGAGTTAATCCGCGATCTGCGCGAAGATCATGATCTCAAGCAGAAAGTCGTTGCCGATTACCTTGGCGTATCGCAGCAGACTTACTCCAACTACGAAAGCGGCAACCGCGACATTCCTACATGGGTGGTAATCCAGTTAGCCAAATACTATAAAGTAAGCACAGATTATCTCCTGGGCGCCGACACCAGTTATCTGGGCAGCACCAATCTGAACAACACATATCTCGGCAATATTACGATGCATGACGTGATGTACGACATTCAGAAGCTGAACCGTCAGGAACGCAGAGATTTACTCAAATATATCAAGTTTCTTAAGAATACAGATTAAAAGCCGGAAATCTACTCCTTCCGGCTTTTGTCTTTCTTCTTTGATCTCATCCTGTGCGCAAGCCATCCCAGCGCAATACCGCACACGCCGGCAGCGCCCGCTGACGCCATCATACAGAAAAATACGAACCTCTTACTATATCCTGCGTTTACCTGTTCCTGCTCTTCCTGTGCTTCCGTCTGCGTCTGCGTTTCTTCGAGCTTACTCTGATCCACGTAGGAATACACCTTCATATCGCCGAATACCGGCCTGTTCACCTGACAGCGCCTGCCGTCCGCAAAGGTCCATCCGTTGCACTGGAAAATCTCTTCCAGATATGCCGTCACCTCCTCCGGCACAGTCTCTCCATCCACAATCCAGTATCTGCGGCTGTCGTACTCCACTTTGGAACCAGTATTAACAAACTCGATCTGATGATACCTGTCCGGTTCATACAGATAGCCTCGAATCAGTTCATATCTGGCATTCAGATAATAAGTCATGTATCTGACCGCATCGTCGAAAGTAGAATAGACCGGATTCGTATTGACATAACTGTTATTCTCCTGAGAACCCCAGCGAATCCCGTCCATCGCGATCGACGCGCGGATATATTCGCTGTAATCCGGTATCCTGTTCTCCAGATATTGTCTGATTATCTGCTCATACTGTCCGGCGAAGCGCTCCGTGACATACATCCTGAAATATTTGCACGCAAAAAGCTTCTCTCCCAGCCCCGGCGACAGACAGGTCAGGTTATCGTATTTCGCGCCTTCAACATTCCCCAGCGATCTGTCATAATCCCACACCGGTCCGGCATAAAGCTTCCTGTCGTCTCCTTCCTGTCTGATAAAATAGAAGGTACTGGCTCTGTTCAGATCCGGCTCATTGGTCAATTCATCCAATAAATACATCTGCGCGAAGGATTCAATATCTATATATTGCTGCAGGTTCTTATACGCTTCCTCCGTATCGCAGCCTTCGATCAGTTCCACAATTCTGTCCATATAGTCCGCCAGAAATTCCAGATCTTCCTCCGTGACTTCTTCGGGATTCTTAACCTCATACCAGCCCGCCTCACTCCGGAAGCAGTCGATTTCTTCTTCCGATCTGCTGGCGAAGATTCCTTCTAACAGATAATCCTCTCCGATATCCATGCGGTTGGGCGAAGCTTCTATTTTCTCGCACACCAGATAATTACCGGCATATTCTCCGTTAAAATACAGATCCACATATGCCGAATCCACCGCATAAGGAACCCCCATATCCTTCGCCATATCATAGACCGTCTTGTTGCGCATCCGGGTCAGGTCAAGAGCGTTTGCCTGCAGCACCCATTTGCAGGCGCTGCTCATGCCCAGCACCGGCTGCGCTTCTTCAAGTGTAATGGTATAAGACTTTTTGGCTGCGCTGAAGCTGGAATAGCCTCTGCCGGATATCTTGTCAAGCACGCCTCCTGAATCCTTCTCCCCCGCAGCGGAAATACAGACAAAGCTTCCTGTTTCTTCATGCTCTTTGTCCTGTTCCAGATAAGTCATTGCCTGACTGTCCGTATCAATAAATATTGCAGGCAAAGACTCTGACTTCATGACCCGCAGCTTGTATTCCACCGTGTCCGCGTCCGTCTGCCGTCTGATCTGAAGCGTCCGCTCCTGCTCTTCGTCTGCCGTCCCGACTGCCGCGCCGTCTGTTTCAGTCTTCGTCTCGTCTGTTTCGGTCTTCGTCCCGCCTGTTTCGGTCTTCGTCTCGTCTGTTTCGGCCGCCGTCCCATCCGTCCTGGCTTCATACACGGTATTGCTTATGCCCGTCATTTCCAGACGGTCGCCGTCTCTGACGGCCTGTCCGTCGAGCAGAACTTCATATCGTTCTTCATCAAACTGCCACACAATCTGTCCAGCGTCCGCATAAGCCGGCAGGAAGAAATAACACGTATCGTTCTGCACATATAATTTGACGCTTTCCGCGTCGCCCATACCGGTCAGACCAGCCCGGATATCCAGATATCCCTCATCATCATATTGATTTGCTTCTGTCTCTTCCGAGGTGTCCTGCTGCTGCGCTTCTTCCTGCGGCTCCCGGTCTTCTATTGTAACATGATTATCCTGTGCCGCTTCCTCCGGCTGTCTGTATACATTATGGTAATAACAGACGCAGAAAACCACCACGCCCATAAACAAGACGGGTACCGCTATGCTGACAATCCTTTTGATCCGTTCTTTACTCATGCTTACACCCTTACAATATCATTCCCACAATATTCCTGACCGTATTCCAGTCCGCCCCGTCCGAAGGCAGGACGCGGTACCAGTACGCGGTCATGCAGAGCAGGTTCCACGCGATGCATACGCCGCAGTACCCATACGTCAGACCGCTGATAATCTTCTGCCCGGCGCTTCTTGCTCCCTGCTGCTTCCACCCTTCCAGCGTCTGCAGTACATACGCTGTAAAAATCGTAAACAGGCACATGAAATCCACCGCTACTCTCTGTCCATAGGAACCGCCGTAGTACCATGACCACCATGCGCTGGAGATATAGACGATCAGCACCAGGAAAACCACCAGCCCGGTATACAGCTTCTGCCGTTTCCGGTACGCCGCAAAGATTCCCGCAACCGCCAGCAACAGAATCGGACTCCAGAAAAACAACCCTTTGCGGACGCTGAACAGGAAATTGCCAAGCTCCGGCGCCAGCCAATAGAAGGATTCCTTAGAACCGTAAGAATACACAAACCAATGCCCTGTCGCCGCATGCCAATACAATAACTGCGGCAGAATCGTCACAAACCCTGTCATGACAATCGGAACCGCTCTCCCCGGCTTAAGAACCGTGACGGCTCTCTTCTTCAGACTGTCCGGATCTCTGACCCCATACAGTACGTAGGTCAGCACAAACAGGATATTCGTATTGCGGCACATGAAGATAAGCCCCGCCAGCAGGCCGAAGATACAGGTATGGACCGTTTTGTTCCTGCCCTCCTTCTCACGTTCCTCATACCAGCACAGATAGAAGAGAAACAGATTAAACAGGAAATAAGAATATACATGAGAGAAACAGGCGTCATAGGAGGCATAATGAAACAGATTCGTTCCATACGTGATAATCGCACAAGCCGCCAAAGAAACTCTCTCAGAAAAACCCAGATATCTCACCAGCAGCTTATATAAGAGCACCGTGCCCGCCGCCCAGTAGCAGACGCCGCCGAATAATACCATATATTGATACAGATTCGTATAACCTGTAGCCGTCACGCTCCCTGTGATCGCATCCCTGACCAGAGAGACCGCATGCGCCGCAAAGAAAAAGGGACTCTCCATGACCGCCACTCCCACCGGATACTTATTGATCAGCCCGCCGGACGCTTCGATCAGACTCAGAGGATGCTCCCAGCCCTCCACGAAGCCGAAGCCAAAATCCCCATAGATAAGCGCCGGAAGATATACATAATAGCCAAACCCGTCAGAGTACACCTTCGGAGCATTCAGCACCTTCGTATGATAGACCCAGATAATGCTCAGAAGCATCAGCGCCGCTGTCATGATGATAAACAGGTAAAATCTCTTATGCTCCTTCATATCCTCCAGTCCTTTGTGCATGAAATCCTTCATTTATCAGTCCTCTTCTCCTTTATGCCAATTCATATGTTCCATCATACCGAATCCTTACGCAAAATGCAACAGCGGCCGGAATATCCGACCGCTGTATCTTATGTTGCTTACTTATTGATCTTAACATTCATGGTAATTGCCGTACCCGGCGTATTGTCGCCCTGTCCCTCGAACTCTATATACATCTTGATCTTATTCGTTGTGTTGCAGCTATAAGATACCGTATTTTTGAGTTTCATGGTTACTTTCAGGGAACCGTCCTTCTGTATCTCCTTCACCATCGTGAAGGAATCCAACGCCTTTTCATCCTTCTCGTCGAAGCTGATACCTGAAACAGTGCCTACGGAGCCCTCCTTCGGCGACACAATGAAGGTTGCCGTATAATTCTTATTGGACAGATACAGATTCAAGGCAGATACATTTGTCGTAACCTTTGGAAGCGTCTGACCCGTCTTGATCTTCAGAATCTTTCCGTCGTTGACCCATGTACCGCCGCCGTTGCTGCCGCCGAAGGAATAATTCTCCAGCTTCACCCAGATCTTCACTTCATATGACTTATTATTGGTGAGAACAGCGCCTGTCCTGGGAACAACATATAATTTGCCATCCAGGACCTCCACTGTAAAACGCTTGCTCTCTTCGCTGTCATACTTAGGCTGTCCGGCGTCCGCATCAAAGATTCTCGCTTCCACTACCGTATCCTTCACGTTCTTCAACGCCG
This sequence comes from Lachnospiraceae bacterium, assembly GCA_017626325.1. Taxonomy (GTDB): domain Bacteria; phylum Bacillota; class Clostridia; order Lachnospirales; family Lachnospiraceae; genus UBA3282. The sequence continues at coordinate 147,284 of JAGAIZ010000003.1, read as the reverse complement.
GCGTATAAGTGATACTGTTAGTCGTCGTATACTCTTTGTCTTCTCCGGTCAGACGATCCAGAAGGTTCAGCCTGCCCTTGGAAGAAAGATTAACCGAAATCGTATTCGTATATACCTTTACGTTAAAGCTTGCCGTCTTTGCCTGTACGGTGTTGTTTCCGTCCGCACTCTTATAGCAGGGCGTAATACTGAACTTGTAATTCGCCGCAGACGGTGTGGAAGACTGTAAGGATACCGTCAGCTTATCCGGTCCGTCTTCCTCCTCCGGGCTTTCTATATTCCAGACAAGCTTATCTTTGACAGCCGCCTGATTTTTGGTCGTGCACACGATCGACGCAAGCGTGCTGTCCACATCAAGCACATAATCCTCCGGCAGGTTCTTGGGCGTAATCGCAAGTTCCGCCGTCTCCTGAGCCTTTGCCTTGATGTTTAACGCCATGCTTCCCTTCATCGTAACAGTCGGCTTGGTATTGACGACCTTAACCGTCAGCGTAACTTTGCCGTTTTTGAGCGTGTTCTCGTTCTGATCCTGCACCGCACACGTGAATTTGTAGCTGCCGGGTTTTATATCTTCATCAATCCGTACCGTTCCGCCCTGCGCATCACAATCAATGTGAATCTTCTCATACTCCGCCGCATTTTTCGCATTGGAATTGGGGATAAATTCCTGTGTATCGTGTAAAACCGTATCCTTCTGATTGGATACAAAAGCAAACGCCGCCGGTGTATCCGCATAATTATTGTTCAGTGTAACAGTCGATGCCTTTACCGTGATCTTAGGGCTCGCCGTCGTCGTCTTGATCGTATATTTAAAGGTAAGACTCTGGTCGTCAGCCCATTCCCGCTTATGCAGCCGGATGTTCACATTGCCCTTCTTGATGCTGCTGCCGTCTATGATAAATTCCAGTTCTCCGTCATCATTGATCCTGCAGTCGCTGACACAGGATACGCTGCTGGACAGTACCGCTACCTCGTCAAATTCTTCCGCTGCAAGGATTTCCTGCTTCTTCGTCTTCTTATCCAGAAGCTTAAGTGTCACCGTCTGAGACTCACAGTCTTCATTATAGGTATCGGATGTCCTGTCCAGAACATAAGTCGGCTTCACAGTCTGTGTCGGAATCGTAATCTTGAATTTCTTCTCAACCTTCCTGCTGTCATAGCCTTCGAATTTCAATACGAGATATCCCGTCACGGCAGGCTTATTCTTGGAAGTATACTCCATACTGTCGCTGATCTGCCTGATCACGACCGTATTGCCGTCTTCGCCCAGCTCGGCCGCAAAATTATCTACGAACTTCCTGTCGTCCGCATAAGTAGATGCGCCAGCAGACGTCAGCGGCTCCAGACTGCAAGCTGAAACCTTTTCACTGCCCAGATTGGATATCAGCATCTTGATCTCCGTCTGGTCATTTGCCATGAACAGATTGATCTTGGGCTGCTTCTTCTGGAAAGCGACCTTCGGATTCGGCATGGAGGATTTCACTGTGATCTTCAAAGTCTGCATATTATTGTTAGACTTATTGATCCTCACCCTGACCGTATAGGTCTTATCCTTCAACCCGGAACGTGCCTTCACATAATACCTTGATATGGTATCTGTGCTGCCTTCCGTATCCTTCGTCAATGTAAAATCGCTTGACGCGATAGCGTTCTTCTCTTCATACAGTTCTACGCTTGTGACAGCCTTGTCATATGCGCCGATAACCTCCAGCACGCCGCCCTCCGTCTTATACGGATTAACCGTGATCGTAGAAGTTGCCAGCCTCGGCTTACTGTCTCTGACGCTGATCAGGAACTTCTGCGTCACCTTCGTCTTATCTTTGTTGGTGGCGGTTACCGTAATCGTAGCTTCTCCGTCCGTTCCTTTCGGTATCGTAACCGTATTTTCCGAGGACGCGGAGGTCGTAGACGTCCTGGCAAGCGACGCCACCTTCTTGTCGCTCGTGCTCCAGGTAAACGCCGTAGCCATATCGTCGTCATATGCATCGTAAGCCGTTGCTTTCAGCTTGAACGTATAATTCTGGTTCACAAGAGTACTGTCAATATAGGCTACGCTCTCCTCTTCATCAACCGTAACATTCGTAGAATACCCGGATGCCCTGATCCTGATATACTGAACAGACTCTTCTGTTATCGTAATCGTTACGGATTTCAGAATCTCTTTGCCGTCTCCGCCCGTCACACTGGCGTACACAACAGCGGAGCCTTCCGCCAGCGCCCGTATCGTACCGTCGGAAGCAACAGACGCATATGTCTTATCATCCTCCTCCACCCAATACTTAATCTTGGAAGCAGGAATCAGATTATCGTCCTTATCATGGTCGCTGACCAGGAATAATCGGGTCTTCTGTCCGATCTTCAATTCCCTGCCGTTAGACAGCTCTGTCGTGACATTGTCAGCCAGACCATTGATCGCCTGATCGCTGCTCTTAGCGGCGAACTCAGCCGTGATCACCGCGCCGCCGTCCGGCATTGAGAAGCTGTAGGTACCGTCCTTTGCTTTCTCGATCACAGTGCCGTTGCATTTGAGGCTGCCTTCCACCAGTTCTACGATCCCCTCCTTCAAGGGGGAACCGTTAAATACAATATACAGCTTGGTTCTTGCCTTGACGCCTTTGGGGGTTGTCTCGTTGATATCTTTGCCCGCCAGGCTCTCAGAAACGGTCATCTTGATCTCGCTAATGCCGTCGCCGGTAAGCCTTTCCGAATAGGTATAGAGTTCTTCCGCTTCGGCGTCATTGATATTGACAAAACGAAGCGTCGGATAATGGTTATATTTATATACATAATCATACGCCGCGCAGCTTGCCGCCGTTCCCACAAGACACAAGCCATCATTCTCCGGAAACGCGCCGTCTTCTATCTCAGCCCACTGTTTGCCGATATAGATTCTCATAAGGTTGCTGCAGCTTTCAAAAGCCCCGTTCTTCACGGCAACCACTCGTTCCGGCAGATCTATGCTGCCCAGATTATAGCATCCCTTAAAAGCGCCCGCCTCAATCGTCAGGTTCACATTCTTCATATTCCCGATCTCAACGGAACTGATGCTGGTACAATTCTCGAAAACGCCCTCCGGCAACGTGCCTGTCAGGCTGGAAATATATACCTTCGTCACGCCGCTGCAGTTCTTAAACGCTTCGCTTCCTATCTCTGTCACATTATCCTGCATCAGCACACCGGGAATAGAATTACATCCATAAAATGCGCTGCTGCCGATAGACACCAGACTTTCCGGCAGGACAAAGGCCCCGTCAGAGCAGAATTTCTCCAAAGCCCGGCAGCCGTAAAACGCGCTCTCGCCAATCGTCTCAAGTCTGGCATAATCCGCATCCTTCATATGTACCATGAACAGTCTGGCATCTCCATAGAACGCATTCTTGCCGATCGACTGTATATTCTTGGGGATCGCAAGCTGCGTCAGAGAAGAACATCCTTCAAACGCGCTCTCGCCAATCGACGTCACTGTCCCCGGGATATATACGCCTTTCAGCTTCGTACATCCCTTGAAAACACCGTCTCCGATACTGGTTACGCCGCTTGGGATTTTCACATAAGTGATATCTGTATTACCGCCAAAGACCGACGCCGCAATTCCGGTATAACTGCCGCTCTCCGGCTGGCTCAAAACCACCTCGCCGCTGAAGCTGACAGCATTTCCCTCTGCATTCTTCACCCCGGTCAGCACACCGTCTGTGGACACTTCATACTGATAAGATGCCGCCTCATTTGCGTCATAAGTAATGCGCATACCGGTATCATCCGTAAAGGTTACCATACGAACGACCGCAGGCAGCTTCTCTGTTTCCGCTTCTTCTGTCTTCTGTTCCGCGTTCTCTTCGTCTGTCTCTTCTGCCTCGTCCGTCCCGTCTATTTCTTCTGACGGCAATTCTTCGGCATCCGGATCTATCTCACCGTCTGTCTCTTCCGTCTTGCCATCCTCAACGGTATCATCGCCGTTTTCCGAATCTTCTCCCGGCTTTTCTTCCGTTCCCTCCGTATCGTCCTGATCTGCGTCCGCCTGAGAATCGTCCCCGGAATCCGGCTTAGTATCTTCCTGTTCCTGATCCCCTGAGTCCGCCTCTCCGGTGTCGGTAGTATCTTCCGTCTCACCCAAAGACTCCTGCGTCTCGCCTTCCGCATCCTCCTGCGCGCTCTCCGCCGTCTGCTCTTCCTGCGCTATTGCCGCCGTCTCTGCGCCGTCCGTCCCTGCCGCCAGAACAGTCAGACCATTCATGCTGACCGCAAGACTCAACGCCAGCAATAACGCAAGTACCCTTCTCTTCTTCATAATTCTCTCCACCTTTTCCTGTTCTTTGCTACTTTATCACCAAGTGTACTTCTGAATTGATTTACATAATTGAATTTGATTTACATAAATCCAATAATAGTGACTTGATTATAGCATTTTCGATTGTGCAATACAAGTGGATTTGGTACCATATGTTGTGTTTTTAAGAAAATCTTAACAAATTATTGTGTGCAACCCCAGAAAGCACGCTGTTTCTTGGTTTTTTTGTTGCTAATTGCAAATTTTTCTCTAGAATTTCGTTTCTTCTCTTCCATTTATCCGTAATTCTTCACTTGCAAGATCTATTTCGTCATTCCAACTAATCCCAAAACCTCCGGCATCAACCTTGACCTGCTGAAAAAGTCCCTTGATCGTTCTCAGATTGTTGAATACATCCCATTTTGCAAATAATGGTTTTATATCATATTCTGTTTTTACTCCGTCCGTAAATAACACAGATAAAATAAAATTGTCTTTTGGCTCTACGCTTTGCACTCTGTAAAACATTGTTTCACCTCCCGCGAATGCTCGCCGCTGAATCATTCCAGCGGTGGCAATTCCACATAATTTTGAGTTTTCCAAATTTCAAGGAGCGCATCCCTATTTTTCTCCGTCCACTCTTCAACCATGTTCAATGCTCTTCTTGGCAAATCCCCAACTAACATCTCCCCTGTTCTGATGTCAATTTCTGCTAAATATTCGCCGTAAATAACGTGAATATGGGCGGGTTATGCTCTGCCTGTCTGAAATACATTTTGATTACAATTCCGTAAAATCTTGATATTACCGGCATTTGTTTTTCTCCTTTCTGCTTGCATTTACCGTTAAATGCCTTATTGTGTATTCTAATTATTCCTCCACCAAAGAATCTGTCTGGCGCCGATCGTATAGGTTATCTTCTTCTCTCCGCCATAATTACCGATACCGCGTATGATAACGGAGGCCTTGCCTTTCTTGCTGTTGCTGACATAAGTACCTGCGTCGATCACATAGTCTTCGCCATAGACAAGCGGCTCTGACACGCCCTTGAAGGTCACTGTCAGTTCCTCCGGCTTCAGGGTTACCGCCCTGCCGTTCTGATAGGACTTTGATACTGTTTTCACTTTGGCCCCTGAAATATTAGACGCCACTACGCGGTAAATCACCGAGATGGAAGCGCCGCTTCCGTTCTCTCCGGCGTATGCGCCTTTGCCGAATGCAGTCAGGCGCATTCTTGTTCCTGCGGGGACAATATCAGAAGTCTCCGCTTCCTCTCCGGCGCTGCGTACGATCATGCTGCCGTCCGCGCCTGTCACTGCAGTCTCGTCCACATATGTGCAGAGCAGCGTCTTTTCATAATCCCTGCCTGCCGCCAGCTTACTGCCGCTTACATCCGTGATGACAGCGGAGGTTTTATATGCCCCCTTCTTATTCTTATAGACCACATCCTTCGCCGTCATCACAAGCTTGCCGTTTCCATCCGCCATCTGACCGTCCGTGATCTTCCATGTTCCGCTGAAGCTTCCCTTGAAATTGCCCTTACCGGTTATCGTGATCTTAGGCAGTTTTTTCTCCGTCATATCGTCTGTCGTAACCGCGTTATGATTGGCGTATTTGATCGTATAATCTTTGCCCGGCGTCAGTTCTGCCCCACGGAAATACAAAATGACCACCGGCTTACTGCCGCTCTTAACATAAGGCGCCGATATCTCCTCAAGAGAGTCTATCTCCACAGCCCGGGACGCGTCTTCTCCCTGCAGGTAATACGCCATACTGATCTGCGGGTCATTTCCCGCCTCATCCGAAGAAATATAATGCGCGGTAATCTTATAGCTCTTCGTGATCTTGCCGGTATATTCATTGATTCCCTGGAACACGATCTTCGCCGTCCCGACCTTGGACAGATTGCTGTATGACACCACATAATCCACATCCTCGACCAGTTCCTGCCCGTTCAGGGTCAGCGCATATCCGCTCTGTTTCACGTCCTCTTCACTGCCGGTATACTCTCTGGCTTCGATTCCTGTCACTTTGGCTTTCGTCAGAGAAGTACCCACAATCTTATAGGTAACGCTCTTACTGCCCGCGAAACCGCTTCCTTCTACCGCTGTTATCGTTGCCGTCGCGGTTCCGATCTCCATATTATTCCGGTAGGTCACCGTATAATCTCCGGTGCGTCCGCCGTCCTTGCTCTCTTCCAGAATGGTGTTCTTATATTTCACTGTCAGCCCCGCCGGCATGATGCCGATTCCCGCTTCCTTGTCCACCAGCTCGTTCCGGTAGGTCTGATTCGGTATCTTTGTCACGCTGGCCTTGCTTAACAAGACGGACTGTGTAATGGTCTCATAGACCGTGATGGTTCCTGTATAGCCGCCCTTGCCCTTGATCACGATGGGGTAAGTTCCCGTTTGCTGATATGCGCCTGTTCCGGTCTGCGGATAGGTCACTGTATAATCCGTATTCGCCCTCAGCTTCTTGCCGTCCCGCAGTATCTGCGGCGCGCTCTTGATCGTTCTGCCGCTGTAGGCCGCAGTAATATTCTCCGCCGTAATATCCCGATCCGTCAGCGCCTTGGGCACGATATTAAAATACACGTACTGGGTTCCCGCATAATTTCCTTTGCCCTTTACGGTAATCGTAGGAACCGCCTTACTGCCCTCTGCGTTCACGTTCTTATTATTCTTATAAGATACGCTGTAATCCTGATTGAGCACTAACGGCACCAATTCCGTATCGCCGTCCTCATAGGACGCGCCGTCGTATACCTGAATCACCGGCTTAATCGCGCTGCCCGTATAAGTCTGGTCTCCTACGGGCACCACATAGAAGCCCTTGCCCTGTTCCTCGTAATGCGGATAGACCGTTATCAGTTCCTGATAAACTGCCGTAGTCTCATCAAACAGACTGCCCGTGCCGTTCCTGCCCGTATACCAGCCAATGAAAAGACTGCCGTCTACGTCCTGCGCCTCAGGGAATTCTTCTTTCGGTACACGCTCCCCATATGCCATATTTAAGACCTTCACCCGGGTCGTACCATCCTGCTTCATGAACACTACCGAGCATTCCTTTACGACGATCCGATGGACTGCGGAGTAGACCTTATCACGCCCTGTCATCGACGCCGTAATCTCCGCCTCACCTTCTGACAGTGCTGTCACTTTGCCGTTGTTGACAACTGCGACACGCTCGTCAGAGCTGCTCCATGTAATCTGCGTGTCAGAGGTAGTGTTCTTGGGTTCATACTCCGCCGTCAGATTCACGTTCTGTCCCGCGTAAAGCGTCGTCTGCTCGTCTGTATCGATCTCCTTCGCGTTCAGGTTCCTGATCTTCAGAGAATAGACAGGCGCGATCACTTCCACCTTACATGCGGCGGTCAGATTGCCTGCCTTGGAAGCTTTCGCCGTAATCGTTACTTCCCCCGCAGCCTTCGCGGTGACAATCGCTCTCGTACTGTCTTCCGGATCCGCTTTTACGGTCGCCGTCTTACTATTGGATGTACTCCAGACAATGGTCCTGTCGCCGGTGGCATCCTCCGGTTCAAACACTGCCTGCAGAACCGCTTCCGAGACATTCTCTTTGATTTCCCTGTCTGTAAAGCCCGCCGTGTCTTCCGTCACGGTGTCTTCCCTTCTAAGCACTACCGGATTCTCTACGCTGACCGCCTGACCGTCATATTGCAGGCTGATGCCCTGCAGCGGATTCTCTACGGTAATATGGCAGGATGTGACACACCCGTCATATGTGGCTGTAATCGTCGTTTCCCCGGCCTTCAAAGCGCTGACAAGTCCGCCCTGCACCGTGGCGACAGAGGGATCGTCGCTCTTCCAGGTCACATCGTCTTCCGCTACGGCGATTCCGTCTAACGCTGCGGACAACTGCAGCGTATCGCCTTTATTCATGGTATGGCTGGTCTTATTTAATGTAAGTTCCGTCCCGCCGGGCATATTCTTATAGACCGGAATCTTAAAAACGAAAGCGGAATTAAGACTTCCCGCGCCGGAATACATCTTCCTGGTCGTCTGCGACTCACTGGCAGGGGCCTGAATATTCTGCATATACTGATGGGTATACAGACTGTGATAGCTGCCGTCCACATTAAATTTCTGTAAATAAGGCGTATCCTGTCCTTTCAGAACATAGTTGTTGCCGATCGTGGCAGCGCCCCCTTCCAGGGACTTGTAGCGCGTATTCCAGTTTTTGGACTTGGCGTATGCCAGACCGTTCCTGATCACCTCCGCATCCGACGTCCCGCTGGCGCCCACATTGAAATAATTGTAATACCCTTCATAGCCGCTGTACGTACCCGAAATAAGCGGAGAAGTACCCTTTCCCTGCTCCTGATACACACGGGAAGCCAGATGAATAGGGCTCAGCTTACGGTTCTTTCCGATCTCATAGAAGGCCTCCGCGTAGGTTCTGCCGCCGGAATCATCCGGGATCGCCCCTTTCATAAAGGTGGAATTTAAGAACGCCTGCACAGCCGACACGTTGTGATAAGAGCTGTTAAAGGTCAGTTGTTCAAACTGGAACATATATTCTTCCGCCAGGAAATTACAGGGATTTAAATAATGAGACACGCCCGCTTCCGTGGCATAGTACCAGCTTCCGCTGTATTTACTGCCGACCCAGCCTTTGGAAACATTGCTGCTCGTATTCTGGATCAAACTCTTATCTCCCATCTGATTGCGTACTACCGTCTGGAAATCCAGTCCCGTATTCATGGGTACGAACGTCCAGTTCGGATGGGCATCCTTTAATTTGCGCAAAGCGCCCTGATAACTGGAAGGAAATGCCGATATATCCGAATAATCCACGCTTCTTTCCATGACCGCATAGGTACGCATCCCGTAAGCGGAACGTCCAAGCTCATGCTCCAGCTTCCAGAGCGGCGATATATACTCTTCTTCCCATGCGAGCCAGTCTTCATCCGAATAAGCCAGATAATAACTCTGCACATAGCCTGTCTGCTCACCGCCGTCCATCCAGAACTGCACCCGGTACCAGATATTCTCCTGTGTTATTCTGACGCCGCGCAGGTATACGGTATGTCCCGACTGCAGCACAGCTACAGGCGCACTGTCCTCCTTCGCCTCGCTCCGTACCTGATAGCTGTCGGTATGATAAATTAACGCCATCAGAGCTTTGTCGTCAAGCAGTTTAGCAAAGGCTTCTTCCGCCTCCTTAACAAGCGCCTCCCATTCTTCATCCAGATCGTTCTCCGAAACAGAATCCAGATCATTCTCCGAGACAGTGTCCAAGGCATTGTCGGAAACGCTTTCCAATGTGTTGTCAGAAATCTGTTCTTCGTCTTCGTCGTCCTCATCTTCGTCGTTCCCGGTTTCATGCTCCGGCAGATCTGAGGAACCGCCGTTCTCCGGCCCGTCCCCCGGATGATCTTCCTCCGCAGGCTGTCCACCTGCTTCCGGCTCATCTCCGTCTGCTGGCTGTTCGCCATCTCCCGGCTCTTCTCCGTCTCCCTGATTCGAGCCATCCGGCTTCTCTCCGGTTCCGGCCCCGTCTCCGGCTGACGGATTCCTGCCCGCTTCCGGCTCATCTCCGTCTGCTGGCTGTTCGTCGGTTCCCGGCTCTTCTCCGTCTGCTGGCTGTTCGCCGTTTTCTGTCTGGTCATTCCCATCCGTCCGGCTGCCGGTTCCCGCCTCCGAACTGTTGCTTTCCGCATATCCCGTGTATGCGCCTGCCTCTTCTGCTGCCAGCACCTGCAGAGAGCTGCTGCCCAGACACAGTGCCATCGCCAGAACAAACGCCAGCCACCTGTAAGGACAGGTATGCGCTTTATGCTTTCTTCCGTTCGCTTCTCTCATCTTGTCTGTTACCTCTTTCACTTTCAAATTCCCTTTAGGTATGTTATGTCTACCTGTATAATAACACATTTCAAAATCTTTTCCAGTAAAAATGTATTAGAAATCATTGCCATCTCACTCTCTTATTGAATTCTATTTTCTTTTAGGCTAAGATGATAAAAGATAACAACAGATCATAACAGCAACAGGTGACCAATCTATGCATATAAAAATGAAACATTTTCACACAATATCTACTCTTATCCTCTGTCTGGTCTTTGCGGGCGGCTTGGGTGTTGTGGTACGCTATTATACGCTCCGGGAGGTTTCCAACGAAAATCCGTCTTATACTTTATCACAAGAAACGACATCTTCCCCGTCAGACCACGATATTCTGAACGGCTCCGGCGGTTATCTGGATATCTTCCTTCGCGCACCGGAGAATGCCGTTCTTCCTGATATCAGCCTTTACTGCAACAAATCCGGCAGTTGCTATTTTTTCCTTCCCTCCTGCGCTCTGCTGCAGGAATATACCATCCGGTATGACGAGACCCTCTATGAGATGACCATAGACAATATTCCTGTTCATACAGGCGACAAACTGAGCGCCTACGCCGCCGATACAGAATACGCGCTGACTATCCGAGAGACTCATGAAGAGAATACCGATACGCTGTCGCGCACGATTACGTTTATGCAGTCAGAAAACCTGCCGGCAGTCTTTCTCTCCACCGCCACAGGCTCCATTGATTACATCAATTCTTCCAAAGAATACAAAGAACCCGGAGCGTTTATCTGTTTGAATGCGGACGGCAGTATCGATAGTCAGGGTTCCCTCGCCGCTATCAAAGGGCACGGCAATTCCAGTTATTATGATGTGGAGAAAAAAGGCTTCCAGATTACCTTCGAGGCCGCTGCCAATGTCCTGTCCATGGGATATGCCGACAAATATATCCTGCAGGCAAACGCCTTTGACGGAACCTATCTGCGCAATAAGATCGTATATGAATACTGCAAGGATCTGCAGATGCCATACATCGTAGACACGGAATACGTAGATCTTTACTTCAATGGAGAATACGCCGGTAATTATCTGTTATGCGAGAAGGTAGAGCTGCTTGAAAGCCGCATCGATATCCAGGACGGCTATTTGATTGAGAAAATACTGCATGACAGAATCGAGGAAGACGATCAGGTATTCCAGGTAACCGGTATGCGGGATTTCCTCGTCAAGAATCCAACTCCTGTTTCGGAAGCGGAATTAGAAGCTGTCTCAGAATATATGAACACCGTAGAAGATTACATCAAAGACTGTGATTCGTATGAAAAATATGAGAATCTGGGACAATATATTGATATCGATTCTTTCGTAGACATGTATCTGGTGAATGCTATTACCAATGACATCGATTCCAATATTGCCTCGACCTATTATTATAAAATGAGCGATACAGAGGGAGGCAAATTATATGCCGGTCCTGTGTGGGATTATGACAACGCATGGGGACGTGCGGAACGCGGATACGTGGCTGATCTGAATGCATATCCGACAGGCTATTGCGAGGAATTGTTTGCCATAGAATACTTCCGCGACGCGGTAATAAAAAAATACAACGAACTGGCCTACCCGCTCATGCAGGAATATCTTTCCGATCATATTCCTGCGCTCATCGAACGGATTGCGCCGTCGATCACAATGGACACTGTGCGCTGGCAGGATAAGGGCTATCACTCTCCTGCCTATGATGATTACGACTCCTCCGTCTCTTACCTGGAATACTATATCGGCCTGCGTCTTGAACACCTGTATGACCGCTTCAATCATCCGGAGAATTATCACTATATTCTGTTTGTCAACACCGCTCCGGGCGCCGTCTATCGTGACACGGAATACTGGATCAAAGACGGCATGACCATTCCCGATGAGGTGATAGAAGAAGTAATGGAACATTTCCATTGTGAGACATTCCATTTCGAAAACGGAAAAGCTTATGATAATCTGCGCCCTATCTTCAGCGACACGATCATCTACAGCAATTAAAGGGGCGCCCGCGGCATATGCTGCGGACACCCCTATCTGTTATATCGCCATACACAGACTATACTCTGCACTCGCCGTCATGGGAAATGCAGGAAATCTGCGTCATATTCTCCATCGCTGTAATCTTCCCCAGCACTTCTTCTTTCCTGGACGTCCTGATCTCTATGATCAGCTCCACGTCGCCGTTCTTAATACTTCTGGACTTCTCCTTATGGTATTTACAGCCTTCCTTGAGAATACTCTCCAGTTTCTCATAATCCATATCCTCAGCGCCCGCACGAAGCACCAGCAGATCCGGCGCTTTTGCGTTCGGAACCATATCCAATAAAAGAAGCAGTATCGTCATCACAATACAGAGTATAAACGCCAGTATGTAGAGCCCTACACCGACAATAATACCCGCGCTGACAGACCAGAACAAATATAATAAATCGATGGGATTCTTCACCGCATTACGGAATCTGACGATGGACAGCGCGCCCACCATACCAAGGGAAACCAGCAGATTGGACTGCATTGCAATCATAATCGCGGCGATGATAAGCGGCAGTCCCGCCATGGTAACATTCAGATCCTTCGAATAAAAAGCCGACTTGCAGGACCACTTATATACCGTGAAGATATATATCCCCACAAGACAGGCGATTCCAATCAGCAGCAGAATATTCGACGCCGACAGATTGGTTCCGCCGCCCAGGCTTTCGTATACACTGTTTTTAATAACATCTTTGATTGACATGTTTCCTCCATTCCGGTTGACCGTTTCAGTTACTTTACATTCCGGTCCGCCTCTTTTTTTGTTGGTTTCCTTTTTATCTGTCCTTTTCAAACATATGCTACGCTTTATTTAAATGATAGTAACAGTTCAGCCACCCCTATAGAAACCATTAACCCAGATACAATTCTCTTCCCAGCCGGTATTTGGAATACGCGGTCTGCTGCATATTCCCAAGCTCCAGAAGCTGCAGCACGAAGCCCGGAATAAATTCATCATATTTGACTTCCAGCACCGAATCCTGTTCCCTGATATAATCATAGACAAGATCAGCCTTTCCAAAGTCTTCTATGCGGCTGCTGGCGCGGATGTTTCTATCAAAGGTAATCCGCGTATTGCCCGGCCCAAACACATAAGCCTTCCGCTCATAGGCGACGATTACCTTAGGCTTAAGCCCTCTCGACGCAATGGCAAGATTAAACATGGTCGCCGGATCGTCCGCCCTTGCCGAATCCTCAATACGCTCACCGCATATCAGCCTGCGCATTTCCTCCTCGGTAATCCTCTTAGAGCGCTTACGAATCCTGCTGTCCAGCTTCTCTTTCACCTCCAGCTTGATCATATCCAGAGAATTGTTGTAGATTCTGATACGATACTTATTACGTCGCTCGTTCCCGTCCAGAGTATCCTGCAGACAGGAATCCTCCAGATCGTCAAAATACAGACTGATAATGCTGTACCCTTCCGGATTGCTCTCATTGGCGTCGGGCCGCAGCACTGCTCCTATTCTTCTCTGCAGCAGGAACATTTCATTCGGACTGCAGCAATATTTATCTTCTACACGATACATCGGCTGCCTTCTTTCTATTCAGATTCTATACTCAGACGTTGTCCCTGATAACGTGTGCCGGGATTCCCACCGCAACCTTACCGTCTTCAATATCTCTTGTCACCGCAGAACCAATGCCTACCATAGCGTTCTCTCCTACTCTGCACTGGTTTTTGATAATCGATCCAACGACCCAGCCGTTATCTCCCACTTCTGCGCTTCCGTACAAATGGGAACAGATCAGCACGGCGTCCTTGCCTACTCTGGCATTATGCGCGATCAGCGTACAGGGCGCTATCTTCGTGCCGTCCCCAATCACAGTATCGTCAATCGTTCCCCGTTCTATATCCACATGACTGCTGATGAAAACGTCGTCGCCAATCATGACCCCGCCGTAATGCCTGATCATAACTTTCCGGTGATCGTCCTGCTCATATGCCCCGAACCCATCTTCTCCAATCATCGTCAATGCCTGTATGACGCATCTTCTGCCGATACGCACTCTGTTCCTGATCACAACATTATCAGAAATCACGGTATCATCCCCGATAACCACATCTCCTGTAACAGAACAGTTATGCCCTATTCTGACATTCCTGCCAAGCCGCACTCTTGGACCGATCACCGTATTGCGTCCTATCGGTTCTTCTTCCTCCTCCACGGCAAAGAAATGCTCTATCAGCATAAAAAATACCTGTTTGGAGTTGCGGCAGATTATCTGATTCGGCAGCGGAACATCCGTCCCTTCCTGAACGACACATAACGCAATCTCCGGCAGATCATTGTGCCATTTGTCTGCTGATTTGATCCAGGTAACCGTACCGGGCTGATAGTGATCCAGTGAGGAGAATCCCCCGATTACCACTTCACCCGCTGTCTGTATTCTATATTCCATCTGCCTGTGTGTCAAGTAAGCTTCTATCTGCGCTAATGTTACCATATTCTTCCCCATTTCCACCGATTTGGTCGGCGTTATCTTAACTCCGATCGTTTTAATATTTCATCCAGATCACGCACATTATCCTGCATCCATTCATAACAGCGTCCGGTCATGCCCTCGCAAAAAGCCTTCAAAGTCTCCTTAGCAGTCTGTTCTGTCTGGTCATACCAGAAAGCATGCGTCAGTACATGCAGCCTGTCATACTCTCCGCTTCGGATAATGGCCAAAACATCCTCTCTCCAGTTCCTTCTGGAGTCAGACACATATTTATGATTCCGGAAAAATTCCGTCCCGTAACTGTTGACAATCTGTCCGCCCTTCACCAGATAATCCGCTTCAAGCGTCTTCCTGGAAGGTCTGTGCATCGAAACGCTCCTCACCGGAACTCCCATGCACTGTGCAAGCAGCTCCGCTTCCTGCTCCATCGCCAGCACCATATCCGTCTCTTCGCCATATTTCGCCTCATCAAAATGCAGGCCGATCTCATGCCCCATGCCATGCATCTTCCGAAGCATGTCCTGATTCTCCCTGGCAAAAATATTATAGAAATGACTCGTAACGAGGACGAAATATGTGGAGGAAACACACATTTCCTGTTCCATTTCCGCCATCTTTACAGCTTTGGCAATATCCATGTCTATGTCATGGCGTATGATGACACTTCTGTCACAATCCTGATAATTGTGATAACTGCTGAATGTATAGC
Organism: Lachnospiraceae bacterium; assembly: GCA_017626325.1. GTDB lineage: Bacteria > Bacillota > Clostridia > Lachnospirales > Lachnospiraceae > UBA3282. Next base: position 131,985 of record JAGAIZ010000003.1, on the reverse strand, counting down.
CCTGCTGCCTTAACAGCGCCAGTAATTCTCCGTATGCTTTGTATGTGAATTCCATTTTCAACCTAATCCTCATTTCTGAACGCCCTGTCGCGAAGAGGCGATGAGAAATCCGCGCAGGCGGTTTCTCATCTGCCATCAGACAAATTTGTGACGCTCCGGCACAAATTTGGGATTGAAAAATCAGCTCATCAGAGTGATTTTTCAACCTATCTTCCCTCTTCTATTCTCCCCACAACGAATCCAGATACTCCAGACGTCCGGCAAAGTACTCCTTCAAGTCCTCAATCGCCGTATCGTAATCCTGCGTCTGCTTATGCGCCCTCTCCATAATACGGTCCATCTCTGCGGATGCCCTGATTTCATCCGCGTAAGTATCGATCCCCGATTCCAGAAGCCACTGTAAATATGGGCGCAGCGACTGATATCTGGTTGTTACAGTATCCCGGAAATATTCATCTGCGTAAAGGGCTTCATACCATACTTCCATTCCAACCATAAATACAGAATTTTCATATTGCTCCACAGGATATCCTCCTCCCATGGCTCTGTCGTAATCCCATACCGGCCCCAGATACAGCTTATCGCTTCCCCTGCGCTTATAGAAGAAAGTACTCCGCATCATTCCATCGGCATCTAACGCGATATTTTCCAGGATCAGATGATCCGCGAACGAATCGACGTCCACATAATCCCGGTATGCCGGATCCTTAGCCAGAAGCATTTGCTCAATCCATCTCATATACCCGGAAATATACGCAAGCTGCTCTTTGGTCGGGGCTTTGGGATACCTGACAATAAACATGGCATAATCCGCACAGACATAAGGCTCCTGCACCGTTGCAGCATCAAAGGTCTCCTTCTCCAGAAAATACCCGCCGCTGATATCCGTATCATTCTCCTCCAGCGCTTCTATCTCAACCCTGCCGTCGCCAACCGTAACCGACTCTGTCAGCAGATACAAGCCCTGATATTCTCCGTTACAGTATAAATCCACCCATGTAGATTCAATCGCGTACTCCATTCCCATCTGCCGCGCCATATCATACATCATTTTGGAATGTATCTTATCAGATTCATAGGCCATGGCAAGCAGATACCATTTCTCCCCGGCTTCCAGACCGCATAACGAATAAGATGCGGGCAGAGTCAGCGAATACGGCTTCTTATAAGAGTCCCATGTACTGTTGCCGCGCCCTGAGAGCTTGTCTATTCTGCCATGATATCCTATGTTTCCATTCTCCGCAATAACGGCAAGCATTCCCTGTTCCTGATGCTCCTTGTTTTCATGCAGATATTCCAGACTGCCGCTGTCCGTATGAACAAAAAGCGCCGGCAGATTCTCCGACTTCTCAAAAGCAATCCGGTATGTCAAATCTGTTTTCATCTGCCGGAAACGGTAGACCTTTCCGGCCTGCCACTGAAAGCTGCCGCCCCAGCTATACTTCTCACCGTCTATCTCCACGCCGCTTCCCCATATTTTGTCAAAATATATGGTGTCGGTATCCACAAATGACGGCAAAAAGAAATACAGAATATCCTCACTCTCGTCATACCACGGCCATACTGTCTGCTCCATGTCGTCTGTCCTGACTATCATCTGCGGTTTCTCATCTTCCCGCAGTATAAGCTGAGCATTTCTGTCTTCGATTTTACTGTAACAAAATGCTAACGCTGTCAGCAATATTGATAAGACTAACAGCTTGTATCTCTTGCGCATTATTTTCCTCTTTTATTTAAATTTACTGACTTCGCAGGAATTCTTCTATCTGCCGAAGCATTACCTCATATATGTCTTCCTGCGCACAATATGCCGCCTGCCACTCTACGATTTTCTCCATGGCGTGTTCTACATTCCACACAGGCCGCCAGCCATACGCAGACTTTAATTTAGAGCAGTCCAGCTTCAGGAAACACGCCTCATGCGGTCCGTCATCCGACACATTTCTCCAGCTTATACTATCTCCTGTAATCAGATTCCACTTCTCACAGAATAATGTTACCAGTTGTCCCGTGGTATAACAGTCCGCATCATCCGGACCCACATTATAATTCCCTGCGTACCGGATATCCTCATACTGCCGCTTCGCTATCATCAGATATACCGCCACCGGCTCTAAGACATGCTGATACGGTCTCGTAGAATAAGGGTTACGAACTACAATGTCCTGCCCTCGCATAGCGGCGCGGATGCAGTCCGGTATAATGCGGTCTGCTGCAAAATCACCTCCGCCAATCACATTGCCTGCTCTCGCCGTAGAGACCGCAGTTCTGACCGGGTTCGCATCTTCCTTTCCGGCCGCACCGAAGAAAGAATTCTTATAACAGCTTGTCACAAGCTCCGAACAGGACTTGGAGTTCGAATACGGATCATACCCGTTCAGTTCTTCATTCTCACGGTATCCCCATGCCCACTCTTTATTCAGATAAACCTTATCCGTAGTCACATTGACAAAAGACCGGACGCTTCGGCACAGCCTGACGCACTCGAGAACATTAACCGTTCCCATCACATTCACTTCATAGGTATAAACCGGATTCTTATAAGATTCCCGCACAATCGGCTGCGCAGCCATATGAATGACGATCTCCGGCTGTTCTTCCATAAACACGCGCTTCAGATGCACCAAATCCCTGATATCACCTGTCACGGAGCGGATTCTCCCCGCCATACCGGATAACGCAAAAACACTTGGCTCTGTAGGCGCATCCAGCGCATATCCTGTCACCTTAGCCCCCGCCTGTAAAAGCAGCGCGCACATCCACGTTCCCTTAAAGCCCGTATGCCCTGTAATCAATACTTTTTTATCTCTGTAAAAATCCAGTCCAAAATCAAACATATTTTCCATACCATTTCCAACAATTATTTCGCATCTGCATTTCTATTTGCTGACAGCTTCCACCAGCGTCCTCGCCATATAATCAATCATTTCATCTGTCATACCCGGATATACGCCGATCCAGAAAGTGTCTGACATAATGCGATCTGTATTCTTAAGTTCCCCTACAACACGATATCCTTCTTTCGCTTTCCTCATCTCATCAAAACACGGATGCTTCGTCAAATTACCCGCAAACAGCATTCTGGTCTGAATACCATGATCTTCCATATACCGCACTACCTGATTACGGTCCGTACCATCTTTACAGGTAATCAGGAAACCAAACCAACTCGGATTGGAGTTCTCACACGCTTCCGGAAGAATCAGTTTGTCCGTAATATGCTCTGTGGCATCAGCAGCGAGCAAGGCTGCTTTCAGTCTGTCAAAATTATGTCTTCTCCGCTCCACGAAGGAAGGAAATTTCTCAAGCTGTGCACATCCGACCGCCGCCTGCATATCCGTTGCTTTCAGATTATATCCGAAATGAGAGTACACATATTTATGATCATAGCCTGGCGGCAGTTCTCCGTACTGTCTGTCAAACCGGTGTCCGCACAGATTATCCCTGCCGGACGGGCACACACAGTCTCTCCCCCAGTCACGGAAAGAACGAATGCATTTATTCAATAAAGCATTATCCGTGTAGACGGCGCCGCCTTCTCCCATCGTCATATGATGGGGCGGATAGAAGCTGGATGTTCCGATATCTCCAACAGTTCCCGTCAGTTTCGTCTCTCCGTCTATTGTATACTCCGTTCCCAGCGCGTCGCAGTTATCCTCAACCAGCCACAAATTATGCTTTTTACAGAATTCACTCACATACTTTAAGTCAAATGGATTTCCCAGTGTATGGGCAATCATAACCGCTTTCGTTTTCTCGGACAATGCCTCTTCCAACATGGCAATGTCAATATTATACTGCGGAATCGTGACATCTACAAACACCGGCACCGCGCCATATTGAATCGCCGGCGTTACCGTTGTTGGAAATCCTGCCGCCACGGTAATGATTTCATCTCCCCTTCTGATCGCCCGGTCTCCCAATAAAGGAGAGGTAAGCGCCATAAATGCAATCAGATTTGCAGAAGAACCGGAATTGACTAACGAACAGTATCTGACTCCCAGATACGCCGCCAGTTCTTTCTCAAACCGATCTGTATATCTGCCTGACGTCAGCCAGAATTCCAACGCACTGTCAACCAGATTAATCATTTCCACACTGTCATATACTCTGGATGCGTAAGGAATTCTCTGTCCTTCTTCAAAGGGCTTCTTAACATTATGATAAGTATCGCAATATTCCTTTACCAGATTCAATATTTCTTCTCTTGCCTGCTGTTGTGTCTTCTGCTCCATTTGCCATATATACCTTTCTCTGATACTTATATCGAACTATTGTCTGTGCATTTGCCGCTGCCCCGGTCACCAGAGCTTCCAGGGTGCTTCCCCCGTACTCCACAAGCTCTCCAGATATGCCCTGTCATGCACCGTGTCCATAGGCGACCAAAATCCCGGATGTTTATACGCCGCCATCTGACCGTCTGCCGCAAGTCTTTCAAACGGCGCTTTCTCCAACATATCAGAACCGTCTCCCAGGTAATCGAATATCTCTCTGTTCAGCACCATAAATCCGGCATTGACCCACGATTGGTCTTTCCGCGCTTTCTCCTTAAAGCTTTCTATCATACCCTGTTCATCAATCTTGATAGCGCCGAAACGCCCCGCCGGCTGTGTGGTCGTAATCGTCGCAATTCTTCCATGCTGCTTATGAAAGGCAAGCAATGCCGGGATATTAATATCTGCCACGCCGTCACCGTAGGTCAGCATAAAAGTCTCATCTTCACCGATATAATCTTTGATTTGCAGAATTCTTCCTGCCGTCAATGTCTCCAGCCCTGTGTTAGCCAGAGTAATCCGCCACGGTTCCGCCGAAGCATTATGGTATTCTCTGCTTGCATCCGCCAGCCCGAACGTGGAATCCGCCTGATACATATAATAATGGACGAAATAATCTTTAATGATATGCCCTTTATACCCGCAGCAAATAACAAAATCGTGATAGCCGTAAGCGGAATAAATCTTCATAATATGCCAAAGAATCGGCTTGTCACCGATCTCCACCATTGGCTTCGGCTTTAATACCGATTCCTCACTGATGCGGCTGCCTTTGCCGCCTGCTAGTATGACTGTTTTCATGCTTTATCTCCATTTAACCACGGTGCGATCCCGGCATTCCAAAGATTCTCCATATTGACAAGATCCCGATAGGTTTCTACCGGAGCCCAGAATCCATCGTGTTTATAAGTAATAAGCTGTTCTTTGTCAGCTAAATAATCCGTCAAAAGCTGTTCCAAACTATAATTACCAATTAATAAATTAAATACTTTCTTATGAAATACAAATAAACAGGCATTTGTCCATGCCTGACTATTCATTCCTATTGTACCTTTTTTCACAATATGGCCATTTGAATCAATTTCCAATGCTTCATTTCTTCCCGTTGGTCTGGCAACTGCCATAGTCACTGCCTTTCCATGCTTCAAATGATACGCAATTAATTTATTAACATCTATATTTGACAAACAATCTCCATATGTGACAATAAAATTCTCATCTTCAATATATTCCTGAATTTGTGCCACACGCTGACCAGTCGCAGAATACAGTCCGGTATCCACCACAGTAACCTTCCAGTCTTCTGTTCGATTTTTATGAATCTGTACAGTATTATTCTTCAAATCCACAGTAATATCTGACTGATAAATATAATAATCCATAAAATACTCCTTAATCATATCCACCTTATATCCGCCACATATGATGAATTCGTTAATTCCATATCCTGAAAAGCCTTTCATAATATGCCATATCATAGGTTTCCCACCAATCTCTGCCATTGGCTTAGGAATTCCCTCCTGTTCATTACTAATTGTGCTTCTGTTTCCTCCTGCCAAAATAACTACTTTCACAGCCTTACCCCCATCTATCCCTCTGAATGTGCTTCATTTTTCGCCATAATCAATAAACCAATACTTTCATCAGCTCTGTCAGCGAACCGCCACTATTTGATATATCAATTAATTTCTCATGGAACACCACTTGAATCACATAAACTATGATCGGAAGCAACATAATTCCCAAATTACATAATTCTCTAAAAATAAAAAGCCCTCTCATGCCTACTTCCTGTACTTCTCTTGTAAAATTACTATTATCCTTACGTGGAAAATTCACTATCAATAATAGGATCATACATGTATAGAAAATATATCGGCAAAAATTAAACACAAAAGATAGACTACCTTGAGAGAGTACCTGCATCACTGTACTGAGTCCGTTTACAAAATATGGCGGTTCCCCTAACAAATAATACATCAGCATACCTTCACAATTACCACTACTAAAGAAATGAGCTTCCCTTGCCATATGCCAAATCATAAAGCAACTAATACCCAGTGTTTCTGCCAAAATGTTAAATTTACGGTTCTTCCCATTGCAATACATCATAAGAACTATCCATGGTACAAACAGCATTGCCCAGTAAGGAGCGCTCTCTGTAAAAAGTAAAAAACAAGCATTTACAGCAAAAGATATATATATAACTTTGAAAAAGAAATTATAATTTTCTTCTCTCTTCTGCAAGTAACAATACGCCGCTATCAAACCCATAACCAATATAAAAACTGAAACCGTATCTACTCCCATATCATATTGTACCTGAAATAAATACCCCGCTCTGGAAGATATAAGGCCCGTTGCAACGACACCTTCACTTGTTCTCACACCCCCTGCCATCTCTGGATGAATCTCAGTATAACTTTTGCCCAAACTAAATAACAGCTTTTCTATAACTACAAGGCTGCACCCCGCCAATAAGTTTCTCAGTATATAACATATTCTTTTTTCATATAACAGAACCAGACAGATAAATAACAAAATAGCAAAATACTTACATGTAATTGCAAGCGCAAAAGAAATATAAAACTTCTTGTAATCTTTTCTAAGGAAATAATCTACTCCATAAACAGCAAACATGACTCCAATAACATCATACTGTCCAATAAAATATGCTGACATTATCAATATTCCAGAAAAAAGATAAACATACAGCATGTTTGCAGTCTCATCTGAATCCCCGGTAATAAATTCATAGATTCTTTTCATCCTGCCGCCAATTAGAATAGCTATCGCCGGAAGCATAAGCTTAGCCCAAGCCATAAACAGAAAGTTGCTCTCAGCATAATTTCCCGATATTCTCTCATATAGCCATGCTGGAAAATTCCAGACAGCAAAGAAAAAATATATAGTAAAATCATATGAACCGCCACAAATCATCGTACGATTCGGTGTGGCTCCCGGAAACGCAAATGCATATGAATAAAAAGATAGTGGATGACCTTCAAAAAAAGCATACCAAAAGTTCAGACCCGCACGATAAGTATAAAAAAAATCACCATATAATTCAGAAAATAAAATAATCCCAACAAGAACAGTTCCTATCAGGTATTCCCACTTATATGGTTTCAGCAACAAATAAATGCTCTTTTTAATCTCTTTTATTTTATTTAAGCTACAACTAACCATACCTGTTACGCCTCTTATTCAAATGCTGATATACTATTTTTATATTCATAAAATAGTTATACTTCATCTTCTTTATTCGATTCTTCAAAATTTATTTTTTCACTCAATATTATATCTGGACGCTTAGAAACTTTCCTTAGAACCGCACCAATATACTCTCCTAGAACACCCATAAACAAAAGCTGTATGGAACCTAAAAAAAACATGCCAATAAGTATAGGTGCCATTCCAGTTTGAAATCTATACCATAACGTCAATTTCATTATCAAATAGACTAATCCAATTAAAAAACTGACCAACGACATTCCAAATCCAATAATAGTCATAACTCTTAAAGGACCTGTAGATGTATTCACCATAGAATTCATGACAAATGATAAATACCCACCCAAACTAAATCTTGATTTTTCTCCTCCACGCCGCTCTTCTTGCACATACTGTACTAATTTGATCTTATAACCCATATCCGCTAATGCATATCGAAGTATCAAATCCTCATCTGTTTTTTCAAATTCATCATAGACTTCTCTATCTATTAAAAATAATCCAGACATGTTCTCATACTGAGGTACCTCAGATAAAGTATTAATAATTTTATAAAACAGGCTTCTAAGAAAAAATTTTATTTTTCCTTCCTTGGAACCTGTCTTCTGCCCATATACTACTTTGTATCCATCTTCCCAATATTTTATAAATTTGGGAATTAATTCAGGCGGTTCCTGAAAATCACAAGGAAGATACATAATAATATCACCGCTTAAATATCGCATAGTATTTCGGCTGGATCTTCCTCCCGTGCCATAATTTCTATTGTTAATAAGCACTTTTATACGGCTGTTCTCTGCCGCTAACTCTCTTAATATTTTTTTCGTATTATCCTTAGAATCATTATCTGTAAATACAATCTCATAATCATATGACACTGATTCCATTATTTTAATTATAGTCTCAGCCATAGCCCTGACATTCCGTTCTTCATTATAACACGGTATCATAATACTAATCTTTTTCTCCAACCTCATCACCTCTAAAATACTTAGCATTTATTGCTCACAGATTCTTGAATTCCTGGTTCAATACCCTGTATACTATTTTTAATTCCGTTGCAATATTGACACCCTTCCAGATAATCAATATTCATATATTGCCATACTTCACTTCTTTTTTCCTCTATATTTTCTGGAAATCCTGTAAAATCCACGCAATCATGAGCCGAACTATTAATCATAGAAAGATTATTTAAGTGGGCAACGTGAGCGCATCTGCACAACTTACCGTTAAGCAATAATAAATCATATGCAAACGGGCAATCTGTAAATATACTCTTCAGTTCATCTGAACTGTAATCATGTTCATGAATGGGACCCATATCTGTCCACAACTCCCTTAAAACAAAACATTTGATTCCTCTATCCTCACATATTCTCTTTACTTCACTAATCTTCGTCGAAAGTTTTCCGTAATCGCTCAGTCTCAATCGCGTTTTCGTTCTTTCCATTACATCCAGCAATTCCTGCCCCGGGATAATTGTTCCGTTAGATATAACCGTCACATCTCCTATTTTGTCCGCCCCGCTGCACCATTCCAGCAAACGTACTAACTCTTTATGCAAAAGCGGCTCTCCCCCCAATATAATAATCTCTTCAATATAATCAACCGCCTCCATACAATTCTGGAGATACTCTATTGTAGCATTTATATCATAGTCCTTCGGACATTTATATAATTTTATTAAGTGTGAACAATCTCTACATCTTAATGTACATCGTTCCGTGATAAATACCTCCAATGTTGGTAATACCAATTTCTTTTTATGAAAGCCATTTACATACAGAGGGTATTTTACCAGAAAATCAGTTACACCTACCTGTTCATCCTCTTCATATTCAAAATCCTCTTTCTGTTTCCCGGCAATTAGATTTACACAACTATATGCCCTGTCAAAATGGATTTCCTCCAAAAACTGACATACACTCTTAAAGGCTCTGGTCACAGCAATTAACAACATTCCTTGTTCTTGTTTCAGTATTTCCGGCTCTTTAACCTGTATCCCGCAAAACTCTTTCCCTGCCATTCTTCTATCAACAAAGCACTCGATCTTTATGCCAATTTTCTGAAGGCATTGAAAGATCATTTTGCCTCCAACGGTTGTTCCATAAATCATAATCCGCTCATTGCTATAACCATTGATATCAAATTCCCTTATTTCCATTATGCACCTCTTTCGCTAATATGAATACTCCACTCCATTTACTATATACATCCCATTATAGCAAACGACATAATTAGATATATTATATTTTTTAAAGACTTCTATAGCAACAGAATTAGCACTCCCCGCAGTTACAAAAACAACTGACTTGCATTGTTGTATTCCTTCTAATTTCTGTGGCTGCACACCATGAAACGCATCTGTTCTTGCAATATCGATCACTTTATCCAATCTCGCATTAGGATATTCATTTCTAATCCATTCATATATTACCTCAGCTATCTGGGTTATTCCCCATATACTATAAGAAAACTGCTCATCTTTAGTCCATCTTTCTGAAATATATCGTTGAAATGCCCATACAGAATCCACTTCTTTTTTTATTGGATCACCCTTCAAATAAAACTCTCCGATACTGCACACATTTTCGTATCTCCTTTTAACTTCCAGAACTCTCTCTGCAGCATTTCTTAATAATATTTTCTTATGCTCTTCCAAATCCGGCGCAACAGGTTTCCAATCAATCATATCCATCATTTCCAATGAGTAGATCTGAATGTATTGGCGAACTACATCATAACGAAACGAACATATTTCGCATATGAAAATAACTGGTATTCCCATTGCTAAACATGGCTGTGCACAATGTATTCTTGAAGTTATTACAAGTGCCGCTTCTTTTTTATATCTTTCATATATTGCACGTGCACCTGCTTCTCCTTTACATTCATCCAAATAATATACATGGCTTAATCTCTCTGCTGAATTTTTGATTGAAGATGGAATTTTCTCATACACATTATCTGACACATCTACAATAAATGTTTTTTGCTGATTAGGATCTTTTTCTCTTTTTGGCAAAGCAATTGTCAGACATCCTGATATATAAGCATCTAACCCATAATCTGTCAATTCCTTCCATGTATGATAATCTCTACACCCAACAGGTTGAAAATTTTCCATTCTCAATCCTTTTACAACACTTTTGTGGATAATGCTAATTCCTAAAAAAACAGGAATAATTTTAGGTGACAAATTATAATAACCATAAAAAGGATAATTAATTGGTAATATTACATATTCTCCATCATACGTACTTAACTCCGATATCTTAATTCTAATAACGTCTTCATAATTGACATGCATATATTTATATAAATTTTCTATCGCAAATACCTGCGCCCAATCTCCAATATTTTCCATTCCTTTATCGGAATCTAATATTAAATTTGCATATTTCATTAGAATTCTCCTTAATATATCAATGCACTATCCTTCTATTCCATCCCTTTAGCCGCAAATTAACTATTTCGCATTTCCTCCTCTATACTGGCTACCAATCGTCTAAATCCTTCTGTCACATCAATGCTGGGATGCCACCCAAGCCTCTCTAATTTTTGAACATTGACTTTTATTTTTTTTGAACATTCAGTATTTTCTTTTTGAGTTAAAATCACTTTCAATTTTCTTTCTTTAAATGCTCTTTGAACAAGTATATCCGCTAATTCTTTAATAGAAAATGTTTCATCAGCATTTGCCATATTGTACATTTGGCCATTTTCACCTCTAAAAAGTATTAGCCAGAACGCGCACACCGCATCAGTGACATAACAAAAAGGTCTGCTGGTCATTCCATCTCCTTTTATCAAAAGATCCTTACGCTCAACAATGTTTTTGGCAAAATCAGAATACACATGACCATCATTAATATCTATCCCCGGTCCATATGTGTGACTTATCCGTACCGCCTTTGCCGGTACTTGATACTGCTGCCAATATGCCTTGCATAAAATCTCACCCATTCTTTTACTGCTTGCATAAGAGTTCTTCATTTTCAAATAGTCTAATACATATGTCTCATCTTCTTTCAACTCATCACAATCAGCATCTCCGTAAACCGCGCCACTACTAAAAAACAAAAATCCTTTTACTTTCTTTTCTTTTGATAACTCCAACATATTATAGCTGCCAATGACATTAGCAGCTAATAAATCGACAGGACAGGTTTCAAACATATGAGTGGTTGAACAACTTGCCGCGTGTATGACATAATCGACACATTCATCCACTTCTATTTTCTTTTCCACAGATTGAATCACCAAATGAAAATTTTCACACTCCATCCATTCACGGAAAATATGTTCCGCCTTTTTCCTATTTCTGCACAGTGCAATAACTTTACAATTCTCAACAAAGCCTTCTCTATTTAAAAGCATAAGCGTATCTACCATATAACTTGCCAGAAAACCATTTGCACCTGTAATTAAAAAAGTGCTATTTTCACACATTCTATAGGGTATCAAATTGATAATTTTTCTTATATCTTCTTCACGAACACTATTCATATTTCTCTGCCAGTTACCCCTCATCAATATACGGCCACATCTTCTCCAATGGCCCTGATGTCATCTTTCCATTTTCTCCAACAATTGCTTTAACTCTTGGAGAGACTGTTTCCTCCGGCAAAACCATAATTTCACACAATAGTGGTCTGTCATCCATCATGATTTCCGGCAACAACTCATCCACCTCTTTATTATTGCAAATCCGGCATTTTTCAAAACCATATGCCTCGGCCACAGCGCCAATGTCCGGCATGGTTAAACCGCTATCTTTATCACTGGCAACATAATGACTTTCAAAATTATTTCTCTGCATAGATCGAATACTTGCATAACCATCATTGTTCCATATAAACATTTTAACAGGCAGTTTGAGCCTGTGCAACGTTTCCAGTTCCTGTATATTCAATTGAAACGCACCGTCACCATTTATCAGAATAGTCCTTCTTTTTTCATTTGCAATACAGGATCCAATGGCATACGGCAAGCCAAATCCCATAGATCCGAGTCCGGCAGCATTCTTCATCTTCTGCCCCTTTTTTAACCGAAATGCCTGATAGGTGATCTCTCCTGCACCGCCAGAACTCTCCGGGACGATTATATCATCTTCCTTCAAAAGTTCGCATAATTTTTCTATAAAATAGTATGCACTGACATAGTCTTTTGCATTTCGATGTTCTTCCGTAACAACTGGATATTTAGCACGAAGAGCAGTACAGTATTTCATCCATTGCTTCCACTCTTCCAACTTTGTTACCGTTAATACTTTACCTGAATCAACCTCTACCCGCGATAATAACTTCTGCAAAAACAATTTCGCATCACATGTAACAGCAACCTCTTTGTCAATACCCATACGTTTAATTTCATTATTATCAATATCTACAACAATTTTTTTTGCATTTTTACCAAAATTTTTATCATTAAAAGCAGTTACACTGGTATCTAACCGGCATCCAATTGATAAAATCAAATCCGACTCCTGCAGAATCAAATTTGCTCCTCTGTCACCCATAATTCCGGGATGACCCACATAATTTTTTTCATTTTCTGCAAACATATCAATTGTCTTCCACGTTGTTTCCACCGGAATATTTAAAATATCCAGCAACTGATATAACAAATCAGTACCCTCTGCCAATTTAACGCCATTTCCTGCCAGCACAAGGGGTTTTTCAGATTTTCCCAGCAATTCAATTATCTGTTCAATCTCTTTTTCAATGAAAACCTCTTTCGCACTCTCTACTGTATATCCCTCTAATTCATTTTCATTCAACATAACCGCCTGGACATCTAACGGAATATCCAACCATACAGGTCCCGGTCTTCCAGTTGACGCCTCATGATATGCTCTTTCCAAATGATATCTGATCTCCGTTGGTTCCAGAATCTGTACAGCATATTTAGTAATGGCAGTTACCATCGGGACAATCTGCACTTCCTGAGAACCAATCTGTCTTACGCCCTTGTCGCCAACCAAATCTGCTCTTTTGGATTGTCCCGAAATAACAATCATAGGGGTAGAATCAATCCATCCTGCCGTCACACCTGTAATTGCATTTGTTGCTCCCGGTCCCGAAGTAACCAACACTACTCCCGGTTTGTTTGTATGCTGTCCATAAGCCTCTGCCGCTATAGCAGCTGCCTGCTCATGCAAAAAACATGTATATTCAAGATTAGACTTTCCCAGTGAATCATCCAGATGCATCGCTCCACCACCCGGGAGCATAAACACGTGTTCAGTTCCTTTGCTTTCCAAAAATTTAAATACATAATCAGATAATTTTATCATTTATATATCCCCTTATATTATCCTAGGCAAACAATTTATGTTCAACATACTCTGCGATTACATGTCCAATAAAAATATGCGCTTCTTGTATTCTCGGAGTGATAAGAGCCGGCACTTTAATGATATACTCTGCAACACCCTCTAATTCCGGGCTTTCATACCCACCCATCAGAAGGACAGTTATAATATCGTGTTCCTTAGCATACCGCAATGCTTCCAATATGTTTTTGGAAGTACCACTGGTACTGATTCCTATCACCATATCACCTGCATTTGCTTTGGCTTCTAACTGTCTTGCGAATACTCTTTCAAAGCTATAGTCATTTCCTATCGCTGTCAGAGTAGATGTATTTACAGAAAGAGCTTCAGCATTTAATCCCGGACGTTCTTTATAGAAGCGGCTGATAAACTCTGTTGCAATATGCTGGGCATCTGCTGCACTTCCACCATTGCCACACAAATATAAGCCGCCATTGCTTTCAAATATTTGTATGATTCTATCTCCAATCTCCATAACCTGATTAGTCAACTGCTGATCAGATGCAAGTTTTTTGAATATCTGTGAATGTTCTTCCAATCTCCGAAAAAAATAGTTGTGTGAACAATCTTCATCATTATATTTCTCCAGAATTGATATCATTTCCCATATGCAGCCTTTACCACCATCATTTTGCAAAATAATGTCCGCCGCATTTTTGGCCTTATCAATTGCATTTGCAGGGCATAATCCCAGTCCAGCATACATGAGAGGCTCCACATCATACTTTCCATCACCGATGTAACATATATTTTCTCTTTTTATTCCGGTTCCTTCCTCGATCTGCTGCATTGTTTCTTTCTTGGTCTTATTGCCGCGATAGAAATATTCCCATGGAAATCTCTTCTCAAAATAATTAACAATTTCTGTATCTTCACCGGTAATTGCAGCTAATTTGTATCCCCTTCTATGGAGTTCGAAAATAGCATCAATGTCTTTCAAATTAATTTGCTTCTGTTCATGTCCATCAGAGTCAATGATAACAGAGCCATCCGTAATGACCCCGTCTATATCAAACACGATTAATTCTATCATTTTCAATTTATCCTCTAAGTTTTTTCTTCACTTCTTCCTCAGCTGCTGTCAATACCTTTTCTCCATTACCCATGATTTTTTCCACATCACGGATGGTTTTAACTAATTTACACAACTCATAAGGTTCAATGGACGCTTTCTGATCCGAACCATACATATTACGATCCATAGTAATATGACGCTCTATAGAAGTTGCTCCTGCCGCAACAGCGCAGACGCTGACCAGCGTTCCTGCTTCATGCCCGCTGTATCCCACTTTGCATCCATACCTTTCCTTCAGCCCCCTGATCACCTTAAGATTTGCATCTTCCATTGGCATGGGATAAACAGAATTACAATGCATCAATTCAAAAGAGCACTTATACTTTTTAAAAATCTCAACTGCGTGATCAATCTCATCATAATTACTCATGCCAGTCGCAATAAAAGTATATTTACCTTCCTTTGCAATTTCTTCTAATAATTGATCATTCGTCAGCATAGCGGACGCGACTTTATTATATTTGCAATCATATTGCTGCAAAAATCTCTGAGAATCTACATCCCATGCCGACGCATACCATTCAATACCCTTTTCCTTACAATAAACATCTATTTTATCATATTCTTCTTTGCTAAATTCAAGCCCTTCTTTCTGATCACGCTGAGTCTCTCCCCACGGACTTTTTCTTGGTCCATCCAGATACTCTTTACTATAAACCTTGTCTACTGTGCGTTTCTGAAACTTAACCGCGTCACAACCAGCTACAACAGCTGCATCAATTAGCTTTTTGGCAAGCACAATGTCTCCATTATGGTTAATCCCGATCTCAGCAACAATAAATGTACTCATAAACACTCTCCTTTATCTGTAAATTCACTTCACCCTATACCATCTGTCTTTACCCGCTCATGAAATGTCCATATAAAAATACATATATACAATTTAGATATTTTCTAATATATCCCTATTTTCATATCTCAATCTCTACCAATTTTACCGCTTCATTATACTATATCTTTTACTTTATATCAACTGACACCACATATTTGGTAGATTTTCAGTCCAATTCTCATCTGGGCTCCTCCCATAGCCGGAGACACTTCTTCATCCGCTAAGATAATTTCTTTTATATTTTTGTTCTTTTCAGTCTGACAATCAAAATTCCTCCATATATCAAACACAACAGTAGCATCAACAGCATATAACAAACCGCCGCCCCCAATGTGCCATACTGGGATACCGTTTTTTTCAACACAATAGCTGCGGTTACCGCAACCAAACAATATGGCCATAGAAGATCTTTCTGACATCGCATAACCGTTAAAACTACACTGAGATAACCTGATATTGCCAAAAAAGTTCCTGCTACAAGTAAAATCAATAATTCTGCTTTATAATCTGTTAAATCCGTATGATAAAGCCATGATAATACAGGTATGCCTAAAACATAAGCTCCAGCCAAACAAACCGCCAGTATTACACTGATAAGCAACAATTGCCTGATTATTCTTTTCCCGAATTTAAGATACTGCTTCTGTTCCCACTCAGCCGCCATCAACACCAAAGTTGGTTGATATATGAAACCATTTAGCAGACCAATTACAAATACAGGCATTGCCACAAATCCATAACAAGCCTGTATCTCATCACTCAGACATGCGTCAATAGCATATTTTGGCGCGTTATTTACATAAAAAGACAAAAAAGAAATTCCAAAAAGCGGAAAAGCTATTTTCAGAAGCCGCCCCACTATCGGCAAATCACTTTTTGTAAGAAACAGTTTCAAATGTCTGTCTTCATCACTACAAATATTGGGATATGACACATATAATATAATTACAAATAGAATGAAAGAAACCATAAAACATATCATCAACGCCTTTGAAAGACTTTTACTTATATATAAAGAAATCGGAAATATTATCAAAATTCCAAGCCATCGAAAACAAAACATTTTAGCGCCTGCATACAAATGCCCTTGCCTCTGATAATAACCCCAGAAAACATCCTCTGCCGCTTCCACCACATAAATCATGCATATAGCCAGAATAATTCCTATTTTTTCTTTTCCATACTGGAGTTCGAAGAAAGCATAAGATATATATCCTGCTATGGCAATCAGCATCATTGTTACTGTAACCATTCTTGCTTTTAAATATATGGAAAAAGAAAATATATTATCAATGTCTGTAACTTGATAATTTCGGATACCAAATTTACCAATTGGCATAATGAGATTTCCTACCGCAAATGCCATTGTCAGCATTCCCGCATCAGCCAGCCCCGTAATCCTTGTCACAATCATAGACATGATAACAGCTTCTGCCGCATTGATCAGTCCTGCCGCCGTATTCCAAACATAGTCCTGTTTTGCTGTATTTTTCATTGCTGTACCATTCCCGAAATGCTCTCTTTCTTATCGCAAAAAAATTCTATATCCCCAAAATTTCCTCTTTCGATCTGCGAACAGCCTTCCCGTCTCCAATCTCATAAATCTCATCACAGTTTCGGATGGTGGTAAGTCTGTGTGCTATAATGACCAGTGTTTTATATCCATGTAAGGCGTCGATAGCCTCCATAACCGCATTTTCCGTATTATTATCCAGCGCAGCCGTAGCTTCATCCAGAATCAGGATATCCGGGTCATTATAAAGCGCTCTGGCAATAGCCACCCTTTGCTTCTGTCCGCCGGAAAACCGAATGCCGCGCTCACCTAAGATAGTATCCAGTCCATGGGGAAGTTCCGCTATCGTATCTGCTAATTGTGCCTGTTCTATCGCTCTTTGTACCTTCGTATCATCAATATCTTTTTCCTCAATACCAAAAGCAATATTATTACGGATCGTGTCATCCGTCAGAAATACAGCCTGCGGCACATATCCTACCGTTTTCTTCCATGAATCCATCTCCTGATAAATACTGACACCGTCAATCAGAACGTCGCCCTCTCTGGGTACTAACAAGCCAAGCAGAATATCCGCCAATGTGGATTTGCCGGCTCCCGACTGCCCGATAAACGCTACTGATTTCCCTTTCGGAATCGTCAGCGAAAGATTCTCTATTACGATCTTATCCGCATTAGGATATTGCCAGAATATGTTCTTAATCTCAATCTCTTTCGTAAAGTTTATCTTCTCTTCCGGATTGCCGTACGTCTGCGGCTGCACCCTTGTCTCTTTCTTAAAGTTTACCACTTCCCGCAAATTATTATAAGCCGCGTTCAAGGCCGGACACGCATAGATTAACTGATTAAACCCTGCAGAAATCTTACCAATAGAGGGAAGGATACGGAATGCCGCGATCGCAAACGCCGCTAACTGCGGCACAAAAGACGCAGCGTCGCTTCCGAATACCACCTTGGCCCCGACTACCATAATCAGTCCCGTGACACAAACAGCCTCTATCAGATATGCCGGACTCTCCGTTGCAATCGTCTTCATTACTTCCGCTCTCTGCTGGTTGCTGAAAGACGTCTCATAACTCTTCACGAAATAATCTTCCTTGTGAAAAATAAGAACATCTTTAATTCCCTGAAAAGATTCATGGAGATATTTGTTCACCTCCACAGTACACTTTCTGTAATAATCGCCGACTTTTTTCATTTTCTTTCTGAAGATCAGAATCAGCGCAGACAGGGAGATTCCCATCACCGCTACAACGCCGACTGCCATCACTGTATCCGTATAGAAAATATATACGCAAATGCAGAACGCAGTCAGGGATTCCGCCATAATGCGGAACATCTGTATCAGTACTTCATGAACGCCGCTGACGTCATATCCGATTCCCCGAAGGACATCTTCCGTATTTACGCCGAGGAAATATGCATATTCTCTTTCCATATAAGAGTGCATCATCTTAACAGATAATTCTCTCTTTACTTTCGACGCAAATTTAACTCTGACATAAGACAACAGAACCATATAGGCATTCTTCAGAATATAGGTTATAATTACCGCCACAGAAATCCAGACGATCAACTGAACCGCCGTAGTAATATGTAGAAACTCTGCGATCGGCTTCACAAATTTATTCTGTAACAATTCATCCGCCGCAAGAAACGACTGCACCAACGGAACGATAATCGAGACTCCAAGCGTCTCAAGCGCCGCTCCTGCAATCGTCATCACAAATACGACAGCGGCAAGCTTCTTCTGTCTCTTATTCAGGATATATCTCAGCTTATCGAATACATCTTTTAAACTGGCAAGATCTTTTTTTAAATTCATACTAATCCTCATGTCAGAGCAATTTATTGCGATGACACACGTCGGAAATGTCAGATTTCCGACTGCGATCAAGGCAATTTGAGGCTCTGACTCAAATTGTCGGTTGAAAAATCAGCTCATTAGAGTGATTTTTCAACCTAGTCTCCACTCCATGATATAAGATAGTATACCACACACCATTCAAAGTGTTAATCTATTCACCGTTTTTTGTTCGCTTAACGCTTCGGTTCTACGCATACCACCTGTTTAAACCGTTTCTGGTTCCACAGCATTACCACATTTGTAATGTTGGAATGCCCGCAGATTAAATATTCACACTTGTTTAAAAACCATGCGTCCTGCAGAACTTCCTTCCCCATCAAGTACTTGTGATTAGGTCTTGGATTGTCCACTTTCGTTTCATGAACTCCGGTCTTTCTCTTTTCACCGCGATCCCACACCCGGAATGCTTCATTCATAAACAGTGTCCATACGGTTCCCTCAAATGCTTTTTCATATGCTTCCTTAACATTATTCTCATCTGTCGCAAGAAAAATCTTGTTGATTTCCGGATGCTGCCGTAACAGTTCCCGTGTCTGTTCCAAATAAGTCTCTATGGATGCCGGCATGGGATGTCCCAAATTGTTCTTCATATCCGTGCCCCGTATATGAATTCCCAACACATGATCAGAACTTGTAACATTCTGCCGCCACACGGCATCATACTCCTCTTTGAGATCTTCCCGCAGCTTTATATTACGCTGAATGACGGGACCATAATAGCTTATCATCTGATCAGTCGGATAACGATAATTAGGCAGACTATACTTCTCCGCATATTTCGTCAGATATTTATCCTTCCCCATCACATATCGTCCGCTGGCATAAGCCTCCTCCAGCGTAACCTGTCCAATATCCTGAAAATAGTAATTCCACGCATTGTCAACCCCGTCTACCGGCATCTCTTCGCTATACAGCGTAGGATAATGCTTCATATCCACCACTGGAAGATATCCCAGTTTACGCGCTAAAACAATATGCCCTAAAACCCACATATAATTTGAAAAAAAACCCGCTCCACCCTCAGAACGGAATATAACATAATATTTTGCTTTGACTCTCTTCCTGAGATAATATCCTTCCAGATGATAAAAATCTTTGACAGATTTCATAAAACCGTTTATTGTATTCAACATATACTCTTTAACTCCCAAAATCTAACGAGTTTGATTGAAAAATCCGCATATCGACGGGCTTTGCAATCTATTGCTTTGCCGCCGCAAGCAATTGCTTCATATCCTGTTCCAGCCAGTCCACCTTATCCCGGATCCGGCATCCCTGACCGCACACCCAGTCATATACCTCTTTTCCTCTGCGCGCCCGCTCAGCCGGATGATCATATAAATCCTCCATTGCCCGCTGCATCTGTTCGGTACTGTTGATGATATAAGCGCCTGTTATCTTACTGTATATGCCTACATCCGTACTTATAATCGGCATACCTGTTGCTGCTGCCTCGTGTGCCACAATCGGGTAAATTTCCGATTTGCTGGAACAGGTAAATACATCACAGGTTCTGTACAAGTCAATCACCTCTTCACGGCTGATATGAACACGGAAAACCACCTCTTTATCTTGTTGGTCTCCCAGTTCCTCCTGAATAACAGTCTGAAGATACTCATAGTAATCATTTTCTTCAAATCCGACAAGAATCAAACGGCTCTTTCCAATCCTGGCTCCGCCAAACGCCCTGATTAACATTTCCTGATTCTTATTCTCATTATAATTTGCAACGAAAAGGTAACTTACGCATTCTGTATCTTCATAGCTGTGCCGCATTGCATCGTCATAGAATCTGTCATCAATGGCATTTTTCAGAATTCTGCCATTGGTCAATCCATATTTCTCTGCATATACCGCCGCATTGCTCTGCTCTGACAGATAAATTGCCCTGTCAAACAGTTGAATATACTGATACAGGCTGCCATAATACTTTTTACTCTTAAATACAGCCCATGCTCCGACCACATTCCTTTTTTTTAAATATTCGGCATAAGAATATTTCTCTTTCCATAAGGAATAACCGTGAGAGTAAAATACCTTAACACAATCCAGTTCCTTCAGATGAGGCATGAGCCAGTCCAATGTCCATGTCTGTGCGCACACCACAATCAATACATCCGGATTATATTTTCTGACATGTTCCAGATATACCCCGGCGGTACTCTTCTCATCCCGCCCCTTTATGGAAATCGGCCAGAGAGTATGGATTCTCATTCTGGTAATAGCAACCCCCTTATGAGTCTCCTGCTCCGGCAGCTCCTGCAGCCCTCCTTTACCGGCGCTGGTCAGCACAAACACGTCATGCCCCTTCGCCGCCAATCCCTCAGCCAGATAACTCGTAATATTCGTCACCCCGTCCTGAGACGGCCAGTACGAGGGCACCGCAATCATCACACGCATAACTGTTTTCTCCATTCTCATCTTACACCTTCATTCCAGATAGAAATGCTGTCAAAATAAGGCTCTGCAAAATAGTCATCCAGAAATTGCAGCCTGCCTTCTGTATATTCATAGATATATGTGTCTTTCCAATACTCTGTACCGTTTGTCCAACGGATATAATTCCGATTATATGCTCCGGATTGGTGCAGATATCCAAACTGCTCATCCAATTGATTACGCAATTTCTCATCCGACAGGATATCTTTTCTCAGTTCCTGCCATCTGGTATACAGAAGGCTGGTCACTTCCTCCTCATTACAGCCATATAATTTAAAAATATCCGTACACCACATTTCGGTATCGTAAATAGTGTCTGCATCATATAGGGTATAATTGCTCTTCGGTTCCCCTACCCATGCGTTCCCCCATGTTGCATTCATATCCCACGGTATCTTCTTAAATTTATAGCCGCCATAATACGGTTCTGCCGCAAAATAGGTGTTTTTCCTCAGATTGTCACATCCGTATGCTAATAACATAAAAATATTATAGTCGATCGCATTCTCTATATTCAGGATTTTGCCGGCTTCCTGCATACTGACATTGCTTTTGCGGAAAAATACATCTGTATACTGCTGCAGCGGATGCCACATGTCTCTTGTATAGGGATCCGGGTATTTGATTTCGAAGGATTCACCGAATCCAAAATCTTCTTCCTGATTATCCCGCTCAGGAATTTCCCACGAAAAACATTTATACAGAATACTTCCCTGAGAAAGCTTCAATTCTTTCTTATCAATCCGTTCCGTAAGAGCGTATACCCCCATATAAGTATGATCCACGAAGAGTTCTATATACTCTGCCTGCGCTCCTTCGTCGTTTGCTACACTATTGTCCGCGGCAATATTTCTCCAGACATCTGTTGAGAATTTGTTGTGTATCAGACCGGCATCATCATACAATGCGTTCAGAATCCAGTCGTCATCTTTACGCATTCCCAGCAGAGAAAGATTTTCTTCCAACTCCAGTTTATAGGATTTCTTTTTATAATGTCTGGAAGATCCTCCTCTGACATGATAAATACAGTCTGCCGATCTGTATTGTTCTCCCTTTGAATAAGGATCCGTTACTGCCATATTTCCATGGTATTCTGCATTCTCTTCATCATAGCCTCCTATACTGAGCGTCATTACCGGCATTCCTGTAAAAACAATCTGATAACTGTACAGAGACTGATCCTCTTCATTTATATGATACATAGTAAAAACATGTCCGTCTGCAATCGCTTCACTAAAATGCTCCCAATATTCGTCCTCTGCCCAAAACAGCTCGCCTGTCTCAACAGTAAAACTTCCCGTCCAGTCTTCTGCATACAGATTCTGCGGGACATAATAAACATTTCCATCATCGTCATACGCAATGCTGTGATCGTTGAACCGAATGGATGGATTTCCCCCGGTACTGTCTGTCGGAAGATAACCGTCAAGCATTTCCTCATCTGCAACTCTTACCTGCATATACCTGGTTGTCATACCAGCCGATACATCCTGCCAGTAAACTGCTGCAAGCAATATGAATATTAAGACAATAATGATCCCAATTCTTTTTCTCATGCCTCTCAGCATATTCCTTCTATTATTCTGCAGACATTAACAATTGCCTTCTGAATATCAAATTCCATTTCCCAGATACGCAGACTGTTACGCTGCATCTCCTGATATTCTTCCTGTCCCAGCCCTGCTATCTTTTCTATGGCTCTCGTCACATCCTGCCCGGTTGCATCTTCCGGCAGCAAGATTCCGTTTCGCTCTATCATCTCCGTGATACCGCCTACCCGTGTACCGATTATCGGAACACCGTACGTCATAGCCTCCTGTATGGAGACGGGACAACCGCCCTCCGTACCGGACGTAGTAATAAAGCAATCCACCTGATGGGCGCCATAATAGCCGGTCACCTTTTCATTTTCCATGTAACCCGTAAACTGATAGGAAATATTTTCTTTGGAATGCAATTGTTCGGCTGCATACTGCCGGATTCTCCCGAACGCATCTCCGTCGCCGATATGCGTCCAGTGTATCGTAATGTCTTCGACTCCCGCCAAACCGTCAATAATCAGTTCAAGTCTCTTTAGATCAATGACATTGGAACAGCTTAACAGATGAAACACACTTGTTTCTCTAAAGGGCATTTGCCTTACTGCCTTTTCTATCCCCAATTTGCATACACATAGCTTATCCGGGTTCGTAGCTTTATCTTTTATGTTTTCCTCATAATAGTTCTTGCCGTATTCGCAGGCAAAGACGATTTTCTCAAGCTGTCTCTCCATCTGATGCCTGAAAGGCTGCCTGTTGCCCGGCACGCGCTCATGATACAGATCATGACCATGGGTACGTGTAAACACTCTGATATTCGGATATTTGTTTTTCATCCCGGTCATGCTGTAGCAAAAGTAAGTATACCAGAAAGAATAATAAAGAATCGGTTCGTTTTCCGATAAAATTCCGCTTTTTTTCAATCTATTTCTGTCGCTGACTGCCTGCGCATAAAAAGCAATCGATTGGTACAGCCGTTCCTTTATATTCCTTTTACCATGAAGAATCTCTTTGATCTCCCGCCATCCGTCCCTGTCAAGCAGATAACGGATCAATGCTTTGGCTTTATCAGCCATCGATATAACAGGGTTTCCCAGCCATATCACCTTGACCGTTTCCGGCAACTGCACCGAATCCGGCTGTTCTTTCTTAGCATGGCAGAGAATTGTGATATCATACAACTGCGCCAATCGTTTCAACTCAGGTATAATAAAGGATTTTTCACCTTTTCCGTAAGGAAAGCTATCCGTTGCCAACAATAATTTCTGCACTATTTCTTCACCTTCCCTATCAGAATCGACACCCTTCTGATCAAAACCGAAACGCCCAGAGATATCACGGAACACCCTATAACAACAGCGCTGCCTATGACCCCTGCATCTGTCATCAGGCTTAAGAACGCAAGCGCTGCAGTCATAATTACCATGGCTGCTATAAGTATGTTGCGGTAACTGATATTTCGCGCAATTTTTTGCTGCTTCTGCCGTGTTTTATTATAATACGACCACTGGCGTTCAATATACTCTTTATAATATGGACTGTCTGCCGCATACTTCCACCACACTGCATATCCCGGAACGAGAAATACCGGATTCCACGGTTTACTATAATCTCCATATGAGGAAAAATGTATGATCTTGGCGGTCTTCTCACATTCCGCCAGGTAATCATATCCCAGTTCCTCAATATATCTCTCATTCTCATCAATACAGGAAATCTTCCCCGGAATATATTTGATTCTTCCCGCAAAGAGCAGCCCGAAGACCAATTCCATCATAGAGTTGCCTGCTTTAGCCCTGATATCCGCATCTGTCTTCAAAATATCCTCCAGGGTGAAATCTTTTCTGATTCTATCCACATTATACATGGACAGAACAAAGGTAAGACACTCTCCGCCTATACGCTCCATAAAATCTCTGTGATTTTTCGGTTTGTGCTCCGGTCCCGGACAGATTACATAAGCGTCTTCAAAATCGATCTGATATATTTCAGACAAATCTCCTACTATTACCGTATCTGACTCTATCACAATAATCCGGTCTACTTCTTCCGGCAGCAATTCATGAAACAGCCAGTAGCTGGACATCGTACCGATTGCCCAATGGTCGTTTTCCCGCAGTTTAATCTGTTCACTTGCCTTCTTCTCGTCAAACCGCAGTATCATGATATGATTCCCGTACTGCTCTGCCAGTTCATGCTCATATCTCAGGTCGCTGTCCTCCAAATCCTCTGAAACGATATACAGATAGATTTCCGAATCTATATTGTGTTCAAAAAGAGATTTGATGGCAACATATGCATATTTATAATTCTTCTTACCGGTTGTAAGATATACG
Source organism: Lachnospiraceae bacterium (assembly GCA_017626325.1). GTDB lineage: Bacteria > Bacillota > Clostridia > Lachnospirales > Lachnospiraceae > UBA3282. The sequence goes on along the minus strand of JAGAIZ010000003.1, from coordinate 106,537 downwards.
TTCATTCTCATAGATCTGTTTATTCCCTTTGATTTTCACAAAAATTTATATATATTATATACTTTTATTCCTATAAATCAACTGAATTCATCTTTTTGCAGCCAATATCATCGTGTATTAAATACCAGATTCATCCTTCTCACTTGCATTATGGGATGTCTTGTTGTATATTGTTTTAAAAGTATTTTGAATGTATTATTTCTTTTATGGAGGACGGTTTTTGCATGAAAATGGATATAATTATTCCAGTATCTTATAATGATTGTTTCAAGTTACGTGATAATATAAATTATATCAAAAATTTTATTACTGCAGATAAAATCGTAATCATCGGCTGTGAAAAAGTTCGGCTTGCCATACCAGAATTATGGACTGACACTGTTTCGTTTATTAACGAAGAAGACCTTATTTCGTTGTCTGATGTAACCTCTTATTTTTATAAAATAGTTGAAAGCAGCAGTTCTAAGCCAACTTGGTATTACCAGCAGTTTCTCAAACTATATTATGCCGCTTTTACCAAGAATGAATATTATCTTGCCTGGGATGCTGATACTGCTTTAGTGAAACGCTGCAGCTTTTTTGATTCTGTAACAGGACGCCCTTATTTCGATATGAAAACGGAGTATCATGCTCCCTACTTTTCAACAATTAATACGCTATTTCCCGATGTTGATAAAATTGCCAAAGGCTCTTTTGTCAGCGAGCACATGGTATTCAAAAAGCAGTATGTCTTAGAAATGATCCGTGAAATAGAAAGCAACAATAAAATTCCCGGAACTGTATTTTGGGAAAAAATATTTAACGCTGCCAAGATTGAAGATCTGAAAAGCACAGCGTCATTCAGTGAGTTTGAAACATACGGTTCCTGGGTTTTGACAAGATACCCTGATACGTATATTCTCAGAGAATGGTCTTCTTTACGCCATGCTGTTAATTACTATAGTTCTATGAAAGAAGCATTAAAAGATCAATATTTTTTATCAAAAGAATACGATGCCATATCAATAGAATATGGGCACTCTGATACCCAATATGTTATGAGTCCTTTATGCATTCTATTTTGGAATCCTCTATTCAAACTACTATGGAAACCCAGTCATTTAATGCATTTTCTGCATGACAGGGGATTGGCTTACTGGCCTGGTGAAAAGGAAGCATATCGGACAAAAAAACAATAAGGCATATCGCTGCTATTTATTTCCCTTGGCGTTCTCACTCTCACTAAAGCTATTCTTGTTATGATACAGGCCATTGTTAATCAGGCAATAATCTTCCCATTCCTGCTCAAACCATGCCCTTCGCATAACTCTTGCAATAAATGTGATATTCGAATAGCCGCAGACGATCCCCCGGCAATGAGTCAGTGTATACTGATCCCGCAGCACCTCAAGCCCCAGCTTATAATGATGATTTTTTCTCTCTGATTGACTGAATGCAATCGATTCTCCGCTTCCGTCATCCCGAAAAGTATCTTCATATACCTTAACCCGGTCGCCAAACTCCTGTTTGAAGCGCTCTACAATGGCATTTTCATCTGTTGCAAGAAAAATCTGCTCATAAGCCTTCTGCTGCAGCAGTTCTTTCACTTTCTCCATTTCCTGTTCCACCTGCACCGGAATAGGATGATTATTATAACCTTTATTAAAATCTGTTCCTCTATAGTGTACCGCTAACGTTTTCTTATCCCCAAGCAGCCTGCTATACTGATCTTCCAGATATTTCTTAGTTTCGTCATTATATTGAATATATTTCTTTAACATGCGCGCCATCGCATTAATATAATCTTCCGACACGTCATAACTGACCGCACCGTACAAAGCTTTAACCTGATTGCAATGCCAGGGCGCCTGATAGATCACATGGCAGGCATGTTCGATAGAGCGAACCTCCGATGCCGGTTTGAAGTAATGAAGAAAGGCATTCTTCTCTCCGTTGATACCGTCCGGCTCATAATAAACATAATCCCTTCCCCAATGAATATAAGGTATCATGCCGCGTTCATCCGCAAAATAGAGCTTAATCAATGTCATTCCCAATTCTGCAAAAAAGCCGACACCGTTTCCCGTCTCCTCTGCGCAGTAAATGATGCAGCCCTTATATTCATCTCCCAGATGATGCAATTCCAAAAAATCCGGATTATGGTATCCCTCCAGAACCATCTTCCGGAAATCTGCTTTTCCGCTATGTATTCTGCATCGATTCCAGAATACCAACTTCTCTGATTTTCTAAGGAAATCCATTACACCCATGAATTATCTTACCTTTCTGAAATCATACCGCCGCTTCTCATCATTCTATACCCCGATGCCATAGATTTCGGCAGTAGCCTGCTCCCACTCGCCTCTTTCGCGCAGCATATGTTCTATAATGTCTCTGACCGCACCGTATCCGCCTTTCACATTGGACACATAATCAGCCCTCTCTTTTACTTCGATGCAGGCATCCTGCGGACATCCTACAAAGCCGCACAGTTTCATAGACGGCAAATCATTGAGATCATCACCCAGATAACCTATTTCTTCTCCTCTGATTCCGTTATCTTTCATAAACTGTGTCAGATAAGTAACTTTATCCTTACAGTTCTGTACCAGATAGTCCACCTTCATCTCAGTCATCCTGCGCGTAGTCGCCGCACATTCTCTGCCCGTAAGCACCATGATTCTGATTCCGGTCTTCTTCGCCGCAAAGAATCCGGCGGCATCCTTGGTACAGAACTTCTTTAATTCATTGCCGTGCTCGTCATAATAGATTCCTGCATCCGTCATAGTACCGTCCACATCGATGATAAGGTATTTGATTTTCTTCCAGTCATTCATGGTTCTGTCCGCCTTTAATCTGTTTTATTTCCTGCATATCCCGTCATACTGTCTGATACAGCGACTGCGTTACATAAGAGATGTCCATCTGCTTTTCTAACTGCTGCATATATCCTCTGATCTTCTTATTCTCTTCCTCGCCCTTGGTGTGCTGGCTCGCCATATAATCCGCCACATAATTTGCCTTATGATTCGTCTGATAACCGTCGAATCCCGCCAGCGCCACCTGCTCCACTTCCAGCTTCTTCAGAAGGCGGAGCAGCATAATAACGCTGTTGTCCGAAGGTTCGTTCTCGCGGAAGCTCAGATCCATATAATTGACGCCCAGCACTTGCGCCGACTGCCCTCTTTCCCGCAACATTTCTTCATCACACATATCTAACAGATTGGAAGTAACTACCAGTTTACGCAGGTTCTTCCTGCCCAGAATAGTCTCTAACCGCATCGCGTTACAGCAGAACACATAATCCGTGGTATAGCTGTCCGGTACGAAATTTGCGGACAGTACAACAGGATTCTCTTTCTCAATATAAGCCTGTACTTGTTCCTTCTGTTCCAGAATACTGGACCCCGGCGCCAGAATCAGACACTTTTGATGCGACAGCTCCTGCGACAGCTTCTTAAGCGTATCTGTGTCGTCTATTGCATTATTCTGAAAATCCTGGTACAGCTTCTCAATGTACTCTTTATCATAAGCCGTCTTCTTATGCGGCTCGATACTTCCCAGAATCTGATTAATCTGTTTTGCGCGAAGCCGCCCCTTGTCCAGCAAAAACTCCGCGTAATTCCGGTGCAGATTGTATTTCGCAGAGATCGAATAGGCAGTGTTGTACCCCCAGGGTTCTATCTGCTTAAGCTGCGCTATATGGTCGTCGATGCCGTCCAGCACCGGATTCACATCATAATGCCCGGACTGCCTCTTGTTCATATAATCCATGATCAATTCCATACACAAGTTGCCCGGAGAACGCCCCATACCTAACATAGAAGCATCAATCACGCACTCCCTGTCGCTGGCTTTCATACTGATAAAATCCTGTGCCAGTGAATAGGACAAGGCAAGATTCTCATGCAGGTGCAGGCCGATTACGATATTTTTGCTTAAGTTATGCTCGATCAGCGAATAGATCCGCAGCAGATCGTCCTTCATCATAGAACCGAACGTATCTACAATGGAGAATGCGTAAGGCTGCAATTCATTTACTTTCTGCAGCAGCCGCAGTATCATCTCGTCTGAGTATCCCATGATATTAATGGGATTGATGAACACCTTATACCCTTTCTCCTTAACCTGTCGAATATAGTCAAGCCCTTCCTCAATATCGTAGTCATGGAAGGTCACCCGGATGGCATCTATCGTTTTGCCGTCATAGGGCTCCAGTTTATCAATACTGTATTTATTATGCAGCGCCATTGCCGTAAATTTCGTTCTGCCACGGTTCTCCGGCAGGATCTTCGCGATTTCCGCACAATTATTATAGAGAGACTTGTTCGGGTCATACTCACAATCCCGCAGGAATCCCACTTCCACATAATCAGTGCCGGATTCAATCAGTTTCGTCATGATATCCTGTATGGTATGCCGTCCGAAATTCCAGTCGTTGATATAACCGCCGTCCCGAAGCGTACAATCCAGTAATTTGATATTCATTGCACTTTCCTCTCATTTTCATCACTTTATGACCACAAATTTCCAAAACAAATATACGCCTTGTAAAACAAATTCATGTTTTATCTAGTTGTATATCTTTTTCTATGAGTTGTCTTTCCACAATTCGTAAATTTCCATGATACTTTTTCAATATCCTTACCAAATTAACATATTCAGGACGAGCGTTCATATTAGGAAACGCAGATGTTACCACAATTCTTCCATATACCTTTGTACATTTATCAAATACATCCTGAAACAACAATAATGTAGCGTGCATCTGTTTTAATGCCTTGGAAACATCAACACCTTTCAATTCTATAAGAATAGCTTTGCGCTCCTGCTCACATATGATATACAGATAATCACATTTTTTCGTTCCTTCTTGAACTTTACCATCTGTTACAATCACTCCATTATCAACCTTATATGATAAAACAAGATTATTCAATGTATTATCCAATACATATTTTTTATGTTTCTCTTCACATTGAATTTTGGAACGTCTATCTGCAGCTTTGACACATCTGTCACGATTGTTATTTACACACAAATGGTTCATATTCCCTACAATTTCCTGCTCTATGCAAGAACTCAACTGATCACAGACCATCTTCTGCCTCCATCTCGAGCAAATTATTTAACTCCTCATTTGTTATCGTAGATACTTTATCAATATAATCCACTTGAATCATATGACTCTCTACTTCCAAAATGGATGTCAAATCCTTTGTAAACCCATCAGTTCTCCCTACTCTGTATGCCGCGAAATCATTATATGATATTCTCATATTCTTAGGAATAATATTTTTTGCTTTTCCCTTATATCCACGTTCCACTTTATCAGAATATAACAGGACATTCGCAGAAGTAAGAATATATGGGCTATGGGTTGTGATAATTGCTTTGCTATTCGTTGAATTAATCATGAGTGAAATTAAATCCATGATATTCCGCTGTGCCATGGGAAACAGATGCGCTTCTGGCTCCTCAATCACAAAGAAAGTTTTTTTATTTTCAAGAATCGTAATAAAAGCCAGCATTAATATCCATAAAGCTTCTTGCTGCCCCGAAGAGCCATACATAAGTTTTACCCAATGATGCTCATCAAAATATATTTTTTCGCCATCACTTTCGCTTGCATAGTCTGCGCGCAAAATTTGTTTAATAATTTCACAGGCTTTCTCAACAGAGGCATTATTAATCTGCCCTTTTACAGTATTTGTATAATCTTTAACAATCTCCGGCATTTTATTTCCGAATTTATTCTTAGTACGCAGAATCAGTTTAATAAACTCCTGCATCGTTAAGTCAATACCAGAAATCGGCAATTCCTGCAACTGCTCTGATAATGTAGCCAACAAACTCCTTCCTGCCGGAATATAAATAATTTCCATATTATTACAAAACAATTCCTTTAATGCCTGCTCATACTGACGTTTCATCATCTCCATGGCGGTCAATCTGTCAATCAATGAGAGATATTCTTTTTCTTTACCGTCACTTATAAATATCCCTGCCGCGTCATACAGCAGACGGTTAATACCTCTTTTTAGTTCTTCATCAAATTGATATCTGATGTAACCGTTTTCATTGAGTTTTATTATAATTTTTCTCCTATCAAAGGTATATATAATACTGAATTTCTCCATATGTTTTGTTGTTCCAAAACATCCCATGAACTTTCTTTGCAAATACTTCAAATAACCATTAAAGTACTCATTTCGATGATATTCTGCAAATTGTCTGGAGTCTAACAGAAAATCTAACGTATAATCCCTCAGCCTCTGACAAAAATAAACAACCTTGCTGATTGTACTTTTCCCAGAAGCCTGCTCTCCGATTAGTATCTGAAAATTTTTACCCAAATCTATCTTTGCTTCTTTTATTGGTCCAAAATTTTGAATAAGTATTGTCCCCATTTCTTTCCTCCAATACTTTAGCATAAATCATCTAATACAAATATCCTACACTGTCGGTTTCGGATCTTTCATCGCATACAGCGCTTTCGCCATCTCATAATCATACACGTCGTCGATATCCGCCGCTTCTCTCTTATTTACAAGCAGCTTGTAATAGTTCGGTCCATAATTATAATGCCACTCTCTGACCTTATCCTTCGGCGCCAGATCGATACCGTTCGTAAAATGATATAACAACGGAAGCTGTTCGGAATTCTTATGCTCCAATCCCATCTTGAAATTCAAAGGCCCGTTCTCGTCCATCAGATATGTCTGGTAAGGTGAACAGGTAATTAAGGAGTCATAGCCTTCCTGTAATTTTTCAAAGTAAGTCTTGATCGCCTTCTCATAAAGATACGGCTCCACACAGGGAGATGTGGCACATGCCCACATCAAATGGTCTCCCTCGATAATATCGCACACATACTCTAAGAACATACCGAAAGGTACGGATTCGTTGGCATATTGAATCGGTCTCTTAATCGCCTTAACGCCGCATTTCTCGCCGATTGCAAGCATCTCATCAGAATCGGAAGATACTATGATCTCATGAAGTCCTTTGACCTGTTTTAACTGTTCGATTTTGTGCTGCAATAAGTTAGAATCGCCAAATGGCAATATGTTCTTGTTCGGTAATCTGGAACTGCTGCCTTTTACCGGTACTACTGCTGTGATCTTGTCGCTCATAATATTTTCCTCCGTTTATTTATTCTTTTTTACATTGATATTACTTATTATGTTCCAACTGCGCCGCAATCTTCGCCACAATTGCATTTATTTCTTCCTCGCTCGTACTCTCGATCGCGAACCGCTTATGCGCCTCGGCCTTCTGCTCCCGCAGCGCTCTTTGCTTCATGATCCACTTGTTATGACAGTTTTCATCCGCAAGAGCTTTCTTATATTTATCATAGAACCAATCCCAGCGCTGCAGCTTCTTCTGCACTCTGACGGATAACGGCTGCTTCCTGCGATAAGAAGATAACTGCTCTTTCGTCAGCGCATAGGAAGGATCCTTTAACACTTCCTCCGCCATATCCGCGAACTTCACATAGCTTGGCACGTTCTCATCTACCAGATAGATCTCGTTGATCGCTTCCTTCGCAATGGGAAATACAGAATGCTCATCCTCTACAGTCCGACAGAACTGTTCATAGGTTCTTACCTTTTCTCCCTTGCTGACCAGCTTTAACTCAAACCCATCCGTCGTCTCGTAGGGGAACAGCAGATGGCACATCTTCCCCGCAAAGAAAGCTTCCACAATCGTAGAACTGTTGCCCGTATATATAATATCGCTTGTCACGATCCACTGTTTAATGGAGCGGTCGCTGATCACCTTAAAATTATCACATCTTGCCGCAACTTCCGACATATGCTTACCAATATGACCCGGATGAGGTCTGTAAATCACTAAAATATCATCCCTGCTGTTGCAGAGCTTCTCCATCCACTCAAGGATTGCCTTCTCCGACTTCATCATGAAATCGTAATAATCCCGCCAATCCTCTCCATGCTTCCTGCACATGCCTGCAATATATTCTTCTGACAGATTATCAGCATAGAAAGGAGAGGCAAACAGCAGTACTTTCTTGTCTGTGGGAAGGCCATATTCCCTGAAAAGCTCTTCTCTGCCCAGATAGTAGCCTTTTAATTCATCTCTTAGAAAGTCCATACCTACGTGACCCACTACTTTGATATTTCTTGGGTCCATATGCGCCGATTCCAATAACCTTCTCTTATTCGCCTCTCCCCAGGATACTCTGACCACTTCTCTTCCGATTCCTGTATAATTCTTAAAGACTCCAGCCTTCTCATCCTTGGGATAGACGATGTTTTCCCACTGCATATCGATTACTTTGTCAAACGCCACGAAATCTTTGGTATGCCACTCTAAGGAAGCATTCTGATAACATGCCATGGTAGTAACCACCTTAGCATGGTAGATCGGTTTGACCGCTTCTAACGCTTCCTGATCTTCGATATGCTTGATAACGACCGTATAGCCTCTCTTCTCCAGCTCATATTTGATCAGGCACATATTCTCAAGTTCTCTTACCTTGTGCTCATATATGATAAGAAAATCAACTTCCTGTACTGGTTTTTTCATCTTTATTATCATGCTCCTTTCTCAGCCTGCGTATCACAGCTTACTTCTACCACCACCACAGCCTCATCTGCAATACCGCATTCATTCACAAATACTAAGAAGAACCATCCAAATTTAATCTTTACTTCTTAAAATATATCTTATTAGTCAAAATACAAGTGCACTGCGCTCAGCACTGTTAGCACCAGACTCTTGTCAATAAAATTTCCTGTTTCATACAGCGACTTCATATCATCTGCAAGTTCCCCGGGCAACACATCGTTTCCGATACGCGCTTCATACATTTCATTCAGATAAATCCTGATCTGCTTATCATTATTATACCAATAATCCATAGGATTCATAGACTGCGGATTTGCCACATGAAACAACCCGCACAGATACCCGTACAGAAGCCTCTGCGTTGTCTTTACTTTTCTAATAAAGATATGGCTTTTCTTCGGCTTTACACCGCCCCATTTCTCCCAGCCGAACCTTGCCGCATCAGGATATTTCGTCTCAATCCATTTCAGATACAGCCTGTCTTCCTTACGGTACTCAAAAGGAATGGAGAACGCCGTCTCAAGCATGTCCACATCCGCAAACGGAGAGGAAGTTTCGATATAATTCTGACGAATCATATAGGAAACCTGCATTCCCAAAAGCCCTCTGGTATTCATGGCAAAGGCTTCCTGTGTTTCATGCCGTTCTAACACCTTCTCATCAAAAGTGTAGTGCAGTTTGCCCGAATAGCCGTTCAGCCCATATCTCGGTTTCCCATAAGCCAGCTTTTTGTCCTTATAATAACTTGCCATAGTCGGACCGCCGATGATGCCTGTATGCTCAATTCCATAATGTTCCATATTAATTGACTGAAGCATCCGGTTTCCGCCCGTCATACCCAGGCAGATCGCCGCTCCGTTATTTTTCAGAGTCATCTCGTCAACATCATACATCCATCTGATATCATCCAGCGACTTAAACAGATATTCATGACCCAGATATTTGGCAATCTTGCCGGAAATGAGATCATCCCGGTAACCCAGCTTACTGTAAGACAAATTCGTCTGCTCAGTATATCCCATATCGTGCGCTACAAAACACACCATACGGCTGTCCAATCCGGCACTTAAATCTACCAGATGCCGGTATCCGTATTCTTTATCCTTATCAAATTCACGCGCAACCGCCTGGCGGAACGCCTGATCCAATTTCTCCAGCGCTTCTTCTTCCGTCATCTCCTGCTCATGACATTCTAACTTATAATATTGTGTGACAGCAATTTCTCCATCCCTGATCAGACCATAGCATCCCGGCATCAGCCTGTGAATTTCTTTTACATAAGTACTGTCATCCAGCATATATCCATAAGTCAGCATATACTTAGCTGCCGTAGGATTGAAATGATAAGCAATTCCGTTTGCCCGCAGTACGCGCACAATAAAATCCATATAGTTTGATACAATCCATTTATCACCGTCCACATAATAATAGACTGCCTTATTAGAAGTGTGATCTGTATAAATCAGCGCCTCTTCTTTTTCTTTATCATAAGTATAACCGCAAAAAGCCCCTCTCATTTTCTGAAAATGTTCTTCCGCATCCTGAACAAGCGATGCTGCGAAAGATGCCGACCAGTCATTTGCAGACTCCGGTTTTAAAAATTCCTTCTTGTTATATACATAACCGGTTAAAAAAAATACCTGCTTCTCATCATGAAAGTATACTTCATCTCCCGGAAATTTATGAAGCAGATTATTATACTGCACGATATCATTTCCCAAGCGCTCATATTCTCCCAGACAATCGATTTGCAGGTGCCGGGCCGCCAGCCAGCCTTTCAGTTGTATTTTTGCATCCATACCGCTCGTTTCCTCTATCCAAACATCTTCAATGGTCTGTGCTTCGCCCATCCCATCGTATTATAATACGGCTCTCTCTATACTCTCACACACTGCTTCTATTTCAGCATCCTGCAAATACGGGTGCATCGGAAGAGATACACATCTGCCGCAGATATCTTCCGTACGGACACAGGACACCGCCTCTGCCAGCCCTTCTGCAAATGCCTTCTGCAAATGCATGGGTTTCTTATAATAAACAGCACTGGGAATACCGTCTTTCTTAAGCTGTTCCATAACCTTTTCACGTTCTTTCGCATCTTTCAGGCATATCGTATACTGTGCCCAACTGGAACGCATACCGTCCAAAACAACCGGTGTTTTCACTATGCTTTGTAATCTTTCTGTGTATTTTGCCGCCGCCTGATTGCATTTTTCTACTTCTTCTTCAAAGAAATTCATTTTCTCAAGCAGCACTGCCGCCTGTAAGGTGTCCAGTCGGGAATTCATACCGATACGGACATTGTCATATTTATCGCCGCCCTTTCCATGCACATGCAGCGAACGCAGCCTCTCAGTCCACGCATCGTCATCCGTGAAAATGGCACCGCCGTCTCCATAACACCCAAGCGGCTTCGCCGGAAAAAAGGATGTCGTAGCAATATCACCAAAGCTGCAGGCTTTTTCTTTCCCTATCATGCCGCCAAACCCCTGTGCTGCGTCTTCTAAGACCAACATATCATACTTTGCGGCAATTTCCCGAATCTTATTAAAATCTGCCGGCTGTCCAAACAGATTCACCGCTACGATTACCCTCGGCCTTAAATCCGTATGATGAATCACATATTCTATGGCTTTCTCCAGACTCTCACAGTCGATATTATAGGTATCTGCATCAATATCCACAAAAACGGGCACAGCACCCACTAACGGTACTACTTCACCGCTGGAGAAGAAAGTAAAATCCGGAACAAACACAGCATCACCCGCTGTTACCTCCCACGCCATCAATGCCAATTGCAAGGCATCCGTTCCGTTTGCACATGCCACACAATGCTTCACCCCCACATACTGCGCCAGTTTTTCTTCCAACTGCGCAACCTGTCCACCGCTGATGAAATGAGTAGAATCAATGACCTCCTGAATGCCTCTGTCGATAGCTTCTTTATGAATCTGATATTGCCTTTTTAAGTCACGAAATTCCATAATATCTGTTATGCCTTTCCCTTACTCAGTCAAATCTGCCTTGAAACTCCATTGTGTCACAGTCCTGCAACGGGAATTTGACAATCTTCCCTGTTGCCGCAGAACGGTATATGGCAAGTACCAGTTCTAAAGCTCTCTTACCGGCCTGCGCATCCACATAAGGCGGTCTGTCCTGCTCAATCGCTTCTATCACGTCCGCATACAGCGGCGTATGCCCATAGCCGTACACATTGGGCGGATTCTCATGGAACTGCGCCTTTACTTCCTCCGGGTCATCCAGCACATCCGCAAATCGCCACTCTTCTATCACATTGACAGAACTGCCTCCCGCCTTCACAGTACCCTTTTCTCCAAACAAATATAGGGTTTCTTCCAGATTGGAGGGATACACGTTAGTGGTTCCTTCTATAATGCCATAGGCGCCGTTCTTGAATCTAATCAGGGCAATGCCCAGATCTTCTGCCTCAATATAATTGTGCTTAAGTCTGTCCGTCATGCCTGCAACACAGTCGATTTCATCACCCATCATCCAGCGCAGCAAATCTATATTATGAATACACTGGTTCATCAGCGCACCGCCGTCCTGCTCCCATGTGCCGCGCCATTTGGCTCTGGAATAATATTCGTAATCCCTCGCCCAGCGAATATGCGCCGTACCATGGAACATTCTGCCGAAGCGCTCCATCTCTAATGCCTCGCGGATCTTCTGAATCGACTTGTTAAACCGGTTCTGATGACAGGCGCAAACCTTCACATTTTCTTTCTTTGCAGTCTCAATAATCAAATCCGCATCAGCCAGTGACAGCGCGATCGGCTTTTCGATGATAAGATTAGCATGTCCGATCGTCATACAGTCAACAGCTATCCTGGCATGCTTACCGCTTTCTGTAGCGATAGCAACCAGTTCCGGTTTTTCCTTTTCCAGCATTTCTTTATAATCCGTATAACATGTTACTGTAGAAGGCAGTCTAAACTTCAAGATCTTGTCTTTCATATTATGCGCCTCTAAATCACAGATCGCCACAATTTCCAGATTGTTTTTCTGTGCCGCTACAATATGATTCGGTGAAATCCGTCCACATCCGATTAATGCATATTTCATTTTTCCCTCGATTCCATGCATTTCCTCTTCTTCATTCTACCATTGGAAATACATACATCTATTATATTTTAGATCAAATTTCTCTCCTTTAATGCCTGCACCATCTTAGCAGCAGCATGACCGTCTCCGTAATATTTGGGCCGGTCTTCCTGATCCACATGCTCCGCCCGGCCTGCGAACTGCAGTGCTTTTTCAACACTCGCCTGATCCTCCGGATTTACCTTTTGAATCCAGTGATCCCGCACCAAATATTCCCATACGTCCGCATCCAGCATAAACAAACACTTTGCACCCGCATAGGCAGACTCCTTAGACACTCCGCCGGAATCCGTCAGAATCAGCTTCGCTCTCTGCATCAATGCAACCATTTCCAGATATCCCACAGGATCCGTTATCTCAAAATTAGGTATCGCTTTTGCCTTCTCCATCAGTCCGTATTCCGTCAGACACTTCCTGGTGCGGGGATGTAATGGACATACTACTTTACTGCCTAATTGCCGGACCAAATTCAATATACTGTCCATCCGTTCTCTGTCAGATGTATTCTCCTGCCTGTGCCAGGTCATTACAATAATATCTTCCTGTGACATTTGATCTGCAGATTTCTCCGCAATAGACAAGTAAGTATCATACATGATATCTCCCGTCAGATATGCCAGATGATCCAACCCTTCTTTTTGAAGATTATGCATAGATATGTCATCCGGGCAGAACAAAATATCCGACAGATGGTCCGTGGCAATACGATTACATTCCTCAGGATTGGTCTTACAATGTATTCTTGTACCCGCCTCCACATGCACAATTGGGATACACAGCTTAGATGCCACGACCGCACCTGCTAATGTGGTATTCGTATCTCCATACAGAATTACCAGTTCCGGATTCTTATTCAACAGTTCTTCTTCCAGCCCTACCATGGCTTTCGCTGTTACCTGCGCATGACTGCCGCCGCCTGCCATCAGATTTACATAGGGCGCCGGTATCCCTAATTCCCGGAAGAACACATCCGACATATTCTCATCGTAATGCTGTCCGCTATGAATAATATTCTGCTCGCAGCCTGCCTGCTCCAATGCGTGATACAGCGGCGCTAATTTAATAAACTGAGGGCGGTTGCCCACAATATGCGTAATCATATACTCTATGCCTTTCCTGTTATGCAATATATTCTATAATCGGTTTCATGACAGCCTCCATACTGACATGTTCCATCGCAAACTTTCTGATACTGTCTGCCATCTCCTGCTTGTCTGCTGTTATATTTCGAATCTTCTTATAAAAATCAACTATTTCTGCCACATCTATCGTGCTTCCGTTGTTAGGGAACAGCTTTGCATAAGGGTACGTCTCATCCAGCACATCAATCCGGCATCCGGTAAGCATCGGCATTCCCTTCGCCAGACACTCTCTGGTTTTTAAGGCGCTCATCTTGCCATCGAATCCTGCCTTATACATTCCAAAAGAGGCAAGTGCAATATCACAGCTATCATATAACGCATCCAGTTCCTCACCCGACATAGTAGGATAAAATTTCACGAAATTTTCCAGCTTGTACTTCTGTACCAGTTCCTGATAAAACGGCTTCTCCGGTCCGTCACCCACCAGATGCATATTAACCCGATATTCCGGCTGTGGATTTTTATTATAATACTGATGCATTCCTTCTATAATGCGCTCGTAACCATGATGTCTCTGCATAAAAGCGACCGCAATCAGATTGATCTGCCTGTCTGTAAAATGCCCCGCTATCTGTTTCACACGGTCTATGTTAATGCCGTTGGTAGAACGTATCGTAGGAATCCCGAAGATTTCCTCATCTTCCGTATATGTCACAAAACGGTCCACATATCGCTTTAATTTAGGACGGTAGATCAGCTCTTTCAGATAAAACGGCCACGCATTCCATTTCCCGAAATCATCCTTATCATAAGGATAGGTAAATAATTCTATAATAATCCTGCAGTCCGGATATCTTTCCCTGACTTTCTTCCAGAAACGCAAATACGCCCAATCAGCAACCGTTCTCCTGACATAGAGAAAATCAGGATGATCTAACTGCTTAAGGGCCTCCTCGTAATTTCTCCTGATTGACATCGTAGGAAACAGACCCAGAATCCGCTCTGGCAAAGACCTGTCAAGTGTCTTTATCTCCAGCTCCTGCATGTCATAGAACCTTTCAAACTCTTCTAACTGCATGTCAATCTTCTTACTGACTCCAATAGACTCCCGTCCCTGGAAATGGATATAATAACCTTTTTTCATAATAGCACACTCCCTTAATCAATGCAAACGCTGCATTTATCCCAAACAGCAAGTGTTTTAGGCTGTTGTGAACAGTAACTCAATAATATCCTGATTTACCCAGTTTTCCCTTGCTGTAATCCTGTATGCCCCGCCACGTCGCCTGTACCAGCGCGCTTTTCCCATGCAGCAGCCAGAGCAGGCAGCAGGCAATCCTGTTGATACCGTAATAGGCCAGAAACAGCGGATATCTGGCGCCTAAATGTTTCCTGTTGCACAATAACCAGTTGCGTGCGATATAGTAGGCGCACAAGGGACTGTCCGCTCCTTTGGAACTGGCTCCAACCTTGTGATACATAACCGCTTCAGGACAGAAATAAATGGGAATTCCAAGCTCTGTAAGCCGGAAACAGTATTCCGTATCTTCATAATAAAGAAAAAAGTCTTCATCCAACAGCCCTGCCCGCTCTATGATCCTGCACGGAATAAACAAGGCGCATCCCGTAGCAAAGCCAATCTCTGTCTCCTCTTCAAACTGCCCTCTGTCTGTCCGGTCTAAGCCGATATGGCTTACTTTCCTGATAAACGGCGACACTCTGCCTCCCGCAGACCAGATCACATCCCTGCGGTCACTATAGTAAATCTTCGGCGCGATCACGCTGTCAGGATGTCTTGCCGCACACGCCGCAAGCTGCGCCAGCATATCCGGCGCAATCTCCGTATCATTATTCAGAAGCAGCACATAGTCCGCTCCGTCCTCCATGGCCCTGCGTATGCCCACATTATTGGCATACGAGAACCCGAAATTGTCATCCAGCCGGATCAGTTCTACCCTGGCATCGTTTCCGTAGCGTTCCTTTAATCGCCCCATGGAATCATCTCCGGACGCATTATCTACCACGAGGATCTTCCTGTCAAAAGCAGACTGATCGGCAAGCACAGACTCTATACACGCTTCGTTATATTGTTTTCCGTTGTAATTTACCAAAATGATTGTGAGCCTATCCATTTTCATTCACCAGTCTGTCCGAACCTTCTTCGAAAAGATCAGTCAGTAATTGATAATACTTCCGTGTCAGCCGCATCTGGTCATACTCATCGAAATCCATCTCATCAATCCGGTTGACAGGATGCAGCATGACCCGGATCCACTCTTCCGCGTCATAAGGATCCTGCACATAATTAGCCTTCCCCTGCGTAACCTCAGGAATACACGTCCTGTCCGTAGCGATCACAACTGTGCCAAAGAGCATCGCCTCCACAGGCGGCATGCCAAATCCCTCAAAGACACTGGGGAACAGAAACGCTCTGCTGTATCGATAGAGCGCGTTTCTCTCGTCATTCTCCACAAAACCGGTCAGACATACTTCCTGTTCCAGACCCCTGCTTCGAATCTGCGCTTCCAGCTTTCTGCGGCTCTCCCCATTCACGCCGGAGATCAGTAACCTGTGGGGCAGATTGATCTCTCTTTGTTTGATCCGGTCCATTACATCTATGAGCGTGTCCAGATTCTTATGAGGAATCAACTGCGCCACCGTATAGTAATACTCCTTCTCCTGTATCCGGTACTTCTCCGACAGCTTCGCAAAGGACAGCATCTCCTCCCTATTGACCGTGATGGGATTATAGATCGTGGTAATTTTGTCAGGTTTTACATGATACTTATCCATAATATCCTTTCTCACCCAGTCAGAAATCGCCACGATATGCTTCGACAAATGAGCGTCCAGATACCAGCACAGCTTAGAATACGCAATCTCATGAAAAGGATGATACTCAGGATAGTGCGCCGCCTGCAGATCATGGATGACATTGACATAAGTAATGCCGCCGTTCCACAAAGGTCTGCAGTATACCGGAATAAAACATTTCCGAATCCCGGCTCTGCGCAGGAACCGGTTCTGGCAGAAGAACTGCCACAGAATACGCCCGCCGATGTTGGCGGATACTACCTTCGTCTCTAACAGCCTGATTCTTGCGTCCGACGCATAATGCGCCAGTGATTCTTTATTATCCCGCGATACCAGCAAATAAAGACAAAAAGGCTCCTTCAATTGCAAGAAGCCGTCTAATAAATTCCTGATATAAAATTCCGTTCCTCCGACCTTCCTGGGGCGAAGCCATAATAAGTCGATCGCAATCGTAAGCATATCCTTATTCCTTTATTGTCTCATGCTCTCCGGTCTGTGCTTCTAGCTCCCGCACCCGCTTGTCAAGAATGCTTAATTCCTGCGTAAGCGTCCTGATCTTACAGTTCTGTCTGGAAGCGATCGAAGTCAGAGACAGCAATATCATAATAATAAATCCGATACAGAATATGAACAAACCGTTCATATTATCCTGAATCCCGAATATATGGATAATCGCCGTAAGCAGTTCAGGCACTATCACGAGAATTCCCATAACGGCGCCGGCTAACAACCATAATAAAGTATACTTCAAATTCAGCGCACGCTGCTTCAAAAAATACAAAATAATAACAAAATAACAGATTACCGCAGCGATCAACGTAATTCTAAGCGTAGAAGGTATCATACTAATCCTCCATTCCTTCTGCAAGTAACTAATTCTTTTCCTTCGCAAGCATAGTTTTCAAGTTACCAATAAAATCCGTATGATCTATCGCAAAATTACCCGTAACAGTCTGTCCATCCTTCACATCCTTAGTCACTACACTTCCAAGACTGACTCTTGCTTTCCTGCCAACCCGAATCCGATTAGATATCGTAGCGTTGATACCAACCCATGAATCCGCTCCTATCGACACATTGCCTGCGATAATCGCACAGGCGGCAATCAATGTACGCTCTCCGATTACAGCTCCGTGCCCAATGTGTACCAGCGCGTCTATCTTCACGGAATCCCCGATATACGTCGTGTCCGTAGGCAGAATCCCCCTTGCAATATGGGATAAAGAGAAAACCTCTACCTGATTTCCAAGCACTACCCGCCCCAGATCTTCCATGGGCAGTATTCCATCAGATTCTGTTCTTGCAAACGTAAACGCCTTACCGCCTATGACGGCTCCGCTTCGTATAATACAATCATCGCCAATCGTTACATTCTCATAAATCGTTACGTTATCCTCTATAATAACTCTGTCTCCAATCGTAACCCCCATCGGCGCTATGTTTGCTTTCATGCTGATCGTACAATCTGCCCCTATCCTATTCTCTTTAACAGGCGGCTTGTAGCGGCTGTCGTCTTTTAACCGATTATGAATGCTTTGAAAGGCTTCCTTTGGCGATTTTGTCACAAAAACGCCCTCAATAGTATCCGGCAGCGCCTCCACCAGCTCTTCGCTGCATAGTACGCAGTTTGCAAAGGGACTTATATGATTGATGAATTTTGCATTCCCCATAAAAGTCAAAAAAGGAATCTCTAATCTGCCAGTGCAATATTCCAGCGTCTGAAAAGCTCCATCCCGAATTAATTTCCCTTCTATACGGTCTGTCACCTCTGATAAAAGCATAATCTTATCTCCCTGTCTCCTATAAATCCTATACTCTGTTCTCCATTCTCCTGGCTCGCCTCACCCCATAACTCAGCCGGCAGACCAAAATAGCCAGCGTCACCTTAATCATATAATAAATGGACTTCTTAAACGTAATGGAGCTGGTGCCGCCTTCTCTGGCACGCATCTGCACCGGCACCTCCCGTACTCTTCCCCGGTGCATGATCGCCGCCACGATAGCCTCCGGCTCCGGATAATCCGTGGGATAATCCTTGCTGTAAATATCGATAAACATGCGGTTGACCGCCCGGTAGCCGCTTGTCACATCCATGATCCGCTGGCCGGTAGTCAGACGGATCAGACCGCTCAGGATATTGATGCCCAGTCTTCTGCCGGCAGAGGACTGAAATCCTTCTTTCTCAAGGAACCGAGAGCCGATCACCACGTCCGCCTCCTTATTCAGAATAGGCCTTAACATCTCGTCCAGATAGGCGATATCGTGCTGTCCGTCTCCGTCCATCTGTACCGCTATATCATAGTGATTCTTACGGGCGTAAACATACCCTGCCTGAACCGCCCCGCCTATCCCCATATTGATCGGCAGATCCAGATAGGAAAAATGCGCATTCTCACACAGCTCCAGCGTATTATCCGTAGAGCCGTCGTTGATCACCAGATAGTCGTACTGCGGCGCCTCTTCCATCATGTGCTTCACAACATGTTCAATATTCTCCGACTCATTATAAGCCGGTATAATAATCAATACCTTTTCAGCCTGTTCCATAATCACAATCCCTGCTTTCCACGCTTCGTAAGCACCCGGTCACGAAGACGGCATTTCCACAACTGCTGCACAAGCAGCCCGTACGCGATATAGAAAATTCCGAAATTGTAGACCAGATACCGCTGCTGCCCGAAGAACACCAGCGATATGATAAGCACCATAACTACATTCGTTCCCAGCACAAGCGCCATGAATTCGGCGTATTTATTGTCAACCCTCTTATCCGCATACCCCCAGGCCATAAGTGCGAGCGCTGATACATATAAGAACAATGTGGCCAGATGGCACAGAAGATAAATGGGCGCGATCTGAAAAAATACGGTACAGATAAACGCCTGCGGCAGCAGCATCAGCGTGTGGTACAGGAAACGCCCGAAATGCTCCTTAAGCAGCGTCATTCCTATCGTCTGCAGATGCGCGTTGCGAATATCGCTGAAATCATCCGACCGGATAATATCGGGATAATTGGCCACGTAATATTCCGACGGCACGCTAAGGCAGGTCTTGCCGACCTTGCCGATCCCGCCGACGATATCCTTCCACATCCACAGCCCCTTCTGCGCGTAAGGATACCGTTCGCCGGCCGCATCCGCCGCCTCGTACAGTTCCAGAAAAAGTCCCCGCACGACCTCGTCTTCAAAGAGTTCCGCGTCCTCCGGATCAGCTTCATACATTCCTCTGGAGAAAATCAGGCTCACATACTGGCTGGGCGAAAAGCCCTTCCTTAACAGCTTCTCTTCTTCCGTCTCTGTCTGCCCGTCCTTCCCGGTATCTTCCTGCGCTTCTGCGCTGTCAGAGACGATTTCTCCTGCCGCTTCTGTTTCTGCGTTTTCTTCCTGCTTTGCCTGTTCCGCAAGCTTTTCCTCCAGATAGGACTGATAGGACGCAGGAGACTGTACACGCATAACGAACACGGAGAAGCCTTCATGATTCCTGATCATATCCTTGTAACCGACCGTAATTCTCGAGATCATCAATACGCCCAGCAGACTGATGATCAGACAGCCCGCAAGCCCTGATAATACTCTTCCCCAAACTGCAGCCTTATTCTTCCGTTCCCCCTTTACAAGGGTCATATACAGAAACACGATGCCGCAGACGCCGAACAGGATCTGTAGCTGGGAGCGCACCATCGCAAGCAGCAGCACTGCACCGTAAGTTCCCACAAGATATTCGTATTTTCTCGTCCATACCGCCTTCAGAACCATACTCATAAACAGATAGAACAGACCATAAGCGATTCCTTCCGTCAGAATTTCCTGCGTAGACATGGCAAGAGGCATGTCCGTAGTAAAAGGAATCAGAGACAGCCCGAATGCCAGATAAGCTTCCCAGTATTTTAACGCAAATTTTTCTTTTATTGTCTTAATCCATGACGTAACGCAGATCACGGAAAGAATCGCTTGTTCCACGATCACGATCTGCAGATAGCTTTCGTCCCCGAACAGATATTGATTGATAAGCAGAAACAGCGGATATACGGGCATAACGCCCTCCACTCTCTCCACTCTCAGATACGCCCCGCTGTCGTCAAACAGCACCGGCTCTCCCGAGCCCAGGAAAAGGAACGCGAAAAGCCCCGCCATCACGAGCGACAGATAGAAGAGTCCTTCTGCCTGTTCTTTGTTCAGTTGTACTTTGAGACGCGCTTCTTTATCCGGTTTTGGCATATGGTTCCCTGATCTTTCCCTGAATAATTCTTGCTGCTGCCGATATTCTATGGCCTGCCGCGCAGCCCTTTAAGGCGCTGCCCGCCAAAGTCAGCCAAATACTTCCTCTTTGCTCTTCTCTGTCACTTTACCGCCGCCCACTTCATAGATCACGTCCACATTTCTGATCGTCGTCAGCCTGTGCGCGATGATGATCATCGTCTTCGTGCCCTGCAGCTTATCGATAGCTTCCATCACCGCCGATTCGGTCTCATTGTCTAGCGCGGAAGTCGCTTCGTCTAACACCAGTATCTCCGGGTCATGGTAAAGCGCTCTGGCAATGCCGATACGCTGTCTCTGTCCGCCGGACAATCTGACGCCTCTGTCACCTACGATGGTATCCAGCCCATGGGGCAGACTGCCGACGAATTCCGTAAGCTGCGCCTTCTCCACAGCAGCCCTGACCGCCTGCTCGTCTATCTCCTGCTCCTTAACGCCGAAAGCGATATTATTGCGGATCGTATCATCCGAGAGATAAATCACCTGCGGAATATAGCCCACCTGCCCGTGGAAGGTCTTAGGCTTCTCATGGACGTTGATATCGTCTGCCATAACCTTTCCCTTCTGGGGCGCAAGAAGTCCCAGAATAATGTCTACCATAGTCGTCTTACCGGCGCCGGAAGAGCCGATAAACGCGACTGTCTTCCCCTTGGGGATAACAAAATCAGCGCCGTCGATCACCGGTTCGTCCGTATCGGGATAATAGTAGGTGACGTCCTGCACTCTGATACCCTCCCGCAGGTTCCATTCTTCTCTGACCTCATGGTCCTTCTGTTCAATATAATCCTCTATCTCTTTTAAGTCATGATAGACCAGCTCCACGGAGGGAAGCGCATACAGCATGTTAGTGGTATGCTCGTTGATACGCCCCACGCTGGGCATCAGACGCATCGCCGCCACCGCAAATACCGTAAGCTGCGGCAGATAATAGGTCATATCCGCTTCTCCGAATATCAGTTTCACCACAATCGCAATCAGAATACCTGTCATGGCCACCGCTTCCACAAGATATTTCGGCAGAATCGAAATCGTCCTGGCTATCTGCAGGCCTCTTGCATATTTGCTGTAATATTTCTGGAATTCGTCTGTAAAATAGCTTTCTCTTTCCAGAATCTTGATTTCCTTAATCCCCCCAAGCGACTGGTTCATCCATTGAAAGATTTTAGCCTGATAGCCCTGGTTGTCCCTGCCAAGCTGACGGCTGTATTTCCTGGTGATAAGCATAAAAATGCCGACGCACAAAACCAGCAGTCCCAGTACAATAATGGTAATGGATTTGCTGACTACCATCAAATAGGTCACCAGAACCACACACACAGCCAATTCCGCCACCAGCTCCAGAGAATACAAAATCACCTGCATAAAATGCGACGTATCTTCATGTAAGCTTCTCTGTAACGTAGCTATATTTTTATTTAAATGAAAGGTATACGGTTCTTTCATATACGTATCCAGCAATCTGGTGGAAAGCTTCATCTGGGTACGGTAGGAGAACCGGAAAATATAATTTTTTTCTAAAATCAGGTAAACGTTCTTAACCACATACACCCCTATAATGGCCAGCGTCAGCATGATCATAAAGTTCTTGGGCGAGGAAAAGCCGAACATATCATACACCAGCTTCAAATACCAGGTTTTGCCAATCGCTGACTGATCGGAAATGATATTGATAAAAGGCATGAACATCGTAACAGACAACAATTCCAGGAAGCTGCCGATTATCACCGCAATCAGAAGCGCCGCGATCTTCCACTTGTCCCTTTTATCGAAAATATAGGCTAATTTGGCAAGCATCCCTGCCTGCTTTGTCTCTTTTTTCTTACTCATAGCTGAGTGTACTCCTCGTATTTATGCTGTACCCGCGTTTGGCCTGTTCCCTTTATCTGTCCGCGCTTCTTTCCTGCTGAAACAAATCTCTGCACAGGTTGCTGTGGGAATCCGTGTCGCTTATCTTGCGCGCGGGTGCGCCCGCCCACGTTGTGCCGGGCTCTTCGATATCCTTCGTGACGACGGCGTTTGCGCCTACCGCCACGTCGTCGGCTATGGTCACAGCCCCGATCACCTTAGCGCCGCTGCCGAAGTAGCAGTTGTCGCCGATACGGGCCGCCTCATGGCTTCCGTCTGTCGCTCCGATCGTGACGCCCTCCTGCAGGCGACAGTTTTTGCCCGCCTTCGCATTCCCGTGGACTACGATAGTACCATAATGCGGAATCGCAAGTCCTTCTCCGAAGACGTTAATCGGAATGGTAAATCCCAGTCTGACGCTCAGCCTGTGATATTTGAACTTATAATATTTATTCACGGCCTTGCATATAAGACCATGCCCGCAGTTCGTGCAATACTCTATTTTGCGCAGCAGAATCTCAAACTTCCAGATTTCGTCCCCGAAGAGGCGGGGGCGCTTGTCCTGCCGTCTGCCCAGGGCAAGCTGATCCTGCTTTCTGTATCTCCAATAGGTTTCTTTGCAATCAATCATGTGATGTTCGCCGCTTTCTTTTCCTTCTAACCAACTACAGCCACACCTTAATCTGCTCCAGATATGCGGCATAACTCATCGCAGGGCGTTCCGCCATACCGCCCTCCGGCAGCGGCACATAGACCTGTACCGGCTTCTCCTGTGCGGCTCTTGCCCGGTTCGCCGCCTCGCCTGTTATCTCGTGCTTTGCCAGCGGCATCTTATCTTCCGCCTGTCTGACGAACCACTCGTATTCCAGATCCAGATTGCCGATATCCAGCACCCGGTATCCTTTACGGAACAATTCCACGGCGAGAAACTTCGCCGCCACGCCCACGGACAACAGGAACATTCTGTCCTGACCATACTGCTCGCAGGCATACAGGATCTCAGGCAGCGCGCCGTACGCGTCGCTGGGCGGGCAGATGATCCGCTCTACGCTCCCTGCCCCGCAAAGCAGATCGTTTCCTACGCCATTGTGAGTCTTCGTACCTTCTACGATAACAATGTCTCTATTCTCCCATATTTTTTTGATTTTGGCAAACCATACCGCGCATCTGCTCCGGTCCTGCGGATAATAATAGCACCGGGATACGAAGGTCGTCCCGTAAATCCGGTTCGGATTACAGTATCTCTCATAAGTCTTACGGCAAAACAGCAGATGGTCCCTCCAGAACTGTCTGCTGGCCGGACGGTGATCCGAAAGCGTATCGAAGATGCCGGGAATCGTCACCATCAGGTCGTCGTAAGGGTAAGCCAGAATCTCCGCCAGCCCCCCGGCAATCTCCGGCGACGCTTTCTGCAGCATCAGATCCACGCCCTTAATCATGACAATTTCGCCGTCTCCGAAACGCACCATGCTTTTCTTAGTCCGCAGGAGCTCGTCGATGGTCTCGTCGATGGTATGCACCCTTATGGAATTACGCAGGACGCCTTTTTCATACAGGAAATAGACGATGGCCGCAAGAATGTCTTTTAATTTTCTTTTAATCATTCTTCTCACACTTTTCACGTATCTGCATAACGCTTTCATAGTATCTGTCAAAATTGTACTTCTTCACAAGCGCCTGATACCCTGCTTCTCCCATGGCCCTGATGCGCTTCCTGTCGGACAGCAGCGCGTCCAGCTTATGAATCAGATCCTCTTCATCGCAGTCCTTGAACAGATATCCGGTCACACCGTCCTCCACATAACAGGCGGTACCGTTGGTATCGCTGCATATCACCGGCAGCGAATAGCTCATGGCCTCAAGCTGGGAAACCGACGCCATCTCCAGGGTGCTTGGAATCACATAGACATCCGCCGCCAGATATTCTCTCTCCATCTGGTTTCTTGGCACATTGGTCTTCACAGTGACGATATCCTCCGCATGATGCGCCTTCACGCATTCTCTAACCTGCTCGCAGTATTCCTTCTGGAAATGATTCGTAGCTTCTCCTACCAGCGTCAGATGGAGCCGGTATTTCTCCCGCAGCCTGCTTACAGCCTCCACCATCATCAGATGATGCTTTCTGATCTCGTATTTGCCGATACAGAGAATATGTATCGTATCCTGTGCAAAATAATCTCTCTCCCCGGGCGCTCTCTGCGGCTCTGCCACAAAGGGCACGAAATAATCATTCTCCCGAATCGCCGTCCCCGGCTTCTTCCTCCCCATAACCGGGGTCATGCGCACCTTCGGCGAAAGCTTATCCGCTATGCGGTGCGGCAGATCTGTCTTCGCGGGCGCGGACCAAAGCGGGTTCTGATTGTATAGGATACAGGGATAGCCCTTCCTGCGGCAGATCCGGTACGCCGCCATGGAATACACGGAACGTTCCCGCAGTATGACCACATCCGGCCGGAAATCACAGATCAGCCTGCGAAGCTTACCGATGGGCGGGAAACCATGCTGGATTTTAAACACAATCGCCGTAGGGTCCTTCCTGTGAATCACCTTCACATACAGCCAGTCGATCAGCCGATAAAGGGGCGAGTAGCCCAGCACCACGGGAGTCACATACGAATAATCTTCTATGATAGCCGCATAGTGGCTGATAAACAGGACCTCATGTCCATGCTCTGTCAGCCCCTTCATAATATCCATCTGATTGGTATGATAGCGCGGGGCTACATACAGAAATCTCATATGCGTCCTCTTCCTTTCAAATCTGATGCTCCCGTTTCAAACAAAGCAAAAGTGCTCTGCTATTTAATATATTTATTTTCTTTCAGGCTGTATTTGCCGCCCTTTAAGAATTTATGCCTGATTACCCACCAGCCGGGCACCCAGATATACTTATGCATCGCCGGCGAAGCGCTGCCGATCATCCAGCAGTTTCTGTCGCAATTCTTCGTACATCTGCGCACCTCCTCCGCCTGTCTTGAGTTCCACAGCTCGTCCCAGCTCTGTTCCCGGAGATTGCCCATCACCGCTTTTTGCTCCATACCGTTGCAGGGAATCACGTCGCAGAACGGGTCGATGAAAAAGGCATTCCTGGACATATCGCAGGGCAGCAGCCTCTTATTGCCATAGATATAATTGATCAGGCCGTGGTTAAAATAAGCCCTGAACCACTTCTTGGGCGACTTGCTTTTCAACAATTCGTTAATCAGCTTCTCGAAATTCTGCGCCACCTTATACTTATCGTCAATCTTATTATCCGTCTTGCGGAAATAAAAGGAATTGTGCAGGGTCGCCGTGGCAAACTCCATGCCCATATCGTTGGCAATATGATAAAGCGGCACCAGATCTTCACAGTTCATATCCTGCACCGTCATGCCGAAGCCCACGTCCGGGTGCTTCATCTCCACCAGTGTCTTTAAAGTGTTATAGCCTCTGTTGAAGCCGTCAGGAATGCCGCGAATCTTATCGTTCGTCTCCTGCAGCCCTTCGATACTGATTCGGATGCCTACCTTCGGGAATTCTTTGCAGAGCGCGATAATGCGGTCCGTAAAATAACCGTTGGTGGAAATGACAATTCTGTCAGATTTCTTGTAAAGCTCCCGCACGATATCGGGGATATCCTGTCTGATAAAAGGCTCGCCGCCGGTAATATTCGTAAACGCCATCTCCGGCAGTTTCCTGATGTCCTCTAAAGTAATCTCCTCCTCCGGTCTGGTAGGATCCCGGAAGCAGTCGCACATGTTACAATGCGCGTTGCATCTGTATGTTACAATAACAGTTCCGTATAAGGTTCTGCGTGCCATAGTAATCTCCCTTTCTTCACCGCTGCCTGTATATCTCTAACATTTTACCACAATATGCCTGCACTGTGTCAAAATTTATAGCGTTACAGTTTTCACTGTATTTGCGGCATCTTTCGGGGTTTTCCCACAGGTCGCGGATATGCTCTGTCAGTTCTTCCGCGTCGCCGCCCCTGAAAAGCTCTCCCGTCTTCCCCGCCTGTACCAGTTCCGGCGCGCCGCCCAGATCAGAAGCAAGCACCGGCGTACCGTACATCTGGGATTCCATCACGGAAAACGGGCAGTTCTCATACCACTCGGAAGGGTAAACGCTGAACCGTGCCCCCGCAATCAGCTTCCGCAGGGCGTCGCCCGTCACAAAGCCGCGGTTCTCCACATTCCCCGCCTGCATAACCTCCTGCTCCAAAGGGCCTGTCCCCGCAAAGATAAAAGGAATCTGAGGCAATGCCTTACAGGCCTCCAACAGCGTCCGGGTTCCTTTTTCCTCCGCGAAACGCCCAAAGTATAGGACATAATCCTTCGTTCCTGTCAGAACTCCTTTGTCCCGCATCTTCTCCCGCAGTATGCCGTCATCGATAAAATTATGCAGCATGACCGTCTTATCCGCCAGAAGCGGATTCGTATCAAGCTGCTTCTTCATAAATTCACTGGGACAGATAATGGTGTCCACCATGGCGTAGGTTTTGCGCCTGTCGTAATATTTCGCCTCAATCGTCCCCAGCAGACTTTTCACCCTGGAATTATGGATGCACCGCTTCTTCGCGCACTGTCCGAAATTGCCGCCCCGGCAGGCGAAACAGATTTCCCCGGTGGCCGGGACGCGCATCATATGGTTGGGACACACCCACTGATAGTCATGCGCCGTATATACGATTTTCATTCTTCTGCCCGTCTTTTTTTCATACGCGCGCACCGCATAAATGACCGACGGGGTCAATTGAAAATTGATATTGTTCAAATGCACCACGTCGGGTTCAAAATCCTTCAAGACTACCGTAAGCTTCTTCTTCGCCTCCCCGGAATAGATGATGCGGAAGGGGTAGAGAAGCTTCTGCAGTTTACCCGTATGGAAATCCATATTGGAGGTGTAGCACTGCGCATGGTTTCCCACGATTCTGCCCTCGTGCTCCATACCGAAATACTGCACCTTATGCCCAAGCTTCTGCAATT
Organism: Lachnospiraceae bacterium; assembly: GCA_017626325.1. Classification (GTDB taxonomy): domain Bacteria; phylum Bacillota; class Clostridia; order Lachnospirales; family Lachnospiraceae; genus UBA3282. The sequence goes on along the minus strand of JAGAIZ010000003.1, from coordinate 78,874 downwards.
CTTCCCCTAATTTAAAAATATAAGTCTCCGACCCGCCGTTGGGATAGAGGAACTTGTTTACCATCAAAATCTTCATAGCCGCGTTTCTGTCCTTTTTATTTCCGCAAGGGTTCTTATTTGTCCGTACACCTTCGGTACAGCTCCACCGTTTCCTTCACAACCTGATCCCAGTTATACTTACCGCAGATAAAATCGCTGCTTTGCGCCGCGTATTCTTCCACAATGTCGGGATGCGCCAGCATATATTCCAGTTGACGCTTTAAGTCCGCCGCGTCGCCTTTGCGAAATACCAGCGCTTTGTCCTCTGTCACCTCTGTATTCTCGCAGATATCGCTGACCAGACAGCAGTTGCCGTAGCTCATTGCTTCCAGCAGGCTAAGCGCCATACCCTCCACGTCGCTGGGCAGTATAAAGGCATAGGCGTTAGAATACAACTCCTCCAACATCTGTCCCTGCACGAAATCAGTCATAACAATCCGGTCGTCCTTCGCCGTCATCTTATGAATCTGCTCCATATACTCTATCGCCTGGCTGTTGCCGCCCGCAATCACCAGCTTCTTATCGGTATCAGTCTTCATAAACGCCTCCACCAGATAGTGAAGCCCCTTCTCCGGCACGATTCTGGCAAGAAACAGGAAATAGCCGTCCTTATGAAGACCGTATTTCTCCGTGATCAATTCCGCTTCCCGAAGGGTCGGCCTGTTGATGCCGTTGGGAATATAGGTTACCTCCCTGTGATATTCGTCCATGAAGTACTGCTTGATGTTTTCAGACAAAACGATGATCTCATCCGCGTATTTCGCCGCCATTTTCTCACCGAACCTGATCACATAAGAGGCGAAATTGCCCCATTTGGCTCTCTGCCAGTCCAGCCCATGTACTGTCACCACGATTTTCCGGCGGAATAAATGAGGAATCCACAGCATCGCGCAGGGACCCTCCGCATGGTAGTGCAGTACGTCATATCTGCCAAACAGCGCCCTGATCGTCGCGAAGAAAGAATACACAATCGCGTTTAAGCTGCTGCGTCTGAACGTGGGAACGATATAGACCCTGACTCCTTTATAATACTTACGGCCCTTCCAGCCGTATTCCTGATCGTATTTCTTGCCGGACACGTGATGGCCGTAGCGGTTGTAAGCGTCTACCTTATGTCCCAGCGCCGCCATACGCACCGCCAGTTCCTCCACCACGATCTCGACGCCGCCCTCTCTGGACGGAATCCTCTTATGACCGATCATGGCAATCCGAAGAGAATTTCCGCCGGAAGTCTTCGCACGCTCCTTCTTACGCCTGCGCAATGCCTGATTCTCCTTATGCACGTAATAGAGGAACGCGAAATTCGTATTCAGGTAGCGGGGCGCCATCCGCATGGGATCCTGGGTAATACGGTAGAGCCATTCCATACACAGCTTCTGCATCCACATAGGGGCACGCCTTGTAGTGCCTGCCAGAAAATCAAAGGCCGCACCCACGCCGATCATCAGCCCTCTGACCCGGTGCTTATGCTCGTACATCCAGTTCTCCTGCTTGGGCGCGCCCAGCGCCACCCAGACAAAATCCGCGCCGCTCTCATTGATCTGACGCACAATCTCCGCATCCTCTTCCTCTGTCAGCTTACGAAACGGCGGCGAATACATGCCTGCAATCTGCAGGTTCGGATAATTTTTCAGCATTGCTTTCTTAAGCTCCGCCAGCGTTTTCTCCGTACTGCCATAGAAATAATGCCTATATCCCTTTTCCTCAGACAGCTTAAGGAGCGCAGGCATCAAATCCGGTCCCGGCACCCTTTCCGCCCTGGCATATCCTCTGCTTCTGCTGACGATCGAAAGAGGCTGCCCGTCCGGCAGCGCCATCGCGCCGCCGTTCTGCACCTTGCGGTAAGCTTCGTCCCGAAACGCCATTACAGTCGTATGCACATTGGATACGCAGATATAATCCCCCTTCAGGCGTTCCAGATTCTCCGTGATATAGGAAATCGTCTCCTCCATATTGGTGACGTTAATATTCGTTTTTAAGATCTTACAGTATTCCAAATCCTGATTCATATTAATGTGCCTTTTCCCCCTTCCGCACAGCAAACGCAGCCGACGACGCTATCGCCGCCAGGAATCCGCCGATCAGCACGCTGCCCGTATAATACCGTACCGTCTCCAGCTTCACAGCCTTGCCCGATACGATCTGCATCGGCGTATCGGCGTCTTTATAATTCATGACCTTGTAGCCTTCGTATGCAGGATCGTCTTCGCTTTCCAGATAAACCGACGTCTCCTCTAAGCCGTCCGTATAGAACCGCTGTACCACATAACCTGTCGGCTCTTCGTGCAGGAAACCGCACAGCACAGCCCCTGCCAGAGCGCCTGCCGCCACGCACAGAACCATCCTGCCTTTGTTCCCTCTCCAACTATCCCGAACAATATCCAAAAGCCTGTCCGGTAATGCCGCAAAGGGGATCTTTACCGTACGGCGTCCCCTTGAAAGCAGGCTGTATTCTCTGGTTTCACAGGCAGATGCCCGCCGCGTGAATAAGAGCGCACCCAGGAAGATCAGCGTAATATTCTTGAACGAAGTATTAAATAAAAGCGGCTCCGTATAACCGGCCCCCAGAAAACAGACTAAAATTACCAGTTCTCTCGTCATCTGCTTATGCGTCGCATAGAACAGCAATGCAAAATAGCCCAATATGATGATCGCAAAGGGAATGAGTCCGAAATTGATGTACCCCCACACGTAGGAATTGTCCATCGTCATCGTAGAATTAACGATCTGTGAAATATCCGCTCCGAACAGGCTCCGGTATTCAGATTTCAGGAACTGCTCCGCCAGCCATATCCTGGTATTCAGCATAAAATTCAGCTTCTGGACATACGGGCTGATCCTGTGGTAATTGATATAGAACGGCAGCACGAAGGAAAGCGTCAGGCACACCGGCAGAATCAGATTCGCCAGAAGCTTCTCCACGATACAGAATCTGGGTCTGATTCTGACATACAGCCCTCCTGCTAAAAGCACCGCCACAATAGCAAACCCGGTGTAGCTGATCGAATATAAGAACACGAGCAGATTACCCGCCATCAGATATAAGAAATGACGAAATTTATAATGATCTCCCATGGTATACAGAAGAAACGCACACAACGCCAGATAGGTGATATGCAGGATATTCGGATGGGTAAATCCCAGGCTCCAGCGGAAAATATGCCCTAATCCCATCTTCGAATGCACTCTGTATATCGTATGCTCCAGCCGGAAAAAAGAAAAAATACTCAAAACCACAGCGCAGACAGACCAGACCCACAGCCCTGCATGGAAAACCTTCTTCACCGGAATATCCTTCATGCCAAGCACCGTAAGCGTCAGAAACACGATCCCCAGTTCGCGGGAATTGTAATACACCACCGCCATCAGCGCAAGCAGCGCCGCAACTGCCGCCGCCTGCCCCTTCGTGTAAGAGGAAAGCAGTATCTTCGCAAGCCCCAGCGCCACCGCCGGAACCACCAGCAGGACAAACTGCTTCTGCCCCTCATAGAACCCCAGGCCTTTCGTAACAGACAGTAAGATGAAAAAACCGAAAAAACACGCTTCCGCCACGGTAAGTTCTATACTATTCTCTTTGCCGACCGTCCAAATCTTTTCCTTCATTGATTCTATCTTTCCCATTTTATTCTGCCATGATTCCGAATTCTCACAATACCTCAATCGCCGGTCCAAGCGCCCACGGATATGCGCCGTACTGCTGCGGGTACTGGGAGAAGCCCAGACACTCTCCCGAACACTGGTACACTCTGCCGTCCTTCACCGCTCTTTCTATCGCATTTCTGCCCGCCTGCAGCGCCTCCGCGCCGGCGTCCGGCGTCAAAAGCCCCTGCTCTATCCCCTGCTTCAATGCCGCGCAGATCATCCCTGTGGCAGAGGTGTCCGCCGGGCCGTCAACCGCCTGAAGCTGCCAGGAAAAATAACCGTCTCTGCGCTGATAGGACAGCACCGCATGTACCAGCTCCCCGTAAGGCTCTGTCAGTCTTTCCCTGCCGTATTCCGACTGCAGGCACGCCGTCATGCCGCGCAGCAGCCATCCTGCCGCCCGTCCCCAGCCGATAATACCGTATTTGCATCCGTCCGTCATATCATAGCCATGATAGGGCAGCCCTGTCGCCGTATCCATACCGTATGCCAGGAAATTCACGACCTGTCTGACGGCTAATTCCATATACTCCTGCCGTTCAAACACCATCCCGTACCGGTACAGAAACGGACAGGCCAGTCCGATACCGTCCGCGAAAACATAACCATTCTCCTGACCGGCGCGGTAAGGGAAGCTTCCCGTCTCATTCTGAGGATACTGATCCACATAGGCCGCGAACTTCTCTAACGCCGCGGCGCACTGTCTGCCCGTAAATCCCACGCAGGTTTCCTGATCCAGCCATCCGTCATCCGCGCTCTGCCGCCGCGCTTCCTCATATGCAGACAGAATGGTCTCGCCTGTCAGCAGATCATCCAGGAAACAAACCGGCGTCCCCTTCTTATGCCATCTGGCCAAATATGCGGCGAGCGCTTCCTCAACGCTGTCCGCAGTCCCGGCCGTTACTTCCTCATTCTTCTGCGCCCGGGCCCGCAGCCGGGTCCTGTACTGCCATAAGCCGTGCGCCAGAAGCCCTGTCGGCCAGAAAATCAAATCCTCCACGGTAGTCTCCCTGCGCAGGATATACTTCTTAATCCCCCGTTTCAGCCTGGTTCTGCCATCCCAGACGCCGTAGGTCGCCAGATCTTTACATGCATTCTCTATCAGGGCGGTTTTGTCCATAATCATCATTCCTCTACGCCTGTCTTCACGCTCCGGCATGTCCAAGCGAAATGCGGACGGCCGAAGCGTTCTCTTTTATTTACGCAATACCGGTATCTTCTTCGATACCACTTTCCACAGATAAGCAAATTCTTCCGTCCTGCCAAAGATCAGAAAGAACACGCCGTTATAAATCACACTGATAATAACAACCATCAGCGCAAACGTCCAGATATTCGTTTCTCTCATAACAAACTGCCTGATCGGCACATTCACGACGGCGATCGCAAGAATCACGGCAAGATACCGCAGAGAGTCCGCGAAGTAGCTCCATGCCTTTCTGTCAAAGCAGACCCTGTAAATAATCACGGGTCTGATCAGATTCGCCAGAATACCGGATACCAGCGTTCCCACATAGACGCCCGCCACACCGATCCGCTGCACCAGCACAATCGAGATAAGCAGATTTAAACCGCCCTGAACCAGCGGCAGGTACCGGTCCTGTTCGAAGACTCCCGCGGCAATCTTGAAATTCTCCAACACGCTCCGTCCGCCCTTGAAATAGAAATCAATCACAAGAAGCGCCACCACCGTGCTGCCGATCATCCAGCTTTCATCCAGCCACAGGCCGCAGATAAGCGGCGTCAGCAGATGAAAAAAGCCTACCGCGCCAAACCCGAACAGCCAGCATGCGAAGAAACGGTATACCTTGAAAACCTGATACTGCTTCTCCTTAGACTCTGTCGCCACCAGATTGCCGAAGCCCGATATCACAGAACTGAAAATAATATTCACAAAATTACCCACATAGGTAAGGATATACGTATAGTTGCCCACCACGCCTGAGGTGTCTACATTTACAAACGAAGAAATAATAATCGTATCCGTCTGCAGTCTCGCCACGTCGCCGATCTTATGGAGCACCAGCGCCTTCGTCTTATTCGCCACCACCCGGGTCTCTTCCTCTGTCAGCTTCTGCACATCCTTCTCCCGCAGATAAGGATACATTCTGTTCAGATAGACACTGACGAAGATCTTCTGCGCCAGCTCCACCACAAGCTGCGCCAGCAGATAAGCCAGAAAGTTTCTGGTAACAAGAAGCACTGCGATCTGTACAAGCACCGTAACGATCTTCGTAATCGTAGTCACATTGGTCTGGATATAATTCTTCTGCTCCGCGTTCGTCAGGCTGTATTTGTACGCTACAAAATAAGTACTGACCGTATTAAACAGGAAAATGAAATAGTAAACCGTCAGCTCCTGCATGGAGTAATTGCCGGGATTCTTCAGGATATATTTCAAAAACGGGGATATACCGATACCCAGCACCGCAATGGCAACCGCAATAGACATATACGCTTTCCTGTAGAAGCGCATATAGGACTTGATCTTCTCAATATCCTGCTGCGCCACCGGCTTGTACAGGCTGTAATTGAGCGCCGTGCCGATGCCAAGCTCCGCCAGCGACAGCACGCTTAACACATTGGTATAGATACTGTTGACGCCCAGAAGCGTCCTGTCCAGCACCAGGATAAAAACCGTACGCTGAATAAAATTCATGAGCAGAATCACGAAGTTACTCACATATCCGAATATGATGTTTTTCCCTGCCTGATGTATTCTTCCCATGCTACCGCTTTCCTGAAACACTAATGTAATTCCTGCCACAGCCTGCGCAGCTCTTCCCCCGCCCGGGCTGACCGTTCACAATATGCCGGCATGACTTCCCGGAGCCTGCTCCGGATCTGCTCCTCCCGCGCCATCATCCAGTCGTACGCACAAATCAGCTCCTCTGAATCAGACAAGGCCTGCACCGGCAGAACATAATTGTCTTCCGTGCCGAATAAATCTCTCGCAATGCCCCTCGCCTTCACCGAGTAACCCACCACCAGCGTCGGCACCATACTGGAATACGCCGCAATCGTCGCATGCGTTCTTGCCCCGATAAAAGCGCGGCACTGAGAAATAATATATTTCAGCTTCTGACAGGACATATCCTCAAATAACAGAACCCTGTCATTGTCACGATACTCCTCATACAGCCCGGCAAGCGTCAGCCTGTCGTCATTATAATTCCACATGACATGGGGAATTAATGCGATACTGGAATCCGTTGTCCGCAGAATATGCTCCATCAGCTTCTTATAATTGCTGATGGTTATGCCGGACACCGTCTCATTGCGGACGATCATCGGGCTGATATTGATGCCGATGGTATTCCCCGCCCGGAAGCCTGCCGGAAGCTGTATCGATTCCGGCAAAAGAGAAAAAGCAGGGTCGGGATAAAGCTTCACATTCTCGATAACTCCCGCTTCTCTGAGCGCGTCTGCGGTAATCGATTCTCTGGGCGTAATGAGCGCGTAGCGCTTCATATCGGCGACCACTTCCGCATCCTTTAACAGCTCCGGCTCCAGAGAACATCCCCACAGCACGGTCTTAGCTCCCGCCCTGTTAAAAGTGCTGTTGGCTACCATCGCTTCCTTCTTAGACAGTTCATAGCAGTACATATCGCCGCCGATAGACACATAAAGCGGCGCAAGATTCTTCTTCAGCACATCCCGGAAGCGGTACCGCATAAAGGACTCCGGATCATGGAAAATCATACGCCACGCATAATACCACACATGGGCGAAGAAATGCTCCGCAATCTTACGCTCCTGCAGAATATCGCACAGCGGCGCCACCGAATAATATTTATCTTCTTTTTCACTGTTCGTCACCAAAAGCTTGGGGATCTCCTCTATCATATGACAGGTGCTGTTGACGATTGCCTCACACCCATGATTTCCGCTGCCCCCATGCAAATACATGACAAGTCTGTCATTTTTATATTCCATCTTCATCTCCTGTGCGAGATTTAGAACTTCTTAGCGAAGCACCCATTGGTGCAGGCTTTAGAAGTTCTTCCCGCACTTTTATTTAGAACCGCGCCCCTTCAGGACCGCCCCCACCGTCTTAAACAAAATCTTGATGTCAAGCCCGATGGACCAGTTATCAATATACTCCAGATCCAGCTTCACCACTTCGTCAAAATCCGAAATATCGCTGCGGCCGCTGATCTGCCACAGACCGGTCAGCCCCGGCGTCATACTGATACGCCGCCTGTAATGGGAATTATACTGCTCGAACTCATCCTCCGTAGGAGGTCTTGTCCCCACCAGGCTCATATCGCCTTTGATAATATTCAGAAACTGCGGTAGCTCGTCGATGCTCGTCTTGCGGATGAACCTGCCTACCCTCGTGATACGCGGATCATTCTCCATCTTAAACATCAGCCCGCTCATCTCATTCTGCGCTTCCAGCTCCTTCTTGCGCTCCTCCGCGTCGATATACATAGAACGGAATTTGTAGATCTTAAACCGTCTGCCGTTCTTGCCGATGCGCGTCTGCGCAAAGAAAATCGGTCCCGGTGAATCCAGCCGGATCGCCAGCGCCACAAACGGCGTAACGACCGCCGTTATAAGCAGTCCGACCAGACCTCCCACGATATCCATCAGCCGTTTGATCATCATACGGCGGTAATCATAATGATTCAGGGAATAGGACATCACCGTATAGCCCGCGAAGCTGTTCACGGTAATCTCCCTCTGCCCGCCTTCGATAATGTCGATATTATAATGGCAGATAACGCCCATGGATTCCAACTCATAGATGATCTTCTTCACATATCGTTTGTTCGTATCCGGCAGATTCACGAACGCCTCGTCTAAAGGCATCTGTCTTGCCACATCCAGCACATCCCGGCCATCCGCCGTCACCCTGATGCCGTCCACCACTACGCCCTTACGGTCCTCATCCACACACGCAAGCGCCGCGATTTCATAATTAATATCCAGCTTCTCCTTTAACTGGGCAACCGTCCGGTCCATCACCCTGTCCTTGGTGATCACCATGATCTTCACCAGATTGGACTCCGACGTCAGATAGACCCTGAGAATCCTCTTCATGGCAATCCGCACCACCCATACCAACAGCATGTTAAAGACCGCGAAATATCCGATTACCAGTCTGGACGCGTCCCCGCCGCGCTGAATGACAAACAGGGCGCTCAACACGGAAAACAGCATAAAGATGTTGAATTTCAGTACCGCCACGAACTCAACGAAGATGCCGCGCTCTAAGAAACTCCTGTTCCAGTCTAACAGGAAGCTGTATATGGTGCAGAAGAGCAGGAAAAACACACATACCATCGAGTGCAGCTCCGGCTCCATCACCCGCGCGAACTTCTGATATCGCAGAAGAATCGCCGCCACATATGCAATTATGATACAGAGCAGGTCTGATAACAACAGACCATAGCTCTCAATGATTTTTCTCTTTCGGTTCATAAGCTCCGGTTCTTTCTTCCTGCCATCCCTACTGTTTTATCCATTATATCTTCTTTTGCATAGAATATCAAATAAACTCTCCGGCAGGCGTCACAATCGTCCAGCCCTGCCACAGGCGCTTCATTTCTTCCGGTACGCAGACCTGGGAATTCTTGTGGATGGACGGCCTGATCATCACCTTGTCCTCATGGCTGTTGAGCCGCGCGCCCCAGAAGCTGAACGTGCTGTTGGCACAGATATTATGCTTACAGCGGCTCATCAACATCATGTCAAAGAAGCTGTCCGCGCCCCGGTTCCAGTCCACGACACGGTACTCAGCGCCCTGATAGCGCGCCTTCACATACTCCGTATCGTCAGAGAAAAGATAAAACACCGCCTGAGGGAATCTCTTTTTCATATAAGTGACAGCACTGTCATAATATTCTTCCGTGCAGATATTCCCGAACAGCTCCGCATTCGCCGCATCCAGATAATCCCCCCGCCTGATATGCACGCTGACAGCTTCCGTCCGCTCTATCTCCCGCACCAGCTCCGTATTCCTCGGATCTGTGCTTTCCGGGAATCGAATCTCCTGCCTAAGTACGGGCAGAATATCCGCATAATAACGCTCGCACGCCCAGTACCCGGCCAGATACTTCTGCTTCCAGCCGAAGATTTCCGGATGATACATCTGCGTCTCCGTAAAGACCGGCGAGGAATCGGGATTTACTTTCCTCCTTATCCTGGCAAAGAGACTTTCCGGCTCCCCAAACTGCCTGCCAAGCACCGCCTTTACTTCCTCCCCGGACGCAATCCGCATGGAAAGCCCGCTGAAATCGCCCAGCTCGAAGCGCCGCTTCGCCAGCATAGTTTCCTGCACGTCGTCGTCAAACCACGACAGATCCAGCCGCGCCTCCACGCCCATGCTCTCATATTTCCTATAAAGGGCATACTGCTGCATCTGGTTGCCCAGACCGCCCATGACTCTGATAATAATCATATATTTCTCCGTTTCATACCGCATCGCTACGCCGCACAGTCCGCTGTGATGATGCGCGCCAAAGCAGCCTCTCTATCTGTCGTGAAGCTTCGTCATCAGCCGCAGAATCCCTATCATCCCGCTGGCGGGATACTGTATTCCCAGGTACAGAAGCGCGTTGGAACGCTCTGTAATGGACAGAGGCGTATTCTGTATGAGCTTCCGTACTGCCGGATCGCAGAAGATCTCACGAATCCTGGCCTTATACCTTCTGGCCGGATTGCGCAGCTCGTTTTTTAACACATACAGCAGCATATAACAGTGTTCCCTGGCTATCGTCTGCTCCGCCTCCGGGACCTGCTTATCCTGCGCAGCCCTCGCAAGCGACTGCATCAGCTTCTCCACGCTCTCATAGATTCCCCCGTCATAACGGTGGATGATCGACCCCTCCACATAACGATAATGATAGAACAGCGCCCCTTCCATGACTACCACTCTGGCGCTGTTTAACAGAGCGGGATACATCAGATGCGAATCGTCTCCGAACCGGATCGCGTAATCATAGTATTTCTCATTTCCCTGAAAAATGGATTTCTCACACAGCTTCATACAGCGGGACATGGGAAATACCTTCCGCTCCTGCCCGATGAGCTTCGCCTTAATCTCCTTCTCCAGCTTCTCTCCCGTATATACGCCGGGCGCTGCGGCACTGTAAACCGCCTCCGTCTTCTTCTGCTTCTCCAGAATATGATTGCACAAGACCACTTCCCCACGGACGCCCTTAAGCTGCCTGACCATCTCTGTAAGCATTTCCCTGTCCACATAATCGTCGCTGTCCACGAACATATAATAAGCGCCCGACGCCTCCCGCATCCCCGTCACGCACGCCGCCGTAGGACCTGCGTTCTTCTGATGAAGCGCCTTCACCCGCCCGTCCGCCTGCCCGTAGCTGTCGCAGATTGCCCCGCTGCCGTCCGTGGACTCATCGTCCACCAGAACCAGCTCCAGATTCCGGTAGCTCTGGTTTAAAATGCTTTCGATACATTCTTTCAAATACTTTTCTTTGTTGTAGACCGGTACGATCACGCTGATTGTTGTTTGTTCTTTCTTCATATTCCGTTCCTCTTGCATTTTCTGACGGCTTCGGGCCGTATTTATCACAGCCGCCTACCGCTTCATCCTCTGCAGCCAATGATACAATGCCGTATATCCCCCCGGACATCTGGAAAATGCCTTACATTTCACACGATACCCTTCCGGCAGATACCTATAGCTCTCCTTCAGGCCGCCATACTGCGCCAGCTTATCCCGGCAGACCTCCAGATACGCCTTCGCCTCTCTGCGCTTTCCTCCGGAAAGCAGGGCGATCTTCCCCACCGTCAGCATGACGGCAGTCATCAGCCTGGCGTTCACCCGGGCTTCCAGAGACGCGTCTCTTTTCAAAATCTCTTCCTTCGCAAGCTCCCAGCACTTGATCTGGTCCATATAAGCCGGCTTGAAAGGACGCAGCATCAGTCCGTTGGGATTCCGGTAATAGCCGTAGCCCTTATATTCCAGTTCCACCGCCCTGTGAAGGTTTGCCAGCAAATCCACCAGAAAAAGCATATCCTCACCGATGGTCAGTTCCTCCCGAAACCGCACCTGCCCGATGACGCTTCTGCGGTAAAGCTTACTCCAGCAGCGGCAGTTATTCTGCAGCAGGCTGTCCGTAAGATACTGCCGGCTGTCGAATTGTGCCATGTTTTCTGTCGTCGCATGCTCCGCCGTCTCTTCTTTCGTCTCATCTTTCGTCAATTCCCGCTTCGCTCTTTCACCCTCTGGCGCATCGCCGCACGGGGACTGCATATATACCGACTGCCTGCCCGCAATACGCTGCCACTCTGCGTCCGTGCTCCAGGTTGCGAAACGGCACCCGGCGATATCGCTCCCCGTGGACTGTAACGCCTCATAAAGCCGCGCAAGCATATCCGGGCACAGTCTGTCGTCAGCGTCCACGAAGGTGATATAATCGCCCTTTGCCTGCTCAATCGCCCGGTTTCTTGCCGCCGCCACGCCGATATCCGGCAGCGTGATAACGCTCACATTGCCGTACCGCTCCGTCAGCCGCCCGCAGACCCGCGCCGTATCATCCGTGGAACCGTCGTTTACAACGATGATCTCCAGCGCGCGGTAGGTCTGCCCTGCGATACTGTCTATGCACTTCTCCAGATAATCCTGCCCGTTGTGGACAGGTACGATGACGCTGATCAATTCCTGCATGTTATCCTGCCTTTATTCTTGCAAAGCCCTGTCAGTTCCCACGATGCCGTTCCTTAGCCATCAACCTTTTCACCTGATTTGTGCAGAACCGCTTCATAGATTCCCATAAGCCTGCGCATGTTTTCCTCGATGCCAAACTCCCTCTCTGCCTTAGCGCGGGCCGCGCTACCAAGCCTCCGGCACAGCGCTTTATCCTGCAGCAGCCGAAGAAGCCCGGCCTGCAAAGCCTCCGCGTCCTTCGGCGGCACAAGCAAGCCTGTCTGTTCCTGCTCTATCATCTGCGGAATTCCTCCGGTATCCGCCGCCACAATGCCGCAGTAATTGGCCATCGCTTCAAGCAGCGACACCGACTGCCCCTCGAAATAGGAAGGCAGCGTCAGGATACTGCAGCTTTTAAGCCATCTGCATTTCTCTTCGCCCTGTATCCAGCCGAGCCATGTGATGTGCTCCCTGTCCGTCTCCGCTAGCTCCTTTAACGCCATATCCTCCCAGATACCGCCCAGATACAGGTGGAAATCTGGTATCTGCTCCACAAGCCCCGGCACGCAGGAGAGCAGTTCGCCGATTCCCTTCTCCCGGCACAGCCTCCCCAGAAAGAGCACATTATGATTTTCAAAATGCTTCTCATATGCTTCCGGTATGGCAATCGAATCCGGCAGCACCGTTATCCTCTCTTCCCCGATGATCCTGCCGAAGAATTCCTTCCACACAGGCGCAAGCACCAGGAACGCGTCGCCCATCTGCAGCACTCTGCGAATGCTCTCCCGCCCTTTGTCGCTCTGCTCTTGATAATAAAAGGTCTCGAAATCCCCGCCGTGCTGGTGAATCACTATCTTTTTGTGACAAAACCGCGCGGTACGGACAAACACCGCTTTTCTCCGGTAGCTGTTGTCCGACGCCATATTCACATGCACGATCTCATAAAAAGGAAGCTTCGTTAAGAATTTCACATATGCGACCGCCGCCTTAATCAGCTTGCGCAGCTTGCCGCCCTCTGCCATCGTTCCGATATAGCACAGCTTGATTCTGCGGTCTAACCCCGCCTCATAATAATTGTTCACCACACCGGAGATGCCGCCGTGCACGCTTCTGTCCGGTCCCAGCATCAGCACACGTATCATAGCCTTTCTTCCTTTCTTCCTGCATGCCGCCTCTTTCGCCGCTTCTCTAAGACTTCCCGTCCGCATCCTTACCGGATGTCAAAAGCATCGTTCCCATCATCATAAGCAGGTAATTTCTGGCGATATATGCGGATATCAGGTGCGCCTCCACCACCGTATATATTGCGAAGGTCACGAAAAGCACCAGCCCGCAGGCGTCCTTCCTCTTATAGAATCTCCACAGCAGCCAGAGACATGCCGCCGTATATAAGATACCCGGTATCACGCCATAACGGTAGAACAGCTTGACCCAGCCCATATCGAAATAATAATTCATATTATTTTCGCAGGAAAAAGCCGACCACGTATGAATCATACCGTCGTTCTTCTCTGAATCCGTCAGAGAAATTATTCTGCCGTTGATATAACGGTCTATCCTGCCCAATGCCACAATATGAGCATTATCCATTGGATCCAGATAGAAAAATTCGTGCCACTGGGCGTCCCGCACCCTCTGGGCGCAAACCGCCGCATCCACAGAAAAGCCGATGCACAAAGCAAAGATCAGCGCGCCGCACACATAAGCAAAAGCTTTCTGCCTCAGATACCTGCTGTAAGTCATCACAAACGCGCCAGCCAGGAACGCCGTCGTAATAAGCATACTCGTCTTGGAACCGGTAAGCATATAGACGCCTGCGTTTAACAGCATAAGGAAGAGATACATGTACCACCGCATCTGCGCGAACCAGACATACACGCCCAGCGCGGTCAGCATTAAGAACATACAGGACAGCGCGTTAGGATGTCCCATGCCGAGCGTATAGCGGGTCTCTTCCGCCGCCTCCACGCCGATATAACGGGTCTCCTCCGCCGCTTCATGTCCGTATGCCTGCGTCAGACTGATCTCACCATAGATTCCTGTTACGGACAGAAACACGATCACCAGACAGCCGGCCAGCGTCACGTAGAAGGTATACCGCAGCATCTGCCTTAACGGAATATTCTTACATGCCGCCGCAAACGTCACGATGCGGATCATATCATTGGCCCCTGTAACCCGGTAGGAGATAAACCCTGCGGCCTCCAGCGCCGCAATCAGAACCCACTCCTTCCAACTGTATTCCGTAAGCACAAGCTTCATGGCAAACAGAAGGAAGGTGATCCGAAACAGCCAGCCTTCTATGGGATTTGTATAATTGCTTTTGTCAACAATGACTATGATTAGCTCTATGGTCAGCCCCAGATAGAATAAGAACCACGGAATACGGCTCTCGTCCCGCAGCCGCCTGTACAATGCCCGCATCATCTTCTCTCCATTTCCCGGCGCAGCCTTCTTACCGCTCCATGGGCTCTTCGCAAAAGCCCCATGCACGCCAGCTTCGTTTTCTTCCAGAAGATACCCGCTCTGCCGATTTCCGGCGCGATCAGGAAATCATATTCGTCCTGATGCTCTCTCAAATATTCCGGATAACTCTCGTCTATCTTCACCCGGACAAACTTCGCGTTCCTATCGAAAATATCCTCTCCGCAAAGCAGCCTGTCTACCGCCTCTGACAGATAACGCGCGGTGTTATATTCCTGATGTGCCGCCGCCTGCACCTTCACGCCGATACGCTTCGCCACGTCTCTTTCGCCGTCGCCGCCCATATACCCGAAATGCCAGCCGCCGTCCGCAACCCGCACGCTTCTGGGATCCTTCGGCGATACCTCCCGCAAGTAGACGATTCCTTCTTCCGGCAGACTGCCGAAGCTGCAGATTTTCGTGCCCAGCCACTGCTTCCTGGCCACTCCGTCAAATTCTCCGGTGATGGACAGCAGATTGCCCGACATTTCCTCCATATTCAGGAAGCAATAGAACATTCTTTGTGCCAGATGATAGATTCTGGCCGGGTCGAAATGTTCCAGGATGGCCGTCAGCGTCTTAGGATTGGGAATCTCGTCCACATCGCTGAAAATAATAATATCCTCGGGCTTACAGTCCCCCAGCCCCCTGATTAGCTGGTTTTTCTGGAATTTGTCCCGCTCATGCGTGGTAACGCCGCTCATGGGCGAATTATCCACCGGCACGTAGATGATCTTATCCGCAAACTCTGCAAACATATCCCGATTCTCGGCAAAAATCATCGGCTTAGGCTCGCCGGAAAAGGTCACCGTGGCTTCCTCCAGCACAAACTTATCCACATAAGGAGACAAGATCTGCATTCTGAGCTTCAGGATATCCAATTCATTAAAAAAAGGAATACAATCGTAAATCATCTTTTTCTCCCTTTCACAGTCTCCCTGCCGCCCACCCTGCGCCAGAACAGAAACGGCCTGAGCGCGTCCTTTACCTTCTGCCAGCGGACCTTCCACGGATTGACGAACTTCGGATACTGCGCGTTTCTGCCGCGCCATTTATGGAAGATAAAGGGCGCTTCCACATCCATGATCTCCGGAATCATATGCTCGTGTCCGAAATATTTCGCCACCTCGATCGGCGCGAATTTCATACCCGCATCCTCGATCACATTTTTGTATTTGCAGCACAGAAATGTGTCCTCATTATAATTTCCATCCTCCATCTTCTCCCATTTCAGGTGCGCCTGTCCGGGAAAATCAAGAAGCCGCTTGCTGCGGATCGACACGCTGTTGCCTACACGGCAGATCTCTCCTTTGGCGTCGCGGTACGCATAATCATTATCCGGCAGCGGCCACGGGGAACCAATATAATCATAGTTCAGGAATTCCTCCCGCCAGCTCTCCGGGTGCACCACGAAGCCGTCCGCATGAACAAGCAGCACATATTTCGTGTGGATATGCTCTCCCAGCTCATAGACCATCTTATAATTGAATTTATCGATATTGTCCAGCCTGGACGTATGGGAATAGCGGATAGACTTCGGAAGCGTGAGGGGCTTTCTGTGCGTCACAAGCACTGCGTCGCCGAACGCAATATCCCGCATACTGTATTCCATCGCCTTGATTGTCTCATACAGATCCACGCTGGTCATCGCCGCCAGCGTCACGTCAGGCAGCTTTAATTTTTTCTCCGTGCCTTGCTGTTTCATATTCATCCTCCATGTCAGAGCGATTCTGTAATATAGTCCTTCCTATCAGAGCGATTCTTCAACCTAGTCCTCCGCCAGTCTCACATACGCCTTATGATAATACTGCATCACCGCCAGATTCAGCCAGTTGCCGCTATCCTCCGTCAGATCGTCGAACGCAAACAGCGCCGGCTTTGCGCTGTAGGGCTTCACTTCCACATCGACAATATCCTCATTCGTGTAGATAGCATGACGTTCCATCGCCTCTGCGTAAAAAGTCTGCGCTTCCCCATTCACTAAGGAACGCAGCGCCGAAATACTCGTATAGGTATTCTTATCCGCGGTAAATACCCACACAAAAAGCACCAGACAGAAGCACACCGCCGTCATCCTGCCCTTCGTTCTCTCCAGGAAGCTGCCAAGCGCAGCGCCTGCCGTTTCTTTCCTGTGACTGAAATATCCCATCCAATACGCTGTCACCATAAAAAGGCACAGATAATATACCATCTGGATAATGTTATCCACTCTCGCAAGCCCCACCATCCCGACGGCATACAGCGTCGGTGTGAACATCGCCGCAATCAGACAGTAAGCGCCCACAGTCACCCACACCGGATGCTCAAAGCTCTTCCCGGACTGTTTTGCAAGCTTCCATAATACCGGCAGAAGCATCAGCCAGACAAGTATCGCAAACGCGGGCGTCCAACGGATGATAAATACTGCCGCATGATAGAAGGACAGAAGCACCGAGGCAATGGCCGAATATCCTGTAGAAGGATCCAGTTCGCTTCGCATCGCATTGCCCGGCGCCATCACATTGATCAGGAATCCAATGCTCCCTGTCAGGAATGGGACGCAGACCGGCAATAGCTTCCTGCGGTTTACGACCGCCGTATAGAGCACCAGAAAAGCCATCACAATCTCCGCCTGCAGTCCGGTCACAAGATTGCCGCCGCCCACACTAACAGACAGTACAGCCGCCAGAACACAAAAACCTCTTTCGGCGCTTTGCTTCCCGCTCCACAGGCTTGCGGATACAGCGGTCAGAGCAAAGAACCAGACCGACTCCATGAAGATATAGTGCGTCGATCCGTTATACCAGTAAATCCCTTCAAAGGGCTCCTCCAGTATCTGATAGAACAGGAAAAGAAGCATCAGCATAACGAAGCTGCTGCCGGTCTTATCACAGCCAAGCCATCGGTGCAGAATATGTCTGCCCAATACGAAAGTGGAAACCGAAAACATACCGATCATGATAACAGGCACCACATAAGCCGACTCATAGCAGAAATTCATGGGGCAGAGAGCCATCAGGAAGCAGGAGATATAAGTTCCCTGCCAGTTCTGATAGAATTCCATGTTCTGCCGCCACGCGGTCTGCACCGACTGCCACACCGATCCGGTCTCCATCCAGGTATCATGCACCGCCCTGCCGTAATCATAATCGTCAATACACATGACATTATATCTGCCAAGGAGAAGCAGCGGCAGAATGGACAGTACAAACAGGACGGCGGCATACGCTGCCATCCTTTTCATCGGGACTCTTTCGATTCCGGCAGAGATTCTGCCGCATAACCCCTGCAGCATACCGACCGCTTTCTCATAGCCTTCCTGAAGTTTACTTTTCTTTCCTTTTAACTGCATCGTATTCACACTCATACCATGCCTTCCTCTCAGCATACCTTTCTCTTCGCCGTCTCCACAGCGGAACCACGGCAAGCCGCCGCTTAGACAACGCCGCTTATTTCCTACCGGTCCGCGGTCCTTCCTGTCAGTTTCCAGACTCTTCTTCTCACCCCTCTGGCGATAGTACAGATATATGCCTTTTTATAGATATACCACGCGTGGAACTTTCTCAGGCGAAGCCGCATCCCCGCAGGATGTACATTCACAGCCGCATACTTCTTCGAGGTTTTCTTATACTGCTCCAGTTCCTTCCGGCATTCCTCAGCCGTATACAGCCTGCCTTTCCGGTCCATATAATGAAACAGACTGTAAATATTCTGCTCCGAGGCCCAATAACCGTCAGACACATTATGCCTCGCCCAGTATTTGGGCGCTATGGCGAACTTCAGGGTTTCGCTGGTATGCGCCGGCAGACAGGCGAAGGAAGAATTGGATAATAACAGATAATGCGCGTTTTTCAGCGTCACATAATCCTTGCCGATATCAAAATGATGCGCCTCGATCCCGGGCAGCATCTTCCGCGCCGTCTCCACATCGTCTGTAATAATCACAAATTCCATATCGGGACGAAGCTTCCTCATCTCTTTAATGCCGTTGAGCCAATATCTCTGATTGATCAGAAGTTCCGGGCTCCCCGTATATTCTCCGCCGCGCATATTGATAACGCACAGATTCTCCCTGCTGTATTCGTAGGAATCATATTCCGGCTTCACCTTAAGCCACTCTCTGATCTGAGGCAGATATTTGATAAAATAAGATTCATCCTGCATATTGCCGTAGATTAACGTATTGTCCTGCACGTGATGAATCCCGGGATCCGCTCCCGCCACATAACATCCATGAGTCAGATCATGTCTGGAGTTGCCGATGTATAACCGGTCATCCACATCCTGATAGACCTTATAGGACTTCTTCTCTTCTTCGGAAATCACATGTCCTAAGTCCACATCCATAAAATACATGCCCCTGTTGCTGTGTATATTGACCGCGAAACGCTCCTGTCCGGCTGTGCCGAACTCATATCCGTTCTCTTCCGCGATCGCTCTTGCCGTCACATAACAAAACAACTGATTTCCCAGACCCTGTCCGTCTATAAATTCTGTTCCGATCATGTCTTTGCCCTTCTCCTTGTCTACTGCAGCGTTGTCCTTGTTATCTTCTCGTCCTCCACTTTGTAGATGACGTCGCATTTGGCAATGGTATTTAACCGGTGCGCGATAATCACCATAGTCTTCTTGCCATGGAAGCTGTTGACCGCGTCCATGACAGCCTTCTCCGTATCGCCATCCAGCGCCGACGTCGCCTCATCGAACACCAATATTTCCGGATTATGATACAATGCTCTGGCAATGCCAAGGCGCTGCCGCTGTCCGCCGGAAATTCTGACACCCCTGTCACCTATGGTGGTATCCAGTCCTTCCGGGAGCTCCTCCACGAATTCTTTTAATTGCGCTTCTTCCAGCACTTCCCATATTCTTCGGTCATCGATCTGGTCCGCATCGATACCGAAAGCGATATTGTCCCGGATCGACTCGTCAACCAGATAGATCGACTGGGGAATATAACCGATCCTGCTAAGCCAGGACGGATAATTGTCGAAGATGTTGACGCCGTCACAGGTAATCGTACCCTCCTGTGCATGCAAAAGTCCTAACAAAATATCCACAATCGTAGACTTCCCGGCGCCGGAAGGTCCCATAATGCCTACGGACTGTCCCTTCCTCACTTCCATATGAGCGTCCGTAAAAATCGGTTTGTCCGTATTCGGATACGTAAAACTGATATGATCCAACACGATCCTGTCATGCAGCTCTATCGGCGGTTTGCACGCGGCATCCGCCATATCTTGCTCTTTCGCCGTCATGCCTGTCACAGAACCGTTCACGTCGGCTTTCATCTCCGCCGTCAGATTTTCATACAGATAATCCAGACAGGGCTGTGAATAAGCAATCTGCGACAGATACGTATTGATACGGCTCGTACCCGGCATCACGCGAATCGCCGCCACCGCAAAAGCGCTGATCTGCGGAATCAGCACGCTGATATCGCCGCCGCGCAGCATATAGATCATGATAAAAAGAAGCATCGACGCTATGAAAATCGTCTCGATCAAAAGCCGCGGCATATTGTTGAGCACCGCGTAATTTCTGGCTACGTTGGCCCCGATAGCGCCGCTCTCATAATAGTTGCGCACGAAGAATTCTTCCCGATGCAGCACCTTGACGTCCTTCAGACCATAGATCGACTGGATTCTCCATTTGGCAATCCGCGACTGAATCGACTGATTTCTCCGCCCGATTTCATTCAGGCGCGGCTTCAATACCTTAGTAATAACCAATGTCATACCCAAGAAAATAACCACGATAAACAAGGACATCGCCGGGCTGACAATCACCAGCGCGCAGCAGATAAAGACAGATACCACGATTTCCGTAAACATCTGTATCATTTCCAGAATCAACTGGAACGCGTTAGGAATATCGCTGTCCGTCAGTCGAAATACCGTAGGAATATCCGCTCCCAGATATTCTTCATAGGGCCTGTTCAAAAATTCCCGCATCACGCGGCTGATCATGCGGTTTCTGTTGCGGGTCACAAAGGTATTCTGCACATAAGTCTGGAACAGAAGATACGCGTTCTTAATAACAAACAGCGCAATCAAAGCCGCCAGCATCAGTATAACAAGCTGCTTACTGGACCGGATATGCAGCGCCGCCACAATATCAGCCACATACTCGTTTGCCATAAAAGAATCAGGATCCATAACCACCTGCACCACCGGAAGCATCATAGACACGCCCATCGTCTCCAGCACGCCGCCGATCAGAATCAGCACGGCAAGTCCCGCCATCTGCCGCTTCTGCCTTTTGTCAAACATATAACTGATCTTCTGCATCATAGATACTTTATTTTCTTTCTTCTCGTTATGGTCTGTCATACTCTCCTCATTTCTGAGCGATTTTTCAATCTATCCTCATTTCTGAGCGGTCGCTCAATCTATCCGGTATTCTTACTGAGCCTCTCGGTTAATCTTCTCCATATCCGCACGGTAGAAATCCCTGCAGTCCCATCCATTCAGCCATCTGTCCGGTGCATAGACGGTCTTATCGGGATTTCTGTTCAGATAAGACGCCCACCAACTGAAACTGCTGTTGGCCAGTATATTATGTCTGCATTTACTCATCAGGGCAAATTCCGCATAATCTGCCGCATCGGCATCCACCGGCGCAACCACCGTCACATCCTGCGCATACCTGCCGCTGTCAAGATTCCGCGCCCATTCCTTATCGTTGGTAAAAAGGTAAAATCTGCAGTCAGGATGCTTCTCCTTCATCCGTTCCATCGCCTTACGATAATACGCTTCCGTACAGATATCTCCGAATAACGCCTGATTCTCCGGCGTCAGATAATCGCCTCTTCGGATATGGACGCTGACGGACTCAACAGACTCTATTTCCTGCGCCTGCCGCTCCAGCGCCTGCATGTTTTGCCGCTCTTTCTGCCCATCTCTTCGCAGATAATCCCAAAGCCGGTCCGTGTCATAGGCTTCTCTGATCTGCCCTGTCACCGACGCAAAATACTTCTCCGTCTGCCAGTAGCCTTCCAGATAGATGTCGTCCCATGTAAAAAGCTCCGGCAAAAACAGCTTGTCCTTCTCGAAATAAGACTTTCTGTGCCTGCCGCACAGCTTCCTGCGTATTCTGTGATGCGGAAGCATCGAAGCGTCCAGCATCTTTTCGACTTCCTTCGCCGACGCCTTCTCATAGGCGATGCCGAAAGGCGCAAGCGCAGGAACTCTCTGCCTGTCCTCCACGAATCCAGACACATCGTCTATTTTAACGTCCTTCCCCAGACTCTTTAATTGCAGGTACAGGGCATACTGGAACATCTGATTGCCCAGTCCGCCCGCAAGCTGTATAATTACCATGCTGATCCTCTGATTCTTATTTTTTGTGCTTATAAATTTTGCGGAATGCGGATTTCACCGCCGCCTTAAACGGAACCACAACCCGGCTGTCCCACTGGACCTTCCGCCAGTAGCGCTCCCGGGATTTGAGGAACAGCGCCGCTCTTCTGCGGTCCCTCGGATCTGCGGCCGGACAGGCGGACACTTGAAGCACCCTCTCCCGGTTATCGTAGATAATATGTGTTATTTTATCCAGATATGCTTCCTGTGTCTCCCGGAGCCTTCTTTCTTCGTCAGACGCCGCCTGTATCATAGTCTGTTCTCTGAGCTGATCATAAAATAACAACAGTCTTTTATAAAAAAAATAATCATGAACATCTGCCAGATCCTGTCTGCCCAGTTCCCGCAGGAACTTCGTTTTCTCCACATAGGCCGGAATCTGATCCGTAAAGGTCCGCGGATTGATCTGTGTATTCATGATACTTCCCTCTCTGTCTATTATATAGTTATAACAGGCAGTGTCAAGGTAAATACAGCGGCGGGCATGGCTTAGCGCCACGGTTGCAAACATAATATCCTCATACCATTTTCCCACAGGAAAGGATACATCCGCAAGGATTTCTCTTCTGTATAACTTATTCCAGGCCGCATTCTGAATGGCGTATTCTTCTCTTTCCTCCACATAATACTGCAGTGCTTCTAAGCCCTCAAAGAGAACCGCTCTGTCCACCGAGCAGTCTTCCGTATGGGTCTTATACACCTGCCTGTAACGGCAGACCGCCATATCCGCCTCATATTCTGTCAGCGCGCCGAACATTTTCTCATACATATCGGGATCGATCCAGTCGTCGCCGTCCACAAATCCGATCAGACTCCCCTTCGACCTGGCGATTCCCACATTTCTGGCATCCGCCGGGCCGCCGTTTTCTTTGTGGATCACCTGAATCCTTCCATCCTCCGCAGCCAGCCGGTCGCACAATTCTCCGGTTGCATCCGTAGAACCGTCGTCCACCACTATAATCTCCAGATTCTGATACGTCTGGGCGCAGACCGATCTGACGCCCCTCTCAATATAAGCTTCTATATTATAGGCGGTAATAATGACAGAAATCTGCTCTGTCTGCCTTGTTTCCGAAATAGCTTCCGGCTGATAATGTTCTATGATTTTCATCCGTGATACCTCTTGCTTATCTGCGATGCCCTTACACGCATCCACGTGCGGCTTATTTACTTCTGTTTAGCAAAATTAATTTACAATTTAACATTGCGCATGTTATCGTCCCGTATACCGCATCCACTCCTGGAACATCAGGATATACCATATCTGCACACGCCATATATCACGCTCCGTATAGTCCCTCCAAAGCCTCCATACTGTCTCTGTATCCAGAAGCCCCTGTCTGTCAAGCGTCTGTCTGTCAATCAGACTTTCCGCCCATTCCCGCAATGCCGTCTCCTTCAGCCATTTGTGAAGAGGAATGCTGAATCCCTTCTTAGGACGCTCCATCAGCTCCTGCGGCACATATTGATAGAGAATATCCCGCAGCACCTTCTTCGTTACGCCATCCCGCATCCGGTAAGCAAGCGGAAGGGTCCACGCAAATTCTACCACATCCTTATCAAGCATTGGAACCCTTGTTTCCAGAGAAACCGCCATAGCGGTCCGGTCTACTTTGTTCAGAATATCGTCGGGATGATACATTCTCAGATCCATCAGCATCAGATTGTGCAGCGGTTCCTCCATAAGCCCGCTGGGATACGTATCCATCACCGTCCGTCCCGCCTCCCACGGCATCTGCTCCTCCCACGGAAGCTGTGCCGTTTGGCGGGAGCCTCTTTGCTTCAGATCTTTTCTGACAATCCGGAAACCCTCTCCGATTTCCGAGCGCAGATACATATCCTCTATACTCCTTGCACCCAGAAGTCGTGCCTTTACGGAAAGCGCGCCGTGTCTTCCGGCGCTGGCTGCGCCCAGTGCGGCGCTCACAGGTTTCCGCACCGGATACGGAATCTGTCTTGTCCGCTTCCATATGCGGTCTATGGATGTATACGTACCATAGCCGCAGAACAGCTCGTCGCCGCCGTCACCGCTTAAAGATACCGTTACATGCTCCCTTGTCATCTTACTGACCAGATAAGTAGGAATCTGGGATGAATCCGCAAACGGCTCGCCGAACATTCCCGCCAGCCCGGGAATCACCCCTTTTGCATCTTCTTCCGTAATATATAACTCTGTATGCTCCGTTCCCAGAATCCGGGCAATCTGCGCCGCCGTATCCGCCTCATTAAACTTCTCGTCCCACATACCGATCGTAAAGCTTCTGACTTTCCGGCTGCTCAGCGACTGCATCAAAGAAACCACTGTACTGCTGTCAATCCCCGCCGACAAAAAAGCTCCCACCGGAACATCCGCCGTCATCTGCTCCCGAATCGCTTCTTTCAGAATTCTTTCCAATTCCCGCGCCGCCTCCTCTTCACTTCCCACAAACAGATGGTTCTGTCCGTACAGCGCCGCTTTCTCCATGGACCAATAGCTTTTGATGTTGAAATTATTAAATGGAGATTTAATTTTCAGTATTTTTCCAGGCTCCAATTTCCATATATTTTCATAGACAGAATACGGGGCCGCGATATATCCATACCTGAAATAATTCTCTAAAACCTCCGTATTTACGGGATTTTCAAAGCCTTCCAGCGCTGTGATCGAATTGAGATCCGAGGCGAATACAAAACATCTGTTATTTTCTTTTTCTCCTACGAATCCATAATACAAGGGTTTCTCCCCTACCCTGTCGCGGGCCAGGAATAACTCCCGTTTTTCTTTGTCATACAGCGCAATGGCAAACATTCCCTTCGCCATTTTCAGCGTTTCTTCCAGTCCATATGCAGAAACTGCTTCCAGCAGAACCTCCGTGTCGGAAGTCCCCTTAAAAGCAGTTACCTTTTGTTCCCGAAGCAGTCTTTCTTTTAACCTGATATAATTATAGATCTCTCCGTTATAGGCGATCACATATCTTCCATCGGCAGATTCCATAGGCTGCGCTCCGGAAGGCGTCAGATCTATAATCGCAAGCCGCCTGTGGCCAAGCGTCACGGAATGGTCTTCGCTGCTCCAGATGCCTGACGCGTCGGGTCCGCGATGATACATCTTCTCATTCATCCGTTCTATATTCTGCTTCCAGTTGCCTGCGCCATTACAGAATCCGGCTATTCCACACATATTTTCCCAAACCTTTCCTATGATAACTCACATTCTCCCGATTCCCGCTTTACCTATTCTTATTTCTATTCTTCTTCCTCGTCCTGCGCTCCGACTTCTGCGTATTCTCCCTTTGCGATGCGGTCCCGAATGGTTACACGCGCTGTCTCCATCTGTTCCTGCCAGTCCTGATAAGCCTGATCCCAGGACGCGTATTTTTTCTCGCCGCGCTTGTCCTGAAACGCATAATGCTCCAATAAATAATCTGCCAGAAAATCAGTGCATTTCTCCGCACCCACGGCGTTGGTATGGCTTCCGTAATCCGCATAATCCTCTTCAAACACGATACCGATTTCTTCATAATAATTGTTCATATTCAGAAAAGGATACCCATAAGCGGTTACGATTTCTTCTATATAATGAAACATCTGCTGTTCTTCCGCCGTCAGACCATAGGGGGATACGATAAACAGAGCGTCCTGGTCCATCTTCTCCAGCATACCGAGCAGATCACGCAGATAACCTTCCTGTTCCTCAGGAATCGCCAGCGTTCCCTTTTCATCGACACAGTCCGGCATGGGCTGCGGACCTACTTCGTCCCGGAAGGTATATCCTTTATAGGGGCTTTTCTTATGATAGAACATATTACCCCATTCAGAGGGCAGCGCCAGCATCTTCCAGTTCGTATGATATTTCATGATATCGAGATAATACGGAAGCATACTCTCCACTTCCTCTTCCGGCACAAGCGCTTTCACCGCTTTATACCGGTTGACCGAGTACGTCATATTGTCCGTCACACCGCGGGTATATGCCATATTGGAACGCAGATATTCATCCGCGATCGTATACATGCGCATTTCAAAGATGTACAGCTTGGGCGACTGTGACTTCTCCGCCTCCTCCACCAGATATTTCATGGCGGCGGGGCGCTGCATATTAGACGCCAGCGGATACATGGCGATGCCGGTCTCGCCCCAGAGCTTAGGCGCCGCATAATAAGGAAATACCGGGCTGGAACCGATCATAACGACGTCCAGCGTATCGTCCTTCTCCGCATAGAACCCGGAGAAACGATCCTTCACCTCGCCGTTGGTTCTCACCATATAAGATACAGGAACGAGTAACAACAGAAAGATACCGATAAACGCGATGATCTGTACGGCAGCCTTCCCCGTCTGCTTTCTATCCATAATAATCCTCCATCTTATGCATTCATGATACTTTCAAAATATTCCTGCCACAATCTGTTCACTCGTTCCGGCGCCAGCCGTTCCTGAATTCTGGCCGCCTCTCTGCCAAGCCGGTCCGCATATTCAGGATCGCCCAGCAGCCGGTCCATCGCCTCTTCCAATGCTTTCTGATCTCCCACAGGAATAATGAGTCCGTTTACGCCGTCCTCCATCAGTTCTACCGTGCCGCCGCTGGGCACGTCTGTGGAAATAACGCCAAGTCCTGTGGCGAGCGCTTCGATCAATGCATTGGAGACGCCCTCCGAATAAGAAGTAAGCAGGAACACAGAAGCCTTCTCTATCCGGGACGCCACGTCAGGAATCACGCCGGGCAGGAAAACACGCCCGCCGACTCCCAGCTTCCCGGCTAATTCTTCTAAATAAGTATGAAGCTCCCCGTCGCCGTATATCGTGAGCGTATACTCGGGATACTTGTCTGAAAGCGCCGCAAACGCCCGAATCATCATCTCATGATTCTTATTCGCGTCCATACGCCCTACCGATACGATGCTTTTGTTCCTTACGCCTTCATATCTCGGCTTCATAAAATCAGGATTCAAAGAGTTGGGCAGGATGACCGCTTTCTTCTGTATCTTCTTACGAAAGAAATATCTGGAACGCTCCGTCTGCAAAATAATTCCCGCCGCATGCGGAAACAACAGATCAGCCAGCATCCTCATCAGCCGGTTCGGATATTCCTCTCTTGCTTCTCCCACCACCGACACCACCGGTTTTGTTTTGGTAAGCATTGTCGTAACAACTGTCATGAAATTATTCTTCCCAATACATGACAACACCATGTCCGGCTGTGCCGTTTTCCATATCTGGTGTAATTTTTTCATCCTTCTATAGAAATTAACTGCACGGCTTTTACCGAGTTCTTCCTTCGTGATATCTGAGATAACACGTGTTGCCCCATCTGGGAGTTCATACTCGTCTTCCTTGCGGTACTGGGTCACCATAGTCACTCTGTAGCCTTCCCGCAGGAAATATTCCGCCAGATTTACGAATACTCTTTCCGCTCCTCCCTTGTGCAGAGAACCGATATAGAAAGCAATGTGTCCTTTTTCTCCATTGTGTTTCATGTTCTGCATAATTTCCTTCATTTTTGCGTTTCATTTTTCATATTTTGAATTTTTCTTTCATTTTTCCTGCATTTCTGCTGTAAAACCACTTTTTTATTAAATTTCATTTTATTTTCATTTTTCAAATCATAACGACAATCTTCGGCTTTTTCCGGCTTTATTTTAAATAATCGTTTTAAATATACATTGTTTTTTATCATTTTATTGGATATCAACCAATTGGTAATCATCCATGGTACGCTTGATACCACTGTTGGAAGACAAAGAACGACCAGGACAATTTAGAATAATTTGCTCCTGTCGCCGGACCCGCGTCGCCTGTCCTGACATAACTCTGAATCATATCCGACACATATGCCGCATCGAAAATCCCCTGTTTTTTCAGGTAATCATAACTGCTGTAATCTAACAGCTGCTCCCGCAGCGGACCACGCAGCCACTTGTCAAGCGGCACGCCGAATCCCACCTTGGGACGCTCCAGCAATTCCTTCGGAATATAATCATAGGCGATATCCTTCAAGATATGCTTCTTATCGCCTCCCGCATATTTATACTGATGGGGAATGCGGTATGAGTATTCCATAACATCTGTGTCTAAAATCGGGCATCTGGATTCCAGCGAATACTTCATGGAAGCACGGTCGACCTTGCACAGAATATCCCCCGGCAGATATGTGTCCATATCCAACAACATCCTCCGTATCTGCCAGTCCTTTACTCCGTAACCGCTCTCGATCAGATAGTGAACAGGCAGCGCCGTCTCTCCTGCCGGAAGCTCTCCCACCATCGCCCGTGCCTTTACAATATAATTGCCCGCGCCGAACTGCGTTTTGCTCTCCTTCTCTCTGTTGCCCGCGATCACTCGCACCCTGAAAGGCAGCCTGTCCTCTATATGAGCCTGGCGAAAGCCGGGCAGCGCGCAGACAGCGTGCACAATACCGCCCAGCGCGTCTAATTTCTGCGCCTGCGCCACATTTTCATAGATATTATAACCGCAGAAGAATTCATCGCCGCCGTCTCCCGACAATGCCACCGTCACATGCTCTCTGGCAAGCTTCGACACCATCATCGTCGCAATCTGGGAACTGTCCGCAAAAGGCTCGTCATAATACCTGGGAATACTTTCCACCAGGTCAAACATATCCTCCTCGCCAATATAAAGCTCCGTATGATTGGCGCCCAGATAGTCCGCCACCGCCCGGGCATACTTCGCTTCATTGTATTTCTCCTCGTGGAAACCGATAGAGAAGGTCTTCACCGGCTCTGCGGAATGCTCCTGCGCAATGGCCGTCACAAGAGACGAATCGTAGCCGCCGCTCAAGAAGGAGCCCAATGGCACATCCGCAATCATCCTGCGCGCTACCGCCTTTTGCAGAAGCGCCTTCAATTCGCTCCTGGCCTCCTCATAACTGCCCGCCGGACGCTCCTGCGCTTTCGCGTAGACTTGCTTAATGTCCCAGTATTTCCATGTTTTCACCTGCCCCTTCGCAAACTGCAGCACAGCTCCCGGCTCAAGCTTGTATACGTTCTTATAGATACTCTCCGGCGCATTGATATACTGCTGGAACAGATAGCGGGACAGCACGCCCCGGTCAATCTCTCCCCTGAAACCGGGACACTTCATAATAGGCTTTAACTCCGAGGCAAAGACCAGATTACCCTCTTCATACCAGTAATAAAGCGGCTTTTTCCCAACACGGTCTCTGATAAGACAGACCTCCTGCGTCTTCCTGTCATACAGCGCAATGGCAAACATGCCGTTGAACCGCTCAATGCACGAAATCCCCCATTTCAAATAGGCGGCTATAATCACCTCCGTATCGCAATTGGAACAGAACGGATAGTCCGCCAACTCTTTCTTCAATTCCTGAAAATTGTATATTTCCCCATTATAAACAACTGATATGCGCTTATCTTCCGAATGCATAGGCTGATGTCCCAGCGCAGAAAGGTCCAGAATAGAAAGCCGTCTCTGTGCAAAGCCGACCTGATAGCCGCCTGACGCCGGATAAATCTCCACACCGCTGTCATCCGGCCCCCTGTGATACATCGTATCGTTCATTTCCTTCAATTGTTCCGCCGTAATATTTTTTCTACTGATGTATCCGCATATTCCGCACATAGCAGTCTCCTATCTCCTACCTGACATCCTTCGCCAGAAAATAATCCTTATACTCCCCGAAGTCCTTGCACTCATTGTCCACAGACTCCACCAGTTCCACATATTTCTCCTGCAAAAGCGACTTGTAATTGTCGAAGTTTTCATAGCCCTTCTTGCACCATGCAAAGGGATGGGTCAGTATCTGCACCTTATCGCAGCCTGTGATGTTCGCCTCGTCAGGATAACCATAACGCCAGATATGGTTCGCGTCAGACATATATTTCACTTTTAATTCCGTATCTTGCGTTATTTTATCTGCAAAAGTGAAGAAATCGTCCTGATAAGCATTTAAAATGCCGTCCAGCTTGATATTTTCCCTGAGCACATCCTTAGAGGGTCTGTGCACCGAAAACTCCGTAATCTCGAATCCGAACATTTCGCTCAAGATTTCCATTTCCATCTTAATGCGCTTCCTGATCTGCTGCATGTCCGTCATGCCGTTTAAGGCAAAGTGCAGGCCGATGTGCTGGCCTCTCTCATGCATATCCTTAATCATATCCATATTTCTTCGGGAGAGAATATTGTAAGTATTGTTCGTCCACTGAAAGAAATAAGTAGAGACAAAATCCATGCTCTGTTCCACTCTGGCAAGCTGATACGCCCTGTCCACGCTGTACTCCACATCGTGGCGCATGATAATAAACTTGTCCTTATGCAGGGCGTCCGCATAGCCGCACTGTCTGCCCGTTGACTGTATGATCCTGATAATCTCTCTGTAATCGTTATATGAAAACATTGCCCTTCCTCCGCTTTCTGCTTTTTCCCTGTATTTTATGCAAACGCACATAAAATGTAATTATATTATACATAATATTTCCAAATATTTAACCTGCAAATTGTGAATAATGCTAATCTCACATTACGCCCTTCCACAGCACAGCGCTTCGATATAATCCCGCCACTGTTCATACACTGCTTCCCCATTCGCCTTATTTGCGATCTTACGGGCTTCCGCTCCCAGACGCTCCGCCAGTTCTCTGTCCTCAATGAGACGGTTGATCCCCTCCTCCATCGCTTTCTGGTCTTTGATGGGAATCAGCAGCCCGTCCTTCTCATGCGTCATAATCGTCCGCGGTCCGCCGCAGGGACAGTCCGTGGCCACAACAGGCAGTCCCAGGGCCATGGCTTCCATCAGCGCGTTAGGCAGCCCTTCCCAGTCCGATGAAAAGGCAAAAACCGCCGCGTCCGCCAGCTCCTTTTCCAGCGTATCACTGGCGCCCATGAGATGTACATAGTCCTGCGCATGATTTTCCTCTATGATCTGTTCCAGTATCTCCTTCGTGCCGTCGAAGGAGTCCCCGCCGTAGATTTTCAGATCATAATCTGGGTGCTTCTTATGCACCTCGATAAATGCCCGAATCAGCATAGGCTGGTTCTTGAAATCCACAAGCCGCCCCGACTGTACTACCGTCTTCTTTCTCTGCGCCGGTACGGGTACTCCGATATACTTGGGATTGATGGGATTTAAGATGATACGCGAATTCTTCTGCAGCCTGGGGGCAAAGAACTCCTTCGCCCCTTCCGTCTGAAACACGCAGCCGTCCGCTCTGGGGAAGAGAATCGGAATCTGTATCTTATCAGACAATTCCTCGTAATGTCCCGCCGGATCCGTCCGAATAGAAATCAAAACCGGTATCTTCATAAAGTAAGCCGCCATCAGCCCCCTGTACAGCGCCCTTCTGGCGAAGGGAATGAGAATATCCGGTTTCTCCTTTTTCAGAAAATCCTTCAAATACTTTACCCGCAGATAAAATTGAACAAGGCGATGCTTCTTCTCATCGCCCTCTTTCAAGCCCACATGCACGCGGCGGACTCTATTGTCTGTCTGAAATTCATTCTCGCCGTACCACTCCGTGGCAATCACTACCTCATAGCCGCCTGCCGCGAACTGGTTCGCCAGATTGGTCACGACGCGCTCCGCGCCGCCCTGCTCTAAGCAATTTAAATGAAATGCAATCTTACGCGTCATAATATATGGTTTCCTCCGGTAATACCGATATTCTCCCCTGTCATAGCCGCCGCTTCGTCGGACATAAGCAGCTTCATCACAGGCAGTATGTCCTCCTTCTGCAGAAGCCGCTGCATCGGTCCCGCCAGACGCTGCTGTTCCACGATTAATTCCGGCACGTCCTTTAAGAATTTAGTCTCGATCATCTGGGGCGAGATACCGTTGACGGTGATTCCCTTCGCCGCATACTCCGCCGCCACGTCGCGCATCAGGCCCAACAGCGCATATTTAGCGGTCACATAGGGCGCCGCGAATTTCGGATCCGGTATCTGCACATACGCTGACAGCATGAAAAGAATCCTGCCGAATTTCTGCTTCTGCATGACCGGCAGGCATACTTTTAACAGTTCCACAATACTGTAAACGGACACCTGCATCATCAACTGGTATTCTTCTATCCGGCTCTTGTGGAACTTGATACTCCGGCTGGCAGGCGATACAAGATGCAGGATATGCGTAGGGATCAGTTCCATTTCTTTGATCTTCCCGGCAAATTGCCGTACCTGCTCCATATCAGCAAAATCTGCCTGCAGAGGTATGATTTTGTCTTCATAATCGCCGCACAGCCCCATGAACTGTTCGTTGTCGTGATTGTAATGGGCTATAATCCTGTTATATTGCCGCACGTTTTCTCTGATATAAGCCATCCCCAGGTCTGAGGAGGCTCCTGTGATGATGATATTTTTTTCCATGCTCTTCCTTTTATCTGAATTTTATCTGATATTTCCCTCTGGATTAATATACTTTTCCGATAATATCCGCGCCCGTTATCATACCGACCTTATCGCTTCTGCTGTCAATACTGGCGTCATAGTTATCTCCTACGACAAAGTATTCATCAGCAGATAAGGTAATATTGATATCTTCTTCCGATTTCCACGGAATATCTGTCGCCGCGCCATTGATCGCAAGCTTCCCGTCCTGTACCGTAAGCACGTCTCCCGGAACTGCCACAACACGTTTGATAAGCACGGCGTCCAGTTCGTCGCACAGAAACAATATCACTTCTTCCCTCTGCGGCTCTCTGCACTGTTTATCTATCATGACAAGCTGCATATTATGATAGGCAGGCAGCATGGAATCTCCCTGTATCAACGCAAGCTGCAATAAATGTGCAGAAACATAATACGCGGCATAAACGGTCACACTGATGATGATGAACAGTATAACAGATTTACTTGTTTTTCTTTTCATATTCTATAAGCTTAGACAGCAGTATCTGGTTCTCCGCTTCCGTCCTGACGGCAAGTCCGATACAATTCGTGCCCTCTCCCAGAATTTCCGACAGATCTGAAACGAGCAGATTGTTTTCAAAAAGGTATCGAATCAACTGACGCGCATCTGTCTCTTCCTCCAGTTCGCACACGATGATATCCAGAAGCCCGTCGCAGCGCTTCACATAAGATACGGCGGCCAATCCGTCTGTAAACGATTCGAAGTCCTTTCTCATCTGCAGAAGAGAGGCCTCATACTCTCCCTTATATTTCTCCGCGATCTGAAGGAAGAATTCTGCGAAAGAACTGATCCGGTCAGTCTCTATCTGATCCAGCAGCCTGCGCACACGCTCTCCTGCGCCTGCCGCCATAGAGACAGACAGTCCCGGCGCCCCCAGGGCGCGCCCTAAATCTTTATAGACAATCAGAACATCCTCATACTGCTCTAACCGCTCATTGGTCAGATAACTGTCCATTCCTCCGGAAACAACAGCCTCTAACGCCGTCTCGTCCACCAGCACAATGCTGTTCTTACCTGCGGCGTATTCCAGAGCGCTTTCTACTCTTTGATTTGTTGCAAACAGCTTCCGCACGCCGACAGGATCTGTCAATATTGTATAATCGACGCCGCCGGCTATAAAGGCCTCCTCTATCGCGCTGATACTTCCGACAGCTCTCACATAGTCTTCCTGAATCCCGTAATACTTCCCTAACAATTCCCGTATCCGGGTTATCTCCGAAGCAGGCGCGCTGACTAACTCCATGGCGTTTGCTGTCATTTCTTCCACCATCTTCTTGGACGGATAATAAGCATTATGCGGTACAGAATAATCAATCAGCTTAGGGTATCGCCAGTTCCCGCCCTTTCTGCTGACAATCATCCGGTATCTCCTGTCCGCGTCTTCCGCAAACAAGCTCTCCGCGATATGCAGATCCTGCACATCGTCTATCTCATACCATATCTGCCCTTCCAGTCTCTTCGCCCTTAACTCGCAGTTCTCCAATTGGGCAACCAGTCCCAAAACGGTCTCGTAATATACGCCGCGTCCCATGGCGGACATATACGCTTCCAGAAACGGAATATACGTATCTGTAAGGAAAGCTTTGCTGAACTTATAAATATTTACCGTCTTATAGTACTGATTCTTTCCTGCCAAGTCCAGTTTTTTACCGGGAACAAAATCCAGAATACGGTCAGATGCATCCAGTGTGACGCAGGTGCCATCCATCCAGCTTTCCCGCTTGTCCACCAGCGCGAGCGAAGGTCTTGCATCCTCCAGGAGCAGGTCGATTACCGCTTCCTCAAAAATAAGGTCAGATTCCAGCAAAACCGTGTCGTCCTGCCGCATATAGTCTTTTGCGAGCCAGAAGGAATAGATATTATTCGTCTCCGCAAAAATGGGATTGTCAATAAATTCAAGCTTTGTCGTGACTCCCGACTGCAGGATATGATTTTTCAGCTTCTCTCCTTCGTACCCCAGAACCACAATAATCCTGTCAAGCTTCTTTCTGTCCAGTATCCTGACAGCGCGCTCAATCAAAGTCTCATTCCCCACCCTGACCATACATTTCGCGTTATCCGCCGTCAGTTCCTTCAGCCGCTTTCCCATTCCCGCCGCCAAAATCAGTGCCTGCATAGTAATCTCCATTTCTGAGCAACTTGTTGCGAAGAGGCGATGAGAAATCCGCGCAGGCGGTTTCTCATCTGCCATCAAAGCTATTTGTTCTCACTCAGAAACAAATAGCCGATTGAAAAATCAGCTCATCAGAGTGATTTTTCGATCTATACCTCTACTTAATTTCAATATCGTCCGATTCCACTTCTTTGTTGCGATTTTCATCAATTCCCAGCTTGTCATTGAGCTTTCTCTTCGCCCGGCGCCAGTATATGCCTGCCGCTGCGCCTACAGCCACGATCACGCCCGCAACCGCCTGGATGATATAAGTAACCACAGACGGATCAATGTATGCTTTGGCGTTTACGCCGAAGAAAAGCATACTGCATCCGAAAATCCCCATAATGCCTGCTGCCGAAACTATCCATTTTTTCATTTACTCTGCTTCCTCTCGTTTACTTTTTTCTGAATTGCATCAATAATATATTTCCCGCCAACCTCGGCGCTGCAGCCAAGATTATACACATATTTTTGTACAAATTCCTCTATCTTAACCCGGTAATATTCTCTCCTGTCAAGCAGGTCCGTGATCTCCTCAGCAATATGATCCAACTCGCCAAGCTCCAACGACTTACCGATCTCGTCCCTGAGCAGAATATTTAAGGGAACCGTCTCTATCTTCTGATATTCGGGATTCATGATTTTCATCGGCGTATTAATAAACAGCACCGGTCTTTTCGTCGTGTATGCGTATTCATATGCGATTCCCGACCAGTCTGTAATCATCAGATCCGCCGAGAAAACTGTGCTGTTCGACGAGAAATCTGTCTGAATATAAATATTGTCATTATCCTTATATTTCAGTTTCAGACTTTCCATATATTCCTTCTTATGGCGTATATGCTGCGGATGGGGTCTGACTACAATCTTTACGTCCAGTCCTTTCAGATGATCCAATATCTGATCCAGACAACTGTCCACAATATTATCCTTCTGCCAGGACGGGGCAATCAATACCGTTTCCTGCTCCTTCTTCGACTGGTCCATCCTGCTGTAATCCGCCAGCATTTCATCCAATAAGCTGTAGCCTGATTTCACAACACGCTTCTCGGGCAGTCCATACACGCGTTCCGTCTGCCTGATTTCATCAATCTGATGCTGTCCCACACAGAATATGGTATCGTAATGATCGATCGCGCCCTTGCGCATCATAAGATTATGACTGTCCATGCCGTGCGGTATATACACATACTCAATATCCTTGCGCACATAGCTGCGCTTGATATGAAAATTCTCCAGATCCGGCATTGTCATTAATACCATATCCGAATCCATTTTCATCATAAGCGTGATCAATTTCTTCTCCGCAATAAAATATGCCTTGAAATGCTCATTGCGCTGCGCGATCTCAAAGACCGGATCCTGCGCGTCGCTCGTGATATAATGAATCGTCAGATTCGTATGTTCCAGCAAATATTCAATCAGTCCTTTAAAATATTTGTAGAACCATCTTTCTTCCGAATAGAAAACAATATGCTTATTTACAACCTTAAAAAACCTTTTGTAGTCTGTCCGTTCTTTTTTCTTCTCAGCCGCCGTTAATTTCTTACCCGGACCCTTGCCTATATTTTCCAGTTCCTTTAACGCCTTCTTGCTCTCTTCCAGCCGTTCATAATCGATATACTTAGACGGTTTAATAGCCCGGTTCATAATACTCAACTGCAGAACCGCCATCAGATTGCTCGCAATCCAATAAAGCGCCACTCCCACCGGAACAAACCAGCCAAGATACAGCGACAGCCCTGCCGACAGCAGCATCGTGCCGTACTGATTCCATTTGGACTGCTCCGACTGCAGTACATTATGATCGTTCTGCGCGATACATAATACAATGGAAGAAAGCGCCGCCAGAACAGGCGACAGGATCAGCCATCCTCCTGATTCGCTCGGCACCAGGCTCAGATCAATACCTATGAAACGCATATCGATGGAAGCGTCATGCATCCCGCTCTTGATCACATGCACCAGCCCCATCAGAATAATAATCTGAATCGCCAGCGGAATCATAGATGCAAAGGGACTGTATTTTTCCCTCTTATACAGCTTGGACTGTTCTTCCGCGATAGCGTCCTTATCCCCAAAGGAATTGACCTTGATAAAGTTAATATCCGGCTGCATTTTAATCATCTTGATGGAATTCTTATGCACCCACACGGAGACCGGAATCAGAAATATCTTACTGATAAATGTAAAAAGAATGATAGCCGCCCCGTAATTTCCGCACAGATAATAACATTCCGTCATAATCCAGCCAAGTATCTTATATATGACTTCCATCCTGATAAACCATACCTTTCTTTCCGTCTGCGTATTCCCGTGCCATCGATTTATGTCCGCCGCTTATCTATTTCTTCAGTTCATATACCTGTCCGGTAGGCAGCAGCGTATCCCTGTCTCCCACCTTGCCGCTCTGTATATATTCATACATCGGAGATTCCACATTATACTCATAGAGAAGGAACCTGCGCTCTCTGGAATCTCCCTCCTTATAGTCAAAGATATCCGTTCCTGTCACGCCCTCCATAAGCCTGCTGTACGCTTCCTGCAGATCTACAAAGGATACCGGCGCGTCTGAGATTTCCAGATCATGCTTTTCACCGGCTCCCTTCACCAGCAGGATTGGATTCTGCCGCCATTTTCCCTCTTTATCGTCTACTTTATAGCCGTGATCCGCCATCACAATAATAACAGAGTCATCATAGATGCCTGCCTCCTTGAGTTTCTCAAGGTATGCCTTTGTGATCGTAACACAGGCATCCATCTCCGTCTCGTATGTGGCGTCCCCGCTGATCTCCACATCCGCGTTTAACTCCCAGGGCAGGTGCGCCCCGTGGATATGCATAAATTTAAATACATTGCTTTCGGTATAGGATATCGCGCTCTCCTGTACCATCCGATAGAATTCCCTGTCATCCGCCGTATAGCAGGCCGCCTCCTCCGGCGCGTTCTTCAGATTCTTAAACGCATCCGGATTCACAAAGCAGATCCGCTTCAATTCATAGGGCGCGTAGCGGAAGCCTGCCATCTGAATATTCCACCTGATAAAGGCAAAATAGTTGCTCGTCCCATATTGATAGGGCAATACATTGTCAAACCGGTCATATATCTCACTGTCCGGCATTAATTCCTCTTCATAGATGCCCAGCTTATAATTCTGTTCTTCCAGAGAAGCAAGGAAATCCGAACCGCCGTATACCTTAGTCAGATACGCCTCAAACGGCTCGTCATTCTCGTACCAGTCGCCCGACAGAATAAAGGGGATCGAATGCTTGGTAAAGGAATATACGCCCATCGCGTCCCTGTAAAAAGTAAAATCGTCAAATACATCCTGGTATTCAGGGTTTGCCTCCAGTCTCTCGTTGAACGTCTCTCCGTCCGCCGCATCCAGCAGCAAAATAATGAAGTTTTGATTCTCCGAAAATTCATACAGATTCTTAACCGATGCGACACTGTTATATTTGCGGGCAAAACCATGATTCGTGACCCCTACGGTAACTAATGTTATAAGAAGCATACAGGTCATACCCGCAAGCAGGATTTTACCGCCATTGATGAACTTCCTGATACCGAACAGCTTAATCAGCACGCAGACTGCGGCTGTCAGCGCAATCCACAGAACCGCTGACTTGAGCCTCTCATATGGATATGCGCTCCAGTCAATCGGACTTCCGTCCAGCGCCGGCAGATTTTTCACAAGAAAATTGCCCTGTATATAAGCCCCGACATAAACCAGCGCACATGCTGCCATAAGAAAATGATAAATTCTCTCATTGTGTCTCTCGAAAAACAGCAGTATGAAATTTCCCGCCAGGCATGACACGAGAAACACCATAAACATGACCGGCAGCAGCAGCGTAATGTCATACCAGAATTCATCCATATTATTAAAAAACAACTCAAGGGGCGCATAAAACAGCAGCATAAACGTAATCGCCGCCGCATAAATCCATCTTGCGCTTCTCTCTTCTTTCTTCGCAGTATTCACCTGATCACTCATATCTCTCTCATCCTTCCAGTCTGAATCTGCAGTTCCGATCGTCAGTCATCCCAAACAGTATAGCACAAGGAATGGACGAATGCCATTCTTTATTTGGCTTCCTGCTCATGCGCCGTATCCAGCACCTTAATCTGCATACTGCCCTTCACGACCTTCTCACCCTTCTGGTTTCTGATCAGCAGATTCAGAATCAGCATACGGTAAGCGTCTTCCTTCTCCTTCACCGTACCGGATACCGTCAGTTCATCGCCCACATACACAGGGCGTAAGAACTTACTTTCCACGCTGTGAATCAGGCTGTACTTTCCCGGCAGATATACGCCCGCCAGCGTGGAAAAAAAGGAAGAAGACAGCATACCGTAGACTACCTTGTCCGCATACTGCCTCGTTGCCGCATATGCCGCATCCAGATGAAGCGGATTCACGTCTCCTGTTATCTGCAGAAACTGCGCCATCATTTGTTCTGTCACAGTTACCTGAAAGGCTTCTTCCTGCCCTACTGCAATCTCGTCATAAGTATACGCATTTACTCTGTCTGTGCTGATATCATTCACATCCTTTTCCTTATGCCTGCGGCATTCTCTCTAAGATAATATCCACCATCTCGCCCACATTCTTCATCTCGTTGGCTTCGCCTACCGTGAACTTCACGTTGAATTTCTTCTCCACGGCAATCACCAGATTAATATGCTCGAAGCTGTCCCAATCCTCGATATCGTTGGCCGTCGTCTCATCATGTACCTCGATCGTGTCATCGTCAAACACATTCCGGAATACCTCGTTTAACTGCTCGTATACTTCTTCTCTTGTCATGTAAATCTCTCCTTTTCCTGACTCTTCCGTTCATTACGACTCCCGGCGTACCGCGCCGTTTACCGCAATCACGCGGTTTTTGGCTTCGTACCCGTCCGCAAGCTGCAGGCTCCACTCCGTGTTGCCCTGCCCGTCTTCCTTTATTTTATCAAATCCCTGCAGAGAATAAAACTCTTTTACCATACCATTCTTGGCTGTGGGGTAATAATAGCCCCGGATTTCCTTCACACCTGCGTCAATCGCCGTCTGCGCCAACGTATCCATCATCGCATATTCCATATCTCTTTTCAAGACGCGGCAGCTCATAATCCACAAATCGATGTGCAGAATTTCCGCCTCTTTATGTCCGATCACCACCGAAATGACGCCGTTGTCGCCAAACTTGTCCTCCAGCCTGCCATAGAGCGTAATGTAGTCTCTGTCCGCCGCCAGCGTCTCTATCTCTGCCTGGCTGTAGCGTCTGGTGGTCAGATTGAACTGATTGCTCTTATTCGTAAGCTGGGCGATACGCGCCATATAGACCGGCGCAAAGGGCCTGATCTCCGCTTTCATCTGCAACGCCTTCAGATAATCCTCATAATTCTCATAAGCCGCCTCTTCTTTGGCCCGTTTCGCGTTCTCCTGATACATGGCGGTCCGTTTCCTGTCGTCCTCGGACAGGCTCGTCACCTCGAAGAACCCAGAGCGGTCGATCGTCCGGGCATAATACGCCGGATCCTGCGGCATCTCGGGCACCGCTGCGCCCGGCACCTGTCCTCTGACAATCTCCCGCTCCGCCGGATTATCGTCCACAAATACGAGACTGTCCGGCATCAAATTCAGTTCTTTTGCGATCTGTACGAGGTTTCTGTCCTTCGGCTCCCAATTCGCCTTGATGTTGATGAAATCCTCGGGACGCAGCACACCGGCCGGATGCTGTAAGCCCGCCACCGCATTCTCATAATCATTCTTGGAGTCTATATTTAACAGCACTCCAAACGACTTATATTCTTTCAGATATTCCTGGAAAGCACAGTAGACCTGGCCTGCGGAGGTTTCGTGCCCCAGCACCAGATTATCCACGCCGTCGTCGCCCACGACGCCGCCCCAGAGCGTATTGTCCAGATCCAGCACGAAAGCCTTTTTATTCCTGCCATATACAGACTTGATAATCTTCGCCACGCTGAACGCGAAATCAGGAATAGCAGGTACGCACACCGCATATTTATAGCTGTGCCAGTAGAAGGGGTCGGACCATTTCTCCAGTCCGTACTGAGCCGACAGATAATTGATATCATGAATGTAGAAATTAGCTGTCTTCTGCGCATATTCGCCAAACATCAGATTCAGTCTGGTCACGTAATTGACCTTACCGTGCACGTCGCTGGCTTCTTTATTGCCCATCATCCGGTAATAGGGATATTCAAAGTTGTTCTGAATGATGACACAGTGGTAAATATCCGCAAGACGCTTCCACATGTTCTCATATTTCTGATACTCCTTGCGCAGCATAGCGTCCACAGCCTCTGCCGAATCTCCCAGCGCCGGGAAATCCACGATATTCCGAAACGTAGTATGAATAAAAATGACGTCCGGCGCAAAAGCCTCCAATTCCGGATTCGGAAACATGGCGTCCTGATAATACTGGTTAAACTCCGACTCATAGAACTCGGGCCTGATGCCGTACTGTAGCAGGAAAAGCTCCAGCATCAGTTTAATATCCCGGGTGGTGGAGCCTCCCAGAATCGCTATTTTCTTATGCAGACAGCTCTGCTCATCCAGTTCGGCCAATAACTGCTTCCTGATTTTCTTCTTGCTCTGATATAAATATTCACTGTCGTACGGATATTCTAATTCACGCATCTTCTCTTCTCCTTTTGTAAGTCCTCTCTGCACGATACTCTCTGCGGAAACCATCAGAAGTTGCCGACAACTTCCTCCGCATTCTCCGCCGTCACATAGGTTCCGAAGCCCTGCGCCTGCAAATCCCGCAGTTTGTCCGTGTTCTCCCCCTTCATGACCTGTATCATGGCATCGCCTACCTGCTGCCTGTAATGGCTGATATCATGGTAATTATCCATGTCCGTGGTCACATCATTGTAGCCGCAGAAGCAATAGTAATCCGTCACCTCAGCCAGTTCTCTTAAGAAATCCAGATAACCATGCTCCACCGCCTCCGAAAACCGTCTCTCATACTCCGGATTGACAAACACCACTAATCCAATCCCCTGCGCGTCGCAGAAATCTTTCAATTCCCTGATATCCTCAAGCGCCCCTTCTCCATACCATTCAAAATAGTTGGGCCACTCTTCCAGTTCCAGACTCTCGGCGGTAAGGGAAGTGTCCAGGTAATAATTTCCGGTAGAATAGAGCCTGTCGCCAAATCCCGGCTCCTCCCCCGTATAAGCACATATGGTCTCTAAGGACTGCAGCGCCACGGAAGGATCCAGATAATCCATGAAGAATGCAAGCTTCCTCTCCCCCGCTCTGTAAGGGCGTCTGATTAACTGATCGTCATGAATCGCCGGATCCACGAAACAGGTCACGTCGTCAATCCCCAGATAAACCGTCTTTACATCCACGCCCGCCTGTACGAAGGCTTTCAGATTCTCATAGTGTTCCGCCGGAAGCCCCTCCGAATAGTACATATTATAACAGGTATCGCTGATTTTGGCCGCGTCGATCGATCCCACCCGGGAATTTCCGAAAATAAAAGTATCATATCTGTCCGGGTTATGAAGCACATATCTCGTCTTCACATAATTCTTGTTCGGCTCCACGCCGTTATCCCTGGCATCCTTCCAATGAAATACATTATAAGGGTCGATCGCCACAGACACGCCGCAGGCAAAAACCGCGCACAGAACGCCCAGCAGAATTAATTTAAATGCCAGTTTTCTTTTCATACACTTCCTCCATGTCAGTACTACTCCATACCAGTACCACATCAGAACCCCGCATAAATAAAGCTCTGCCCCGATATGCTTAAGGACAAGAGTATCATACCGCAGATAACCATATACACACACCAGCTTACCACAGCCGGACGCTCTGTAATCCATGTAAAAATATCCTTCCCCCGGTTCTGCATCAGCTCTGCCGCCGCGAAAATCACAAAAGCCACGCACAGCATC
Source organism: Lachnospiraceae bacterium (assembly GCA_017626325.1). GTDB lineage: Bacteria > Bacillota > Clostridia > Lachnospirales > Lachnospiraceae > UBA3282. Next base: position 36,329 of record JAGAIZ010000003.1, on the reverse strand, counting down.
ATAAGATTTACCATGCCAAGATCGCCCTTCACCTGGCTGAATCCCCGCTGACTGTAATGGGTAACGCCCGCCCTTAACACCGCAAACACCTCTCCCATATCCGCCGCCCGAAAGCAGATCAGACCAATGCTGAAAATAAAAAAGGTGCGCAGTCTCTGAAACGTAATCCACCAGACGCTCTTCTCATGAATATGTAATTTCCCGGTCAGCTTCTGCAGCGGCTTACTGCACATATTCCCCGTAATAATCACAAGCCAGAACCATAAGCCCTCGCCGATAATAAACTTCCATCCGCTTCCGTGCCACAGCCCCATTGCCAGCCACAGAATCAGCATCCCGAGATAAGTCGGAACCCTTTTGCCCCATTTCCTTCCAAGCTTCTTCCGGGATTTCTCCCCCAGCTTAATCCAGGTACCGGATTTCAGCACCGGATCCATAATGTAATCCTTCAGCCATGTTCCCAGCGTAATATGCCAGCGCTGCCAGAATTCCTGTATCGTGGTGGAGAAAAAGGGATTGCGGAAATTCTCCGGCAGTGCAATGCCGAAACATTCGGAAGTCCCCAGAATAATATCCATACACCCCGAGAAATCCGTATATAACTGCAGCGCGAAGCAGAAAATACCGCCCCACACGAGTATCAGATGATATTCCCCATAATTGCCGTATACCGAATTCACAATCAGTCCCAGCCTGTCCGCGATGACCATTTTCTTAAAAAGTCCCCACGCCATCCGCTTCAGTCCGTGAGTCACCTGCGCGTATTCAAAGGAATGCTCCGCATACAGATCCGCCTGCACCTGCTTGTAACGACTGATAGGGCCTGACGTCATCTGCGGGAAATAACAGGCGAACAAGGCAAAGTCCAACAAATCCGTCTGTACCAGCCCTACCTTCCAATAACAGTCCAGCAAATAGCCCATAAGCTGCAGGGTGTAATAGCTGACACCCACAGACGCTGCGATATGCACCGCCGTACCTACCGGCTCCCCTCCGAACCATCCGCACACCGCGTTCACATTCCACAGCACGAAGCCATAATACTTCACAACCGCCAGAATACCGAAGTTTAAGACCAGCGCCGCCGTCAAAATCCTTTTCGCCTTTCTCTCCTTCTGCGTATCCGGCACAGCAAATACCCCGGAAACTGCCCTCACGCCTTGAACAGTCCCTGCGCCCGGAGCCGTGCGTATGCCATGAATCGCCAGCGCCGCATAATAAGTGCTGACCGTGGAAACCAACAGATAAATAACCGTATAACCCTCTCCCGCCAGAAAATAGAACAGCAGGCTTACCAACAGCAGATAACGGCTCTGCCACTTGGGCCTGATCGCATAATATAAGACCAGTGCTACAGCCACGAAACCCAGATAATAAAATGATGTAATGGACATACTCCCTATACCTTTCTCCCAAGCCAGACTTACTTCATTCTTCAAATAATATGATTTCTGTCATTCTCTTGCGGCCGCCATCCCGATCAGCAGCGGCAGCGCCACAAACATACCATAAGTATACCGAAATTCCGCATGTACCGGCGTCGCCAGCAGCAGAGACACAAACAGCATCACATACGGCACATACGGCAGACAGCTTCTTCTGCGGTACAGCGCATACGCCATACACGCAAAGACTGTCCACGTCGTCAGCCCCAGACTCCACACACGGTTATAGAAATCCTGGAATTTCATCAGGAAATCGTCCATCCACAGCCCGAAGTCATAGCTGAATGCCTTGCGCTCTACCGTCAGCCCAAATGGATTCTCCGCCATACGGTACTGCTCGTAAACAGGCTCATCGATATCAAACATCCAGTATCCGCAGGTCTGCCGCACCTCTGCGTCCAGATACTGCACCGGATTGCGCAGTCCTATCATAAGCCACGCCTTGAAGAAAGCACCCTTATTGTCCGCGATAACCTGCTGGTTTCCTTCCGCCCGGATATATTCCTTCACAATGTCGAAATAATATGGATTGTAATAAGAAGCTATATTGTCCATCGGCACTGCCTGATTTAACAGTGCCAGTTCTTCCTCCGTGAATTCCCCGCCATTTACATAAGCGCTTATGATATGCTGGGTCGGCATAGTCAGCCCTTCTATGGTATCCGGGCCCGTCACATGCATGGCGCTCAGCACAGGCCCGTGATAGATCAGATAACAGCCCAGCACAGCCGCGCTGCCAATTAGCAGCTTTCTAAAATGCGGGGATTGTGCCTGTCTGTGTATCAGCCCCGCGAATATCATACATACCGCCGTGCCCGCATAGACAAGGATGCCGTTGCTGCGAAGCACACAGACTAAGAAGCCATAAAGCGTCAGCCGGATGTATGTCTTATCTGCGCTAAGCCGCCGCCACGCCTTCTTGAGAAACGGGGCGTGATCCTCCCCAGCCAGTCCGCCCTCCTGTTTCTCTTTCTCCGGAAACAAGAAAATCTCCCGCACATACAGAAGCAGTACGCCGGCAAATATCGTATCCTTCCCCATATAAGTAGCGTACAGCCCGTTCATGGGAAGTCCCGCATAGAACAGCAGACCAAACGCAAGCCAGAAGCCGTGCACGCCCTTCTTGTAGAAATCATATATCACAAGTCCGTATACACACGCCATGAAGATCATCTGCGCCGCCACAAAAGTCGCCACCGCGCCCGTATAGGTCCCAAATAACCGAAAGCCCGTCATGAAGAAGCATTTGATAATCATTGTATGGAAAAAGGGGTGATGGTTCGACGGCTCCACCCAGCCGCAGACCTGTTCCAACTGCCAGACCGAATCGTTGCTGACCCAGCCGGGAAAATAAATAAGAAAATACGGAAGCCAGCAGAGAAAACAGATTCCCGCGAAAACAAAATACATATACTTCCTGTGCGCCCGCTTCTCCTGCCTTTCCGCATTCTTGCTTATCCTGCACCGGGAAAGCGCAAAGAACAGAACCGACAGCACCAGAAAAGCAAGCAGCCACCAGCCCGCAAGCCTTCCGGCAATCTGCGCACCCGTCTGCACCAGCACCCTGTCGAAATCTCCCAACACAATAAAAAGGGCATAGAGAAGCCCAAACAGCGCTTTTACTGCTATCTGTCTTCTGGTGCCCAGCCATTTGCCGCAGAAGGACGCGCGCGGTCCGCATCCTGTCTGCTGTTTCTTTTTCCTGATCTCTTCTGCCGTCATCTTATCATCTTCCATGCATTTACAATATTATCTCGTATCGATTACGTTTCCGCCCATTCCCGGATCTTCTGGATATATTCTTCCTTAGAGTACATGGACGCCCGTTCTATGGCAAGACGACTGTAGCGCTCCAGCTCTTCTTCATCCTGCAGCAGTCCTACCAGGCAGGACGCAACCGTCTGTTCCTCTCTGGTGATATTTGCGGCGTTCAAATCCGGCTCGGGAGACATATTCGGTATCAGGATGCCGTACTTATCCTCCAGAATCTCTCTCGGTCCGGTCATACAGTCTGTCGCCACCGCCGGAATCCCCAGCGCCATCGCCTCTACCAGCGCATTCGGGAATCCCTCATGATAGGAGGTCAGCAGATACAGGGAGCTCCTTTTCAGATACGGATAAGGATTCCTCTTCAGTCCCGCAAAATAAACCGCATCATCAATTCCAAGGTCAAGGGCAAGCTGCTTATAGTCCTCAAACTCCCCCTTGCCGATAATCATCAGCTTCGTATCAGGAAGCTTCTTATGTACCTCGCTGAAAATCTTAAGCAAGTGCCAGAAGCCCTTCACCACATCCTCTCTTCCCATGGAGACGATAATCCTGCCCTCTTCCCATGGAAGCTCCGCCTCCTCTTCTGCGGCCTGCGCCGTCACCTCCGCAATATCCACGGGGTTGTGAAGCGTATACGCATGGCTGCAGTGATACTTTTCCTCAACCTCCTTATGAATCGCCTCCGAACAGCAGATCAGCTTGTCCGAATGCCTGGTAAAGAAACGAATCTGCCTCGGATTCTCCATATCCATATAGCTTCTGACGCCCAGCCAGACCTGATTCTTACGGCGTGTCAGCGCATTTACAATATTGGCGGTGGGACCGAAGCTATAACAGATATCAATGTTCAGCGTCTTCTTCAACTCCCTGACCGCATGACAGCGCTTCAACACCTGCAGTACCTTGGCAGGCAGCCCCGCCCGGCTGCCAAGACGCAGATCGATCACATTGATTCCCTTGATATCATAAGCGATATCCTTGGAATCAAAAATAACGACATATACGTCATAATAAGGCTCCAGAAGCCTTGCCGTCACAACACAGACCTTCTCAAAACCGCCCTGATGGAGCATAGGCACCAACAGCATCATTTTCTTTTTCGTCTGACTCATCGTTATATGCTCCTTTCAAAATCCGCAGATTCCGGCTCTTGCCAATCCTGTCTGTTGTCTGCTGCATTACCGCGCCGCCTGCTTTAACACAGCGGAAGAATCGCCCATATAATACGCCTGCAGCCTGCGCGCCTGCTCTCTGACGTCGAACCCGGCCGCGGTGATTTCCTCTGTATAGGAACGCCTTGCACCCTCGTGTGCCGCCCGCTCGTCTATAAGCGCCGCCCAGTTCTGCGGACTTGCATCAATACTCTCATAACGAACCAGCTCCGTTATGCCGACCTCTCTCGTGATCCGGTCAGAAACCAGACAGGGAAGGCCATTCGCCTGCGCCTCCACCACAGTGCCCGGAAGACCCTCGAACCGGGAAGGGAAACAGAACAAATCCATAGCGTTGTAATAAGCCTCCACATTACCGCAGTTTCCCGCAAAGATAACATCCTGATCAACGCCAAGCTCCCGGCACAATGCTTTCGCCGGTTCCATCAGCGCGCCCTCTCCCAGCAGAAGAAGCGCTGCCCGCCTGCCGCTCTCCTTCCCGCAGTTCTCGCGGAAAGCTGCAAAAACACGTATCAGATATTCATGGTTCTTAGAATAATGAAACCGCCCTACATGCCCCACCACAAAGGCGTCCTCGATTCCCAGTTCATGCCGTATTTCCCGGCGTACCTTGTCCCGGAAAGCGAACCTGTCCGGGTCAATCGCATTAGGAAAGATCGTAACCCGTCCATCAGCGTTCGCTTTCCTTCCAAACACCGATACCGCCGCTTCCTCGGAGCAGGCAAAGCACGCTTCCGCTTTGTTTACAAGTCCCAGCCGCAGGATGCGCGTAGCCAGCCCTTTTACGCCCTTATCCACTCCCGCGCTTCTGGCATGGGCAATGGTATGCGGGATGCCGAAGCGTTCCGCAATGGGAAGATAGATCCCCGCCGTGCTCGTCATATGTCCGTGCACCGCCGCGAACTCGTGATGGTCCCGGAAAAACCGGACGACAGCTTTCCGGTATACCGGATAATTATATAATTTCATCTTAGGCAGCACATAGATGCGCCCGCCCAGCTTCTGAATCTCTTCGTCAAAGTACTGGGGCCTGCGCGGCTTCTCATCCGAGTGTACAAGGAAATCAAATTGCAGCACTCTGCGGTCCATCTGCCGGTATAAATCCATAATGCGGCTCTCCGCGCCGCCAAGCGACGTGCCGCCCAGTACATGCAGTACCCTTATTGGTTCCATGGATATTCTCCTTCTTCGGTGTATGGTTCTCAGCTTCTATCTCGATCTGCCTGACCGGATCTGTACAAGCACACGCTTCGCCGTCGCCATCCAGTATTCCCACAGCCGATGCCCTACGCCCGCCTTCTGCGGTTCTGCCTGCAGATACTCGCTGTAGGATATCACTTCTCTTCGGGACACGATTCGCTCAAGACGCTCGAAATCCTTCTCTTCCATCGTATTCGTATGCAGCACCAGCGTCGTATAGCCCGGCTTATCCCACTGTTTCTCCAGATGATGGGCGATCGGATAAAAGGTCATGCCGCAGTACTCATAAGGCCTCGTTCCGAATCCGTCTGTCAGCTTCGTAATGCCGATGCGCTTCAGCGCTTTCAATGTATTCTTATCATAGCTGTGCGCCGGCGCCATAAACAGCTCCGTCCGAATTCCATGCTTTTCCAATATCTCTTTTCCATGGGAAAGACGTTCCAACTGTTTCTCATAAGAATGTCCCGCAAACTCTGAGAAGGTGTTAAGCGGAAACATACCGCCCTGATCGGTATCGTAGACATGATGACAGCCATGCAGCGCCAGAACATATCCCTTCTCCTGACATTCCCTTATAAAAGTCCAGAAGACTTCCTCCTCCGGCTTATCCTCTCTGTTCAAATTAGAATCCCGGTTGTCAGGCACCACGCCCAACAGAGGCGCGATCCCCCGCTCCATAAGAATCCGCTCCGCACGCTCCCATTTCACATGATCCATCTGCGGAGAAATATCGTCCATACGTATGGCAATTTTCATATTCATCCTCATTTCTGAGTGTTTTCCCATTCATCGCTTATTCCCAGGCGGTTTATCGCTTTGTTACGCCAGCACATCTCCCACTGTCACCTGTATTGGGCACTCATACCGGTCAATCAGCAGGGAGCCGTCTACAGTCCGCACCACCAGCTTGCCGTCAAAGATGTCAATAACCTCCCCAGGCGCATAGGCCGAGAAATCGATCATCTCGTCAAAGGGATGGGCTTCCCACACCGTAACCTTTTCCTCCCCGAGCATTGCGTACGCCCCCGGAAAAGGAGCCGCCACACCGCGAACCAGATTGTAGATTTCCCGCGTTCGCGCATGGAAGTCTATCCTGCCGTCCGCCGCAGTCCTCTTATCATACCAGGAATCAAAATCCTTCGAAGCCGTGCGGATCTCGATGCGGTCTTCTTCATACGCCTTTAACAGCCTGCGTATCAGGTTCTTCGAGCAGATCATATTCTTGTACTGTGCCGTACGGATATCGTCGTGAGGTGTAATAGAAAACATCTCCGTTGCAAACACATTGGGGCTGTCCGCCTTCTCGTCATATTGAAACAGGTTCAGATTAAACCTCGTATCTCCCAGAATAATCGACCAATTAAGAGGCGAACGTCCTCTTCCGAAGGGCAGATAGCCGCAGTTGCCATGAAACCCGAATACGCCGTATTTGAAGCAGTCAAGCACTGATTTTGGCATCAGTCTCTGCCACCCCATGGAGATGCCGATGTCGAATTCATTTTCCCGCATAAATTTCTGTGTCTTCTCATCCGTCAGGAAATAACTGTCCGCCTCGTGTACCGGAATCCCGTATTTCTCCGTGAGAAAGGAAAGTCCCTTGTAACCGGAGACCTGATTTTTCTTCGTCACCTCCGGGCTGATGGTAATCACCAGATCCACCGGACATATCTGTTCCTGGATAAAGCTCACGATATTTTCCGAAGTATCTTTTACGCCAAATACGACTACTTTATATTTCATATAATCCTCCATGTCCGCAAACGATCAGATCGTCACTTGCCTAAATAATGTTCATACAAATAATCCTGCATATTCACATATTCCTGCACCCGGTTATAATTATCGAGCACCGCCGCTTTTCTTTCTTCATAGACCTCTTTGGTACACTTGGACAATACTGCCGCCGCCTGCTCCAGATCGGTTCCCGGCAGGAAAATAATTCCCTCAGGATTAAAGAAATCCGCGATCTTACGGGCCCCTAAATAGACAGGTATCGTCTGCGCGGCAAAACAGCTTGTCAGCCGTTCCGAGAAATAATAGTCGCTGATATCATTCTCTATCACGACGGAGAAGCGGAAGCTGTCCAGGCACTCATCCACGCTCTTTATATAGGCGCCGCCGTCGAATCTGCCGAAGGTGTGCGCCAGCCCTTCGTTTTTGCATTTTCTCGCCAGTTCCAGACGGAACCTGTGAAGCGGACACATCACCTTGTCGGAAGAAAGTATGGAAACATCCTTTTGCTTACGCTCATGCAGATCTTCCTTCATCTCCGCATTCCAGATACCGGCTGCAATCGGATAAAACCTGGCGTTCTCCACTTCATTCAGAATCTTCTCATCATACGTAAAAATGTATCGAAACTCTTTTTCAAGCCCTTTATGCTTATGAAATATTTCATATTCCTTGGGCACGATCACTCTGGACTCTGTCAGCATCCCATACTTCACAAGCGGTTTGCCGAGCGGTCTTATCATAGATTCCGGTCCGTAGAAATGCGTATCCAGTCCATAATTGTACCTGTCCCAGAAGAAATATTTCCCTTCATGCCCGAAAGGGGCGTGCTGAGAGTGCCTGTTTTTAATAAAATAGGTCTCAAGCAGCCGCCCCTCCGCATTATAAATCTTCGGCATGGTATTGGTAATATGATATTCTCTGACTACCTGAATACGGTAGCCGCCCAGTCTGATTTCCATAAAAATACCTTTTTGCAATTGCTATGATGATCGAAATTGCAATGAATGTCTGTTTACACAAAGAATGCCGCATTGCATTCCTTACTGCAGATACTCCTTATACCAGTCAATCGCAAGCGCAATTCCTTTCTCGAAATCATACTCAGGGTCATAACCGAGCAGTTCTCTCGCCTTGCTGATATCTGCGTTGGAATCCCGCACGTCACCCCTTCGCTCAGGTCCGTAGTTCGGCTCCACCTCTTTGCCCAGAGCCTTGCACAGATGGTTGTAAATATCAATCAGATATAATCTGCCTCCTGCGCCGATATTGAAGGCCTGTCCCGCCGCCTCGCCGGAGGCATGGCACGCCCGCAGATTTGCTTCGATGACATTATCGATATACGTAAAGTCTCTGGATTGTCTGCCGTCGCCGTTGATCGTCGGCACTTCGCCGTGCAGAAGCTGTTTGATAAACTTCGGAATAACTGCCGCATACATGCCGTCCGGATCCTGTCTGCGTCCGAATACGTTAAAATAGCGCAGTCCATAGGTGTCCAGTCCATAAAGTTCTTTATAGAGACGTCCGTACTCCTCATCCACCCTCTTGGTCAGCGCATAAGGTGAGATAACTTTTCCCTCCTGCCCCTCCTTCTTCGGCAGCGTAGGCGTATTGCCATATACGGAAGAACTGGAAGCGTAGACGAATTTCTTCACGCCGTTTACTCTGGCGGCTTCCATCATATTTAAGGTACCGCGGATATTGACCTCTTCATACAGAAGCGGCATCTCAATGCTTCTGGGCACGCTGCCCCATGCCGCCTGGTTGAGCACATAGTCCGCTCCTTTGGATGCCTCTAAGCAGGTATCCAGATTACGGATATCCCCCTTGATAAAGGTAAACCGCTCATTGGCGATTAACGGCTCAATATTCTCATATTTTCCGGTGGACAAATCGTCCAGGCAGCGTACCGTGTAGCCCATATTGATCAGCGCTTCACATATATTAGATCCGATAAAGCCCGCGCCGCCGCCTACCAGAAACACGCTGTCCGCATCAAATGTAATATCCTGATAACCCATTTTCCTATCCTCGCTTTAATTTATTATTCTGCATCCACTCCCGCCCCAACAGGAACAAGGCGATATAAAATATGGAAAACCCATAGATCATATACCGGGAAAGACACATGATCGTCAGAGAAGTCGCGCACACATTGGCACAGATAAACAACAGCGCCACGCCCATAACCCACACGGCGTCGCTGCTCTTCCTGCGCCGAAGCTGCCATACGGCAAGTACCGCCGCTGCGGCATAAAGAAACAGCGCCGCCCAGTTAATCAGCGGATGCACCACCGCGATGCTTCTCACAAACCCGTACCCGCACAACAATAGATAATCATACAGCCACTGACCGAAGCACTCCGGCAAAAGGGCGCGAATCATGACGCCCGCCATTTCATCAGACATACTGCTCTGCTCATAATAATCCACTTCGCCAAGCCCGAAATAATATGCCGACAGGTTTGCTTCCAGCACCTGGAATTTCAGCATGTCGTGATATTCCTCCAGATGCTGTACCTGCCCGGTCAAAGTATCGCCGCCGTATTTATAGTTGGCAGTCAGTTCATCGGCCTGTGCATAGAAGCGGTCGAAAAATTGCCGTTCTAAACTGCCCTCTTCAAATACCCCGCCGTCCTCTTCGTCGCAGGCATAGATGACGTTGGTCAGCGTGTTCACCTGCCCGTAGGTATTCCCCATAAAGTATCCCGTCACGGCATAATTATACACATGGACGGACAGGCTGCGCAGCCCGAAGACCGCAAGGGTTATGACCACCGTCAGCACTATGAGCCTGTATTTCTTCTGCAGAAGCATCTGAAACGCCAGCACCACCATCCAGATCAGGATAGCGCTCATCATCTGCCCTCTGGTCATGGACAATAGAAAGGCAAGCAAAAGCGCAAGCGCCATGTCTCTCTTCCTGCCCTCGAAAATCATCCGCAGCAGGAAGTACAAAAACAACTGAAACAGCGGAATACAAAGCGCTTCGCTCATCACCGAATTTTCCAGGAAAATGCTCAGCGCAGACACATACTTCGTCATCAGATGGGGCATTAACTGCAAAGCCACCACCACAAGCTCCTCCCAGGTTTTCAGCCCAAAACGCGCCGCAAGATATTCCGACAGCACGTAAATGCTTACCGCCGCAAGAATATTCTGCGCTGCAGCCGCAGCCACCAGATATCCGTCCCCGCCTATAACCCTGAACAGCAGGAGGAACAGCGGATACAGCGGCTCTCTGTGAATATGCATGGTAATATACTGGTCGGAATCATTATACACCCCGACGCCATACGCAGCCAGCATTCCCAGGAAGAACAGCAGCAGCCCTATGAGAATTGCAAAAGATTTCTTTCTGCTTTTCACCAATGCTACAGTCTCCAATACAGATAATCCTCTGTCTTATAGTCTTCCTTCTTAAGAAGTCCTTTCAGATCCATCAATACCTTCTGCTTATGCTTCGGATTGTAGAAACTGTTAATCGTATTCCGGTCCAAATCACGGAAGCAGGTATGGGCTACCGCAATGATCACCGCGTCTACGTCTTTTACATCCTCCATTGTCTGGAAATCGATGCCGTAGAGACGCTTCGCCTCGTCCGCGTCCGCCGCCGGGTCTACCACGATGGGTGCGATCCCGTATTCTCCCAATTCTTTATAAATATCGATCACCTTTGTATTTCTTGTATCAGGGCAGTTTTCCTTGAAAGTAAATCCCAGAATCGCTACTTTCGCGTGTTTTACGGGAATGTCGGCTTTGATCAGGTCTTTTACCAGGCTTTCTGCCACGTATTTGCCCATGTCGTCGTTGATACGGCGTCCTGACAGAATAATCTGGGAATGATAGCCGAGCTGCTCCGCCTTGTAGGTCAGATAATAAGGGTCTACGCCGATACAGTGTCCTCCCACCAGTCCCGGCATAAATTTCAGGAAGTTCCATTTCGTTCCTGCCGCTTCCAGTACCGCCTGCGTATCGATCCCCATTTTGTGGAAGATAATAGAAAGTTCATTCATAAACGCAATATTGATATCTCTCTGGCTGTTCTCAATTACCTTGGCGGCCTCCGCCACTTTGATGGACTCCGCGCGGTACACGCCCACTTCTACAACAAGCTCATAGACCCTGGCGATAGTATCAAGCGTCTCTGCATCCATACCGGACACAATCTTGGTAATCGTCTCCAATCTATGTACTTTGTCGCCGGGATTGATACGCTCCGGGGAATAGCCGATCTTGAAATCCACACCGCATTTTAAGCCGGATTCTTTCTCCAGAATCGGCACACAGATATCTTCCGTCACGCCCGGATATACCGTGGATTCGAACACCACGATGGAACCTTTCGTCAGGTTTTGTCCCAGAATGCGGCTGGCGCCCTCCACCGGCGTCAGATCCGGCGTATGGTCGTCGTTTACAGGCGTAGGAACCGCGACGATATGGAATTTCGCTTCTTTTAGCTTAGAAGGATCCGCGGTAAACGCCACCTTCGTGCTGCGAATCACCTCGTCGCCCACCTCGTTGGTCGGATCAACGCCGCTCTTATACAGCTCGATCTTCTTCTCGTTCAGATCAAAGCCCACCACATTGATTTTCCTCGCGAAAGCAACCGCAATCGGCATACCTACATAGCCTAAGCCTACCAATGAAAGCTTCTCTTTTCCACTAACCAAATCTTCATATAATCCCATCTCGTCCTCTTTTCTGCGCCGCTTTCTTATCGTATCTATAGACGTTCGTGCCGGCAGCGCGCAGACACAAACCTGCTTTTCTTATTATCTGTTATTTATGATAACTTATCACGACAGTGGTTTGAGAATATGATGCACCTCATCCATATATTCCCTCGTCACCAGCTTACGGTCAAATTCCCGCTCCATCTTCTCTCTTCCTCTGCGTCCCATAGCGGCGCGCTCCTTAACGGACAGTCCCAGGAATCTCTCCATTGCCGCAATCAGCTCTTCCGGCCTGCCCGGCGTAAAACCGAAGCCTGTCTTTCCTTCCTCGAAGGCTTCCATGCATCCGCTGATATTGGAAGCGATCACCGGCCTGCCCGTCGCCGCGCCTTCGATCAGCGCGTTGGACATCCCTTCATGAAAAGACGCTACCACAATGGCGCTGGATGCCGCCAGATATTCATGCACCTCCGTGTGAAAGCCAAGCTGACGCAACACGCCCTGCTGCTCCAGACTGTCCAGAAGCTCCTGATAATCCTCGTCACAATATCCCATGATATCGAAAAAGACCTTATCGCTGTGCAGCTTCTTCGCCGCCTCGATAAATTCCAGAATCCCCCGTTCTTTCATCACACGCCCCACGAACAGGAAGTGGGTTTCTTCCCCGGCAGGATATGACTCATACCGGTGTCTCTCCAGATTCACGCCGGATCCCATCACCATGCGGCTCTTCTTCGCCGTAATCCCGAATTTCCGGAAGATACCTCTGTTTTCCTCATTCTGGAAGAAGACGCAGGACGCTTTCTTTAGCCCCATCCGGTACATAGCAACGATCACCTTTAGCAGGATTCCCGTCTTATCGAAAGCCCCGCCCAGTCCTGTGATGGTGGTGATATAGGGGACTTTGCGCCTGCCCGCCGCAAAACCGCCGTATATATTGGGCTTGATCGTATAGGTCACAACCAAATCCGGCCGGTATTCCTTTATCATCTTACTGTAAGTGCGGTATAACTTCAAGTCCTCTATCGGATTGATGCCTCTTCTGTTGATGGCTGTTCTGATAATCCGACAGCCCTCCGCCTGTAATTCTTTCTCCTTCGTATCATCCGGCATGCTGATCAATACTTCATGCTCCGCCAGAAGCGCCTGCACGAACTCGTTTCTGAAATCATACAGGCCGCCGGAAGAATTCGTGAGTATCAATACTCTCCCCATGGTGTTCTCCATCTCTATGTCCTACGGTACGATCTCCACTCCGTTCATATCCCGCACCGCAATCTCATTATATTTCATCATACAGATATTTTCACGGTAAGCTCCGATTCTCACCTCGTTCTCCTCACCCGCCAGATTACGGATGATTGCCGCAGGCATATTGACTCCGCAGGCGTACGCGTGGGGGTAACCGCCGCCGAAACGGGGATTGACCTCGGAGAGATAATAAACGCCGCCAATCTCGAAAATATCTATATCTATCATACCACGAAATCCGCATTCTTCCACGAATTTCTGAATCATGGCAAACAATTTATCATCCTTAAAGGAAACCGACTTGTCCGTTTCCCCGGCGCGCATCTTAATTTTCTTTTTCACGAATATGTCCGTACACTTCCCGGATATCATGTCGATATAGACGTCCGCGCCGTATTCCTGTCCGTCCATATATTCCTGAATCATCAGGTCGTCATAGAGATCGTAGAGCACTTCTATCTCTTTGCTGCCATACACCTTATTGATATGGATGCTGGCGCTGCCCCGCACCGGTTTGACAAAGACCGGATAAGAGATCTCTCCCGCATCCACCGCCCGCAGAAAAGCTTCCTTATCCAGATAACACTTCCCCGTAGGAATCTGCATCTTCCGAAGCAGTTCGAACATTCTGTATTTATCAAAGCAGGTCTCCACCAGTTCATAATCCGATATGATCGGCGTCGTTCCCACCGCGAGGAACTTCTCTCTCTCCTTCGCCAACAGGCTCAGCTCCGGGTCGATCAGAGAAAACACGCCCGCAATGCGCTCCTTCTTACAAATGTCAAGGATCACATCCAGATATCCGGGCTCCGTAATACGCGGCACCAGATAGAACGCGTCCGCGTCATATACCGCCGGAGCCAGATTGGAACAATCCGTCGCAATGATTCTGCCCCGGTCTCCGATTTCTTTCTTAAAATACTGCACTACCTTATCGCGGGTTCCCGCGCTTAGAATTAAGATGTTCAAGTAACTGCCTCCCAAATCCCATCTATTTTTCGAGTTTTCCTGTTTTTTCCAGACGCGCTTTACGAATCTCGGCGAAATTGCCCTCCACCGCGTTGGTATCCTCCGCCACTTCCTCAGAATGTCCAAGGACCGTCTGCACCGTCATGAACAGCACTTTTAAGTCCATGGTAAACGTAAGGTTCTCTACATATTCTACGTCTTTTTCCAACCTTCTATCCCAATCGATGAAGTTGCGTCCGCTCACCTGCGCAAGTCCGGTCAAGCCGGGACGCACGCTGTGACGCAGCCTCTCCCGTTCGGTATAGTAGGGCAGATAAGAGACAAGCAGAGGTCTTGGACCGATGATGCTCATGTCGCCCTTCAAAATATTGAACAACTCCGGCAGTTCGTCTAAGCTTGTGGCCCGCAGGAACTTGCCAAATCCGGTAAGCCGCATCGAATCCGGCAGAAGTTCGCCCTTGTCGTCCCGTTCATCAGTCATGGTACGGAACTTGCATAGAGTAAAGATCTTCTCATGTCTACCCGGTCTCTCCTGATGGAAAAAGACAGGACTTCCCAGCTTCGTGCGCACCAAAATACAGAGTACCAGCAGAACCGGGCTTAAGATGATGATTGCGCCAAGCGACAGAACAAAATCCAGACAACGTTTGATACCATGTTTATACATATGCCGCTCAACCTCCCTTTCCTGTCTGCCGTATATACCCGGCATTCCTGTTGCTTCCCGCCGAATCTATGCTCTGCCGAAGCACTTTCGCACCGTGCGGATGATCAGTTCCATATCCTCCGGCGTATTCTTGATATCGCTGGGCAGGCACAGCCCTCTCTCGAATATATCCGCGCCCACGCTGCTGCCGTCCGCGCGATGCGCCAGGAAATCATACTGCTCGAAGACCGGCTGCAGATGCATCGGTTTCCAGATCGGTCTGCTCTCGATATTTTCCGCCGCCAGCGCGTCCATGATATCATCCGGCGTAACCGGACATCCTTCCCCAATCGTCATGCAGGACAGCCAGTTGTTCGCGTCGCCGTCCGGGTTCAACGGATTCATCGTAATTTCTTCGATATCCGCAAACGCTTCCTTATATTGCTTATAAATCCCATTCTTGAGCGCCTTGTGCTCCCCGATATGGAGCAGCTGCCCCCGCCCGATTCCCGCGGTAATATTACTCATCCGGTAATTATATCCTATCTGGGAATGCTGGTAATGCCTCGCAGGATCCCGCGCCTGCGTCGCTAAGAAGGTAGCCCGTCTGACCGCTTCCTCGTCCGCCGACACCAGCATACCGCCGCCGGAAGTAGTAATAATCTTATTGCCGTTAAAGGAATAGATACCGTATACTCCGAAGGTACCTGTATGCTTCCCCTGATAAGTACTGCCCAGAGACTCTGCCGCATCCTCAATCAAAGGCACATTGTGCTCCGCGCAGATTGCCATGATCTCCGAAAGCTTCGCCGGCGTCCCGTAGAGATGGACGCAGATAACGGCCTTCGGGTGCGGGAACAGCTCGAAAGCTTTCCGCAAAGCCTCCGGTGACATATTCCAGGTATCCGGTTCCGCGTCGATAAACACAGGCGTCGCTTTCTCATACACAATCGGATTGCAGGAGGCGGAGAAAGTCAGGTCAGAAACAAACACCATATCTCCCTGCTGAACGTCCAGCAGCTTTAAGGACAGGTGGATTGCCGCCGTACCCGCGCTCAGCGCCGCCGCGTGACCGCAGCCTGTATACGCCGCCATCTCTTCTTCAAAAGCATTCACATTGGGGCCCAGCGGCGCCACCCAGTTGGTATCAAAGGCTTCTTTAATAAACTCCTGTTCCTCTCCATGCATGGTGGGAGAGGATAAATAAATCCGTTTCTTATCCATACCGCACACTTCCTTTCCCTTTTACAGTCCTTATCCTTTCTGTCTCTTACAGTTCTTATTCCTTTGTATAATGATACGTAGGCACAATCTTCTGAATCAACGGCCTGATATCGCAGCTCTCGATCTGGGACTCATCTTTCAGTTCCTTTAGCTGCCGGAAGAACTCCTGCTCATCCAGTTCGATCGGCTTACCGATATGAATCATCTTATTCGCCGTATCCTTCATGCCTTCCTCATCCATCAGCAGTTCTTCATACAGCTTTTCCCCGGGACGAAGCCCCGTAAATTCGATCTTGATGTCCTCGCCCACACGGAATCCCGACAGCTTGATCAGATTCTCCGCCAGGGTCAGGATCTTCACCGGCTCTCCCATGTCCAGCACGAAGATTTCTCCGCCCCTTGCATATGCGCCCGCCTGCAGCACCAGAGACACCGCCTCGGGAATCGTCATGAAATAGCGGATGATATCGGGATGCGTCACCGTCACAGGACCGCCTGCCGCGATCTGCTTGCGGAACAGCGGAATCACGCTGCCGTTGCTGCCAAGCACGTTACCGAAGCGCACTGCCACAAATTCCGTCTCATAATGCTTATCAAAGGTCTGAATGATCATTTCACAGATACGTTTGCTGGCTCCCATAATGTTCGTGGGGTTTACCGCCTTATCCGTGGAAATCATCACGAATCTCTGCACCCCGCTCATAGCCGCCGCCTGCGCGGTCTTGAAGGTGCCAAAGACATTGTTTTTTACCGCCTCCGTGGGGCTGTCCTCCATCAGCGGCACATGCTTGTGGGCCGCCGCGTGATAGACGATATGCGGCCGGTATTGCGAGAAGATAAAATTCATACGATTGGTATTGCGCACTGACGCGATCAGCACCACCAGATCCAGCTCAGGATAATTCTTCTTTAACTCCTGCTGAATGTCATATACCGTATTCTCATAGATATCCACAATAATCAACTGCCTGGGCTTGTGCGCGGCGATCTGCCTGCACAGCTCGCTGCCGATAGAGCCGCCGCCTCCGGTGACTAACACCACCTTGCCCTGCACATAACCGGCGATGGAATCCATATCCACACTGATCGGATCTCTTCCCAGCAGATCCTCCACTTCCACATCCCGAAGCTTGCTCACATTCACCTCGCCGTTTACAAGCTGATACATGCCGGGCAGGGAACGAAGCTTGCAGTTCGTATCCTTACAGATTTCCAGAATATTCCTGATTTCCGTCCTGCTGGCGGAGGGCATCGCCACGATAATCTCGTCCACCTCATAGATGTCCGCGCACTCCACGATCTTGTCGCGTCCGCCCACAACCTTGATGCCCTGGATATATCTGCCCCATTTCCCCTTATCGTCATCGATGATACACTTAATGACCATGGTGGAAAAGTTGCTGTTGACAATCTCCTTGATAATCACATTGGCAGCCTCGCCGGCGCCGATGACCATAACCGAAATCCGGTTCTTCTTATTCTGCTGCTTATGCTTTAATCCCCGGAAAAAACGGTAAGAAAATCTGCTGGCGAAAATACACATCACAAGCAGGCACAGATACAACAGATAATAGCTCTTGGGTACCGCCTGGGACGTCATCTTAAAAAACTGCAGGCCAATGCCGTTGGCCAGCGTGGAAAGCACGCAGGACACAACGATATTCTGCAGCTCCGTCTCGCCCGCGAAAGCCCACAGACTGCTGTACAAATGGAAACAGTAGAAAATCAACAGTGTCAGCAGAATATTTAACGGCATAAACACTTCGATCGGACGCATAAAATGCTCCGGTATCTGGTCTAAATGAAAGTCGTACCGTACCAGAATCGCCATATAGCTTGCCAGTATCACGCTGATAATATCATAAATGACAAGGCAGGTTCTTCTATAAAATAATTTTACATTAAAAGGATGTTTCTTCTTCTCCATATCAATGCCACAGCATAAACGCACAGACTAAAGCTCTCTTTGTATGTGAAACAGCCGCGCTTACGCTTCCTCTCTTTTCATATCAACCAGCAGCGGCGCCAGCAATGCAAGCAGGCAGAACGCAATCGGACAGCACGGATGGAAAATCCACTCCGTCAGTCCCGCCACCGCAAACAGGATCAGGACCGCCAGCGGCAGCGCCGCGCACACCGTATCCTCCCTGCGCCTGTGATAATAGACCGCCGCCTGCACAAGCGTGCCTGCGCCCAGCAGGATAAATACCAGTCCTACATAGATTCCGTGGTCATACATTACCTGCAGATAAATATTATGCGCATGAACGATAAGCTCACCGTTGGGAAGCGTAATCCCCATTTCCTGATGACCGGTTTTGTTCAGGTTCTCATAATATAACGTAAAGATTTCCATTCTGCCGTTGGCATAGGAATCCTCCTGCTCTTCTTCTCCGCCCGACGCCATATCCTCCTGCGACGCAAGCAGCAGCTTTGCGCCATTCTCGAAATAAGAATTGATATAAGCCGGTTCGCCGTCCTCCCTGACGATGCAGTTAGCTTCCACGCATTTATCCTCCGGAATTCCCAGCACCTTCATCTGGAAGACCTGCACGAACCGCTGAATCGTAATATAATAATTGGAATCCATCACCCTGCCATGCATCACTTCCACAGGCAGTTCCTCTATCTCGTGGAGAACCGGCTCCGCCGCGATAGACGGTACGATCCTCTGGGCCGTGAACACAATGGGGAAACACACAACAACCGCCGCCGCCATCATACCGATGCTCTGCGCCATCCGCCGCCACCTTTTCTTCATAGCAAAACAGCTTACCGGAATCACCACAACCGCTGTCGCCGCAATCGCAAGATACCCTGTCCGCGACAGCGTAAACAGCAGATAGACCGCCGAAACGCCAAGCAGAATCAATTCTTTGTAAGTGCCCGCAAGAGATGGACGTCTTCTGTAGCTGTCTAAGAACTTCACCAGTGCTGCGCACACCACAAGCGCCAGATAGACCGCCGAAATCGTCACTGTGTGGAAGATAAACGGGTATCTGTAATACTGATAGAACATATACGGTCTGTGAAGCAGGCAGTATAGAACCATGGCGCCAAAATGAAGCAGAATGCCATTGCACAGATTCCGCAAAAAGTTCTCTTTCTTATGCCATGTCCCCACTCTGATATAGAACAGCGTAAACGCGCAGACAAGATAGATCGGCCAGCCCCGCGTGTTGCGGTACACGATGATCAGCGTAAAGAATACCGCCACCAGAATACCGTACCACACGGAAATCCTTCTTAATTTCCTGCTGAATATATCCCTGAGCAGATTCACAATCACAAAACCGGCAAGAATACCAACCCATGTAGTCAGCTTCACCACCAGATAATCAAGCTCCTCCGGGTCTTCCAGAGCCGCCATCGCATCCGCATAATACTGTCTTCCCACAACTGCCGCCGCTGCCGCATAGAGCAGATTAATCCAATGAAAAAGCTCCGCGCCCTTATAGCTTACAATCACCGAAAGCGCCAGGAAAATCAATACCTGCCTGTACGCCACCGTATGGTGGATCTCATACAGACCGTTCATATAGTTGCAGCACGCCCACAGCGCCCCCGCAAACATGGCGGACTGTAAGTAATCCTGCCATTTTGCGCCAATTACGCTAAGCGCCGTCCGGTTCGTTGCGATTCCGGTTCTGTCATGATTCACCGCATACAGAGCCGTCAGCACCGCCAGCACGACGCTCACCTCATAGAATATGACGGACACCGTATCCTCTGTAAACAGCCTGCCCGGATAGATTGCGATACATGCCGCCGCTCCGGCCGCGATGACTACAGGATTTAAGACCGCCTTATAAGCCCTCTCTACCGTTATCAGCGTATTGCGCTCCGGCCTGCTGCCGTAATAACGCCTGCTCAGATATGTGACCAGACATGCAAACAGCACAAGAAGAGCATCACATACCAATGTTTTGCCCTTGCGAAGCGGTACTTCGTAATCATATTCGGCGATCATACAGTGCTCCGTATCTTCCACATCGCCGTAATACAGCGTACCATTATAAATATTACCGCAGTCCTCCGTATTCTCATACGCCACACGGAACGGAGACTCAAGTCCCTGAATCAGAAAATAATACTCTCTTCCGACCTCGGTATCGATATTCACCTGCACCGTACAGTAGCCCGGTATTTCCTCCATATCCTCCGTGCTGATGACCTGCTGCATGATGATATTCATAGCCGCGTCATAGAGCACGAAATTGAACTCGCTGCCCGGAGTTCCTTCGGTAAAATAAATATCGATGTTTTTTAATTTATCGTACTGGGCGATAAACATCTGCTGTACGACATAATCCGACGTCACCGCCTCAGATTCCATCACCATCTGTTTGCTGCTGGCGGAGACTACCGTTTCCTTCACAAGACGAAGCGGCCACAGACACAGTATGATACTGATGACGATGATCCATACCGTACCGCAGACAGCCTGCCTCTTATTGATTATCCGATTCATATTTTTTCCCGTAGTTCTTATTTTCTTTCGAAGAATTATTGTTTAGTATATCACGATTGTCTTTTTTTTACAACCAAACGGCTCATTGCGTTTTCCATTGTGTTTGCGGCTGTCATGAACAGGAACGAAACCGTTCCTCTTCCAGCAGGAATGCCGCAAAGAGCGGCAGCGCAAACCACAGAATCAGCACATACCGGGGCAGGTAAGTAGGTCCCAGAATCACCGTCAGCCATACCGCCAGCACCATGATGCAGGGCATGAGCAGATGGTAATTCTTCCGGTACAGCATATAGCTGCACACAAAAGCAAAGAACCAGAACAGCCCGCCGGGGGAGAAAAGCATAGACAAAATCGGCACCTTCTCCTGCTCGATCTCCAGAGACAGCCTGCGGTACGCTTCATCCAGCCACGGAATCTTACTCTCTCTCACTCCCGGCTCTTCCACCTCGTAACCGAAATAAGAGGAATCCTCGTAAGTAAACGTGAAGACCGAATTGCCCGCATAGACGTTAATCACCGTATCGGGATACCAGAAGCCATAGGAAGTCATAAGCCACGCATTCAGATAAGACAGCGGCTTCTTTAAGCCGATTCTGACCCACAGCTTCAAATATCTGGCCTTGTCCGCCGCGAAAGCCCCGTTCTGGAAACGATACTTCACCGGATCGGAAAGTCTTGCGTTATACATAGAAAGCGCCTCTTCTGACAGAATCTCATGCAGAATATCCTTGTCCTCTTCGCTAAACGCCTCCGGCGCGTACTTATAGGTTCTGGCAAGCTGCTGAATCGGCACCGTAAGAATCTCCTGATTCTCGCTGTCATCCGCCTGCAGGACCACCTTCAATCCTCCGTTCACAAGCAGACAGCCGGCCACAGCCACAGCCGCCCACAGGATCACCCGCTTCCGGTATTTCTTCTGGTATCCGATCAGAAACGGCAGCAGGAACAGAAAGGCATACAGCCCGTTGTTGCGAAACAGCATCATTGCCGCCGCGCTCGCCGCAGAAAGCGCAAGCCAGCCTTTGGATGCAAAAAAGCTGTCGCCATGCCAGTTCATCTCCAACAGGCATATCAGCAGAAGCAGCAGCGCCGTGGTAAACAGCGCGTCCTTCGCCGAGCAGAGCGTAAACATCACGATTACCGGAAACAGCCCGAAATACAGCATACTGATAATCCGCAGCGTCCTTGACACCTTCTGCTTCCGCAGATAGGAGAGCAGGAAGGTAAAGCCGCCGGAAACCACAAGCATCTGACACAGCGTATAACAGGCGATGCCCAGATTATAAGAATCCGTCGCCTTATGCACGGCGCAGATGATACCGCCCAGCAATAAGACATGGACGAGCGGATGATGTGTCGTAAAGGTTCTGGACGCCACCTGCAAATATTCATCCTGCGCATCATAGACAAAGAAGCCCGGATAGACCGCCAGCAGCACCGGAAGCCAGCACACAAGCAGGAAACAGAAGGTCACAAGATCGGCTGTTCTATCCCCCAAACGAGGGGAAACCGCCGCCCCGTCCCGCACGGTAAGGGCCGCCCGCTTCTCTTCCATCCCGCCCAGGAAGTTCCAGAATTTCCGCACAAGTACCGTAAAAAGGAAGGTCAGAACCGGAAGCGATATCCAAAGCCCCGCGTCCTTGAAATTCACATTTTCCACAGAATCCAGCCTGACGCCGAACAGCATCGCCGCAGTAAACAGAGCCGAAAGAATTGCCGCAAGCAGCCACGCTCTTTTGTCCGCAAGGTCGATGGTTTCCAGCGAAATTTTCACTGCATAGAAGCAAAGCAGCCAGACGAACACCGAGAAAATACTGTTCGTAAAGCCCAGGCTGTTCTCCTTAAGATTGAGAATCTGCGGAAAACACAGCGTCCCCGCCGTGGCCAGAAGGAACGCCGCCATATTTAGTTTGATCTTAAGATTCCACTGTATCTCTTTCATCAATACTCTCTCTGATTACATATTGGGGGGAATTGTTCAGGGAAATATAAATCCGCCCTATATATTCCCCGATGATACCCAGCATCAGCATGATCACGCCTCCGAAAAACACAATAGCCGCCATCAGCGCGCTGAAACCGATTACCACATCGGGATTGATAAACAGCTTCTTGATAATGGTATAGATTCCATACAAAAATCCGCCGCACGCCGAGATAACGCCCATGACCGTGGCCAGCCGAAGCGGCTTCACGCTAAACGCCGTAAACCCGTTAATCCAAAGCGCCAGAAGCTTGCTTACCGTATAACCCGACGTGCCGATCTCGCGCTCTCTGTGCGTCACCTCCACATTGATAATCTTCTTCGTGGAGCGCAGCACCAGACCAATCACATAAGGATAGGAATTGGTGTAACGCAGCATTTCCTCCACCACGAACCGCCTTGCCGCAAAGTAACTGGAAAGATACAGTTCCTTCGGCTTGCCCAGCATCACGCGGGTCATTAATTCATTGACTTTACTGCCGAAATTGCGGAAAGTATTGTGCTGCTTGTGGGCATATTTGGCGTAGACGACATCCGCCCCCTCTTCGATCCCCTGCAGCAGCTTACCGACCTCGCTCGCAGGCGTCTGTCCGTCGTCATCCAGACATACCACGATCTCGCCGCGCACATAATGAAAGCCTGCCATAAGCGCCGCATGCTGCCCGAAGTTCTTCGCCAGATTCACGCCGCAGATATCAGGCTGCTGCCGACACAACTCTCTGATCACCTCAAAGGTATCATCCGGCGACGCGTCATTGACCAGCACGATCTCATAACTATACTGCGGCAGTCCGGCCATCGTACTGTTGATCTCCTCTATTACCCCGCCTATCGTCTGTTCCGAACGATAGCAGGGAATCACAAAACTAACCAGCTTACTCATCCTCTTCTCCATTTCCGATATTTGTTTTCATGCCGACGATGCTTTGAGCCTGCAATCCGGTTGCATACGCTTCTCTCCATGTATCCTCGTCGCTTTCCATGAAAAGCACCCGGCGCTCCCCCTGACGCAAAGACACAATCTCTTCTTTCCCTTCTATCAGATGAAACCCCGCCCGCTCGTAACTGATACGCGCGCCGACATTTTCTTCCAGGAACCGCAGAAACACACGCCGAAGTCCCAGTGTCCCGAAGGCATAGGCAAGCGCCAGCTTCGCCGTCTGAGAGCCGTACCCGCAGCCGACAGCGTCCTCCTCTCCGATGAAAATACCGTATTCCGCCGTCTTCTTCTCCCTGTCGATGTCGCGGAAATACACGCTGCCGATCTCTCTGCCGTCGTCCAGGCAGATAATGAACTGCACCACATGCCCCGGCTCAACCTGACTGCGAATCCATGCAAGATGCCCCGCTTCCGTAAAAGGCTCCTGATAAATGAAATTGTGTCTCACAAAATCCTTATTGCGCCACGCGACGATCT
Source organism: Lachnospiraceae bacterium (assembly GCA_017626325.1). Lineage (GTDB taxonomy): Bacteria > Bacillota > Clostridia > Lachnospirales > Lachnospiraceae > UBA3282. The sequence goes on along the minus strand of JAGAIZ010000003.1, from coordinate 12,373 downwards.
TAGCGGTATCCGCCGTCGTCATGGGGCGCAAATGCACTGTTTTACTCATACCTGTTTTGTTCCTGTCTTCTTGATCCGATAGACCCCGTAATGCTCATTGATCCTGTCGCCTTGCTCCACGCTGACGGCAATTCCCTGCCCGGCGTAATATTCCACAATCCAGTCAAAACCCTGCAGCCCCGCTTCCGTATCCGACACAATCAGATACACATTCTCTTCCTGCACAAGCGCCCGCGCCGCATCGCCGATATGATACCGCGCCAGCTTCTCCTGCCAGAGCGGGCTCTTACAGAGCCAGCCGCCCAGAATGTCATAATTAGCATACGTATTATCCGCACGGTCAAACATCTTCTGCGAGAAGGCCACCGTGGAATACACGTCCTCGAAATAATAATTCTCCTCATGCGCCCGGCAGTAAGCGTCAATATCCTGCCAATCACTGTTCACCGCTGCCCGGGCCTGCTGATTCAGTTCCACCATACGTATTTCTTCCGGCAGGTTCCCGACAGTCAGAAGCAGGAACAAAACCGCCATTCCGTGCAGCACATAATTTCTGATCTGAGACTCGGATATAAGCCGCACAAGCCATGCCATAAGAAGCATAAACTCAACCAGATATAAGGAGTGCGTGATCCGCTCCGGGTCGCGTCCCCGCATAAGAATAAACATCCAGAGGACTGTCCGTATCCCAACAAGCAGCGCGGCTTGCCACAGGAAAGCATAACGGTGCCGGCTGCCGCACGCACAGATGCCTGCTGCCAGCACCGCCGCATATGCCCACAGCACCATCACATTATAAGGCGCGTCCGCGCCATGAAAAGTCCGATACAGATACAACCTCAATTGCTCCCCGAAAACAGCGCCCCAGTCTCTGGAGGCTCCGACAGTATTCGCGGCATAATCCGCCACCTTATCAAGCATCTGCGTATCTATACTATCGTCCAGTCCGAAATTATAATTGCAAAGCAGCGTCTGCTGTGCCCTGGTTACGCCAAGCCCTTCCAAAGCCTGTCCGTATTCTTCCTGCGTAATTACCTCCGGATAATAATCATAAACCGTCGTGCGCGCATCGAAGAAACGGCGAAAGTCTTTCCAATCCGCGCTGCCATAGGCAGCCAGATCCACACACCCCGACAGAACCATTCCGGCCAACATAACGCCGATAACCGTACCATATTTCATCCAGTTGGTCCTGGTAAATATCCTTTCTTCCTCCGCCCAGCGGGACACGCCCGCCAGCGCCACAAAGGGCAGCGTCAAAAGCAGCATCTCCGTGCGAAGCTGATAGGCAACAATCACCAACAGTATGGACGGAAGATTGCGTACAACAAATTCCTTCGCACTGTCTGTATGCGGAGTCGTGACGAAAAGGAAAATCGCTGTCGCGGACATCAGCGCACAGGTAACCGTATACTGTACGTTGACCAAATGCGTCAGGAATATGCCCCACTGAAACAGACACAGCGCTGATAAAACAATAATCTTCAACGCGATGCCAGCCCTTCTGTCCCCCGGCTCCTTCCGCGGACTATAGGAACCGGATCGGCAATCCAGCATTCCCGTCAGCCTTACGCCTGTCAGAAAGAAACAGCCAAACTGGCACAGACACAAAAACAGTCCATACCAGGGCACACGCCCGCACAGCCTGTAGCACCATGCAAGAAAAGCGCCCAGGCTATAAAGCGTCTGCATATTATGACCATCCGGCGTTCCCGTATATACGCCGGACATAACATCCTTCATCAGCATATCATCGTTCAGATCATAATAGAAATCAAAGCAAAGGGCCATCAGAAGCACATTCAGCGCCATAATGGCAAATGTCAATATGCAGTTTTTATACTTTCCGCCATATTGTTTCTCTTTCATATACCACACATACCTGTATGCTTCTCACAATATCCTGAATCACATCCGGTAAAACGCTTTTACCTGCTCCGTAATATACTCCACCTCTTCCGCCTTCAGCGTATAGAACATCGGCAGGCGCAGTAATCTCTCGCTTTCCTTGGTCGTGTACTTATCCTCCCCATGGAATCTGCCGAATTTCATGCCTGCCGGCGCAGTATGCAGCGGAATATAATGGAACACGGCATATACGCCCCGCTCTTTTAGGAACGCCTCTAAGCGCGTCCTCTCCTCAATATCCTTCGCCTTAATATAGAACATATGGGCGTTGTGCTCACAATGACCGGGGATATACGGCAGTTCGATTCTACCCTCCTCCGCCAACGGCTTCAGAAGCTCCCAATACTCGTTCCATCTGTCCATTCTGGTCCGGGTAATCTCATCCGCCAGTTCAAGCTGCGCATAGAGATACGCCGCGTTCATGTCGCTTGGCAGATACGAAGAGCCATAGTTCTGCCAACGGTATTTGTCAATCTGCCCTCGATAATATTTGCTTCTGTCTGTTCCCTTTTCCCGGAAGATTTCCGCGTCTTCAATATATTTTTCATCCCGGATGAGAAGCGCGCCGCCCTCGCCCATACTGAAATTCTTCGTCTCATGGAAGCTGAAGCACCCGAACTCTCCGAAGGTGCCAAGCGCTTTGCCTTTATACGTCGCCATAATGCCCTGCGCCGCGTCCTCGATGACCATCAGATTATGCCGCTTTGCAATATCCATAATAGCGTCCATCTCGCAGCCCACGCCCGCATAATGCACCGGGGCAATCGCTCTCGTGCGCTCCGTAACCGCCTCTTCAATCAACGTCTCGTCTATATTCATCGTATCCGGCCTAATATCCACAAAGACAGCCGTCGCCCCCCGCAGTACGAAAGCATCCGCCGTCGATACAAAGGTATAGGAAGGCATGATCACCTCGTCGCCCTCCCTGATATCCGCAAGCAGCGCCGCAAGTTCCGTCGCATGGGTACAGGACGGCGTCAGAAGACATTTAGCCGTTCCGGTCTTCTTCTCAATCCACTCATTACATTTCATGGTAAAAGGGCCGTCGCCGCAGATTTTCTGATTCTCCACCGCCTGTTTGATATATTCCAGTTCCTTGCCCGTATAGGGCGGCACGTTAAAATTAATCATCTTTTCTTTCCTCCGTTCCGAAAGGTCTGTATCGGATATGCCATATACAAGTCGAGTATACCATAATCCCTTTTCTTCTACCACGAATATTTCTCCGGCAGGTCGTCCATCCAGACAGCCGTCCTCTATTGCTCTGTCATATACACCGCATAGCGCGCATTGCAAAACGTCTCTTCATAACCATACTCCCGCATAAATCCGCCAAGCATCCCAAGCTTCTCATCCGCCGCCATCGCTTCCCGGTCTACCCCGAACCAGTTCATCGCGTCCGCGTCTTCACTCAGATATGCCGCAGCAGAAGATGCGAGAATGATCACCGGCGCTTCACCGCCCTGCCGCAGCGTGGCCTCAACCTGTCCCATATCCCGCTCATACTCCGCCATACGGTAGGAATCCAGATCCGGCCAGAAGGTAGACAATGCCGGGGGCATATCCAGAAGATAGCCCAGTCCCGGTATCTCTCCGTACAGGATGACCTCTCTTCCTGCCAGCTCTTCCTCCTGCGCATACAGCGCAAGCTCCTGCAGCAGCTCGCCGTTATCCTGTCCGGTATATACGTTCGCCGCCTTGGAGGGCGCCGTCACGCACATCGTCCGGCTCTCCCCCTGCACGCCGTCCTGAAATACGAAGCGCACATGGAAACCGATGCTCTGAACCAGCACGAACAGACACAATAGTACAAAAGGAGCCTTCCATACAAACCCTGCTTTCTGCCTGCCCGGCTGTTGTTTTGCAGACCGCAGGCTTCCCCGTTCCCACCGGTTCGCTCCTTCCCACAGAACAAAGGGGATCGCCAGAAACAGGTTATTCATAATCGGATACAGCTTGTTATTACTCCCAAGAGGCGTGACGAAGATCTGCACCAGCACCACCGCTGCCAGCAGCTTTCGCTCTATGGAAGCCTCTTGCTTCACAAGACAGGCCACGGCGGCGGCGATTGTGATCAGCAGAAGCAGGACAGTCGGATAGTACATGCTGCTGTATTCATAATACCGGAAGCTGAACATTCCCCTGCCCCAGTAAAACCGCAAAAGCACAAACAGCAACGCAAGATAACCCAGTCTGCACAGAATGCGCGCCGCTCTATGCTCTGCCAGGAATTTCTCCTGTATTTTCATCACAAACCAGCCTGCCGCAATGCAGACTCCCGCAAAAGCAAGCCAGTACAGCCCTGTGAAATAATCGCCAAACATTCCCGTTATCATAGAAGCCGGTTTATAATCCGCCGCTTTCTCCGTCATGGCAAACAGCGTCTGTACCATGGAGGGATAAGCCCGCACGCCGTATTTTGCACAGATCGCCGCAAAAGGAATGCCAAAGCCCACCGCGTATCCGAGCATACACCAGAGCGTATCCGTCACGGCGCGTCTCCACGGATGCTGTCCGCCATTGCGCCGTTGCAGGGCCGCGCCATACCATACCACGACAATAAACGCCGCCTGCACCACATTGGGCATCCGCACAGCCACATTGGCTCCCAGACAGACGCCTGCCGCGATATACAGAAGTACTGCCCGCTTTCCGTCCGTTCCCTTCGCCGTCTCCTGCCCTGCGGTTCCCTTTCCCGCCGCCCTGCGCCGCGCCAGCACCCCGCAGTACAGAAGCAGCGTCCCCGCCGTCATCAGCAGATATGTCAGGTAATTATACAGAATCGCGGACGGACACCAGCACAGCCCCAGCGCCATAAACTCTCCCGTAAAAACGAGCGGCGCAGGAATCCTTTTCTTCAGCACCATATAAGCCATAAGCGCCGTCGCTGACTGAAACAGCGCCGTATAGAAATTCATGCCGGACAATGTGCCTCCGAAAGGCAGATGCATCAGCAGACTTCCCGCCGCATTCGCGAGAAAAGTCGCCACCATCCACGTACCCTCCATGGAACCAAAATACTGAAAATTACCCAGGCTGTACGTCGTATCCGACACATCGATTCCCTGATTCACCTTCATCAGCGGATAGACTATAAGGAGAAGCGGGAATATAATATTCTCAATATATCTGCTATATTTACAATATTTTTCATACATAGTAAGAACTACCGCGTTATCTCTCTTCATGCTCTGTGCCGCAATCCTTTCCTGACCATCTCAAACAAACGCGCCCTTATATAGTCAACCGCTGTTCCCGCCGCATATACCGCCGCCACGCATATAAGCATATGGGGCAGAAAGCCCCAAGTTCCTGCCGCCGCATCCGCGCCTGCCCATTCCAGCCACCGATAGCGCACCAGTACATGCTCGTGCAGCAGATAGACGCCGAAGGTGTAGGGCGCCGCCTTACAGATAAGCTCCGACGCCCTGCCTTCCGAAACGGGGCTGTCCTTGAACACATAGAAAAGCGCAACCGCCCCTGTCAGGCACAATATATGATTATACGTATAGATTCTCTCTCCATATACGGAAAGCGCCGCCACTGCGCCGGATACCTCCGCACATGCAAGCATGAGCGCCCACGCCCCGACGCTGCTTGCCGCATACAGGAATACCGCATGGGATCTCTTTTCCAGCCAGGGCAGACCGAATCTTCTCAAATAGCCCGCCAACACGAACAGGCACAGAAACCACCCGAAATCATACCCGAACCGGTCTGTGGCAAAGGCAAGCGGAACGAACGATTTCACAACAGTCCAGAAGAAAAGGAGCAAGCCGGTCGCAATTTGCAGGCTCCTCTTGTCCATCCTGCGGATTCCCTCCGCCAGAAGCGGCGCAAACAGATACATCATCAAATACGCTGTAGCGAACCAGTAATGCTCCGTGCTGATGGGAAACAAATACTCTGCCCATTCATACAGACTGACACTGTCTGCAGAGATTACCCCTGTCAGGATAAGCGCTGCCGGAATCAGCAGGGAATAAAAAAGAACCTGACAAACCAGAGACACTATCCGTCCCGGCTTCCAGTCAGATTCCACCAGAAAATAACCGCTGATCAACACATAACAATTCACCGCCACAAGACAGAAGGACTCCAACAGCCATGCAAAATAAACCGGAAGCGCACTGTCCTCTGTCAACGGAGAAGCCGCGCCGCCTTTTACCAGATAGTGAAGCGTTATAATCATAACCATCGCCACAATACGCAGCAATTCAAAATTAGCCTGCCTCTTTTTTTTCATACGAAACCTTCTACCTCACACTTGTCTGCGCATTTACTTTTTATCCTTAAAAATCCATATCTTACTGAGCACATAATTGGTAAGAATCACCAATGTCTGTCCGATCAGCTTCGCCACATACTCGTTGCCGTGCATACAGTCCACCATCACATACATAAGGACAAGCTCCAGCACCTCCGTAGCCACTCTGGCCCCGATAAAAGATATAAATTCTCTGCCAACCGACTGCAGTTCCCTGTTCTGGCTCTTAAACACGAAAGTACGATTCGTCCAATAGGCAAACACCACTGTCAGCACCCAGGACAGCGCCGTAGCCGCCATATAATGCAGATTCATCAGGGATTCAAACACCCAGTACAGCACATAATTCAGCACGAAAGCAAGGAAACCGAAAATCAGATAGTTGATGCCCTCCTCATGCTTCTTATACATGTCCCAGCCTAAATTCCATAACTTTTTCATATCAATCCTCATTTCTTCGTACACTATTTATCCCATTGTCCGGAAGTACCCGTTTAACGCAAGCGCCTTCCGTTACCGTTCTCTCGTCACGCTTCCGTTCTCCACCCGGTATACCATGTCGCACTTCTCAATAGTCTGTAATCTGTGCGCAATGATAATCAGCGTCTTCCTGCCGTGCAGCCTGTTGATGGAATCCATAATCGCCGCCTCTGTCTCATTGTCAAGCGCGGAAGTCGCCTCGTCCAGCACCAGTACCTCAGGGTCTTCAAACAATGCCCTGGCGATGCCGATACGCTGTCTCTGCCCGCCGGAGATGCGGATGCCCCTCTCGCCGATGCTGGTGTCAAGCCCTTCCGGCAGCCCTCTTACAAATTCGTCGAGCTGCGCCTCCTTCAGTGCCCGCCAGACCTTATCGTCGTCGATTTCTTCATCGGGATATCCGAACGCCACATTCTTGCGGATGGTGGAATCAATCATAAAAATAGTCTGCGGAATATATCCGATATTTTTCAGCCATGATTCATAGTGCTCTCTCACCTCTACGCCGTCCGCCAGGATACGGCCGCTCTCAATCTGCAGTAATCCCAGCAGAATATCCACGATCGTAGTCTTGCCCGCGCCGGAAGTACCCACGATCCCTACCGAATTGCCGATGGGAATCTCCATCTTCGCATGGTCAAAAATCAGCACATCGCTGTTTGGGTACTTGTAGGTAATATCCTCCAGCCGGATTTCGTCCCTGATCTCCAGCTTCTCCACTTCCGCCTTGCGCCGATAGCTTTCCGCGTCGTAGCTGACCTGCTCGTCGTGAATCTCTTCCTGCAGGTTATCGCTGACGCCCATGAAGAACGGCTCGAAATAGGAGATCGAGGTCTGGTAATTGTTGATGCGGTTGACGCTGGGCAGAAGCCGCATGGCCGCCATCGCGAGGGCGGAAAGCTGCGGCAGCAGGTCCGTCACCTGCGCGCCCTGCAATATAATAATGATAAAATACCCAATCATACCGCCGATGCATACCGTCTCAATCAGGAGTCTTGGCGTAGCGTTGAATATATTATACCTCTGCACGGAATTCACATATCCCGCGCCGCATTTGGCATATTCGTTAATAAAATAATTCTCTTTGTTGGCGATCTTGATCTCTTTGATGCCCATAACTGACTGCTCAATCCACTTATACAAGCCGCTGTAATAGTCCTGATTCTCCTGTCCGGCTCTCACCATAATAGGCTTAAGCACTTTCTTAATCACAAACAGCAGCGTTACCATCAGGACCGCCACCATCATAATCATCATCGCGTCAATGGCAAGCAGCACGCCCACCAGACAGATGAAAACGATACACTCGCTGCAAAGCTGCAGACAGCTTAAGATAAGCCCGTACATATTATTCACATCCGACGTAATATTACGCTGAATCACCGAGGTATCAGCGTTCAGATAATACTCGTAAGGCCTCTGCATGAAATTAATCATCATACGCCTTGAAGTGGCGAACTGATTGGTGTATACGAACTTAAGCTGAATTTTCTGCTGAAAAAACAGGTAAACATTCTTCACCGCAATCACACCCACGAATACCACCAGCATGACCACCGCAAACTGGGTCGTATTTTCCAGTCCCAATCCGTGATAGACAGCGGACAGATATTTATTTTGCTCCACCTTAACCGGATCGATGACAATCGTGATGATCGGCACCAGCATGGTAACGCCCAGACTCTCCAGCACGCCGCCCACAAGCATCATCAGTATGATTCCTATCATCGTCCGCTTCTGCTTCCTGTCTAACAGAAGGTTCATTTTCTTTAAAATCCTAAGCATCGTATACTTCCTTTATAATCGCATATTTATTTATTATACTATAGAATATCGGGAACTGCAAATTTCCTGGAGCAGACTTCGTCTGTTCCCACTTGCTAACGCTCATTCCAGCATCTCATTCTGTCTGTGCAGCTCCGGTGCCTCGTATTTGTCCATGAAATCTTCTCCCAGGAAAAGGATCTCCTTCGCGAACCGGATTCCGTCCGGCACCGTCAATACCGAAATCACCCGGTCAACAGACAGTCCCGGTATATAATTCAGTATTTCCATGGGAAAACTGCCGCTTAACACGATATGCTCCGGAAATTCCTTCCGGTAATCCAGTACGTCGCGAGGATGGGGTTTGATAATCACCTGTGCCTGTTCCCCGTCGATCACACTGTACTGCGCAATGATATCAGAGAAGATCTGTCTGCGCACGTTAAGATCGCACAGCGGCTCCGACAGCACCATAATTTTATGCTCCGCGCCTTTTCTCAACTGTTCTGTCAAGCCGTCCGGATTCTCGATAAACAGCCGGATCAGGATATCCTTGTCCTCTTCCGTAAGCCGTTCAACCAGCTTCGCACGGGGCTCTTCGATATATTTAGCGCAGGGATAGGGCACCACGCTTAAGTCATTGATCTCCATATCCAGACAATACTTACCGTAGCCGTTCTGGATGAAGATCAGATTCCGTGCCGACATCCAGGCTTTCAGCCCGAAATGCCCTCTGTTATCATAGCGCGCCGTATCGTAATACTGGATACAGTTGAGTCCGTCCTCCACCGCATGATAATATATCTTTTTATAATTTAAGTAATACCCGATGGGATCGGAATCACAGAATACATAGATATCCTTGTACTGCCCGAAATCCACCGGAACATACTGCTCCTCCAGCTTACCCAAAAGCTTCGTATACCGGATGCGGGCCAACATATTGAGCAACAGATTGCCCCGGTCCGTATGATATTTCTTAAGCTCCGGGAAGAACGTATCCTCTTTCTCGTGGAACCAAAACACTTCTTCGAAAAGCGGACACTGTTCGGCGCGCTCTTTTAAGTTCCCGAAATTATTGGACATGGTGCTAAGCATCAGGATCGCCTTACCCTGCCTGTCCGCAGGAAGCGCCAATTCTTTCAGGCAGCTTACATATACATGATAAAAGGTGTGGCATACATAAATTCGTTCTTTCATGGTTACTCCGTTACTGTCAGGATGATATTCTGTCGTCACCAAAATCATCCTTGTTTCATTGAATATTGTATCTTATATCATTGTCCGGATCTTGCCTCGTTGTTATTGAGGCATACCGCACTTCATCCTGTCAAATTATCATTTACCCTCACTTAATCTAATCACTTATCAACCACAATCCATTTTCCTTTACGATTAGATCCTTCGCGAATAATTTTACCCTCCTGCTGCAACTTAGCAAGCGTCCGTTTGATAGTAGTTGCTGAAACTAATAACTCTTCTCCTAATGCTTTATGCGTCATTGCCGGATTCTGGCGAATAATCTTTATCAATCGTGTAGATAAATCAATTTTTGATTTATCTAGGTCATTTTTGTGGTCATTGAGGTCATTTTTGTGGTCATTGACCTCAATTTGACCCCGATAAATATTGACTCGCAAGTCCACTTCCCCACCAATAAACTCTGGTTCCCGCAATCTGGCAGCTTTTACTTTTCCGATAATGCGAGGAATACCGCTACCCCAATGTTCAATCAAATTCATGTAAGAGAACGCATAAGCAAGCGCTTCATTACGAATTTGAGAATAGCCTTCTTTCATACGTTCCAGTGTTTGTCCCATAGGAATTTTACCAGGGGAAGTAATTTCCAGTCGATTATCATAGATTGCAATCTGCGTATTTCCGTGATCTAAATAACTACGATGCACAGCAGCATTGATAATCAATTCCCGAATCGCGTCCGGCGGGATTTCATAGACATCCTGACGGTAAATACCTTCAAAAGTTGCTCCCATGTGAATATTTCGCAAGACGAATTGATATGCCTGGTCAATCTGCTCCCATATGGGTCCAGTATACTCCCGACGATCCACAAATACCTCTTTGGTAGTTCCTTTAAATACGCCGCATTGGGTCGCTACATGAAGTGCGCCACAACCCGTCAAAATGGCATAGGCATTAGAGGGATAATATTGTCCCTCCCGTTCAATCAAAATGCCCCAGGAAAGCAACTGCTGTCGTCCAACATCTTTGATGGATTCTTTTTGTTCTTCGTTGCGGGCATTCTTGATAGCCTGATCTTTCATAGCTTGGCATAAGGCTTCGATTTCCCCATCGGTAATATCCCATCCGGCACACAGCGCCTGATCAAAGTAACGGCTACTGCCTTCAAACATCAACTCTTTAACCATATATTCATCTGCAAGGCGAGTTGTTCCGGCTATACGAACATATACACCACCATCCCTGCCAAAAGATTTAATATAATAAGGGCGCTGTCTGCCCTCGGAAACTTCAACCACAATGACGGTCTTTTCCTCAATAGTCTGTAAAGTGATGTCTGGAATAATAGCCGGCTCACAACTATCCGACACTGCGTTAGCAATAGCATCCATAGTTTTGAATACAACTTCTTTACCAATTCCGATCACTTCTCTAGTCTTGTCGGCAATACCGAAAATAATTTTACCGCCGCTTCCGTTGGCGAAAGCAACCACAGATTTCATATATTTAATACTTTTATCCGGCAGGCTCTCCTTGAATTCTACATTTCTGGATTCTCCTGCGAGAATTTCCTCTATAGTCATACAAGTACCTCCTACAAAAACTCGCCCGTTTTCAAATCCGCAAATTACTCCAACTTAATATATCATCGCCATTCAAATAAATGCAGGCAAAGCCTTCTATCAGCTTTACCATGTTTCCATTACGTCTGGCAACTGCAGTTCCCAAAGTCAAGGTCATGCACCGTCGTCATCGGATCATACCGTATTTTATCCGGTCGAATTACCTGTCTAAGAAACCATACCCTAAACTGAACTTATTATACAGCAACTTTTTGGATTCGAAAAGAATCTGACTGGATTTTATGCTTTCTCCGGGTTCCATCACGTTTGTGAGAAATTAATACGCTCAAGAACATACTGTGTAATCAAATTTGCGGTCTGCTCCAATCCTGCCGAAGAATCGACTGTCAACTCATAATACCTTGCATCACCCCAACGATTGCCGGAAATGTGTTTATAGTAAGCGGCTCTTGCCTGATCAGAGCGGCGAATATTGCGCTTTGCCTGCGCAAGGGTGTCGCCATAGACCTCCATGACCTGCCTGATGCGGTATTCTCCCGGTGCGCGGACAAAAACCCGGATGACATTGTCGTAGTCCTTCAACACATAATCGGCGGCACGGCCTACAATGACGCAGCTTCCGCTGTCCGCGATCTTACAAATGATCTTCTCCTGCGCCGCAACTGCCTGCTGCACCACATGGCTGCTAAGATACAGGTTTCGCAGAATATCCGGGGAATTTTTATGAATATCCGAGATAAACTCCTGGTCCAGTCCGCTTTCATGGGCTGCCAGTGCAATCATTTCTTTATAATAGAACGGAATCCCCAGCTTCTGCGCCGTCAATTTCCCGATCTGCTTGCCGGAGGAACCATGTTCTCTGGCAATGGTAATGATCACACCCGGTTTGGACGGTTTCAGAGCGATAATGCCGCCGTCCGAACGAATTTGTTTCGGTTCCCGCACATAATCTTTCTTCAGAAACTGGCGATAAAAAGCCACGCCAAAGCAGCTTGTGATGAGTTCTGTTATAGGAAAAGTCAGCCAGAACCAATTCAGCCCAAAACGGGAAAACAAGAAGCCCAACGGTACAAACAGCACCACGGTACGGATCACCGTCAGCAGAGAGCTTTTCAGGCTGGAACCCACCGCCTGGAAAAACACCGGAAAAATCAGGGATGTAACCATA